>CACIFV010000004.1 GCA_902586025.1 uncultured Pelagibacteraceae bacterium
GATATTATCATAGAATTCAAAGTTCAGATATTCAAAGCTATAAATTTTTAATTCAACCCATTATACTTTTAATTATTCCATGTTATCTTGTTATTCAACAACCTGATTTAGGAACTTCTATTTTAATCGCAGGTAGTGGTATCGCTATAATTTGGTTGGCAGGTCTTAATATTAAATATTTTGTTTACTCAGGTTTGTTATTGTTAGTCTCACTGCCTTTTGCTATATCCATTTTAAAACCTTATCAAAAGTCAAGAATTCTAACTTTCTTCAATCCAGATAGAGACCCTTTGGGGGCCGGATATCAAATAATTCAATCAAAAATAGCTATTGGATCTGGGGGTTTTTTTGGAAAAGGATATTTAAAAGGGACACAAAGCTATCTAGAGTTTTTACCTGAAAAACATACAGACTTTATATTCACACTTTTTTCTGAAGAATTTGGATTTCTTGGGTCAATTATACTTTTATTTTTATACATATTATTAATCTATAGAATTATCAATGTTGGATTGATATCAAGAAGTTTCTTTGCAAAATTATACTGTTTTGGTTTTGCTACAGCAATTTTTTTATATGTATTTGTTAACATAGCAATGGTTTTAGGAATGCTCCCAATTGTTGGTGCACCATTACCTATAATGTCTTATGGTGGATCATCTTTATTATCTATAATGTTGGGCTTAAGTATTGTTATGAGTTGTAAAATATACAATCAGGAACAAATATCAGTATATTAGCTATTTTCCATCTATAGCAACAATTGTTAAATCATCTTTTTGTATGTGTCCTGCACTAAGAATATCATCAATCATTGTTTTAAGTCTATCGTTGATCGCAGTCGATTGATATTTTTTAATATAATTTTCAAAACCTTCTGATCCTAACATTTCTCCATTTGGATTTTTTATTTCGGTAATTCCGTCTGTAAAAATATACATTGAGCTATTTTCGAAAGGTATGGTGTGCTCAGGATATTTCGTTTTAGGCATTATACCCAAAGGAGGACCAGCTTCAGAAAAATTACTAAATGTTCCATCAGCTGATAAAATTAATGGGGGTTCGTGGCCCGCGCTTGAAAGCAGCAACTCTTTTTTATTTGAGTCGTATATTCCTATTAACATAGTAACAAACATACCTCTTGATATAGTTTCGCAAATCTCATTATTTAATTGAAATAATAAATCAGATGCAGAAAAATTGGTTTTACTTAAGCACCTGTACAAACTAGATGCTTTAGACATTAAGAGTGATGACTTAATCCCTTTTCCAGATACATCTGCAACCCCAAATCCATATTTTCCATCTCCTAAATCAGAAAAATTATAAAAGTCACCTGAAACAACCTTGGCAGGGATATTTATTCCAGAAATAGGAAAGTCTTCCTCTTTATTTTTAGATAATAAAGATCTTTGAATTTCTCCAACAATTTCTACTTCTTTTTGTATTTTATTTTTTTCAACCATCTCTTTTGCCATTTTTGCATTCCTAATTGCTAATGCAGCAGGAGCCGAAAGTGTTTCTAAAAGTTTTCTGTCATCTTCTATAAATAGTTTATCTTGAGTTTTCTTATTTAAACAATGAATAACCCCAATACATTCATTTGCTGCAATCAAAGGTGAGCATAAAACTGAATATGTTGTAAAATTTGTTTTATTATCTAAATCAAAATAAAATTCAGCTATCTCTCGAACATCCTTTCTTACATTACCTACACGAATACATTTTCTTTGCTGCACAGCTTTACCCATAACACCATCTTTTAAGTCTAATTCATACTCATCTAAATAATCTTGATGAAGTGAAGCAATACATTCAAATTTTTTCTTTTGCTCATTAATTAGAAAAATATTTGCAGCTTCAGCATTTAGTCTTGCAATGATAACTCGCAATGCATTCATGAGAGTGTCATTTAAATCAAGAGATAATGCAAAGTCTTGGTTCATTTTTGTGACAAGCTCTAAATCGACGTTAACTTGTTCAGCTTCTTTTTTTGGTTCGATCGGTTTTTTTGATTTAAATAGAAACATTTATTTAACTAGTATTTTAAGCAATTTTTGGTAAATTTTTCAACAATGGAGATTATAATTAATACACCCAATTTATACATTCACCTACAAGATGCAGTTCTAATGGTTCAGTATGTAATAGATGGATTAATTCACATTACATCGAACATTAAATTATAATCATATTTTTGTGGATCTAATATTTGTAATAATTCTAGGAGGCTTGTGGGGTAGCTTTGCAAATGTTTGTATTTATAGACTTCCTCTAAGTAAGGGAGTTGTATCAGGAAGATCATTTTGTCCAAATTGTAAAAAATTAATTACTTGGAAAGATAATATTCCTGTAATTTCATTTTTATTATTAAATGGCAAATGTAGAAATTGTAAAAAAAAAATTTCGTCTCAGTATTTATTAATCGAGTTAATTACTATTACTTACTTCTTAGTGATTTATTACTTATTTGGAATCACAATAACTACCATATTGTTTTTAATTTTAGGATTATCTTTTATTATAATTTTCTTTATAGATTTAAAGCATTATATCATTCCAAATGTATTAACTTTTTCTTTGATGATTATTGGTTTCATTAAGTCTTTTGATCCAAATTTGAATCCAATTTTTCCAAATTTTATTAACTCTTTAATCGGAGGAATTTTTGGTTATTTAATTATTTGGTCTATAATCTATTTTTACAAACAAATAAGAAAAAAAGAGGGAATGGGTTTAGGAGATGCAAAACTTTTATCAGCAATTGGTTTTTGGTTTGGATGGATTTCGATACCCTTTGTAATATTTTTATCATCTATAATTGCTTTATTAAGTGTTATTCCAAGTTTGTTGAAAAATTCAAAATCATTGTCTTCACAAATTCCATTTGGACCATACATAATCATTGGAACATTAGTTTATCTTTTTTTTGAAAATAGCTTTAAATCACTTTTATTTTAAAGATTTTAATGACAAACAGTCTCTAGAACTAATCCATTTAAAATGTTTAAGTATACAAATATGAAATATTTTTTTATATTTTTGACTTTAATTATTAATAATCAAATATTTTTAAATATTGCAAAAGCTGAAGATATAACAATTTCATCTAATCACTCTAGTCAAATTGTTATGTCAAACAACGATACACTTACTGTTGAAAGTGGTGTCACTGTTGATACAAGTGCCGCAGAACCTGTAGAATTAGAAGGTCATACTTTTTCAACAAGCTCTACAACTATAACTAATAACGGTATAATTATTGGAACGACCAAAGGAATAGAAGCTGATCAATCTACAGATTTTAGTATAGATAATTCTGGAACAGTATCAGTGACTGATAATACTAATAGACCTGGTTCAGCACTTTCACTGCAACAGTCTAGTGGTACCGTATCAATTGTAAATAGTGGTACTTTAGAATCTGAACGAGCAGATACTATTAAGTTACATCCTTCTACTGGAACGGTAACAATTAATAATTCTGGAAGTATTACATCTTCAAAAGATAGAACAATTAATTTTGGTCAGCATGCTAATTCAGGAACAATAATAAATTCTGGCACCATTTCGGGCAGAGCTAATACTCTCTACATTTATTCATCAGGAACTGACAATTCAGCTGGCACTATTACAAATTCTGGGACAATCAGTGCAACAGGTGGGAACGGCTTTGAAATTAATAATGTGAACGACGTCACTGTTACTAACACTGGTACTATCTCTGCTACAGGGGATGCAATTTTTGGTATTGGCGACAATAGTTCTAATGGAAACATAATTATTAATAAAGGAACAATATCAAGTGGTTCTAGCAATCATGATTTAGTAGTGACAACAAATGTAGGTCTTGAATCTCTAACAAATGATCAAGGAGGAAATGATGCTTTAAAATTGGAAGGTTATCTTCCTGTAAATTATGTTTTCTTAGCAAACAGCACAACTGACTATGGAAAGCTTGCTGTTGATCTTCAAAATGGTGCAACTACTTTTAGTATTAGCACAGACTCTGCGTTATCTGCTGGAACATATACTTCTGTAATAACAGGAGTCTCTTCGAGTAGATTTACCGCCGGATCCACTGGTACAGTAACTGTAACAAATGGAAAGTTCAATTGGGCACTTACAGAAACATCTTCTGGAAGCACAAATTGGAATTTAGTTATTACAAATTTTGACAATGACGCTCCAACTTTATCATCTTCAAGTCCATCTGATAATGCAACAGAAGTCGCGACAAATGCTAATATAGTTTTAACTTTTAGTGAAGCGGTTGATGTTGAAAGTGGAAATATTACTATCAAAAAGTCTTATGATGATAGCACTATTGAAACAATTGATGTGACTGGAGCTAAAGTCTCTGGTAGTGGTTCAACAGAAATTACCATTAATCCAAGTACAGATTTAACAGCAGATATTGATTATTATATTTTAATAGATGATACTGCCTTTGATGATACTGCTGGAAATTCATATTCAGGTATATCAAGTTCAACTGCTTTGAATTTTTCTACAAAACCAGGAGAAGTATTTAATGATACTGTAAAAACTCTTACAAAAAATCAAACTGTAGCTGCTATAAATTCTTTAAATCAGTCGTTAAATAGAATTTCAGGAAGAATGAATTATATTAGATCTACAACTAACAATTCCTCAAATCAAAACATAAGATTAGCAATGAACTTCGACAATCAACTATTAGCTCAACAAATAAATTCGCTTTCTGCAAAACTACTTAAAAAAGAAAAAGAAACAGAGAAATGGGGAGTTTGGAGCGAAGGTAATATATCATTTGGTAGAGTAGGTCAGCAAGATGGGAATTTAGGCCAAGATATTCATAGTGATGGAATTACCTTTGGAATTGATAAGAAAATAAATGAAGATAAGACAATTGGATTCGCAATCAATAAATCATGGCAAGAAACTGAAGTAGGTAGCAATGAAGCAAATATGGATGCTTCCACAATAAGTATTATGAATTACACAAGTTTTAAAATTGAAGATAAAAGATTTTTTGAAATGGTTGCTGGTATTGGAGAAATGGATATAGATTTAAGCAGAGATGTTACAGGTGGAAAAAATAAAGGAGATAGAAAAGGAAATCAACTTTTTGGAAGCTTTACTTACTTGTTAGAACCTGATGTTGAAGTTGTAGGTAGAAATTTAAATTATTATTCTAGACTTGATTTAGGATTTACCCAACTAAAGGCATATACAGAAACAGGTGATGGAACAGCTGTAAGTTATAATAAACAAAACGTTAAAAGTGCATCACTATCTGCAGGTTTAAATTTAAGTAAAGTTATTGAGAATGAAAAAGGTATATTTGAACCATCTTTTAAATTTGAATTAGGAAAAGATAAAACAATTAATTCTGTATCAGAAGCATATTATATTAATAATTCTTCTGAAATTTATAGTAATGCTTTAGGAGATCAAAATTCTGGACATTTATTATTAAATTTAGGAATTGGGGCAAAACTCAACAATAATTTAACTATAAATGTTTCATATGAACACTATAGAAGTACAGATGATGCTTTTAATAATAATTTTTCAATTTATGTAAGAAAACCAATATAATTAAAAATATGTTTAATAAAATAATAGAAGATACATCCAAAGTAATTGTAGGCAATGTAGATAAAATTAAATTAACTCTAGCTGCAATCATCTCTGAGGGAAGTATTTTAATTGAAGACTATCCAGGTTCAGGAAAGACTACATTTGCTAAAGCAATAACATCAAGCTTAGGACTTAACTTTAAAAGAATCCAATTTACATCTGATTTATTACCAAGCGATGTTCTTGGATTTAACATTTTATCAGATGATAAGTTAAAATTTCAGAAAGGTCCTATTTTTACAAATATTATTTTGGCAGATGAACTAAATAGGGGAAGCCCAAAAGCTCAAAGTGCATTCCTAGAAGCAATGGAAGAAAAAAATGTTACAATAGATGGCGAGAGTTATAATTTACCAGAACCATTTTTTGTTATTGCAACTCAAAATCCTATGGATACTTCTGGAACTAGTTCTTTACCAGATTCACAGTTAGATCGTTTCATGATCTCTTATTCACTATCAGACTTAGATCAAAAAGAAAAAATTTTAATGTTAAAAAAAAATATCTCTTTTTCAAATTCTGCAACTGAAACAATTAATTGGTCTCAGATTAATGATAAAAAAAGTGAAATAACTATAAAAGATGAAATATATGCATATGTTGTTGAAATAGAACAAACAATAAAAGCTTTAGGTCAAAATATATATATTTCAGCAAGGTGTATGAAGCAAATAATCGACTTAGCTAAAGGTTGGGCAATTGTTAATGGAAATGAGTATGTTTCTCATCAAGACATAAAAGATACAATACCTTATATTTTAAGGCATAGAATAAAGTTTTTAAATCAACAGGATAAACTTAGCTATGTTAATAAAGAAATCCTTGAAAAAATTAATATTGGATAATGGAAGTCCAATCAAGACTTTTTAGCTTTAATTTCAAAAGTTTCCTTAATCTTAAAAAAGATGCGAAAATTTATATTTATCCCAACCTTAATGGATTAGGATTAGGCTTATTTATTTTTTTTTGTTTTTTAATCTCAGTTTTTTATGAAAATAATTCAGGACTGTTAGTTTCAATAGTAATTTTCTTTGTTTTTTTTATATCAATATTCATTTCACACCAAAATGTTAGTAAGCTCGATTTTATATGCAAAGATGAGTATTTAGTTGAAGCAGAAACTGTAAATTCAATTGGCTTTCAAATCTTAAATTCATCAAAAGAAAAAAAAATAAATATTGATATAGAATACAATAAAAAAAAAGTCGGCAATTACAATTTTAATGACAGAATTAATTTTTTTAAAATAGAGTATATAAGTAAATTTAGAGGTAAATCTTATTTTAATCCAATAACACTTAAATCGATTTACCCCTTTGGAGTGATGAGAGCTAAAGTTATTTTTAGCCCAAAAAGTGAAATAATTATTTATCCAAAAAAAATTCTTCCAAGCAACGAATTATTAAAAGAATTTAAAATAATTAATATCATTAATGCAGATGAATTTGATGGTATTGATGAATTTAAAAATGGAGATAGTTTTTCTAAAATTGCATGGAAAAAATCGATAATTAGCGACAAAAGATATGTAAAAACTTTTAGTGATACTGAAAAATTGTCTAATCTAATTTTAGATTTAGATAAATATCCAAATATTGAATTTGAAAAATTACTAAATTACGCATCTTATATAGTTAATCATTGTTATGAAAAAAAATTGAACTTGAAGATAAAACACAAAAAACACGAGTTATACCTAAATGACAACGATCAATCTTTAAATCGAATATTAAAATATTTTGCCAATGTTAAAAATTAAGAATTACAATTTATCAGTATTTACTTTTTTGCTTTTAATTTTGTGTACTTTTTCACTATCAGCAGATTTAACATTAAATAATAAATTGTTTTGGTTTGTTGTATTTATTTTTAATATTCTATTTTTTCAAATTAATATCAAATTAAAAAGTTTAATCTTAGGTATTATTGCAATTGGTGCGATTTATATTCAGCTTATTTTTAATCAGTATGTGTTCTCAGAGGAATTTTTCCTAAACTGTTTAGCAATATTACTGATCATGAAGTTTTCAGAATTAAAAAATAAAGATAACAAACTCTCATTCAGCTTGATTTGTTTAATAATATCTGTTGCAAGCCTTATTAAAGGCCAAGATATACTAAGCACTTTGTTAAGTTTTACTATCGTAATACTGGTCATAATAAATATGTATCTAATTCAGCAAAAGGAATTGTTGGACTTCAATATAAAAAACGTTTTTAAATATTTAGGCTTTGGATTAAGTATTTTCCCGTTTATTATTATATTTTACTTAGTTTTCCCACGTGCAGAAATAAATTTTAGACTATTCAATCCAGCATCAAGCTCTTTAGGTATTCCAGATAGTATTAATCTTGGATCTTTCAGTGAGTTTTCAAATTCTGATGAGGATGTTTTTACCCTTATAAATAACAATTTTAAAAAGGAAGAACTATATTTTAGGGTTAAAATTTTTGATTACATTGAAGAAGACAAATCTTGGAGACCGTCTTCAAGTTACTATTTATTTGATAAATATAAATCAT
The DNA here is from genome assembly GCA_902586025.1 of uncultured Pelagibacteraceae bacterium. Lineage (GTDB taxonomy): Bacteria > Pseudomonadota > Alphaproteobacteria > Pelagibacterales > Pelagibacteraceae > Pelagibacter. Next base: position 8,149 of record CACIFV010000004.1, read on the forward strand.
CTTTTAAAGTCAAAGACGGCAGGGAGCTAAATCAAACCTACCAGATAGTTTTAGAACCTTTTAAAAAGAAATGGATTCCAAGTTTAAAAAACTCAAAATTAATCTCTAATAATATTGAAATATCAGAAGATTATTTTAATCAAATTTATGTTAGCAGAGATTTAATTGATCGAAAAAAACAAATAAGTTTTAAAAGATATAAAACTAATTACTATTTAGGGGAGGATCTAAAAGACTATTATACAAAAACTCCATCCAATATATCAAATAGACTTCAAAAATGGGTTTTAAACAAAAATACTTCAACACCGACAGAATTTTTAAATAAGTTATATAATAAATTTTCTGATGGATCTTACTATTATAATTTAAGTCCTCAAAATTTTTCTGGAAATAATTATGAAAACTTTTTCTTTGATCTTAAAGAAGGGTATTGTGAATATTATGCTGGAACATTTGTTCTTCTTGCAAGACTTGCAAATATACCAAGTAGAATTGTAACAGGTTATTATGGAGGTGAATTAAATGATGTAGGAGATTTTTATAAATTCAAACAAAAAGATACACATGCATGGGCAGAAGTTTGGCTAGATGATAAAGGCTGGGTAAGAATAGATCCGACAAGTGCAATTCCTGAAAGCAATGTCAGAAACACACTTAATAATATTTTCTCAAATAAACAATTTGCATCTAATAGTTTGTTTTCATCTAACTTTTTTAAAAAAATGAGTTATTACTTTAATTATGCTGATTTTGTATGGACTCAACATTTGTTATCATATGATGATAATGAACGAAAAAACTTTATTAAAGAATTATTAAATCTTAACTTTTCTAAAATATACATTTGGATATTTATACCTTTATTTTTGTTTTTAATATTTAAATTATTATTAAATTTAAATAGTAAAAATATTATGAAATTTTATTTATATTTAATTTTATTTGGAAAAAGAAAAAAATTTAAGATATTGAAATCTGATACAATTCAACAGATCTATTTAAAGCTACCAGATCTTCAAAGAAATAAACATAATAAATTTTTTAAAGCATTTGAGATCAATAAATATTCAAACACAAATTTTAGTATTTTTAAGACTTTAAAATCAATTTTTTAGTAAAAGATTTCTCTCAGTTTTGAGTTTATTGTTTTCTTTGATTAATTGAATAATCATTTCTTTCATTATTCTATTCTCTTCAACTGCTCTACCAGTTATCTCAGCCAATCTTTCATTTTCTTTAGCTAATTGTAATTGATCAAATAATTTTTCTAGTTCTGGATCAATAGGTAGACCCTCTATTTTTTTGCTAATATTATTTTGAATTACTTTTGTTAATGAAATACTTACTTGGCTGTCTTTAAGTCCATTTTGTTCATTAAACTCTAGATTAAAGTTTAGGCCAAAATTATTAGTATTTTTGCTGATATTTAAACCAGCTTTTACTGCTAAATCATCATTCATATAATGGGCCATGTCTTTTCTTTCACCGTCTGCAAAAATGTCAATTTTTTCACTCAAAGTTTGATTTAAAGATAGGCCTGTATATGGCTTAAGAACGAAGCCATTTTCAAAAGATTTTGAATACTCAACATTAAATCCACCTGATAATACTTGATCTACCGCATCATCAACAGAAAGATCTCCATCTGTAAAAGATGTTAAGTAAGTTGGAAGTCTTCTTAGACCATATTTACCATCCACTTCAATATTTAAACTTTGACTATCATCAATTTCTATTTCTTTAGATGCTTTGTAATTTACAGCAGCGAACTGACCTAGATTTTCTTTTGAAATAGTTTGTTTTGTTTCAGTTTCAAGGTCTAAATATTTATTTTGAGTTAACCCAAAAATTGAAACTACAGAAAATTTAAATTTCTCGTAATCGATTTCCTTTTTTAGACCAATAGCTAAATTTTCACTATCTAAAGCTTCGCCATTATTAAATTTTGCTTGTTGACTAGAATAACTTAAAAACGGTTTAAAATTGTCATTTTCAATTTTAAAATCTCCAGTAACTCCTGTTGTTTCATTTTTATAAATATTGTCTCTTTTTTTTACAGAATAATATCCGCTAGATTTTTTTTCTTCTGAAACTGAATTAAAAATATCATTTAAATTAGATAAAAATATTTCCGATCTATATTTTTTATTATGGCTATCAATATCTAAATCTTCACCATAAACATATAAAAAACCATTAGTTTCTGAATTATCTGCGTCTGGATCACTATTACTATCTAATATTTCATAGTTATCGTTTCCACAAAGATTATTTGTGATAACCATATTTGTTTTGTTATGAATCTCTATTTTTTGATCTTTTGAAATACTGCAATCTAATGTCATTGTTGTCGATGAATCATTTAGATTAATCTCACCAATATATGTGCCTTCATCTTTGGTAACTATATTTATACCCGTGTTTGAAGAATTAAGCATTTTTATAGAGTCATCAGATCCAGAAATTGTACCATAATTATTTATCGTAATATTAAACATTGGGTTGGCATTTTTTCCGATACCAATTCCATCTGCTAAAGAACCTGATGTTGCACTAATCGTGCCATAATTGTTTAAAGTATTATTTACTCTGTTGGTTCCATCATTTTCATACACTAGTCCATATCCTGAATTAGAGCTTGCAGAAATGGTTCCATGATTTGTTATCGTAGAATTATCTACATTTGAAGATTGCATTCCATGATCAACCCCAGATATAGTGCCTGTATTAGTAACAACGGTCCCGTCGGTTGAACTTATATTTAAACCTGAATTATCAGTAGTGGCAGTTATTGTTCCAGAATTTGTTACACTAATATTATCACCATTTGAAATTACTACAGCGTTATTTCCAGATGTCATTGTTCCGGTATTATTAAAAGTAACATCCGAGCAAGTTTTACAGTAAAATGCACTCTTACTTGTTGCAGTCATTGTTCCATTATTAGTAAAATTGATATCTTCAGATTGTTCAGTATTAACTACGTGTCTGTCAGCACTTTCAATTGTTGCTCCTTTATAATTAATGATTTCAAAATCTACTAAATGAAAACCTTTAATTGGACTATCACCTTCATCTGTTGTTTTAATAATTCCACCGTCATAGTTATAAATTTTAATACCTTTGCTCCTGTGAACACCTGAACTTCCTGAACCTAACCAAATTGTTTCATGAGTAGAGGTAATGGTTCCATGATTATGTAGTGTTAGACCAACACCATTAGATTGACCAGATAAATCTGAATGGCAATTAGTACCATTAAAATGGCAGTTACCAACGTTTTTTCCATAAATTGCGGTATTTCCGTCAGCACTTATTGTTGCCCCTGCATTATTAGTAATTACAACATTTTCTGCATAATTTAATATTACACCATATTTATTATCTGAGTTGATTGTTCCGTTATTTGTAATTGTTGTATTTAAAGATGACTCAGCATTTATTGCAATTTGTTTACTAGTTCCATCTTCTGTTTCAATTGTTCCATCATTAGTAATTTGAACTCCACTTATATCTTCGAGATCGACTGCCTTATTATCATTGTAAGTAATTGAACCAGCAGAAGTAACATTTAAAATATCATCATCTGCACATGCTAATTGATTAGTTGATGCACTAGCAATCGTTGTTAAACAAGGACCGGCATAACTCAAAGAACTAAATAAAAAGAATAAGATTATACTTAGTAAAATCTTTTTCATAAATTTTTATTGATTAATAGTTATGTCTCCAAGAACTTCTATATATTCCAGTTTGACCTTGTCCTGCTTGAAGAGTTACTAAATCTTTTTTGTTACCTGTAGATTGTCCAGCAATGTTTGCAAATAATTTATCGGCAAATACTACAATTTTAGATAAAACACCTTGTCCAACATAAGCACATTTATTTGATTTACCCATAGTTTGATTTAATTGAGAAGAAGTATTAGTTCCACACTCATCATCAACGCCACAAATATATGCATTACCCAAGCTACATTTGTTAACTGATTTTGTTGGCTCATAAACTGGGAAGTAAGCGGTTCCTTTATATACAGTTGGCTCTGCTGTTATTTTTGCATAATCTTTAAGAACAATGTACCAACCTTTATCTGCATTTTGAGGACATTTAAATCCAGTAGTATCATTTGTTGTATCTTTACACTTAGTGATATCATCAGCTTTTGTTGGTTTAGCGATATCTCTATAGAAAGGATAGTCTTTATCTTTAATTCCCAAAAGATAATTTGATACTCCAGATGTTGTATCATTAATCCTTTCATAGTCTCCTGTTCCTGCAAACAACCATAATTCATTTGTTGTACCACCTATTGTAGCATCCATGGAATGGTACATGTATCTTCCATTAGTTTTAGTTGAACCAGCGGTAAATAAAGTCGTACTATCAAAAATTTTAACTGCATTCCCATTACCATCATCTGATAAGTTTGATAAATTAAATTTAGTCATTTTACCTTCAAGGTCACTTAAATATAATAAACCTCCAGTAAATGTAATTCCAGTTGCAGTATCTGGTGTAATTAAAACAGGAGATCCTGGTGTTGAATTAACGATATCACTTGATGCTAAATCTTCTATTTCAATTACTTTGTAAAGACTTCCGGGATTAGTATCATCTTCTAAATTGATTATTGTTAAGTTTGAACCAACACCTTCAAATTGTGTTCCATATCCTCCACCCATTGCCGCAACATAAACATCATCTTCTATGTTTGTATCACCAGCACCGTTATTTGGAATTCTAAATATTCTTGGGTCAGACCATGTTTCTCCTAACAAACTGTAGTCGTACATATCATGTGGAGCTTGAACGCCAGTTGCTTTAGCTCCTGATTTAATAGTAAATCCTACTTCTGATGAGTCTATATCCGGATGAGCTGAATATTTTATAGCTTGTGCAAAGTTTATAATAGTATCACCAGCAGAATCAGTGCTTACTGTAAAATTAGTATAATTCTTACCATTTTTAATAATGGTTATATCGTTCTTAGATATTCCTTGGACTGGAAAAGTCCAAGATTTTCCTTCATAACAATAATTATCCTCATTATTTGCACATTTTTTCTTGCTAGCATCAACTCCAGAACCATTAAAGTCATCATTATAATTATCCGCAACTTTTATTGATTGTCCCATTGCAGCTAGAGAATAAGATCTAGAAATATAATCAAATGTTGAGACAACTTGATTATGATCCATTCTGTAAATTCTATTATTAATAATATCATTATATATAGAGTACAGGTGCAGAGGCTTTAGAGGTTTGGTTACATCAAGTACACTAAATCCAGCACCACCCCTTCCATAAGGAACAAATAAAATAGTGTGCCATTTCTTTGCAGTATCGAGTGGGCTCTTAAAATACATGTCATGCACTACAATTGATCCATCGACACCAAATATTGCATTAGTTCCACCTGCTCCTGCAATATTTAAACTTTTATTCATAACATTTGGTAAGTTAGGAGCTAATAATGGTGGCACAAATCCCCATTCTTCTTTACCAGTTTTAGCATCAAATGCATGGAGTACTCCACTGTTCGATCCAGCATATATAATTTCTTTTCTATTAAATTGTGAAGCTGCCCAAGCATCATAACCTTTTAATTTTCTGAAGTATGCTTCTTGGTTTGTTGAAACAAATGCAGTTTCTGCAGATGGTGCTCCAACTACAACCAATTGAGAGTGATATATGTCTCCCAAAGGATTTTTTCTTGTTTCCGTTAAATTACAATCTCCATCGTAATCAAAGTAATCTTTTCCTCTTATGAAATTTACTAAACCTTTTAGATCATCAGTGGTTCCATCAATTACTCCAGGTGAATTAGCACATCTTCTGTTGTTAGTAGATCCATCAGCGTTGTTACTATCTCTATGATAATCTAAAATATCATTTGCATAAATTGCAATTAAATTTCCAATTGCAGTTGCGTTAGAGTCTCTAAAATTATTGTAATCTGCTTTGTAATCTGTAGTTGGAATTACACTCCATATTTTTCGTTTATCTGGCGCTGGCATTTGATCAACTGCCGACCAATTCCCTTTATCTTTTGTATCAAGTGAACCATCTGGGTTTATTTTTGTTCTAGTAATAGTTCCAGCCCATTCTTTGTTTTGTCTATAATCAAATTGTGCTTGGTACATAGATCCACCTTGCTCAATTGTGGCTGTAATTGCAGGTGCTGTAAATGAAAGTTTTGATGCAATGATTTGTGAAATAGCAGCTTTTAATTGGACTTTTAAAGACTCTGCAGTTGTAGCAACAATAGCTTTATTTGTGCCACCAGCATTTGCCAATTGATTAAAATTTCTAAGTCCACTGTTACTTATTCCTGTTCCAAAAGCTACAGTGAAAGTTTTAATTTTATGCTGTTGATATAAATTTCTGGCTTTAGACATTGCTCTACTATGATTGTACCAATCTCCATCTCCGATCACTAATACATAGCTATTCTGACAAGGGGAATTTTTATCAACAGGAGTGTAAGTATTATGTAAATAATATTGTTGTGCGATCTTCATAAATGCATCAGCATCAGTCCCACCTCCAGGATTTACAGAATTAATCATTTTAGCAATTGCAGCTGCTCCGCCTTTATATATTGGAACTTTCAAGCAATTATAATTGTTACATGGAGAAGCATTTCCAGTTCCTGTCTTTATATTTCCTCCACTCCACCGAGAAAAACCAGCAGTTCCATGTGCCCAATAAGCAAATCCATAGTCTACTCCAGATGTTAAAGAAGCATCAGTTACCAACGATTTTATAGCAGCATGTGCTGCCTGCATCCTAGTTGTTGGAGCCCCTCCAAAATTTTGTATCCATGTTCCATTTGAATCGAAAACTTGAACTGAACCTTTGTTTAAGTCTGCCGCTAGCAATCTATTATTTCCATCATCCCATCCCAATCCCCAAGGATAGTAAAAATAAGTTGCAGATGCAGAGCTGTTTGCTCTACTTCTACTGCCAAATCTAGTTGTTGAACTTATAGACGTAAGATTACTATTCATCGTCAATTTTTCCATTCGGCTGTTGTTCCAAGAAAGTGTCCATAATTCTTGGTTATTATTAGGATTGAACTGAAGACCAGTGTAATATCCAGAATTATAACGCATACTTGATATTCCACTTGTATTTGGACATCTATGATTGTTTGAACTTAATTGAAACGTATATAAATAATTGTTTCTCGAGTAGACTATTTTATTGCCAGAAATTGCAGCACCAAATGAATAAGCCATATTGATGTTTGTACTACAATTATAAATCGTTCCAGTCGAAAGATTGATTGTCTTATATCCCCAAGAACCACCTACATATAAGTAACCTGTACTTTTATCTATTGTCATGTTGTATGGATAAATACCAAGGGAGTATTTCTTCAAACATCTACCATCACTTGCTCTTATTGCTACGATTGCTCTTTCATAATATGCAGTTGTGTAATAGACGTCGTTATAAGTTTCTCCACTATATGAGTAAGATGTTCTGCAATTTGAATTTCCTTCATATCTTCTATTCCCTTTTCCAGAAACACCTTTGTTTCCAAATCCTGTATCAAGTGTTTTAGAACCATAAAGAAATTTTTTTACACCATCTCTGTTATATTGTGATACCAGAACATCACCATTACTGTCAGCATCAGTATCGTATGGATAACGCATACTTGCAGTACCACCACTCATTCTCCATCCCATACTTCCAGATTTATCCAACATAATTAAAACGTTGGCAGGCACATCACCAATACCAGATCCTGGTGGAAGTGCTTTTGTAAAAGCTTGATTAGATAACGCAAATAAAAATAAAATAATTGAATAAATTAAATTTTTAATTTTCATTGACTATCCTTCATTATTTGCATTTCCATGTCCTGCATATATTTCATCAATTTTTCATCTAATTTAGGAGTTGAGATATATATTTGTTCATCAATAACTCCTTGGTCATTAGGAATACGTTGATAAACTATAAATTTATTTGATTTGTCTACTATCTCATAACCAGTAAATGATTTGGGATTTTGTGTCGTATCAAATTGACCATAATTTTTCTTCATATAATTCATCAAAGTGAGTTTTTCAGAAACAGAGTTTGTATCATCATTTAGAGCAATTAAATTAATTGCGATTAATTCGTCGTTTAAAAATTTGTATTCGACAGCTATATCTTTTAAATTTTGTTCTGGACAAATGTCTTCAGCTAATATTCCATAAAAATCTAAATTTCCATATTCTCCAGGCAATGGTGCACCAACAATTTCCTTTGATTCAAACTCTGCTCTTTTAATTCCAAGCTCAGCTTTAAAGTTACACGCAGAATAAGAATAAGTAATAGATAAAGTTAAAATTAATATTATTTTAGTTATTAATTTCATAAATTAATTATACCTTATTTTTAAAAATAGTTTCTCTTCAAGAACCAATTTAGACATATTTATTTTGGAAGCACAACAACACTTTCAAGCGCAACTACCATTGGATCTTTCTCTTTTTTAATGCCACACCCATAAACTCTATAAGCCATACCGTCATTTCCTGTGTTATTTGCTCCTTTTTTAACACTAGAACCCGAACCTCTATAAGGAGCTGATCCAATTCTAGTTACAAAAAATTGATAATAATATTTTAATAATTTTTGGGCCTCTTCTTTTTCAACTGTGCCTCCTTTTGATGAAAAACTATCTCTTATTATTACCCCAAAGTTCCAGCTTTCTGCTGTCACAACTTTAAGATTATCTTTATCTATCTCAGAAAATGAATTGTAACAGATAGTACTTGGACTTAAATAATCATCTCTTCCAATCGACCTTGAGTTATAATTTTTTTGAGTCATATTTCCAGTGTACTTAGATGTTTGATTTGCTGGCAAATTTCTTTTTGCTGTATCTCTTTTATGACTAGAAGTATTCCAAGGTCCAAGGAACTGATTAAGTATATAACGCTCACCTTCTATTAAAGCAGTTTCAGCAACATAAAAAGTTTGTTGGTAATCTTCACTTCTATTATTACTTTGATGATCACCTGCTGAGATAACTATTAATGCACCACCCATCAAAGACATAACCAGCATTAATACTAACGATAAAACTAATGCAAAACCTTTTTCATTTTTTCTCATTATTGTATACCTAAATTTCTAGCATGAGCTGTTACAACAATACTTTCTCTCAAGTATCTATCTGTCTTAACTTTTTTTCTAGTTGGATCATTTAATGTTTCTTGAAATCTTGCTTTAATATTTCTAAAAAAGTTTTTTGTTGATCTAACAGTTAAGGCGATATCAATTGTTTTAATTTTATATAATTTACTTTTTGTTGCATTCGTTGGTGTTGGAGGAGGATTTATTATTTTTCCTTCCTCATCGATAGGTATGAATACTAAGTCTTCAATATAATCTGCGATGAGTTGTTTCTTATATGTTGCATCAACTCCGTCTGTTTCAGGATTTTTCCAGTTATTAGCAGTCTTGTCCCAAATAACTTTAGTTTTATAAATTGCAAAAGCATCTATTGGAGGTTTTTTACCACCAGGTAAAGGTTTGGCATTTTTATTAGGCAATTTTGATTTTTCGCAATGATATGTAATTTTATATCTTTGATAAACATATTTTGGAGTTTTGTTTTTATTATAATCAACATCGCCATACACAATATCAATTTTATCACAGTCATTATTAAAATTTGATGACTTTGTTATTATTATGGGAGCATGTTGATTATTTGTTTTAACATTATCACCATAATATTTGTAACCTGCATTTCTAATATCCCTCATCATCATTCCAATAACATCTCTTCCTTGACTTGATATTTTTGCTCTATCTGTTACTTGAGAGTAAGAATTATTTACAACGTTGTACGAAGTAAACATTGCTGCCATCATTACTACAGAAATTACAATACCAATTAAAATTTCAATTAAGGTAACACCAGAAATTTTACTTAATTTTTTTCTCATTATTTAATTTGGAAATATAAATATTTTTTCTTTGGCTTTGCATTTCCAGATGCATCAATACGCCCAGTACTTACATTAACTTCCATTCTACCAAGTACCCACTGATCATATATACCTGTACCGTTATAGTTTTTATTATTATTATAAGTGCAACTGTTGCCTGCCGCCGCATTGTTGCAGATATCATAAACTTTCAGTGCTTTTCTATTCTGAGTCCCTTTACATTTTAGTCTTCTCTTTGAAAATCTATTATCCCATTTGTATTTTTTAGCATCTAAAGTATTTGTGAAGGTTTTAGAGGATGATGATCCAGTATTACAACTTGCAGAATTCCAGGATGCTTTACCTTTTTTTTCTTCAGACACTAAATAATCAACAAAAGATACTTTGCTTGTAGGAGAAGTTGAGTTTTTTTCTGAAATAAGGTCTTCAGCAACCATTGATATAAGCAAATTTGACTTTGTTCTTTCTCCTGATACGTCAATAGATCGTACAGAATATTGAACCATCTGAAAAATAGCAACAAAACCAATACCGATTATAACTGTTGATACTAGAGCTTCTATAAGAGTTATTCCTTTCTGATTTTTAAAAAATTTACATCCTAGTCCAACCATTACGACTCCATTTAAATTTATTTACATTACCAAATCTTGTCCATTCAACTAAGTAGGCAGGTTTTTCTAATCCTTTAGCATTACTAATAGGGCACTTTCCACCATTTTTTTTAGCGTTATCAAATGTACACAATATAATATATTGATCAGTAGCATTTGAAGGTTCGTCTAAAGTAACTCTTAATTGGTTTTTGATTTTACCTAAGGTTTTGTAATGTGTTCCATTTTGAGAAAAACATATTGAGCTTTCCCTATCTAAGTGTGTAGCTACATCATAAGTCTTGTTATCCACTTCAGAAGTCCAAAATGAACTTGATGTGTAACAATCCATTGGGTTGCCACTATTTAATCTATTAGTGTAAGCACTTCTAGACAATCCTCTTGTTATAATTTGTGTTGAGTTACTACCATTAGGTTTGATGTAAACTTGCACAAAAGGAAGAGAGCCTCTTTGTGATTGAGTGTTAATTGAATTAATCATATTAACAACTTTTTCAGTGGAAGCTCTTAACACTCTATCTTTGTTATAGTCCATAAAATTTGGAATACCAACAGCCGATACTATTGCTACAATTGAGATAACAACTAGCAATTCGAGTAATGTAAAACCTTTAATGTTCTGATCTTGTAGCACCTGGATCTATTTTCCCTGCTTTAGCCAATTCTTCTAAAGATTTTTCCATTGTTATCATACCATCTCTTACTGCAGTTTGCATGATGCTTGGAATTTGATGAATTTTAGCTTCTCTAATTAAGTTTTGAATTGGTGCTGTACATTTCATAATTTCAAATGCTCCAACTCTACCCGCACCATCTCTTGTTTTTAACAATCTTTGTGTAACAACCATTTTTAAAGATGTTGAAATTTGAGCTCTTATTTGCTCTTGTTGTTCAGGTGGAAACACATCAATAATTCTGTTTATTGTACTTGGTGCGCCACTTGTGTGAAGTGTTCCAAATACTAAGTGACCTGTTTCTGCAGCGGTTAATGCAAGACTAATAGTTTCTAAATCTCTCATTTCGCCAACTAAAATTACATCTGGATCTTCTCTAAGAGCTGCCTTTAAAGCTGCAGCAAATGTTTCTGTTTGTTTGCCTACTTCTCTATGAGAAACTATACTTTTGTTATCTTGATGAATAAATTCAACTGGATCTTCAACAGTAATAATATTTGCAGTTCTTGTTTTATTTATTTCATTAACAATGGCTGCAAGTGTAGTTGATTTACCTGAGCCTGTTGGACCAGTAACTAAAACTAAGCCTTTATGAAAGTCGACAATATCATAAAGAGATTGTGGTAAATTAAATTGATCCATTTCAGGAATTTTACTTTCTACTCTTCTACAAACACACGCTGGTCCTTTTATTGTTTTATAAAAGTTTGCTCTAAATCTTAATCCACTTAATGTTACCGAAGTATCTAGCTCGTGAGTTTTATCAAATTTATTCAATTCATGTTCGTTACAGTTCATTGATAATAAATCTTTTATATCTTGTGCCGTAACCATTACTTCTTGAACTTTAATTATTTCTCCGGTCTGTCTATAAGCAAGAGGGGCACCAGCTCTAATGTGGAAATCAGAAATCTTCTTATTATTTTTTGCCAATTCTTCTAATTTTTCAAACATTCAATATTGATACTATAAATATAAGTAATTTTTAGTAATTTATTTCAAAAAAACTTATTATGTACTACTCGGGCTTTTTATTCTAGTAAAAGTTGAGTATATAGATAAAATTCAAAATATAAAAATATGAAAAATCCTTTCGCAAATCTTTTTAAAAAAAAGAGTAAAGATGGTCCACCGGATAAACCCGTACCAAAGCCAGATGCGGGTAAAAAGAAAGAGAGTTTTTTTAGCAAACTATTAAAGAATAGATTAGGAAAATCTTCAATAAAAGGTGAAGAAATTTTAGGTGTTGAATTGACACCAAACGAAATTAGACTCGCTCAAGTATCAAGCAATAAAGCAAACCAATGGGTTTTAGATAAATTTTATGTTCATAAATTTGATGGAGTTCCTGAGGGTGGAACTGTTTTAGAAAATCAGGATAAAATTGCAGAAGAATTAAAGTTAGCTTTATTAAAATCAAAAGTTTCAACAACAAACGCTGCAATAGCAATTCCAGTCACAAGTGCGATCATTAGAGTGGTGACTGCACCTTTGATGACAGAAGAAGAGTTAAAAAAAGCGATTGATACAGATTCACTTTGGGAAAATTTAGTTCAACTAACAGATAACTTGGCAGAATATTCAATATTCCATCAAGTTATTAATAAAGATGAAAAAGCTAATACGATGGATATTTTGTTTGTTGCTTCAAAACTTTCAGACATTAACAGTTATACAGCAATCATTAAAAAAGGTGGACTAAATGCTGTAATCATCGATGTTAAATGCTTCGCTTTAAAATCTGCAGTAGACCAAATCAATCAAATAGCCGGATCAATTGAAGACTCAAATTTAACAGCAGTTCTAGAATTCGGTCTTGATGAAAATTATGTAATGATACTTTATGAAAATAATCCAATCATCACTGATATTTTTATAAGAGCTCAAGACAGAAAAACTTTATCTGAAAGTAATAATCAAGAAGAAATGGATGCTTTGGTTAGAAGATATATGACTCAGGTTAAACAAGCTGTTCAAGATTTTGAAACAAAATATGAAAAAAGAATTAGAAATTTAAAAGTCACATCTAATTTGCCAAATGTAGAAGACTATTTGGCAAGCTTTAGAAAAAATATGGTTAATACTGGTTACAATCTTTTTAATCCATTTGACGGAATTAAGATACCTGCTCAAATAGAAAATGAAACTAAATTAAGTAACCCTTCTTATTTTTCAACAGTTATGGGTTTAGCATTTAGAAAGCTAGATGTTTTTGGATATTATAAATTTGTGACAGCGGTAAAAAATATTAACTTACTTCCTAATCGAGAAAATATGATAGCGCAGAAAAAAGCTAAAGCATTTTCTAATTTTGCATTTAAAGGAATAGCTGGAATCGTTGCCGTTATATATATTGTGCTATTTGGTTTTGCTTTTTGGCAAATTACAGACTTAAATAAAAAAGTCGAAGGATATGAACAAGTCGTTCAAACTCATCAAGATAGATCAAATAAATTTGATGACATAATGAAAGAAAAAAAATTAATGGATAAATCTTTAGAATTAAGCAATTCAATTAAATCAAATAAAACAATAAGTTTTAGAGTATTAGCTCAAATTGCTTCAGCAGTGCCTAAAAGAGTAAAATTTGATTCAATTGAATATAATGGTTCAGATTTAGTTATAATTCAAGGATCAGCATTTAGTGATCAAGATATATTAAAATTAATCAGCAATTTAAATAATAAAAAATTAATTTCTCAAGCATCCCTTGCTAGCATGACTTTGCCAAATGAACAACAAGGTTCACAAACTATGAAGGGCTTTAAAATTGCTTGTATATTGGAGAACGTATAATGGATTTAAAGAACATGACAATGGACGATCTAAAACAGAAATTTTCTGCTATAGATAAAAAAACACTTATAAAATTTGGAATAGGATTTGGAGCAATTATTCTTTTCTTAATTATTTACTATGCAATCCTAAATCCGATGGTTAAGGAGAGAAAAGCAAAATATCAAGACAAAATTCAAAAAGAGCAAGAGATAGTTGATTTTGAAAATAATATTATTTCTTTAAAAAAAACTATAAAAAAAATGAAACCGAAGTTTGAAGAAACATCAACTTTGTTTCATTCAAAAGCTGAGGTTGAAGATCTTTACCAAAGTCTCAGTAAGCATGCAGCAGTTAATGGTTTGGTTATTTCAAAAATAGAGAAAAAAGAACCAAAGCCAGTTTTAAAGGTTGGAGTGACAGATCAATCAGAGAATAACCTTCAAAAAGAAATGGTCTCATATTACAAAATTCCAGTAGACTATGAAATTAAAGGAAATTTCTTAGGTTATATAAAGTTCAAAAGAGCAGTATCTAAGCAAAAGAAAATGTTAAATTTTGACAAGGAGACAATAAGTGTAGTACAAAATGATTCAACTGGAGCGATAGTAGCAACAGGAGAATTAACAATAGTGGGAATGCCAGATGAATTTTTTTAAGATATTATTTATTATAATTTTGCTATTGCTGCCTAAGACATTACTTTCTGATAATCACGATCAAAAAAAAGAAGTTTTAGATCAGGTAAAAGAAATAGCTAAAGAAATGGAAGAAGATGAAGAGGTGCCACTAAATGATCCTTTTGCAGGAAATGAAGGCACAAGCTCAATGTCAGGTAATATACCTGCCGAAGAACAAGAAAATGACTTAAGTTTATATAATTTTAAATTAGCAGGATTAATATCAGGAAAAGATTATAGTTACATATCAATTGTTAATTCAGGGGGAGAAGTTTTAACTCTATCGCTTGGACAATATTTAGGAAAAATACAATTAGTAGATTTAAGATTAAATGAAGCAATCTTTAAAAAAGAAGATGGAAAGTTCATGATCATAGATTTTAACAGTCAAGTTAGAGAGGCAGATGATTATTAAAAAATATTATAATACTCTATTTGTTATATTATTTGCATTTTTATTAAGTGCTTGCGGCCCAAACTCACAATTTGCAAAAAAGTATAATAAACCTTTCAAGCACAACACTCCATTAATTAAAGATCAAAACATCGTGGATTCAGGAAAATCTGAAGTTGCCAAAACCTTAGAAATGGGTCCTAAGCCATTAGAAGGAGACTCTAGAAAATTAGGAAAAAGAAAGAAAATTTCATCTGAAGCCCAGAGAAATTATTTAATTATCTCTGACGAATATCCATTATTAAAGCAAAGAGTTACACTTAAATTTAAAAACTTAGATTATAAAGAAACCATGAAGTTGATGGGTAAAATCGGTGAAATTAATATTCTAGTAGGTGATGAAGTTGCTGGAGCAATTTCAGCAGAGTTAATTGATGTTCCTTGGGATAAAGCTTTTCAGGCTTTACTAGATATGAAAAATTTTGCATCTGATGTCGATGTAGCAAGTAACTTAATTAGAATCCATTCACCAGAAACATTAACAGCTCAAGAAACATACAAGTCTGAAAGAGCGCAAGCAGTTAAAAAGAAGGTTGAATTAGAGGATAGTGTTGAACCAATTTATTCTGAAATATTTAGGCTTTATTACATAACACCTGCTCAAGCTAAACAAACGATTGAAGAATTATTTACACAATCTTCAGGTGATAGTTCTTACACACCAATACAAATAACAGAGGAAGTTACAACTCGATCAATAATTGTAAGAGGTAAAGAAAAAGATTTAGATGTAGTTGATAAAGTTGTTAAAGAAATAGATATTAGAACAAAACAAGTTCTAATTGAGGCTTTCATTGTTGAAGCCAATTCAGATTTTGAAAGAGCGCTTGGATCTAGGCTTGGAGGTTATTACAATAGAACTGGAAAAATTGCTGGAGGTACAGCAAGTACTAGTAGTGGAAGTGCATTTGGTACTGATTTAGATACTGCCGCTGGCTTAGGAGCTGCAACAGATAGTTTGGCTAATTTCCCAGTAACTGGTGCGACAAGCGGAATAGGGATATTAAGACGAACAGGCTCAGGTGTTCTTAAAGCAGAAATCACTGCCCTTGAGAGTATGGGTATGGGAAAAACTATCTCGAACCCTAAAGTATTTACTTTAGATAATCAGTTAGCAACTGTTACACAAGGTGAGGAAATTCCATATCAAACAACATCTGACGGAACAACCTCTACTTCATTTAAAGAAGCTGCATTAAAATTAGAAGTTACACCAAGTATCATTGGAGATGGAAATGTTCTTTTAACTATAAAAGTAAATAATGATACACCAAATAGATCAGCTGGAGGAGATGAACCTCCAATTAATAAAATGGAAATTGTAACTAAATTATTAGTTGCAGATGGAGATATTGTTGTAATCGGTGGAATTAAGAAAAATGTAGTATCTCAAAGCAAAAATCAAACTCCAGGTATTGGAAATATGCCAGTAATTGGCAATCTCTTTAAAGGTAAGGCAAATTCTGATAACCTAGATGAATTATTGGTGTTTATAGCACCAAGAATTTTATAATGATTAACATAAGTAGAGAGTCAGAAATTAATTTAATTAATATCTTGATAGACCAAGATATTATTTCTGGAAAAGATTTAGCTGAAATAAAAAAAGTTTCTAGCGATGGGAATAAATCACAATTAGATGCAGTATTTGAATTAAACTTAACAGATGAACAAAAAATATTGGATTTATTAGTTCATGATCAATCATTAGATGTTGTTGATTTATCAGCCATACAAGTGACCGAAGAACTAAAGGCTGTCCTTCCTTCTAACTATATAAATATGAATTTTATAGCGCCATTTAAAATTGAAGGAAAAGTTTTACATATTGCGATTTCTGATATCTCAAAGTTAAGTTTAATGAGAAACTTAAGAACTATTACTAAAATGGATATCGAACTTCATGCAGCAAAAGTTTCAGATATTTCAAATTTTGTAGATAAACTTTTAGCAGATGGTGAAAAAACCATCTCAGACATTAGACAAACTCAAGCCGAAAAAACTAAAACTTTTGATTATGACGTAGATGAACAAGCTGAAGTTTTAGAAAGCCAACCCGAAGAAGATATAGAAGCAATCGAAAATGAGTCGGAAGTTATCAAGTTTAGTACAGCAGTTGTAGCTGACGCGATTAAATCAGGTGTATCTGATATTCACATTGAACCATATAGATTTACATCAAGAGTAAGATATAGATTAGATGGTATTCTTACTGAGCAAGAACATTTCAAAAAATTTTTACATTCAAATTATGGTGCGGTTGTTACAAGATTTAAAATTATGGGAAAATTAGACATTGCAGAAAGAAGACTTCCACAAGATGGAGCTATACCATTTAAAATTGATGGTAAAGTAGTTGATTTACGTCTTTCAATTCTTCCAACAGCAACTAATGAAAGAATTGTAATGAGGGTTCTTAATAAAGATGCGGGAGATATAAGTTTAGAGCAATTAAATTTTGAAGAAACGGATTTAAAAAATTTAAGAAAAGCAATCCATGGTACACAGGGACTAGTACTTGTTACAGGTCCAACAGGTTCAGGAAAAACAACAACTTTGTACAGTATTCTTAAAGAAGTTTCTAAACCTCATCTAAATATTTTAACGGCTGAAGATCCAGTTGAGTATGAACTCGATGGTGTTGGGCAGGTTCAAATTAAAGATGATATTGGTTTTAACTTTGCAACAGCTTTGAGATCATTTTTAAGACAAGACCCAGAGATTATTTTAGTCGGAGAGATGCGGGATAAAGAAACAGTTGATATAGGATTAAAAGCAGCACTTACAGGACACTTAGTTTTCAGTACACTACACACAAATGATGCCCCAAGCACAATTACTAGGTTACAAAACATGGGTACTCCAGATTATTTAATAAGCGCAGCTGTAAGTTTGGTTCTAGCACAAAGATTAGCAAGAAAAACTTGTACAGAATGTAGAGAGCCGGACAATGACATTACTCCAAAAGCATTAGCTGACCTAGGCTTTACTGTTGAACAAGCATCAAGAGCAAAAGTACAAAAGGGAAAAGGTTGTCCAAAATGTAAAGATAGTGGATACAAAGGTAGAATGGGAATATATGAAATATTGAATGTTACAAAACCAATAAAAGAGGCAATATTGCGAAAAGCTACAACACCAGAATTAAAAGAAATTGCATCTAATGAAGGTTTCAGAACAATGCAAGATATGGGAAGAGAACTTATATTAACTGGAGATTTAAATTTCAGAGAATTTGATAGAGTTCTTTCTATGGATTAATAAATGTCTTCAGAAACATTTACATATAAAGGCATTTCAGCAGGAAAATATATTGAGGGAGAAATAGAGGCCCTTAATCAGGAAGAAGCGTCATATAAGCTAAAAGAACAAAAGATAATAATCACCAATTTAGTTAAAACTAAAAAGAAAAAAGCTGCTAAAGAAAAAGGTAAAAAAAGCGGTTTTTCCTTTGGAAAGAAAAAAGTTACGCCTCAAGATGTAATGATTTTCTCAAAACAGTTTGCAACCATGGTTAAGGCAGGTCTTCCAATTTTAAATGTACTTTCAATGTTACGTGATCAAATTGAGCATCCAACAATGAAAGAAATTATTGAGGATATTAGAAAAAGTCTAGAAGGAGGTATCACACTTTCAAAATGCTTTGAAAAATACCCTAAGGTTTTTGATAATATTTATATAAACTTAATAAAGGCAGGAGAGGCCAGTGGTAAATTAGATGTCTTCTTGCTGAAATTAGTGGACTCACTAGAAAAAAGAGAAAAAGTTAAAAAGAAAATTAAAAGTGCATTAACTTATCCTGTTGTCATGTTTACAGTAGCAATAACTGTAATGGTATTCATGTTAATTAAAGTTGTTCCAATATTTGCTGAAATGTATGAAGGAATGGGAGTACCTTTACCAACGCCTACAGCAGTTATTATGAATGCCAGTAATTTTATGAGAGGAGCGGGTGGTTTAACTTTATTTATAGTTTTAGCAATAGGATTTGTAATATTTAAATACACGACAACTAAAATACCAGCAGTAAGATATAAATGGCACAATAGAGTTTTAAAAATGCCTGTATTTGGAGATATGATTTTAAAATCTTTAATTGCGAGAATATCTCTTATTATGGGTAACCTTAGCTCTGCAGGCGTAAATTTGCTAGAGAGTATAGAAATTGCAAAACAAGTAAGCAATAATGATGTTGTTACTCAAGCTTTAGAAAATGTTAAAAAAGGTGTTTTCTCAGGAGATACTTTAACAAAACTATTTTTAAAAGAGCCAGTATTCCCGCCAACTTTTAGTCAGTTAATATCTGTAGGTGAACAAACTGGTAATTTGGATGAAATGTTTACATCAGTATCAGCTTATTATGAAGAAGAGTTTGATACAGCAGTGGATAATATGTCGAGTTTAATTGAACCGATTATGATTGTATTTATGGGTACAATGATCGGTGGTTTAATGATAGCTATGTATTCACCAATCTTTAATGTCGGTGCAATTATTGGAAGTTAATAATTTATTTTTTTAGACAAAATTAAATGGTTAATCCAAGGCTTTTCGCCTTCTTTAAATACTACTGCATCCATTATTTGTTGAATAAAAAAAGTTCCAAGTCCTCCAGGTTTAATATCATCAATTTTTCTATGTCGAATTTTATCTTTTTCAACTGGTCTTCCTTTATCAAAAAATCCAATTTCTAAATTTCCATTTGATAAAGAAATTTTAATCTCCATTTTATCTTCAGTATCTTCACCTTGGTAAGCATGTTTTACAATATTTTGGGCTGCTTCTGCTATTGCTAGTACAAGTTCATCTTTTAAATCTTGATCAATATTTACTTTTTCAAAAACTTCTCTTGAAAAACTTCTTACATCTTTAAGACTAGATGAACTTACAACAAAATCTCTTTGTTCTGATATTTGAGCAAGGTTATTCATTATTTATCCTAAGTTTAAAATTTGCTCCAGTTTTGCCATCATAATTACTTTTAAAACTGACTTACTAATATCTTTTAAAATGACTTTTGTTCCAAGTTCAGTTGCTTTTTGATGACTTTCAATTAGTACAGATATTCCAGATGAGTCCATATACTGGACTTCTTTTAGATTTAGATGAACTTCTTTTTTTGCCTCAATAAGAGGCATTATTACTTCTTTTGCTTTTTCTGTTACATCCATATCAATTTCACCATCTAGGTGAACAATTGATATTCCGCCTTCCTCAATAACTTTGTATGACATAAATATTAATATTTATTAAATTTCCCTGTGAAATCAACAAAAATGACCCATTTTGAATATATTATGTATGTAGATATTGACTTTCAAAAGATATAATTATTATGTATATACATATTTTTTATTTAAAATAGGATCATAAATTATGAAAAAAAATAATAAAGGTTTTACACTTATAGAATTATTAGTTGTTGTAGCCATCATCGGTATTTTAGCTGCCGTTGGAGTAGTTGCTTATTCTGGTTACACAAAAGGAGCAAAAAAATCAGCAGTTAAATCAAACCAAGCTGCAGTGCTTAAGTATGTGGCTGCTGAACTTAAAAAATGCGAAATTGGAGAGTCTGAAGTGATGGTTAAAGACTCAAATAAATTGACTTGTTCAAGTAGAAAAACATCAGGAGAAGTTGCGAAGGCTACAAATAATGCTTTAGGATCAGAATTTAAAAATCCTTATTCGACATCTAATTCTGCAATCAAAACAACCAAATTAACTTCTTGTGGTACAGGTGACGAAGGTTATACAAGTGTCACAGATAATGGTACCAAAGTAGAAATTATATCTTGTGAAGTCAGTGGAGCCACTTTGCTGTCAGGCTCTGTTACCATAGAATAAAGTAAAAAAATTTTTATGACAACCAGGAGCTCAGGTTTTACCTTAATTGAGCTTTTGGTTGTTGTTGCAATTCTTGGAATAATTTCAGCAATAGGAATAGTAAGCTATAACGGCTACGTTTCGTCAGCAAAAAGGAAATCTGCAGAAAATATAATTTTACAAATTTCGCTTGCACAAAGTGAATTCTACTCCGATGAGGATGAATATTTTACTCCTGGATGCGGACCTAATAATTCAACATCGACTACTTTAGAAACAAAACTACTTGGTGGGTCCGACGTTATTACCCCTGAGATTGGTTATGAATTTTGTTCTCAAGGATCTGCGGAAACTTATACAATTATTGCTCAAGAAACTGGAGCTAAATCACCATGCAAAATTGAATATACAGATAAGTCTGTTTGGACACGAACAAATTGTTAATAATGAACATTGAGATTAGTAAATATTTAGAAAAAGTTAAATTTATTTTTTCTGGAGATCTCTCAAAAAATTTTAAGATCTATACAACTCTTAGTTTAGCATGGATAATTTTTATTGGGTACTTGACTTGGTGGAACGGTTTAAGAAGTCCAATGTTAGACAAAAGCTTTAGATGGGATGAGTGGTTTTGGTTTGGGATTGTTCCAGCTCTTTCTCCGTATCTATTTTATTTTATCTGGAAAAAAAAAGAGTAACCAACCTATTTTGACCATCTATTTTCTATGATGAACTTTAAAATAAATATAACCTTAAGAGGATGAAGTGGAGAATATAGATCTGGAATCGGTTAAGTCATTTGTAGATACTCTTTGGGTTATAGATTGCGCTATACTTGTTTTTATAATGCAAGCAGGTTTCATGTGCATGGAAACAGGTTTATCAAGACATAAAAATAGCATTAACGTTGCTCTTAAAAATGCTGCTGACTTTGGTCTAGCGGTTGTAATTTTTTGGCTATTTGGTTTTGGTTTAATGTTTGGAAAAAGTTTTAATGGCTATTTTGGAACTGATTTATTCTTTTTTAAAACTGATCAAGCTGAATACATGACATATTTTGTATTCCAAGCAATGTTCGTTGCAACTGCAGCTACAATTGTTTCAGGAGCTGTTGCTGAAAGAATGAAGTTCAATGGTTATTTAATAATCACTATTATAGCTACTGGAATAATATATCCAATAGTTGGCCATTGGGCATGGTCATCAAGTTATTTAAATAATATTGATGCTACAAGACAATTACTTGCAGTAACTGGGCAAGTTAAAACCACTGGATGGCTGACAGATATTGGATTTGTTGACTTTGCAGGAAGCACCATTGTTCACTCAGTTGGAGGTTGGATTGCATTATCGGCAGTTTTAATTTTAGGTCCTAGAATAGGAAAATATTCAGATGCAAACAAAGGAAAATTCACAGGATCAAGTTTCCCTTTAGCAGTATTGGGAACTTTAATTTTATGGTTTGGATGGTTTGGTTTTAATGGTGGAAGTAATGGAGCTATGGATGAAGCGGTTCCACTAATCTTAATAAATACATTTCTAGCTGCCTCTTTTGGATTATTAACAGGTCTTGGAATTTCTTTTGCTCTATTTAAAAAACCAGATCCTTACTATGTAATTATTGGACCACTTGCAGGACTAGTTGCAATTACAGCAGGATGTAATTCGATGACATCAGTGACTTCAATATTTGTCGGAATTATAGGAGCGGTGGTTGCTATTTTTGTAAATGAATTTTTAAATAAACTTGAAATAGATGATGTTGTTGGTGCCGTGCCTGTTCACTTAGCAGCAGGAGTTTGGGGAACTATTGCAGTTGGATTATTTAGTGACATTGAAATACTTGGTACTGGATTAACGAGACTAGAACAAATCAAAGTACAGTTTATTGGAATTGTTTCAATCGGTGTATTCTCATTTTTTGGATCATATATTTTATTGAAAATTTTAAATTATATTTATCCGTTAAGAGTAAGTCCTTTACATGAAGAGCTAGGTCTGAATATTGCAGAACACAATGCCACTTCTGTTGAACATGATTTAATAACAATTTTAGAAAAACAATCTGAGTCTGGAGATTTAACAATAAGAGGACCTCAAGATCCATTTACTGCTGGAGGAGTAATCGGTCTTTATTACAATAGATTGATGAGTAAACTAGAAACTAGTGAAGCTGAAAAGAAAGTATGGAGAGACAGAATTTCAAATGAAGTAAAACTTGCGGTTAAAGTCCAAGAAAACTTTTTACCAAAAAGAAATTTGGAAAATTACCCTGTGCATGGAATTAATATTGCAGCCAGAGAAGTTTCAGGAGATTTCTTTAGTTTTTATCCTCATAATGACAGTGTTTATTTTATAATCGCAGATGTCGCTGGCAAAGGAATTCATGCTGGAATGGTCATGGCTAAAGCATCAACTTTATTTGAAATCATGTCTAGAGATCAAGTGGATCCAGATGAAATGATGTTTCATATGAATAATGATCTGTTTTTAACTAAAACGGGTGGCATGTTTGTTACCAGTATATTAGGAGAATATAATATGAGGACTGATGAATTAAGATGGGTAAACGGAGGTCATCAACCAGCTATAATTAGATCATCATCAGGAAACTATGAACAATTTGAAAGTAATTCACCACCTATGGGAGTAATACTTCAAAAAGACAAATCAGTTTATAAAACTCATAAAGTTAAGTTGGAAAATAATAGGTTTTATGCTTTCACTGATGGTTTATCAGAAAGCTTAAACAGGGAAGGTGATGAAATAGGAGTAGATGGCTCATTAAAAATTATAGAACAAAATTATAACTCTGATTCTAGTAAGCAATTATCAGATATATCTAATGCAGTAATCAATACTGCTGGAGACAACAAGTTAAGTGATGACTTAACCTTAATATCTATAGGCAAATAACAATCTAAGTAAAATAAACCCGCGATCAAATATCATATATATAAAGCGTTTCTTAGAAAATATATTTTAATTGTGTTTGAAAAAAATCTGAAAATTGGAATTATTGGTGCTGGCATACAAGGTGTTTGTAATGCTCTGTTTCTTCAAAAGAAAGGTTTTCAAGTAACACTTTTTGATAGAGAGGAGCCAGGAAGTGCAGCGTCATATGGAAATGCTGGTCACTTTTCTCCTTATGCGTCCGTTCCTTTAAACAGACCAGATGTCATAGCTGATGTTCCTTCGATGTTAATTAGTTCAAGAGGACCATTAGCTCTAAAGTGGAACTATGTACCAAAGATGATTCCTTGGTTTGTAAGATTTATCTTAAATTGTAGGGAAGAAAAAATGATGCATACGGCTAAAAATATGCACCAAATTTTAGATCAATCATTACCAGCTTTTGACGAATTATTTGATGAAATTAATCTTGATGGGTTAGTTGAAAATAATGGAATTCTTTATGTTTGGACTGATCAAAATATGAAGAGTAGAGAACTAGAAATTAGAATTAGAGATCAATTGGGAGTAAAACAACAATTAGTTAATAAAAAAGAAATTCATGATCTAGAGCCAAACCTAAAACCATTTTATCATGGTGGTGTTTTTTATGATTACGCAAGACACGCAAGAAATCCAAGAAAAATATTAGTAAAATTATTTGAAAATTTTGTAAATAAAGGTGGAAAGTTTTTAAAATTGAATATTCAAGATATAGATTTTGATGAGGAAAAACCTGTATTGAGAACAGAAACGCAAAGATTTATTTTTGATAGACTTGTAATTGCGTGTGGGGCATTTTCAAAAAGACTAACAGACAAGTTACATGAAAATATACCTCTAGATACTGAAAGAGGATATCATGTTCATTTTACAAATTATGATCATTTAATTTCAAGACCAATTGTTTATGCAAATAGAGGTTTTGGAATGACACCGATGGAACAGGGGTTGCGAGTTGTTGGAACAGTAGAATTTGGAGGTCTAGAAAACTCTCCATCTAAATCGAGAATAAAAAACTTGATATTAAATGCAAAAGATATGTTAGATGGGTTGCCTGAACATAAAGATGAGTGGCTTGGTTTTAGACCCACATTACCAGATTTTCTACCAGTCCTAGGGCCTTCAAAAAATTATAAAAATGTTTTTTATTCATTTGGTCATCATCACTTAGGTTGGACACTTGGTGCAATATCAGGAAAAATTATATCTAAAATGATCTCAGGTGAGAATACTAACTTAGATTTGCAACCATACAGCTCAATAAGGTTTAGTTAAAATTAATCTTTTATAGTACTCTATTTAATGCTTGAAAATAAAAGTAATATCATAATTGCATCTATTTTGCTTTTTTTAGCAGCTCTGTTTTGGTCAGGAAATTTTATTGTTGGAAAGATAGCAGGTTTAAATGAAATACCTCCAATATCATTAAATATATTAAGGTGGTCATTAGCGTTTCTAATTCTATTACCTTTTACTTATAAAGAGATGATTGAAAAAAAGGAATTAATTCTTAAAAATATTTATCTCTTATGTTTTTTAGGAATAACAGCAGTCAGTATTTTTAATTCAGCACTTTTTTATTCTTTGAAAACTACCCAGGTAATTACAGGTGTACTTATGATCTCAACTGTTCCAGTTATGATAATTTTATTTTCTATAATTTTAAAAATAGAAAAAACAAATACATTTCAAGTTTTAGGAGTTATATTTTCTTTATTAGGTGTATTATTTATAATTTCAAAAGCAGACTTTGAAGTCTTTAAAAATTTAGCTTTTGAAAAAGGAGATTTATTTGCATTATTTGCAATGATATCCTGGTCACTTTATTCAGCACTTTTAAAGAAAAAAAATTATGGATTATCACCAATAACGTTACTTCAAGTTGTAATTGGTCTTGGAGTAATATTTCTTATTCCAATGTATGCAATAGATTATATTTACATTGGTAATAGAATTATAATTAATACAAATTTCATTCTTGTTTTATCATATGTTGTTTTGTTGCCCGGCATAATTTCTTTTTTTTTCTGGATAAAAGGTGTTGCATTAATAGGTGCTAATAGAGCTGGAATTTATTTACATTTAATGCCAATTCTAGCTGCAATTCTTGCAATGATAATATTTGATGAAGTATTGTTATTTTATCATTATATCGGTGGAATATTTATTATTTCAGGGATATTACTTTCAAACAAAAAAAATGCTTAAAGTAGCTATACTCGACGATTATCAAAACATTGCAAAAGGTTTTATCGATCTTAAAAAATTATCTTCAAAATATGAATTTCAGGTATTTAACGAGCCATTTGAAAATGAAAATGATGCAATCGAAAATTTAAAAGAATTTGAAGTTCTATTTATAATGAGAGAGAGAACAAAAATAACAAAAGAACTTATAGAAAGTTTAAAAAAATTAAAATTAGTTGTTACCAGTGGTATGAGAAATAAATCAATTAATTTAGATGCAGCTAAAAAAAATAAAATTGTTGTTTGTGGCACTGAAATAAATAGTAATCCAACACCAGAGTTAACATGGGCATTAATTTTAGGACTTGCTAGAAATTTTAAAACAGAAATAGATAATATGTATCAAGGTTACTGGCAGTCGACAATTGGAGTTGAGCTTAAAGGTAAGATATTAGGTTTACTTGGATTAGGGAGAGTTGGATCTCAAGTTGCAAAAATTGGCAAAGCTTTTGGTATGCAAATTATGGCTTGGAGTGAAAATTTAAATCTAGATAAATGCAAAGAGCTTGACGTTTTACCGTGTAGCAAAGATGATTTAATTCAAAATTCAGACTTTCTGTCAATTCACGTTCAAGGAGGAGATAGATATAGAGATTGTATTACTATTAAAGAATTCGAGAAAATGAAAAAAACTTCATATTTAGTAAATACTTCAAGAGGTGAAATAGTTAATGAAGATGATTTAATTATAGCATTATCAACAAATATAATTGCTGGAGCAGGAATAGATGTTTATGAAAAAGAACCCTTGCCTGAAAGTCATAAGCTTAGATTCGTACAGAATGCTCTTTTGCTTCCTCACATTGGTTACGTAACTGCTGAAAACTATGTAACTTTCTATAATCAAATGATTGAAAATCTTGAGAGTTTTGCATCAGGCAAACCGAAAAGGGTCATTGAATAAATTAAATTAAGACAATTTTTACAGATATAAATTTTAGTTTTTTGTGTATAATTATTTTGATGAGCAAAGAATTTAAAGCTACTCAGAATCAAAAACTAGATAATCAAGAATTAAACGATTGGTTAGACTCTCTTGATGCAGTTGTTGAAAATCATGGTAGAGAGGGCGCCAAATTAATTTTAGAAAAACTAGAGAAAAGAGCAAAAGATTTAAGAGTATTATATTCACCAGTTCCATATTCACCATACAGAAATACGATATCTCAATATGATCAAGGAATTTATCCTGGAGATTTAGCAATTGAAGAAAAAATAACAGCAATTTTAAGATGGAATGCTTTAACTATGGTTATGAAAGCAAATAAAAATTATGGTGGGCTTGGAGGACATATTGCAAGTTATGCATCTTTTGCTGAAGTATTTGAAACGGGATTTAATCATTTTTTTAAAGGTGGTGATGATGCAGATTTAATTTTTTATCAATCACAGTGTACAACAGGAATATATGCAAGATCCTTTTTAGAGGGAAGATTAACAAAAAATCATTTGGAACATTATAGACAGGAATTAAATGAACAAGGACTGTCTTCATACTGCCATCCATACTTAATGAGAGATTACTGGACGTTTACTACATCATCTATGGGCATAGGTTTAGTTAATGCAATTTACCAAGCTCGATTCATGAAATATTTAGAAAATAGAAACTTATTAAAAACAGATAAAAGAGTATGGGGTTTATTTGGAGATGGTGAAATGGATGAACCTGAAAGTTTGGCTGGATTATCTATCGCTTCAAGAGAAAAATTAGATAATTTAACTTTTATTATAAACTGTAATCTCCAAAGATTAGATGGACCTGTAAGAGGCAATGGACAAATAATTCAAGAACTTGAGACAATTTTTAAAGCTAATGGATGGAATGTTATAAAAGTCCTTTGGGGGTCTGAATGGGATAAGATTTTTCAACAAGATAAAGATCACTTATTATTAAAACGTTTTGCTAAAACTGTAGATGGAAAATATCAAACTTTAGGGGCAAGAGATGGTGAGTATAACCTTAAAAACTTTTTTGCAGAAGATCCAGAAGTTTTAAAATTGGTTTCTTCACTTAGTAAAGATGAAATTGATAAGTTAAAAAGAGGTGGTCATGATTTTAAAAAACTTTATGCTGCCTTTAATGCTGCTGTTAAAACAAAGGGTAAACCTACTGTTATCTTAGCTAAAACAAAAAAAGGTTATGGAATGGGAAAAGCAGGAGAGTCAAAAATGACTAACCATCAGCAAAAAGAATTAAATCTTGATGCATTAAAAGAGTTTAGAGATCGTTTTCAATTAGATATTCCAGATAATAAATTAGAAAATATGGAGTTTTATAAACCAGATGAAAATTCTGAAGAGATAAAATATTTAAAAAAAAGAAGAGAAGCTTTAGGAGGATCTTTACCAAAAAGAAGCTTTAAAGAAGTTGAATTAATTACTCCAAAAATTGAAAAACATTCAAACTTTTTATTCGAAGAAAGTGATAGAGAATATTCAACAACAACAGGACTTGTTAGATCTTTAGGAAATATAATGAGAGATAAAGAGTTTGGAAAAAGAGTCGTTCCTATTGTAGCTGATGAAGCAAGGACCTTTGGGATGGCTAATTTATTTTCGCAGATTGGAATTTATTCGCCAGATGGTCAGTTATACGAACCTGAGGATGCGACCTCAATTTTAAAGTATCAAGAGTCTAAATCAGGACAATTATTAGAAGAAGGAATAAATGAAGCTGGAGCAATATCCTCATGGCTAGCAGCGGCCACTTCTTACAGTAATCATAATTTTCCAATGATGCCTTTTTATATTTTTTATTCTATGTTTGGCTTTCAAAGAATTGGAGATTTGATCTGGGCTGCAGCTGATCAAATGCCAAGAGGTTTTTTAATTGGTGCTACAGCTGGGCGAACTACTTTGGCTGGAGAGGGATTGCAGCATCAAGATGGACAAAGTCATATAATTGCATCGACGTTTCCTAACTTAAAATCTTACGATCCTTGTTTTGCAAGCGAGCTAGCAATTATTTTTGATGAAGGAATGAAAAGAATGATGACTGAATGTAAAGATGAATTTTATTATATTACAGTTAATAATGAAAAGTATTCTCATCCAATAATTGATATAAAGAATAAAAATGGAATAATTAAAGGTGGTTACCTATTTAAAGATAATTCAAATGATAAAATAAATATAAATTTATTAGGATCTGGGCCAATCTTTAGAGAATGTATCGAAGCTTCTAAAATACTTAAAGATGAATATGGAATTGGTTCAAGATTATATAGCATAACAAGTTATTCTGAGTTAGAAAAAGATGCCAAATCTACTCTAAGACAAAACACATTGTCTCCTGCAAATAAAAAACAAAATTATCTTCAAAATCTTATTTCTAATGAAGATCCTATAATTGCTACCTCAGATTATGTAAGAGCATATTCACAATTAATCTCTAGTTACATAAATAATAAGTTTTTAGCAATGGGCACTGATGGGTTTGGAAGAAGTGATACGAGAAAAAATTTGAGAGACTTTTTTGAGGTAGATAGCAAACATATAGTCGTTAGTTCTCTGTATACACTTTACGAAGATAAGAAAATTCCATTACAAACACTAGAAAAAGCAATTAGTAAATATAATCTCAACAATAATAAAAATAATCCTTGGGATATATAACACTTAATAGCATTTATGGAACTACCAGTTGTCAATCATAAAGATTATGAAGCAAAATTAAATGATGACAATAAATTTCCTATAAAAAAATTTGGGGAATTGGCTAGAGCACTAATTAAAAATAAAATTGTTAAAAATTTCTATATTCCCGAGCCATGCTCAGTAGAAACTTTAAAAGAGGCACATACAGAAGACTATATAAATAAAATAAAAAATAAAGCTTTAGATAAAAACGAGATTAGAAAAATTGGTTTTCCTTTAGTTGACAGCGTAGTTAGAAGGTCTTTTATTGCAACTGGAGGCACAGTGCTTGCTACAAAACTAGCTTTAAACTACGGCATAGCGTGTAATACTGCAGGAGGTAGTCATCATGCAACATCTAATGAAGGAGCTGGATTTTGTGTTTTTAATGATGTTGCAGTAGCAGCCAAATATTTAACCTCAAGAGGATTGGCAAATAAAATTTTAATTATTGATTTAGATGTTCACCAGGGTAATGGCAATTCTGAAATATTTAAAAATGATAATCAAGTTTTTACATTCAGCATGCATTCGAAAGTTAATTATCCAGCAAAAAAATCACTTAGTGATCTTGATATTGAATTAGAGGAAAATTTAGAAGATAGAGAATATATGAATATTTTGAAAAAAAACTTAAAATATTTGAATGAAGTAGAGTTTGATTTTGTTTTCTATATCGCTGGAGTTGATATTCATTATAATGACAGGTTGGGTAAACTAAATATTTCTGATAATGGTATATTTGAAAGAGATGAATTAGTTATTGATAATTTCTTCTCAAATAAAATCCCTATATGTGGAGTATTAGGAGGAGGATACAATGAAGATTTTAACAAACTAGTAGAATTACATTCTAGTTTACATAAAACATGTGCTAAATTTTTATAATGAAAAAAAATTCAAATCTAACTCCAGAACAAGAAAATATTTTATTCAATGAAGCAACTGAACCACCTGGTTCAAGCGAATTAAACAATGAAAAAAGAGTGGGGTCATATCACTGCGCTAACTGTGATACTGAATTATTTACATCATCAACAAAATATGAAAGTAGATCTGGGTGGCCATCTTTTTACAAATCTCTTCCAGATGTATTTGGAACCAAAACAGACCACCATATTGGATACGCTAGGACAGAGTATCATTGCAAAAATTGTGGAGGACATCATGGACATATATTTGATGATGGCCCAGAACCTACTGGAAAAAGATTTTGTAACAATGGAATTTGCCTAGTTTTTAAGCCCAAAAAGTAAATAAAAAAACTTTATATAAATCTAGATCATATATAATATATAAAAAAATTATGAGATATTTAATATTTTTAGCTCTAAGTTATACAATCCTAACTGCTTATGCTTTTTCAAACTCAGTATCAGAGTATATTTCAAACTTAATTCCAGGAGAAGGAGATACGGAAGTAAGTATTGATTTTAGAGAAAATTATTCTCCAGATTACAGTATCTTATTAGTTAGAGAATTAGATAGAAATGAAAATGGTAATTATTTCACTCAAATGTCATTATTTAATACTGAGAAAAATAATGATGAAAGAATTACTGCAAATTTTGGTTTAGGAAAAAGATTTCTCAGTGATGACAAATTTACACTTACAGGATTAAATGTATTTTTAGATTATGATAATGAAGGAAATGTTAGATCAAGCTTTGGTTTGGAAATGAGAAATGCCGTATTAGAATTTGCATTTAATAATTATTTTGGATTAGATGACGCTGACGGAGAGAAAGTTTTAGACGGATATGATTTGAGATTAGCATCACAAATACCTTATTTACACTGGGCTGATATATTTTTAAACTCATACACATGGGATGGAGTAGAAAGAAATGATATTGAAGGACTAATAATTGGTTCTGAAATATCTTTATCATCAACATTGCAGTTAGAACTGGCTTATGATGATAAGGATAGAAAAGGGCTAGATGACGAGTACTATGTAAAATTAATGTTTGTTTATCCTCCAAAAGAAGGTCCAACATTAGGAGATGGAATAAGTTCATATATGTGGAGGGAGAATAAAGATATGACTGGAGAACTACTGACAAAGGTAAAAAGAAATAATAAAATTATGGTTGAGTTTAAAGGTAATGCAACAATATCAAGGACTGACTAATGTTAAAACTTTTTAAAACGACTTTATTTATATTTATGTTTGTTTTATGCAATAAAATTGCAATTGCTGCAACTGGAACAGGAAACACAGATGTATATAAAGTAATAATGAGAAAGGTAGAATTATGTACTGGTTACACTGTTGTTGATTTTGATGATGTTAATACTGCAGCCGCATGTCATAACGCAGTTGTTATAGGTAGTGGAGATTTAGAAGTTGATATAGCTTCTGTCGGTGCTGGCTCTGCTGCAGCAACTTACGGAAATCCAGCTTTATTACCACTAGGTGAAACATATACACATATGAGAGTTACAATTGATAGAAAATTTAAAATTAAATCTGAAAGTGCACTAGATACAGGAGGATCAGATGATACTGATAATTGTATTACCACTGCAACAGCTGACTCTCAATATCCAACTAATGAAGCAACTGATAAGTATACACATAAAGTTGCAGTAGCTGAAGGCGGAACAAATGCAGAAATGAACTTATATTTGACTAATGGAAGACAGTCAGACGAAAGTACTGCGAATTATACACAATGTTTTAATGCGAATTGTTCACAAAAAAATACAAGTTGGAATTGGAATTATGCTAAAGATGCGTCTGAACTAACATCTGCAATAGCTATGCGAACTATGAGATCTTCACTTTCTACTGATGATGTACAATTTATTTACAAATTAGCCAGTCCATACACAGTGGCATTAATTGCACCAACTATTGATATTTCATTTGGAACAAGAAATGCTCTAGGAGTACAAGAAGTAAGTAATAGCGAAGGAGATGGTACACCATCTGCTAATGATGGGATGTGTTCTTTCTATCCAGAGGAACCAATCGTAACTATTACGATAAAATAAAATTTATTTTAAGCTAGAAATTAAATTACCTGCTTTTTCAAGTTCTCTTAACTCTTGATATCCTCCTACATGATAGTCATCAAAAAATATTTGAGGTATGGTTCTTTTGCCATTTGCTTTTTTTATCATTTCTTCCCTTAAACCTTCTTTCAATGATACATCTATTTCGGTATAGTTTAAATTATTTCTTGTTAACAAACGTTTTGCAGCATCACAAAAACCACACATTGGTCCAGAATAAACGACAATATTTTTCATTACTTATATATAATCTTTGTTTCCTAAAATACTAGAGTAAGTAATCGTTTTTATTTATCTTTGATTTGATTAATTTTCTAGAATATTCAAATTTTTTTCTATGCTTTATACTTTGTGAACTTGCTCTTTTTCTCCACAATCTAAAAGAAGAAGGTTTTAAAGATCTTCTCATAATCTTAATAACTTCACTTTCAGTCTTACCGGTTTTTTTTTCGATTTCTTCAAAAGTAATTCGATCTGCCCAAGCAGCCCATATAACCCAATCTGGACTCTCCAAAGGAGGTTCTGGATTCTTAACTCTAGTTGTGGGTCTGTGACTTTTTTTCATCAAAATTCAACAAATTGCTAAAATTATTTTAATGCAAATACTTAATGCTATGATATTATCATTTTTAGATAGTCCTATCTAGCCATCTTTAGCTCCCGGTTTTTTAGGACTATCCTTAAAATGCTTCCCTTAGATTTTATCCTTTTTTTACAAATCATAATTTTTATGTTCATAACTCCTGGAACACCTAGAATTGTAATTATTTCTTATTCTATGAACTATGGTGTTCAAAAATGTGTTTGGACTGCATTAGGAGATGTTACTGCAAATATAATTCAGGCAACCTTAGTAATTTTTGTTATCGGATCTTTTTTGTCTGAGAATCCAACATTATTAAATACTTTAAAGTGGTTAGGTATCACTTATTTAACATATCTTGCATATGATATTTATAAATCGAGACCAAAGGATATAAATACAAAAGATATTTCAGATAAAAATTTTTTTTCATTTTATAAAGATGGATTTTTAGTAGCAGGGACAAGTCCTAAAGCTTGGATGTTCTTTCCATTTATATTTCCACAATTTATTGATTTTAATTCTAATTACATTTTTCAGTTTATTATTTTAATTACAACTTATGTTGTATTGGATTTTTTATCTCTAGTTGGTTATGCAATCTTAGCTAATAAATTAATTGTTTGGATCAAAGCTAACCCTAAAATTATAAATACAATTTCTGCTTGTGTAATTATTTTGATTGCAATAATTATTGCATTTACTCAACAATACTAGGTTATATTGCGCTACTACTCACACTTGCAATTAAATAATTTTTGTTATTAATTTATACTTTATTAACTAATAAAGGGGAATAAATGAAAATAAAAAACATTTTAATTACATTTGTTTCTGCAATAGCATTATTATTTTCAACTTCAGTTGTATCATTTGCAAAAGTAGTTGGAGATAAAATTATTTTAGGTGCTGCAATTTCTTTAACTGGAAAATATTCATCTAATGGTGTTCATACTCAAAACGGCTATAACATGGCTGTTGATAGAATTAACAGCATGGGTGGAGTAAAAGTTGGAGGAAAAACTTATAAGTTTGACATTATTTATTACGATGATGAGTCAAACCCAAAAAGAGCGGCTCAGCTTGCAGAAAGATTAATTTCACAAGATAAAGTAGAGTTCATGCTTGGACCGTATAGTTCAGGTTTGACAAAAGCGATTGCACCAGTAACAGAAAAATACGGTGTTCCAATGGTTGAGGCTAACGGTGCTTCTAGATCTTTGTTTACAAAAGGTTACAAATATCTATTTGCGGTATTAGCACCAGCAAACTTATATCTTGATGTAGCTATAAGAACAGCTGTTGAATTAAATGGTGGTAAAGGTGTAAGAATTGCACAAGCTTTTGAGCAAGATGCATTCTCGCAAGACGTAAGATTGGGTATTTTAGATGCTGCTAAAGAAACTGGATCTGAAATTATAATCGACGATAAACTTCCAAAAGAGCTCAATGATATGGCTGCTACATTAGTTAAAGTAAAACAAATGAAGCCAGATGTATTGGTTGTTTCAGGTCACACTAAAGGAGCGTTAACAGCAATAAGACAAATTTCAGAGATGAAAGTTGATGTTCCAATGTTGGCAATGACACACTGTGATGCTGCAAAATTATCGAAGCAACATGGTAAAAACTCACAATATGCATTATGCGCTTCACAATGGCATAAAACGTTAACTTACAAAGATGATTTCTTTAAAGATGGTATGACATATGCAGCAGATTTTGAAAAAGAATTTGGCTATGACCCACCTTACCAATCTGCAGAGTCTTCAGCTGCATTGTTAGTATTTAAAGATGCCTTTGAAAGAGCAAATACTTTTGATCAGAAAAAAGTAAGAGATGCTCTTGCTGCAACTAACATGCAAACATTCTATGGAAATATTAAATTTGCACCTGGTGGTCAAAATGTTGACAAACCAATGGTACTTTTCCAAGTAATGTGTGATGATGCTGGTAAGTGTGAAAATAAAGTTGTTGCTCCATTAAAATGGGCTTCAGCTGAGTTAATACACCCAGTACCAAAGTGGTCTGAAAGATAAAAAAAAATAATTAAGCCCCCTAGAAATAGGGGGCTTTTTTTTATAGAAATCAAAATTAAATTATGGATTTTTTAGTCTTCCAATATCCAATGATAACCATTCAAGCATGTCTTGATGGACTTTTACTTGGAATATTGTTTGCGTTAATTGCTTATGGAATGGCACTACAATGGGGTGTTATGAATATAATTAACATTGCACAGGGGGACCTTGTCATCTTAGGAGGATACATTGCATACTTTATGTATCTATACGGCATTCATCCAGCTTGGGGAGTAATTGTCTCTCCTATTATTATGTATTTTGTCGGAATTGCAATTTACAAATTAGTTATAAATAAAGTTGTCGATAGAGATCTGTTCATCTCAATATTAGCAACATTTGGAATTAGTATTCTGTTTATGCAGTTAATGAACTTTGCTTTTGGAGCAGATGTTGTTTTAGCTAATTCTGGATACGGGACCACAATGTTGTTTGATAATAACGTTGTTTTGCCAAACTCTAAAATATTTTCTGCCTTTATAAGTGTTGTCTTTGCGATTTGTTTAGTAGTTTATATGAAAAGATCTAAGCTTGGACGTGCAATTAGAGCAACAGCCCAAAACGCAAGAGCCGCAAAGATTTTAGGCGTTGATACAGAAAAAGTTTATGCAGCAACATTTGGAATAAACGCTGCATTATGTGGTGTAGCTGGAGCTTTAATTTCAATAACATTTACCATACATCCATACATGGGATTACCTTACACCATAAGATCATTTATGATTGTGATTGTTGCGGGATTAGGAAATTTACCTGGAGTAGCAATGTCAGGTATGGGACTAGGAATATTCGAGGAATTTGCAGATTATATTCTTGGTACGGAATTTAGAATTGGATCAGTATTTTTATTATTAGTTTTAATTTTAGTTTATAGAAGATTTAAACTTTCAAGAAAGAGAGAGTATTTAAAGTGAGAAAAGCTAAAATTAAGGATGATAATGGCAAATTGATAGAAGTGGATATTGTCAAATTTAAAAAACATTTAGATCAATATCATTCAACAGGATCTAGTCTTCATGAGGAAAATGGACATTATTTTACAGTTGATAAAGATTTTAGAGATAAAATAGAGAGTTTGTATGAACAAAAATAGTTGGATCTTGTACATTGGAATTTTAGTATTCGGTTTAGTTGCACCATTTATTTTTCCAGCTTTTAAAGTTCAATTATCAATTCTATGTGTATTAATTGTTTTAGCAACTACTTGGAATATCCAAGGTGGTGAAATGGGCTACAACACATTTGGAAATATTCTTTTTTATGGTTTGGGAATGTATCTTTGTGCATCCGTTCAAGTTGGTATGTTTTTCCCATTAGCAGAATGGACAGAAAGCGGTGGTGAAAAAACTTTCGTTCACACACCTTCACAATTCTTTCAAGGCATGGCAGCTGGTCTGGTAGTTGCAGCTGTTGTTCCTACAATAGTTGCGGGATTAATTGGTTATGCAATTTTAGGATTAAGAGGTCATTATTTTGCAATTTGTACTTTGGGTTTAGGAGTTGCAGCAGGAGAAATTTCTGGTGGTATTGAAATTATTGGAGCTGGACAGGGTTTTACCACTCCCCCTTTTCCAAATATAGGAGGTCTTGAGGCAAGAGGTGAATTTTTTTATTTTTTAAGTTTTGGAGCACTTGTATTAACTTTTATAGCTGTAAGAGCAATTTACACTACAAGGTTTAGATTAATTCTAAATGCAATCAGAGATAATGAAGACAAAGCTGAAGCGATGGGGATTGAGACTATGAAATACAAAATAACTGGATGGATGATTTCAGCTTTCTTTTGTGGTCTTGCTGGTGGAATAATGGGAGGTCTGGTTGGTTATATCGACTCAACAGATGTTGCATTTGATGGAAGAGAAATGGGAGTGTTCATGGTTTTAATGGCAATTCTTGGAGGCAAAGGAACTTTGTGGGGGCCAATAATTGGCGCAACTTTATTTCACTTTTTTAAAGAAGGCTTTTGGACATTCTTCCTAGGTTGGCAATATGTTGCGTTAGGAGTTTTAATCGTAGTAATAGTAATTTATTTCCCTGAAGGATTAATGGGATGGTTAAGAGAAAAATATCCGGAAAGATTTGGTGAAGTTATCGATGAAGCTGATCGAAAAGCACAGGTAGAATTAAAATGAGTATTTTAGAAGTCAATAATGTTAGTAAATCATTTGGTGGTGTTAAAGCTAATGTAGATATTTCAATGTCTGTTGAAAAAGGAAAGATAGTTGGTCTTATAGGACCTAATGGATCTGGTAAAACCACTTTATTTAATTCAATAGTTGGAACTTATCCAATAGATAATGGTTCAATTAAGTTTAATGGAAAAGAAGTATCAGAATTACCAGTACCAGTAATTGCAAAACTGGGATTATTGAGAACATTTCAACAAACTAGAATTTATGGAAAATTAAATTGTGTGGATAACATGCTTATCAGTCACAAAGGCAGTGATGAAAGTTTGTTTAAAATTTTCTCTAATATTCCAAAGGAGCTCACAGAAAAAGCAGAAAACTTACTTAATTTCGTTGGATTGTATCAAAAAAGAAAACTCAGGGCAGGCGACCTATCTTTTGGACAACAAAAGTTATTAGAACTTGCAATGGCACTAATGAATGAGCCAGAAATGCTATTATTAGATGAGCCAACAGCAGGTATAAATCCTACTTTAATTAATGGAATTATTGATAGATTAATCAAAGTTAATCAAGATTTTGGAATAACATTACTTGTTATTGAGCACAATATGAGAGTAATTATGCAATTAGCTGAAGACATATTTTGTCTTGCTCACGGTAAAATGCTTGCAAATGGCACTCCAGAAGAGATTAAAAATGACAAAAGAGTAGTTGATGCATATTTGGGGGCTCAATAATGTCTAATCAATATGAAGTTTTAGGAAAAGCACCTGGTGCAGAAGATTTAAAAAACTTATCTTCTGAAGATATTCATTTAACAATAAAAAATTTGAATGCTGGATATGGTAAAATGGAGATTTTACATAATTTTGATTTATTTGTAAGCAAAGCACAATCATTATGTTTAATTGGTCCTAATGGAGCAGGTAAATCAACAATACTTCACTCAATATATGGATTTACAAATATTTTTTCTGGTAAAATAGAAATTGATGGAAAAGAAATAACAAATTTAACTCCAGCTGAAAAATTAAAGTCAGTTGGTATAGCTTATATTCTGCAAGATAATTCAGTTTTTCCAGATATGACTGTTGAGGAAAATTTGTTAATGGGAGGTTTTATCAAAGATAAAACCGAAGAGTCATATCAAGAAGCAGAAAAGATTTTAGATAAATACGAAAGATTAAGGAATAGAAGAAATCAACCGGCAAAAGTATTATCAGGTGGAGAAAGAAGATTATTAGAAATATCTAGAGCTTTAGTAATGAAACCTTCTGTTCTACTAGTTGATGAGCCTTCTATTGGATTGGAGCCAAGATATATTGATATGGTATTTGAAATTTTGGGAGACTTACAAAAAAATGAAAAGAAAACAATTATTCTAGTTGAGCAAAATGCCAAAAAAGGTTTAGAGTTTTCTGATATTGGATATGTATTAGTATCTGGCCAAACGGCAATTGCCGGAAGAGGTGATGATTTACTTAAAAATGATGATGTTGGACGTCTATTCCTAGGCGGATGATTAATTCAAAATATTTTTTTAAAGGAATTCTTTGTGCAAAAGAATTCGATAGCCCTGCAATTGCTCTTGGTTTAAGCTTTTTAGCAATTGGTGCTTTATTAAAAAATTTAGGTTTTACAATTCAAGAAAGTATTTTTTCTACTTTTTTAACTTATGCATTACCTGGCTCGCTTGTGATGGCAGAATCGATTTTGATTGGCGTTTCGTTACTAAATTTATTTTTTGCAGTTTGGTTAGTTAATGCAAGATTGTATCCGATGACTGTATCTTTAATGCCATTGTTAAAGCACCAAAGTCAACCAAGATGGAAGTATTATCTTTCATGTCATTTTGTTGCAGTATCTTCGTGGTTAATCCTTAAAAATAATTATAAAGAAATTGAAAAAAAATATAGAGTCGATTTTTGGATAGGAATTGGAACTGCAACTTGGTTGATAGCAATTTTTTCAACTATCTTAGGTTATTACTCTGCTGATTTCTTAAATAGAGAAATGATGATTGGACTAGCTATTATTAATCCAATTTATTTTACTTGCACAATGATAGGAGTGATGAGATCTATACAATTAAATGTTTCAATAATTTTAGGAGCTTTTTTAGGACCTTTATTTTATTTTATTAGCCCTGATTGGTGTGTTTTGATTGGCGGGTTTGTAGCTGGAACTGTTGCTTTTGTAATTGGAGAGAAAAATGTCAGCTAATATTGTTTTAATAATAGTTATTACATCTTTAGCTACATATATCTCTAGGTTTTTAGGAGCTTTTACATCTGAAATAATAGATGAAAATACTAAAATATATAGGTGGTTTAATTATTTAGCTTATTCGACATTGGCTGCTTTAATTTCTAGAATGATAATATTTCCAGCTGGTGCACTTTCTGACAGTAATTATTTGTCTAGATTTATTGTTGTACTTTTTGCAATAATAATTTTTAAATTAACTAGAAATAATTTAGTTTACCCAACTTTATTCTCTGCTATCATTATGTTTTTATTAAGTAACTTTATGATATAAATGAAAAAAATTATTTTACTATTGTTCTTAATTTTAATACCAGGTATTTCACAAGCAGCATGTGATGATCCTTTAACTGATGGTGTTGATTATACCAATTGTAGATTTTCAGATGGACAAGATTTACAAGGTAGCTATTTGCCTAACTCAAATTTATCATTTGCAAGTTTTATACAAGTTAATTTTGATAAAAGTATTATGATGAATTCAAATTTGTCATTTGGAACTTTTCCAGAGTCAACATTTGTTAGAGCTAACTTATATGAGTCAACTCTAGTTGGTGGAAATTTTGAAAAAGCTAATTTTACAGGAGCCAATATGACAAGAGTTGATTTTATGGGCTCAACGTTAATTGAAGCAAATTTTCAAAATTCAAATCTAATGGAAGCTAATTTTACCTCATCAAATATGACCAATGCTAATTTTGATGGAGCAAATTTAATTGGAGCAACATGGACTAATGGTGAAACATGTGGACCAAATTCAATTGGAGTTTGTAACAAATAATTATAATGGATAGCTTAGACAATATTCAAGGGTTTGATATTTCATTTAGTGATTATTCCAAAAGAATAATAAATATTAAAATTGAAGATGAAATTATAGATAAATTAATATTTCCTTTTAAAAAATTTGATATTACAGCTCTTGAATATAAACCTTTTACTAGATTTACACTTGCAAAATCTTTAGACGACTCAACAGGTGGAAAGCTAGGAAAATTTATAAACTCAGTTTTAAGAGATAGAGATACTGGTTGTTTTATTATAGGGCCTAAAAATAAATCCAAAAAAATTGATAATAATTTTCTTATTAAATTATCAACAGCTGTAACACACTTACTCGGTAATCCAAATTTTGATTCGATGGCTGGAAAATATTATGCGAGATTTCATGTTAAACATGAGGACAATAGCGACTCATATCTTAGAAAAGCATATACTAATATGGATCTTCATACTGATGGAACTTACGTCAAAGAAAAAACTGATTGGTTGTTAATGTTAAAAATGGAGGAAGAAAATGTTCAAGGAGGTGAAACTGCAATGTTACACCTTGATGATTGGGAACATTTAGATAGCTTAACCAATGATAAAGTTGGAAAACAAAACTTTATATGGGGTTCTCCAAAAAGTAAAAATGTTGATTACAAGGTGGAACATCCTGTTTTTTCAGAAGACGAAAATGGAAAACCACAAATTTCTTACATAGACCAATTTCCTGAGCCCAAAAATATGGAACAAGGACTATTTCTACAAAAATTATCAGACTCTTTAGAGGGAAGTCAAAAAAAGATTGTAATGCCTTTACCAGTTGGCTTTTCAGTAGTTGCAAATAACTATTTCTGGCTTCATGGTAGAAAACCATTTGTAGAAAATAAAAAATTATCAAGAGAATTACTAAGAATAAGAGGTTCTTTTTTTACTAATTAATTAATTTTAGTGATAATAATCACTTAGTTTATCATGAAAATCGGATTTATTGGTACAGGACATATCTCAAAATCAGTAATCAACGGAATACTGGGATCAAAATTAAAAATTAATAAAATAATTGTTTCAAAGAGAAATTCAAAAATTTCAAGTGAACTTAAAAGAAAAAGCAAAA
Source organism: uncultured Pelagibacteraceae bacterium (assembly GCA_902586025.1). GTDB lineage: Bacteria > Pseudomonadota > Alphaproteobacteria > Pelagibacterales > Pelagibacteraceae > Pelagibacter. Next base: position 49,940 of record CACIFV010000004.1, read on the forward strand.
AGATAAAAATATCTACTGATAATCAGGAAATTATAAATCAATCAAATTGGGTTTTTTTAGCAGTAACACCTACGATTGGAAAAAGTATTCTTCCAAAACTAAAATTTAAAAAAGGTCAAACGATAATAAGTTTTATATCAACTATAAAAATGACTGAATTAAAAAAATATATTAAAGTTAAAACTAAGATTATTAGAGCAATTCCTTTGCCTCCAATTTCTCTTAGAAAAGGACCAGTACCAATTTTTCCACCAGATAAACAAGTTAGAAATTTTTTTAATAAGCTCGGCACATCTGTTGAAATTAAAAATGAAAACCTATCACTAAATTTTTGGTCAACTTCATCAATGATGGCACCATTTTATGAATTACTACAAACCCTGAGTGAATGGTTAGTAAAAAAGGGAATTAATAGAAGTAACGCTCAAAAGTATATTACATCGTTATTTATTGCTTTATCTGAAGATGCAAAAATTAATTCAAATAAAGATTTAAAAGTCCTTGTCAAAAATTCACAAACCCCAAAAGGTTTAAATGAACAAGCTGTTAAAGAATTAAGAAAACTTGGATTTTATAAATCTCTGAATAAAACAGCAAATAGCGTCTTGAATAGATTAAAAAAAAGTAAGTAAAATGTCTGACAATATCTTACAGGTAAATAATCTTACAAAATTATTTGGAGGACTAGCAGCAGTATCAAATTGCTCATTAAATATAAGATCGGGTTCAATCACTGGAATAATTGGCCCAAACGGTTCAGGAAAAACAACATTATTTAATTTAATAGCTGGAAATTTAAAATCTAATGATGGAGAGGTAATATTTAATCATGAAAATATTACTGATGTACCATCACATGAGTTGTTTGGCAGAGGATTATTAAGAACCTTTCAAATTGCACATGAATTTTCAAACTTAACAGTTCTAGAAAACTTAATGATGGTGCCATCCAATCAAAGCGGAGAAAATTTATTAAACGCACTTATTAAACCAGGACTAGTTAAAAAAGAGGAAAAAGTTATTAGAGAAAAAGCCTATGAAGTTGTAGATTTTCTTAATTTAACACATTTAGCAAATGAAAGGGCAGGAAATCTTTCAGGAGGTCAAAAAAAATTATTAGAATTAGGAAGAACTATGATGGTTGATGCAAAATTGGTTTTACTTGATGAAGTGGGAGCGGGAGTTAATCGAACACTTTTAAAAGATCTAGGAACAGCAATATTAAAATTGAATAAAGAAAAAAATTACACTTTTTGTATGATAGAGCATGATATGGATTTTATAAGCAGAATGTGTGATCCAGTAATAGTAATGGCTGATGGTTCAGTTTTATTTGAAGGAACATCTGAAGAAGTCAAAAAAAATGAAAAAGTAATTGAAAGCTATCTTGGAAAGTCAAACTTAACAAAAAAAGAGATTTAATGGCATACTTTGAAGGAGTAAAAATGACTGCAGGTTATGGGGATGGCCCTGATATTATTAGCTCATGTTCCATAACTGCCAATAGGGGAGAGATAGTTGCTATTCTAGGTCCAAATGGAGCTGGTAAATCAACAGCCATGAAAGCGATGCTTGGATTATTAAAATTAAAATCAGGCTCTGTAACTTTGAATAGTGAAGATATTTCAAATATTAATCCTCAAGATAGAGTAAAAAAGGGAATTTCATTTGTTCCACAAACAAGAAATGTATTTGCAGAATTAACTGTTAGAGAAAATTTGGAAATCGGTGGCTTTTTGACAGAAGGAAGTTTAGAAAATAAAATTGAGAGTATTTATAGTTTATTTCCAATTTTAAGTGAAAAAAAATCCCAAGTCGTCGGACAATTATCTGGCGGACAACGTCAGCAAGTCGCGCTTGGAAGAGCTTTAATGAGTGATCCATCAGTTCTTATGTTAGATGAGCCCACAGCTGGAGTTTCTCCAATTGTAATGGATGAATTATTTGAACATATAATCAAAGTTAAAAAAACAAATGTTGCCATCATTATGGTTGAGCAAAATGCAAAGCAAGCATTAAGTATTTCAGATCGAGGCTATGTATTGGTAACAGGTCAAAATAAATTTGAGGGATCTGGTAATGATTTGCTAGAGGATCCCGAGGTTCGTAGATCATTTTTAGGAGCATAATGGATTTCTTAAACGCAATAATTGTACTTTTTAATTATACATTAATACCAGCACTAGCTTATGGTTCACAATTAGCATTAGGTGCAATTTTTGTTACTTTAATTTATGCAGTCTTAAGATTTGCTAATTTTGCAACTGGGGACATGATGTCTTTTGGAACAATGTTCGCTGTTATTCTAACATATTATTTTCAATCCTTAGGTATAGGATTAGGTTTTTTACCAACAGCACTTTTAACAATTCCTTTTGCAATCTTAATGATGATTTTATACATGTTAATTATAGATAAATTTGTCTTCAGTTATTATAGGGTAAAAAAAAGTCCTCCAGTTCAGTTTGCAATGGTTAGTGTTGGTGTAATGTTTGTTACTCAAGCTATAATAAGAATAATCATTGGACCATCTGATAGAAGATTTTTAGATGGTGAAAAGTTTATAATTAAAGCAACAGAATTTAAAGAAATGACTGGTCTAGCAGAAGGCATCACTTTAAAGTCAACACAAGCAATAACAATCATAGTAACTTTAATAATAGTTTCAATAATGTTTTGGTTTTTAAATAGAACAAAAACAGGAACAAGTATGAGAGCTTATTCAGATAATGAAGATTTAGCATTATTGTCTGGTATAGATCCTAAGAGAGTTGTTTTGATAACATGGGTCATTGCAGGTATTTTAGCAACTATAGGTGGAGTATTATATGGTTTAGATAAGAGTTATAGACCTTTTGTTTATTTTAATAATATGCTTCCAATATTTGCTGCAGCAATTGTTGGAGGTATCGGTAATCCATACGGGGCCTTTTTTGGGGGATATGTAATCGCATTTGCAGAAATTTTACTTACATACTCTTATAAAAAATTCATTGCATATTTGTTACCTTCAAGCTTGGAACCAAACTCTCTTATGCAACTTCTTTCTACAGATTATAAATTTGTAGTTTCGTTTTCAATATTGGTAATTGTTTTATTAATAAGACCGTCTGGTATCTTCAAAGGGAAAACTATATGAGAAATTATGAAAACGTAATTTATGCATATATAATAATGTTATTATTAATCATTTGTGTTGGTCTCTTCCAATCTTGGTCAATTGCCCTTACAATCTTAAATTATTGTTTGATCTCAGCAGTAATGACAATAGGAGCAAATATTCAATGGGGATATGCTGGTTTAATTAACTTTGGTATAATGGGTTATACCGCCTTAGGTGGTTTAGCAGTTGTACTTGTATCCGTTGATCCTGTTAAAAAAGCATGGCAGGTTGGTGGATTAAATATTTTAGGTAGTATTTGGATAATTGTTGCGATTGTATTTATAACGAGATTTATTTTAAAAAGGTTTGAGAAATCATTAATAAGAAATTATTTCATAGCTTTTCTAATTATAGCTGGAGTTATTTTAATTAGAGTTACTGCAACGCCAGGAATAGAGGCTATCGAGTCTGTAGATCCAGCTGTTTCGGGATTTTTAGGAGGAATGGGTTTACCTGTTTTAATTTCATGGATTATAGGAGCTTTTCTTGCAGGTGCTCTTGCGTTTATTGTTGGAAAAATTGCTTTGGGATTAAGAGCGGATTATCTTGCTATTGCAACACTTCTTATTGCAGAGATAATTGTGTCAATTATTAAACATGAAGAATGGTTGGCTAGAGGAGTAAAAAATGTTATCGGTCTAAAAAGACCAGCTCCATACGAAGTTGAATTACAAAAAACTCAATGGTTTAGGGATTTTATTGAAAAAATCTACTCAAATAAACTAGAATTAGTAAATACTATTGCTCAGAAAAAAATTATTCTAAATCAACTAATTATTGACGCATCATCAATTTTTGTAAAAATATGTTTCACTGGTTTGTTTTTATCAGTAGTTATTATCTTACTAATTGTTACTCAAAAAGCCTTATACTCTCCATGGGGGAGAAAAATGAGAGCTATTAGAGATAACGAAGAGGCAGCAAGCGCAATGGGAAAGAATGTAGTTAAAGAGCACTTGCTTATATTTATTTTAGGTTCAGCAATAGTAGGTTTGGCAGGTGCAATGATGGTCACAAATGATGGTCTTTTTACTCCAGGAAGCTACAGACCAATGCGTTATACTTTTGTAATATGGGTAATGGTTATTGTTGGTGGAACAGGTAATAACTTTGGTGCTATTCTTGGTGGTTTTGTCGTCTGGTTTTTGTGGGTTGAAGCAGCACCAATATCTTTATTTTTAATTGATTTGTTTACCGCTCATCTTCCAGAAACCAACGCGATAAGATTACATCTAGTTGAAAGTGCTCCATATTTTAGATTTTTATTAATAGGAATAGGATTACTTCTGATCATGAGATATAGGCCTCAAGGGATAATACCAGAAAAAATAATCAAACAGTAAAATGTATTATATTCTTTTAGGTATAGTAATAGGATTAATTTTTTATTTATCCGACAAATATCTTTTTTAAAACCCCAGTAAGTTAATCGAACTGGGGTTTTAAGATTTTAGTTATCTTTGAGCTTTATTTTGAAATTTTCCACCTTTTATTTCTTTCTCTAAAAAAGATCCAAAAGCTTCACCAACATCAGTTAGCTCAACTGCGGTAGCACCTTCATAATTTATTTCTTTACCCTCAGCAAGCAAATCTAAAGCCTTTTTTAATTCTCCTGGAAAAATTTTAACTCCAGGTGAATTTGCTACACTCATTATATTGCTTTGGATTACAGATCTATCAGCAGAACCTCCTGCTTGCATTGCTAATGTCATAAGCGCTGCAGCATCATAAGATTCACCTGTATATGGTCCTGAAGAGTCAATTCCTGCTGCTTTAGCAACTTCTGCAAACAATCCAGCTCCCTTACCCATTGATCCAGGTAATGAACCAAATGATTTGTTTAGACTATCTCCGAATCTATCAGTTAGTGAATCACCTATCATTCCATCTGATAAAACAAATGTATCAAAAGCACCGGAGTCTAATGATCCTTGTATTATCATTCCACCACCTTGATCAAGGTAACCTAATACCGCCACTGCATCACCACCAGCAGCTGCTAGTGTTGCTACCTCTGCACCATAATCTGCTTTACCTTCTTCATGTGAAGTAACCACAGTTACATTAATTCCATGTGCTTTAACGGCACCTTCATATACATCAGCTAAACCTTTTCCATAATCATTATTCGTATAAGTTATTGCAATGCTTTTAACTCCTCTATCTTTAGTAATGTCGGCCAGTACTTGTCCTCCTCTAGCATCAGATGGTGCAGTTCTAAAAAAGAAACCATTATCTGCAAGATCTGTTAATCCTGGCGATGTTGCTGAAGGCGATATCATTACTACTCCATTTGGAACTGCAACATTTTTAGCTATTGCTCCAGTCACACCTGAACAGTCTGCGCCCATAATTGCATTTACTCCACCTGAAACAAGCCCTTCAGCTGCTGTAACTGCAGCGGCTGAGTCTACGCATGTCGAGTCAGCTCTTTGTGTTGTGATAGTTGATCCACTTAACAGTGATCCAGAGTCAGAAGCCTCTTTAAAAGCAAGTTCTGCCGAAGCAGCCATTGCAGGTGTTAAAGATTCAATTGGTCCAGTAAAGCCTAAGATTATTCCAATCTTAATATCTTGTTTTTCTCCAACTTTAGTTTGCTGTTGTGCAAAATAAAAAATTGCAGCAATCACAATGATTGCCCCAATAATTATAATTCCTAAGTTATTTTTTTTTGTTTCTGCCATATTATCCTCTAATTGTTAACAATTTATATAATCAAAATTAAAACGTATTAGATAATTTTTTCAATGAGAAAATTGGGAATTATTAATTAAAAATGACTATTGACAACAATGTTTTGTCTTTAAATGTTAAAAACTAAGAGAAAAAGTTGCTAAAAAATTGGTTCTTAAATTACTATCTTTAATGTGACCTAGATCATCTGTCACAATAGATTTAATACTAAATTTAAAATCATCGGTAAAATTTTTATAATAACTTAATATTATATCTTTTTGTCTGCCATTTGGATGGAGGCTGATGGTATGATCTTGATAAGGTATTATGCCGTTTTTATTTGATAGACCTATCAATCTAAATCTCATATCCCCTTTTTCAACTCTATTTGGTTGAGACAAAGTAAAATTCAACTTATCGTTACCAAAAATATTATTTAACTCATAATCGATTTCAAAACTTGCACTTAATATATTTGATGATCCAATAATAAAATTATTATAATTATTTTTTAGATTAGAAAAACCAAAAGTATTATTGAATGATAGAATACCATTCTTAGAAAAATTTTTTCTTAAATTTAATGCATAAAAATTAGTTATATTTTCATTTTCAAATTTAAATGCTCCACTAGATTTTGAGAGAAGAAAACTATCACTTTCCTTCATTAAACCAGTTGTTAAAGATAATTTCTCAAATAATTTATTGTTTAGATCAAGAGATAGAGCAAAAGTTTCCAAAGGTAATACAATATCATGGTTTATATTTGTTAGAGGATTAATTTTAGAGTTGTTATAACTTATAAATAGATCATTTCCCTTCAAATACATTTTTTGATTAATACCTAAGCCATTATTTTCTGATAAAAAAGGATTCATATAATAATTGTTTTTTGGTAAACTATTTTGTATTGCTATACTAGGGTTATCTAAAGTAATACTTGATCCATAATCAAATTGATTTTTAAAATTAAAAAATTCGCCCTTAAAATTTTTAAAACTATTTTTGTTATCAGTAGTAAAATTATTTAATTTCTCAATTTCTTTTTCTAAAGTAATATTAATTTTTTGATTGTCGATGTTTTGATCATCTATAAAATCTTTCAAATATAATTTAAATCCACCATTAAGTGCATCATAAGCATAAGTAAATTTATTTTCTAAACCATTAGATATTGAATTACCCAATGAAGAGGATAATGATAAAGATGTTTGTTGAACAGGAAATTTATTCAATTGAGAAAAAGGTATCTGTCCTCCAGATGATCCACCTCCGCCACCACCTCCACTTCCACCGCCACCAAATGATAATGGGTTTTTACTAGTTGTAATTGGAGACATAGCAGCATAAAAATCAGGTACTCCGTGGCCCCAAGTTGAGTGATATCCATGTTTGATTGATGCGCCATGTGTTGTAAATGTAGTTTCACCTGTTGGTGTAAACCATACATTATTTGCAGATGCTAAAATTCTGTCTACTAGTTGTTCAGGAGTATGGTTTGGAAAAGCTTGCGCCATTAAAGCAACTCCTCCCGAAACCATTGGAGCGGACCAAGATGATCCATAAGAAATTCTAGACGTATTATACATACTTGTACCACTGTTAACGTAAGTTGCAGCAAAAACATCCCAACCATCTACTGATAAACAATAAGCAGCTGTAGATCCGCATGGATTTCCTCTAAGAGTAAATTCTGAACTAGTTGCATCAGATAAATCATCATCACCAGTATATTGAACAACATTTGCAACGAGCCATGCTTCACCAAGATCGGAAAATATTTCAGGTAAACCACCCAATGCGTTTGCATCAGATTCTGTGGTTGTATTTGCTGCAGCCCAAACTACAACACCACTATCTTCAAAATTATTTAAAGCGGTTACGTAAGTATTCGCATCAGTTAAACCTTGACCAGATGTACTTCCATGCATGAGATTTGCTAAACCTTCTGCTGCTGTCCAACCATTATTACTTATAGCGGTTTTTAACTCCGAAATATTATAGCTACCTCCTGAATCAGAATAACCCCAGCTTTGATTAGAAGCTATTGCTCCAGCAGCTCTTGCAGCATCTAAATCAGCAGCATAGTCATCACCTTCATTACTTCCTTGTATATCTGGAATACTAGATAAAACTAAATCAGCATCTGGTGCTACACCGGTTCTTGCGTTACTATCTCCTGCCGCAAACATTGCAACACCTTGGCAGTGATTATCACTAGCTGTTGCAGCCCCAAAAGTGCTTTCTCCGGGATCTCCATCGTCAAGATTAGTTATAGTCTTATTATTATAAATATCATGACTGTCATCACAATTAAAATCTGCAACATGTATAGTTTGTCCAACGCCTGTCAAACTTGTGGCTCCAGATGTAAAAGAATGAACTTTGTGTATACCCATTTGCTCATAAGCGTGTGTCGCGCCACCAGCTTCAATTGCTGTCCATGTAGATGCATTTTTAATTGTATTTTGGCTGCTTGCGCTACCTTCAGTGTATGCTGTTGAATTACATTTGAGAACGTAGTCATATATAGTAATAGTTGTTGATGTATTTCCAGTAGTTGAAATTCCAGAGGTGCTTGCAGATATTATTACTGTTTCTGAAGTTTCATTGGTAGTATCATTTACCGGTGTTAACGTTATAGATCCAGAAGTGGCTCCAGCAACGATAGTTGATGTCGTTGAAGATAGATTATAATCTGTGCCGCTAGTAGCAGTTCCAGATGTGCTGTATGTAATTGTAATATTTGAAGAGTGAGCTTTTGTTAAAGACCCTGTTATAGTTATACCTGATGAGTCGCATTCTCCCAAACTACTTGCAGAAACTGAATATGATAAAGTAGCTGGAGAAGAGCTTCCACTTCCTCCTCCACCACCTCCAGCAGCAGCTGCAATTCCACCTACTACTGCTAAAACTCCCAACTGAGAACTTCCCGAAATACCATTAAAAACATTTGTCGTTGCTAAACTGCCTAACAAAAGTGGATCAAAAGAATTGTAGATATTTAAAAGTAATTCTTGTCTTTTAAATTTGGATAAATAACCTTTTTCAATCGATAAAAAATTAATATCTTCTGTTAGTGCGTAAATATCTTGTGGATTATTTTTAATGTATCTGTTTAATTTACTAAAATCTTTTCCGTCTATTTTAAAATTTTGAGCTTTGTTATAATTTTCTGAAAATACAGATGGTTTATTAAATATATTCTCTTCTTGAGCTATTTTATCTAAATCAGGATTTAAAGTCTCATTTAAGTTTTTTTCAAAACTTTTTAATTTTTCTAAAAAACTTTTCTTCTCAACCACAACCTCATCGTTGGGTAGTTCTAGCTCAATTATATCATCTATAATACCTGATTTTTTTTCGATTAGCTTAAAAGAGTCTCTATCTACTTCTACCCCTTGATTTTTAAAACATTCATTGAGTTTATTTTTGTAACCTGTAAAACTATTATATTCATCAACACAAGCACTTAATTCAAAATAATTCTTGAAATTTGCTGAAAAAGCATTACTCAAATTTAATAAGTAAAATACTATAGATATAAAAATTATCTTATTTGCCATAAAGTTATCATCTATTTGGAGTGTCAGTTGCTATCATCTGGTTTTTAACCTTTTCTCTAAAATATATATAAACCCCAGCAGAGATAATAATTATAGCCCCAATTAAGGTACGAGGAGTTGGTATAGTCTCAAAAAGTATGTATCCGGCTATCATAGCAAAAATTATATAGGAATATTCAAATAATGAAATTATTGATGGTGACGCAATACTATATGCAGAAAAAACACAAAAAAAAGATATAGAAGCAACAACCCCCATTACAAAGACATATGGCCATGAAGCTGAAGGGTTAGTAAACCATTCTCTAACAATAAATTGTAAAGTAGGATCAGAAAAATTATTAAATTTACCATCTCCACTAACTAGATAAATAATTAAACTTACAATAACCGCAAAAATATAAAGCAAAGTCATTTGAGTATAAATATTATCTTTATCAGAAGTATATTTTGTAATTGTCATCGAGCAAGCATAACAAAGTGCACATCCAACAGGTGCTAATTTGAAAAAATTAAATTCCTCAATTGTTGGATTAAGTACAATTAATACTCCTATAAAACCTACAACAATTGCACTCCATCTTCGAATTCCAATTTGTTCTTTTAAGAAAAATTTAGCAAACATAGACATAAAGAAAGGACATGAGAAAAACAGAGCACTAACCATCGCTAAAGACATAAAGGTTAAAGAAATATAAAAAAAAGCAAATCCAAAAAAGAAACAAACAACCCTAACTAAAGTTAAAAAAGGATAATGCGTTTTAAGAGTAATTTTTTTTTTTGTTATTAAAAAAAAAGATATAAGAATAGTCGATTGTATTAAAGTTCTTCCCAAATATAACTCAAATAATGCAATATCTTCAAAAATAAATTTTATTAATGAATCTTGAATGGAAAAAAAGGCCATTCCAGTCATAATAAAAAAAATACCCTTTGTATTATTGTTTGTTTGCATATCGCACCTATATCAAAAAAACTTTAACCTTCATAATTAATAAGATACTCTAAATAATATTTATGGAAGATTTTGAACCAATTTATGGTGGATGTATTTGTGGAAATATAAAATATTCAATTAATAGTAAGCCTCTTTTTACTCAAGTCTGCCATTGTTTAGATTGCAAAAAATTAACTGGGTCATCTTATGTAATGAATACTAGCATTTTTGATAATTCTTTAGAAATAAGTGGTGAACTATTAAAAGCCGAATTGATAGCAGGGAGCGGGAAAAAATGTACTCATTATTTTTGTAAAACATGTGGAGTTTATATTTATGCTGATTATGAATTTGTAATTAGAAGATTAACAGTTAGAACAAAGACTCTTTTGAAACCGAAAGATTTTCCACCTCAAGCACATATATTTGTAAAAGATAAGGATCCATGGATAATTATTGCAGATAATAATATTTGCTATGATGAAATGTATGATCCAAAAATAGCTTGGCCTAAAGAAAGTTTAGATAGATATAAAAAATATCTTGAGACTAATTAAGTATAAAATCAGCCGCTCTTTCGCCTATCATTAAAGTTGGTGCATTTAAATTACCACTTGTAATCTCTGGCATAACCGAGGCATCTGCAACTCTTAAATTTTCTAAACCATGAACTTTCAATTTTTCGTCAACTACCGCCATTTTGTCCACACCCATTTTTAATGTGCAGGATGGATGATAAGCTGTTTCGGCTTTAGATCTAATATACTCTGTAATTTGCTCATCATCAGTTGCACTTTCACCTGGACCAATCTCTTTTCCAGCATAAGGCTTCATTGAGTCTTGACCTAAAATCTTTCTAGCTACACGAACACATTTAATTGTTTCTTTTAAATCATATTCATCTTCTAAATAATTAAATTGAATTTTTGGGTAATCGTATGGATTTGAGCTATTTAATTTAATATGTCCTCTACTTTTAGGTTGATTCAAACTTGCATGTAATTGATAACCATGTCTGTCAGGGTCAACTAATCCATGATCTATTACAAATGCTGGAAAAAAATGAAATTGAATATTTGGATAGCTTTTGTCTTCTGAAGATTTGCAGAAACCACCCGCTTCTAGAAATGAAGTAGAACACGGGCCACTTTTTGAAAGAAACCACTGAATACCAATTTTAAGCATATTTATTTTGTTAACGTAAGAATAAAGTGTATCTTTAGTTTTACATTCTTGCTGAATGTAAGTTTCTAAGTGATCTTGTAAATTTTGACCCACTCCTTCTAAAGAGTGGATAACATTAATTCCTTTATCTTTTAAATCTTTTTCACGTCCAACACCTGATAACATCAATAGTTGTGGTGAATTGATGGAACCTCCACTCAACACAACTTCTTTATTTGCATAAACTTTTGTGACTTTATTTTTTATATTTACTTCTATTCCGACTGCTTTCTTTCCTTCAAAAATAATTCTTTCAGCAAACGAATTTGTAAAGACTTTTAAATTTCTTCTTTTTTTTGCTGGTTTTAGATAATATTTAGAAGCGCTAGCTCTTTGTCCTTTATGAATTGTAATATCATACATTCCAAATCCCTCTTGATCTTCTCCGTTCATGTCATCATTTTGTTTATACCCCGCTTCAACAGAAGCATTAATAAAAGCACTAAACAACGGATTTTTGTTTTTGGATTGATTTACTGGTAAAATTCCTTTTCCACCTCTGAATTCATTCTCTCCTTCAGACCATGTCTCAATCTTTTTAAAAAATGGTAAAACATTTTCATAAGACCATGATTTTAGACCAAATGAAGCCCATCTTTCATAATCATTTTTGTTTCCTCGAACATAAACCATTCCATTATGTGCAGAACAACCACCTATCATTTTTCCTCTTGGGCAAAATAATCTCCTATTATTTAAATTAGGTTCTGGTTCCGAATAATATTTATAATTATACTTTGGATCATGCATTGCATACAAAATTGCCAAAGGCATATTAACCTTCCAAATATCACTAGATCCACCCGCTTCAAATAAAGCAACTTTAAATTTACCATTTTCGCTTAGTCTATTTGCAAGAACACAACCTGCTGTACCAGCACCGATTATTATATAATCAAAATTCATTTTAATTTTAATTTTATTAAATCTTTATATTGATTGATATTTTTCATTTTAATACCAACTTTTTTTGATGCTTCATCAAATTTTCTGAGAAGTATGGAACTTTTGAAATAATCTTTGTTTTCAAAATCTTCACACTCTTTATCATTTAAAACTCCTCCTTGAAGTTTTAGACTAATCTTCGATGCTTTAGACAATTTGTTATAATACCTTTTGTCTCTTGCTAAATATCGCTTGGCTAAAACATGATATTTAATTGGGTTTACAACTTTATTGCTAAAATATTTTTTTAGAAATTTGTATCCAATTATCTCATGTTCACCATCTTTATTATTTTCTACTAATTTATCTGGATCATCGATAACAAAATGTCCATAATCATGAAGTAAGCAAGAACATATTAGATCATCGTCACATTTAGCCTTTTCTGCAAGCATTGCAGATTGAATCATGTGATCTGCTATCGTTATATTTTCACCTATATATAAAGATTTATTATTTTCAAAATTATAAATAATTTCTTCTACAATTTGCATTTATTTTTTTAATTTACCTGTAAGTACAAGATTATCAGTTTTAAAATTATTTTTATTCTCATTAATAAAATCATCCATAATTTTTATTTTATCTTCTTCAAATTCTGTAACTTTTCGTTTATCTAGATCAATATAAAGAGAGAGACTTTCAGTTGTTGCAGCAAGTTTTTTTGTTTTTTTTTCAATCATTTCACATTTTAAATGTAATCTTTTTTTATCATGATCAAAAAAAGTGCAATAAACATCTACTTCTTCATTTTCTTTAACTTCGTTGTTATAAGTTGTTCTTGTTTCAACTACCATTGTGCTTCTTTTATTAATTTGTGCTTTAGCTCCACCCATTTCAAATTTATTAAGCATCGTCTCCCAAGCTTCATCAAAAATTAAAACATAATAAGCCATGTTCATATGCTCATTATAATCTGTCCAATCTTTAATTATTTTTCTCGAAGCCAAATGAAATGACATTTTATCAGCTTTTATTTATTTTATTTGCTACTAACAATTTTCTTTGCATTTCTCGTAAAACTGGTCTTTCTATTAATTTACCATCAATTACAACCAAACCTGTATTAGCTTTTTTAAATTGATCCATAATTCTTTTAGCTTTACTTATTTCTTCTTCTGATGGAGTAAAAATTTCATTTAAAATACTTATTTGTTTTGGATGAATAGATCCTTTTCCTGTGAAACCTAAGTTTTTAACAAACTGGGCTTCTTTTTTCATCCCTTCCATATTCTCTAGATTTAAATACGGAACATCAATAACATCAACTCCTTTACTTGCACCAGCATGAACTAATCTTGATCTTGCATAAACTAAATTCTCTAATTTGTTTTCCACTCTCAATTCTGCTGCCATATCCTCTCCTCCGAAATATAGAGCAACTATTCTATCGCTAGAATGTGCAATATCATAAATACATTCGAGAGCTTGATTAGTTTCCATTATAACATGAAGATCAGTATCTAAACCACAATCGGTAAGCATGTCATCAATAAATGTAATTTCGTCAGGCGTTTTAACTTTAGGTAACATGATAGCTTTAACTTTTAGTTTATTTGAAGCAATAGCCTCTAAGTCTAGAAGTCCATGTTTGGTTCTTTGACAATTTAATCTGACAACTAATTCAACATCATTTTTTACTTCTAGTGTCTTTAATGCATCAATAGTATTTTTTCTTGCTTCATCTTTATCTTTCATGGCTATTCCATCTTCTAATTCAATACAAACCATATCAGCACCTGAAGCTAAGGCTTTTGGAAACATTTCTGGTTGAAGACCTGGGGTAAATATAAAACTACGTCTTACTCTTAGTTTATTTAAGTCCATTTAATTTTATTTCCTATAATTATTAATGATATGATATTATATTTTTCTATAAATAAAAATGAACAATAAAGTCTTCATCTCATGTGCAGTTACAGGATCTGGTGATACGGCAAGCAAACATCCTGATTTGCCTAAAACTCCAGAGCAAATTGCAAAAGCAGCAATAGAGTCTGCGAAAGCTGGTGCTGCTATTGCTCATATTCATGTTAGAGAAGATGATGGAACTCCAAGTAGAAGACTCGAGCTTTATAAAGAAGTAGTTGATAGAGTAAGATCATCTGAAACTGATGTAGTTCTTAATCTTACAACAGGAATGGGTGGTGATTTAGATATAGGCCAAGGCAAGAACCCTTTAGAATTTGGTCCAATGACAGACATGGCAAATGTAATGGAGAGAATAGCCAATGCTGAACAATTTCTTCCAGAAATATGTACACTTGATTGTGGTACATTAAATTTTGGAGACAGTTCTGTTATTACAGTTAATACACCTAACGATTTAAGAAAAGCTGCTAAAAAGCTTAAGGAGATAAAAGTTAAACCTGAAATAGAAGCTTTTGATCTAGGAAATATGTGGTTTGGAGCTCAGTTATATAAAGAAGGATTGTTAAGTGATCCACCTCTTTTTCAAATGTGTTTAGGAATACCATGGGGAGCACCCGCAACACCATTAGCTATGCAAGCAATGAAAGATATAATGCCCAAAGAAGGTATTTGGTCAGGTTTTGCAATATCTAAAAATGAAATGCCATATGTTGCACAAACTGTAGTAATGGGAGGTAACCCAAGAGTTGGATTAGAGGATAATTTATATTTATCTAAAGGTAAATTAGCAACAAATCCTCAATTAGTTGAGAAAGCTGTAAGAATAGTTACAGATCTTGGAGTAGAGATTATGTCACCTTCAGAAACAAGAGAAAAATTAAAACTTGTAAAACACAAGTAATGTCAAAAATTAAAACTGTGGGAATTGTTGGAACCGGTGTCATAGGGACTGGATGGATAATAAGAAATCTAGCACACAATAAAATCGTTCATGCATATGATCAAAATAACAATCTTAAAAGCTATGTTTTAAAAGAGATAAGAAGAACTTCAAAAAGTATAAAAAAACTTTTTGGAAAAAAGATTTTAATTAAAAATTTAAAATTTTTTAATTCTCTTGAAAAAGCTCTTATAAATGTCGATTTTGTTCAAGAAAGTGTATTAGAAAATTATAAAATTAAAACTGATTTGATACAAAAAATCTCAAAATATGTTAGATCAAATGTAATTATTTCCTCAAGCTCCTCTGGACTTTTACCTTCTAAAATTTTTTCTAAGAGCAAAAATCCTCAAAGAGGTATAATTGGTCACCCATTTAATCCAGCATATTTATTGCCAGCAGTTGAGATAGTCCCTGGAAAGAAAACCACAAAAAAGTTTCTTTTAGACGCAAACAAATATTACAAATCAATCTCAATGAAACCAATCATGCTTAAAAAAGAATTACCAGGTTATCTATCAGATAGACTCCAAGAAGCATTGTGGAGAGAAGGTTTGCATATAATTAACGAAAATTATGCAACAACTCAAGAATTAGATCGTGCAATAGAAGATGGACCAGGTCTTAGGTACTCAATAATGGGCACCTTTTTAACCTTTCATCTTGCAGGAGGTAATGCAGGAATGAAACATATGTTAAAACAATTTGGTCCAGCTTTAAAATTACCTTGGACAAAATTAAAAGCTCCAAAATTAACAAATAAATTATCTGATAAACTTATATCAGGTACAAAAAAACAAGCCAAAGGTAAATCAATTAATATGCTTTCAAATATTAGGGATCAATATTTAGTTGATGTCTTAAAAATTAGAAAAAAATATGAGAATAAAATTAGAAATTGATGAAAGAAAAAATTTTTATAAATAAAACTGGCGGATGTATCTGTGGAAATATAACTTTTAACGTTAAGCTTGATGAAGTTCCTTTAGTTTTCAATTGTCATTGCATTGATTGTAGAAAAAAAATAGGGGGAATGATGACAATAATACTGCTTAGAGATAGAGCAATAGATATAGATAAATCAAAATTGAAAATTTATGAACACGAAGGAGGCAGTGGTAATAAAATAAAAAAACATTTTTGTGGAAAGTGCGCAGCACCAATTTTGACTTATGTGGAAAAGTACAAGAAATACTATTTATATGCAGGTTTACTGGATGATATCAGTTTTTTAAAAAAAGCAGAAAATATACATTTTAAAGAGTCTCATTTCCCGTTTATGGAAATAAATGAAAAAAATATTAAAGTTTAATTGTTAGTGCATTCTCAAAGTATTGCCATCTACGGCGATTACTTGCCCAGATATTCTTGGAGCATCATTAGAAATTAGAAAGCTACAAACTTTTCCAATGTCGTCTTCGTATACCCAAGTATTCATTGATGTCATTGAAACAAATTCTTTTTCTATTAATTTTTTTGAAACATTTAAAAATTTAGATTTATCTCTTATGACTCTTCCCATTCTATCTCCTTTAATTGTTCCTGGACAAATAGCATTTACTCTGATTTTAAATTTTCCTAATTCCATTGCCAATGTTTTAGTTATACCAACAACTGCCCACTTACTTGCACAGTAAGGAGATCTTAATGGAAATCCAAATATACCTGCGGTTGATGATAAATTTATTATTGCTCCACCTTTATTTTTTTTAAGCATTGGAATTGAATATTTTGAAAAATAGAAATGGCTTATTACATTTACCTTTAAAGTATTTTCCCAATCCTTACCATTTAATTTTTCTAGAGTTCCAGTTGGTCCAGCAATTCCAACATTATTTATAAGTGCATCAATTTTTTTTGTTTTTTTTAAAACTTTGCTAAAAAAATTCTTTACTTGGTTTTCGTCTGAGGCATCACATTGAAAAACAAATAATTTTTTATTATTTAGTTTATGCTTTTTGCATTTGTTAAGAAAAGTGGCATTTATATCACAAAGATATACTGTTGCACCTTTCTCTAAAAATATTTTTGCCGAACTCCAGCCTATCCCCGAACCTCCAGCAGATATAACTATTCTTTTGTTTTTTAAATCTATACTCATAATTTTAAGATTTGCTCAAAGAGTGTTGTAGCTCTTTATTAGTGATATATCCTTTAACATTTCCTTGTTTATCAACCACCTCACAATTGGCGTTATTACAAACAACTTGCGGCAAAAACTCTTCAATAAACTGGTCTTCATGTATTTTAATCAGATTATTTTTTTCTTCATCGGTTGTTTCATTTATAGATTTCATTATTATTTTAGCTTTAATCACTTTTGCCCTATTTACATCCTTGACAAAAGCTTCAACATAATCATCTGCTGGATTCATAATAATATCTACAGGGGTTCCAACTTGAACAAGCTTGCCAGCATTAAGAATTCCAATGTGATCACCAAGCTTTAATGACTCATCTAAGTCATGAGTAATAAATACAATAGTTTTTTTTAGTTCCGATTGAAGAGCTAGTAACTGTTTTTGCATATCACTTCTAATTAAAGGATCTAGAGCTGAAAAAGCTTCATCCATTAACATTATATCTGTATCAGTTGCCAATGCTCTTGCAAGTCCAACTCGTTGTTGCATACCTCCAGATAACTGATTTGGAAATTGATTTTCAAAACCTGTTAATCCAACAGATTCAATTTTTTCCATAGACACATTATTTCTCTTTTCAAGTTCTACACCTTGCATTTCAAGTCCATATCCAACATTTTGCAATACTGTTTTGTGAGGAAACAAACCGAACCTTTGAAAAACCATACTCATTTTATGTCGTCTAAAATCAATTAACTCTTCTTTTTTAAGGCTCATTACATTAGTTCCTTCTATTAGGATTTCACCATCAGTTGGATCTATTAGTCTATTTAAATGTCTTATGAGAGTTGATTTACCTGAACCCGATAAACCCATACAAACAAATGTTTCACCTTCATTAATTTTTAGAGTTACATTGTCTAGTCCAACTGTGTGACCTGTTTTTTCTAAAATTTCTTCCTTACTTGAACCATCTTTGACCATCTGCAAAACACTGGATGGTTTTGGACCAAATATTTTAAATACATTATTTATTTCAATTTTAGACATTCGAACAAACTTAGTTGTTATCTTAACAAATAACTTAACGCTAATAAATCTCTCAAAAAATATTAAGTCAACTATTAATTGAATTGAAATGTGAATTATTTTATATAATCATTATTTATGCACTCAATTTCAAAAATCTCAAAAAATGGGACATATCTCCAAGTAATTTGGGATGACGGGAAAGAAAGTAAATTTAATTATATGTGGCTGAGAGATAATTGTCCAACAGCACACGATAAGGATTCTAGGCATCGAATGTTTAATATTTTAGATGTGTCAGAAAATATAAACCCAAAAAAATATAATCTTAATAGTGATGGTAAATTAGAAATAGAGTGGAGTGAGGGAAATCATATAAGCCATTATGATATTAATTGGCTTAGAGAAAATTGCTACACAATAAAAAATAACGAAGAATACAAATCACCTTATCAATTGTGGGATGGCAGTTTAGAAAAAAATATTGATAGTATATACATAGATCATAATGAAATAATATCTTCTGAACAGGGATTAATAAAATGGTTAGAACTTCTTCATTATAAAGGAATAGCCATAGTTTATAATGCTCCAGTAGAAAAAAATTCTGCGTTTCCTGTTTTAAATAGAATTAGCCACACAAGAGAGACATTTTTTAAAACACCTTTTGAAGTTATAAATATACCAAAACCGAATAACTCAGCTTACACAGCTCATGCACTTCAAAATCATATGGATTTACCATGGTTTGAAAATCCTCCAGGGTATCAATTTTTGCATTGTTTAGTTAATTCAGCAAAAGGAGGTGACTCATCAGCAGTAGATGCATTCGCTGTTGCAGAATATTTAAAGAATAAGGACAAAGATACTTTTGATACACTAACAAAAATTCCTTTAAAGTTTAGAGACAAAGATTATACACAAGAAGCTCATAGAAGCTTTTATGGCACTGCAATAAGCCTAACAAAAGATGGTGACTATAATGATGTTAGATTTAGTACTGCAACTATGGACGCCTTAGATTGTCATCCAGATCAAATGGATAAAGTTTATAAATCTCATCATAAATTTGGAAAACTTTTACACGATGACAAATTTCAAATAAAATTTAGGCTAAGACCAGGAGATATATATACATTTAATAATAGAAGAGTACTTCACGGAAGAACAGAATTTGATCCAAATTCTGGACACAGACACCTGCAAGGTTATTACATGGATAGAGATGAAATTGTGGGTCGATTAAATTATCTTAAGAAATAAAAAAAAGGGCTTTGAAAATCAAAGCCCTTTTTATTTAATTTATTTAAAAGTTATTATGGAAGCCAACTTTTCCATTTATCTGGATTATTGTCTAACCACTCATTAACAACTTCTTTTACATCTCTTTTTTTAATATCAACCTCAACTAACATTTTAGCTTGGTCAATATTTTGTAAAGACATTTTTTCAAAGAACTTTTTAGCATCAGCATGCTCTGCACTGGCAAAAGTAGCCGGGTTTCCGTAGTTCATTGTGTAATCTTTTGCCCAACCAGTTGCTGGCCATGCAGCAGTTCCACAATCTTTCCAGTTATTTGCTTCAGTGAAGCTGTCACAAGTTTTGTGATCTGGAAGTTGTACACCAACCATGTCATATTCACCAAAGAACCAATGTGGTGACCATAGATAAAGTAGGAATGGCTCTTTTCGCATGTAAGCAGCTTTTGCTTCTGCGATAGCAGCAGCTTCTGTTCCAAGTTCATCAGCCTGGAAGTCTATTCCTAAAAGATCAAGTCTTTTTTGGTCATGACAATTCCAACCTGCAACCGGACATCCAATAAGTCTACCTCTCTTACCACTTTCAATAGTTGCAAATTTTGCTTTGTGTTTATTTAAGTCTTTCCAAGTTTTAATACCTAATTCTTCAGCAGCATATCTTGGTATCCAGTAGTCTGACATACCGATTATTCCTGCTGTTCCAAGTAAGTCTACACTTCCATCACCATTGTATGTACCAACGACTTTACCTTCGTATATTAAGTCCTCTTTTAACATGACAGTGTCTGCTTCAGCGTAACTTGGCCAACTTTCGCAAGCGAAGTCTAGCTCACCTGCAGCGATTGCTTCCCATAAACCAGTTCCTGAAGGAAATACAGTTTGTTTAATTTTGTATCCCATTTCTCTTTCAAGAATTGCCACGGCAACTTCGCAAGTAATTATCCCACCAGTCCAATCTGCTATAGCTGCATGAAGTCTTTTGGCTGCATTGGCTTGACCAAAGCTTCCAATTAACAGAGCTACAGAAAGAATTAGTGCTGATATCTTTTTTGATAACTTCATTTATTTCCTCTCTTTTAAATTAATTAAAAACACATTTTAGATCAAAATGTATAAGTATGTAAACCACGCAAATAGTACTATTTGTCTTAACTTATTAAGCCTAAAGCTTCTCTTTGTTTCTTAGTCCACGCAAGTGTAATTCTATCAATAATAATAGCTAGTAATACGATTCCAATTCCAGCTGCCAATCCTCTTCCAGTATCTGATCTCGCAAGACCATTAAATACTTCTAAACCTAAACCCTTACCACCAATAAGTGGTGTAACTATTTGCATAGCAAAAGCCATAATTACAGTCTGATTAAATCCAATAACTAAACTTGGAATAGCTAATGGGAACTTAACTTTATTTAATGTTTGAATAAGTGTTCCACCAAATGATCTCGACACTTCAGAGTAAGTGCCAGAAACCTGTGTTAAACCTAGTGATGTTAATCGAATTATTGGTGGAATTGAATATATTACAGTTGCAAGAACAGCTGACACTGTTCCACCACCAAAAAACATTAGAACAGGAATTAAATAACAGAAATAAGGAAGTGTTTGCATTGCATCCAACACAACGTTTTGAATATTTCTAAATCTTTCATTGTAAGATGCAATTATTCCAAGAGGAACTCCTATAACAAAACACAGTACTACAGATACAAGTACTGAAGATAAAGTTATCATTGATTGTGTCCATATTCCACATGCACCAATAAATAGAAGAAGGACTGCAGTAATTATTGCAAATCTTATTCCAACAGTTACATAACCTAAAGCCGAAAATACTGCTAATGTATACCACCAAGGTATTTGAGTTAGAAAAACATCTAAAGGTCTTAACAAATTTAAATAAACAAAAGCTCTTAAACCTTTTGCAAAAGAAATAAATCCTGGATTTACAGTCAAGCTTTCCACTGCATTAGTAATTGGTTGTCTTATTGATAATTTCCATTCTTTTGGAAATGTTCCTATTTCTAAAAAGTAATGATCTATAAATGCAATTAGAAATAAAACTATAAAATAAGGAATAACATAAAATCTTTTACTAATAAATTCACCGATATTTTCTGCTGTAGATTTATTAAAAATTGAAATTAACACTTTAAATACTGTTGCTATAGTAGATGTAACTGTTTGACATATGATTTTTAAAATCTTATTTCCAAAACTTAATGGAGTTTCTAAAATTTTTGCGATTTGATATTTTTCCCAACTTTGAGGAAGTAAATAAAATCTTTGAACATCTGAAGGAAGTCTTTCTTTATCTTTACTAAACGCTAAACTAAATCTATCAAACATTATCGCCATGAATAAAATACATAGCCCACCTTCCATTGCCCAGCCAACATCCAATCTTCTTATTGCTTGCCAAACTTGACCACCAATACCTTCAGCACCTATAAAACATGCAAGAACCACTAACGCTAATGCCATCATTATTACCTGGTTAATACCCATCATTATACTTGGTAAAGATAATGGAATTTTAATTTTAAATAACAATTGAAGTTTACTTGAACCAAAGGAAGTTGCAGACTCAATAGTTTGAGCTGGCACTTGTCTTATACCAGTGTTTGTCAATCTTATTATTGGAGGCATTGCATATATCATTGTAGCTAATATTGCTGGTGCACCCCCTATCCCAAAAAAAAATAATGCTGGGAACAAATACACAAATGCTGGCATTACCTGCATAGTATCTAAGACTGGCTTCATAAAATTTTCAAATCTATTACTTTGTGAACACAAGACACCCAGTATAAATCCAAAAAACACACATAATAAAACTGATAAACCCATTAATGCCACTGTTTGCAAGGATGGTTCCCACATTCCTGTTGCTCCCCAAAAATAAACTACAAAGGAAGAATAAATTCCTAATCGCAAACCACCTGCAATTATGCAGGGTATAACAATTATTGCAGCTATCAAAATCCAAGGAGACTCTAGTAAAAAGTCTTCTAAAAAATAATAAGTTTCTTTTATATAGCTTGCTATAAGTTTAGTTACCCATCTGTAATTTTTTTTTAAATAATCTTCTCCATCATTCACCCAAGCTGTAAATGTAAATTTATCAGTGACTTCTTTAGGAAATTTTGAAGGCCCTTCACTTTGAGTCGATAGCCACAGAGCTACCAAAAAAACAACTCCAATAATTACATAAGTTATTATGTTTTTTGATTGATTTGATTTATCTATTAAATCAGTTCTAGTAGCCATGTTAGCAAGTTAAAATAAATAATTTTACTTTTAAAGTAAAATATTGTCTATTTTTGGGGTAATATTATTTATTAAAAATGGCCTTAGAACAAAAAATCACTTGTACAAATATATGGAAGTTATTTGGACCCGACGAAAAAAGAATTATTAAAAACCTTGATAAAAATTTAAGTATTAAGGAAGTTCAAGAAAAGACTGGACATGTTGTTGCTGTTAAAGATGTCAGTTTCTCAATTCAAAAAGGTGAAACATTTGTTGTAATGGGATTATCTGGTAGTGGAAAATCAACACTAGTCAGATGTATTTCGAGATTGATTGAACCAACAGCTGGCATGGTGAAAATGGATGATGTTGAAGTTACAAAAATGAGCGCAAGTGAATTATTAGAATTAAGAAGAAATAAAATGAGCATGGTTTTCCAACATTTTGGTTTATTTCCTCATAGAACAGTCCTAGAAAATATTGGTTATGGATTAGAAGTAAGGGGAACAAAAAAAGATATAAGAACAGATAAGTCAATGGAAGTTTTAAAAATGGTTGGCTTAGATGGTTGGCATAATAATTATCCAAGAGAATTATCTGGAGGTATGCAGCAAAGGGTAGGACTTGCAAGAGCGTTAGCTGTGGATCCTGAAATATTAATTTTTGATGAACCTTTTTCAGCTTTGGATCCTTTGATTAGAAGAGAAATGCAAGATGAGCTTTTAAAGATCCAAGAGAAGCTCCAAAAAACTATGGTATTTATAACTCACGATTTTTTAGAGGCAATTAAAATGGGAGATCACATAGCAATTATGAAAGATGGAGAAGTTTCTCAAGTTGGCACACCTGAAGAAATTGTATCTAATCCAAAAGATCAATATGTTAAAGATTTTTGCGAAGATGTTCCTAAATATAAAGTATTAAGTGCAGGCAAAGTCATGAGAACAGAATGCTGCAATGAAACAAAAAATTTATTTGAGAATGGAAAAGATAATATTTTAGATAATTCTAAAATTGAAAATTTAATAGATAGGCTAATTGATAATGATAAAACTTATCCAGTAGTTTGTAACGAAAGTGGAAAGCTATTAGGTGAAATAGATAGAGTAATAGTCATGAAATCTATGAGATCAAATCAATAAATTTGCTTATTACCCTCTATTGATTTCTTTTTAACATTATCTCTCCATATAATAATCATACCAGCAAAAATAATTACTATCACTCCAGGAAATAGCTGTCCCCATGGAGCTTCATTAAAGAAAATCCAACCAAGAATAAAAGATGATGGTATACCAAGATACTCAAATGAAGCAATTTTACTTGCTGAAATTAAACGGTAAGAGTAAATAAATAATATTGCTGCTGTACCACCCAAAACCCCAGTCATTGTCATCAAAATAAAATCTTTAAAATTCTTAATTTCAACATGTCCTGTAGTAACAAAAAATAATATTAAACCACCAATGACATTAAATATTAACGTGTATAATTGAATTTTAGCAGTTGAATGATTGCCTTGAATGAATTTTAAAATTATGACTGTGAAAGCCCATGCTATAGCGGTTAAAATTGGAAAGATTGAGTATAAACTAAAAATTTCACTTGTTGGTTTCATTATCATAACTACACCAACAAAACCGATTATAACTGCTGACCATCTATAAATACCAATTTTTTCACTCAATAAAATTATTGATAGTATTACTATGAAGAAAGGTGACGAAAAGGTTAGCGTCATTGCAGTTGCAAACTCCAGATTTACTACCGAAATAAAAATAAATACATTCATAGAAAGAAAACATATTCCTCTCAAGCAACTCAATATCAAAAACTTATTTCCTATGTTTTTAAATATTGTTGAAAATTCATTTGTGAATAAGATCAATAATAGCAAAGGTATAATTGCTGCTACATTTCTAAATAAAGTTAATTGAATTATTGAGTATTCATCACCTAAAAATTTAATAATAACCATGTAAAGATCTATACACAAAATTGCTAAGAGCATTGTAGCAATTGCTAAATATGTTTTTTTTAGATCTGTTTTTTCGGATGAAATTTTCATTTAATAATATTGAAATTAGTATAAGTTTTTAAAATATTATGCAAAATTTTAAGCTCAATGAAGAATTTTTATTAAATAATCAGGATTGGACATTTCCAACTTTTACAGCTTATGGTCCTGGAAGATTTAAAGAAATTGGAAATTTTTGTAAAAATTTTAAAATAAATAACGCATTAATCGTTACTGATAGTGGTAGTGTAAATTTATCATTTATAAGTGACTTACAAAATTTGCTTAATGATTCAAAAATCAAATCAGATATTTATTCAAATATATCGCCAAATCCTAGAGATGATGAAATAGATTCTGGATGTAAAAAATTTCGTGAAGGCAATCATGATGCAATAATTGCAATAGGCGGTGGAAGTGCAATGGATGGAGGCAAAGCAATTTCTCTTACAGTTGATAGCGGAGTACCGTTATGGGATTTTGAATTTGAAAAAGAGCCACCAAAATTAACTATGGAAAATCCTTTTCCAAAAATAATTACTATTCCAACTACAGCAGGAACTGGTGCTGAAACAGAAGTTACAGCTATGGTTACTCATCTTGAAAAAGGAATGAAGTTTTGTTTATGGCATCCAGATGCCCGACCATGTTTAGCTTTAGTAGATCCAGAGCTAACTTTAAAATTACCAGCAAATCTTACTGCTTGGACAGGTATAGATGCAATGATACATGCAATTGAAGGTTATAGTGTTCCTATGTTTCATCCACTTTGTGATGGTTCTGCATTAGAAAGTTTAAATTTAATTTCAAAATCACTTTATTCAGCTGTGGAAGAACCCGATAATCTTTTAGCTAGAGGAGGAATGATCATAGGATCTTATTTGGGTGGAATAGCTTTCTTAAAAGGCCTAGGTTTAGTTCATGCAATTTCACATATGGTTGGAGCTGAATATAATACTCATCATGGATTGACTAATGCAATTATACTTCCCGCAGTCATGAAATATAATTTACCTGGATTAGAAGAAAAAGTTAAAAGAATGTCAGAGGCTATGCAGTTTGAAAATCATTCAATTGAAAGTTTTCAAGACAACTTAAATATAATTCTAGATAAATTAAAAATCCCTAAAGGATTAAATGAATTGGGAGTACCAGAAGATTGCCAGGAGAGAATAGCAAAGAAATCAATGCTAGATCAAGCTTATGGACAAAATCCTAAAAAGGCATCATTAGACGAGGTCAAGACTTTAGTTTTAGAGAGTATTAGACAAGCAAGATAGGTTTAATTAAGTGCTTGAGAATTTTTCTGTCCATCAAATAATTTCAAAAATTAAAGATAGGGAAATTAAAATTGCAGAGGTAATAAATTTCTATTTAGATAGAATAAAAAAATTCAACCCAAAATTAAATGCTATTATTTCACATATAGATGAAACAAAAATTACTGAAGAAGCAAAATTAAAAGATGAAAATTTTAATAGTGATAATGACAAAGATGATATTTATGGACTTCCAATTGCTGTTAAAGAATTATTTGATATTAAAAATGAGGTAACTTGTTATGGATATAAAGAGTTATTAAAAAATATCCCAAAACAGGACTCTTTATTAGTAGATAATTATAGAAAAAACACAATTTTAATTGGTAAAACAAATCTCTCTGAATTTGCTGTTGGTTGTCATACTACTAACAGAGTTTATGGAGCAACTTCAAATGTTTATGACCATAGTAAGTCAGCGGGAGGGTCTTCTGGTGGTGCAGCAGCAGCTGTTGCGGCAAATTTAATTCCTTTTGCAGATGGCACAGATATGATGGGATCTTGTAGAAACCCAGCAGCATTTGCAAATATTTATGGATTAAGACCAACACCTGGTGCGATTGCAGAAGATAGATTTGAAATTAAAAATTTAAAAGATTTTCCTTTAATATCTACAACTGGATGTTTTGCTAGGACTCCTAATGACATGGAATTTTTATTTAACTATATAAAAGGGAAGAATGTAAAGGATAAATTATCTTTCGATCTTGAAGTTATAAATATTAAAAAACTTTCAGATTTAAAAATTGGATGGTGCATTGATCTAAACGAACAATATAAGTATGAAGATGGAATCATCGACTTATGTGAAAATATTTTAAAAAAATTACAGTCAAATAATTTAAATATTGAAGATTTAAAAACTGAAATTAATTCAGAAGAATTGTGGTATTCTTGGATAATATTAAGAGCCAAATTTTTGTATGAAAACTTTTTGTTATATAATTTAAAAAATTTAAATGAATTACCTTCCCAAGCATATTGGGAATATGAAAAAGGGAAAAGCATCAAAACAAACGATGTTTTAAAAGCAATAGAAATAAGAAATAAATATATGGATAAAATACAAAACCTATTTAAACATTACGATTTTTTAGCATTACCATCGGCTCAACTATTTCCTTTTGAAAAGAACCTAAACAATCCAGAATTTATCAATAACAATAAAATTGACACTTATCATAGATATATGGAAGTCTATACATTATCAAGTTTGCTTGGTTTGCCAACTATATCTATTCCAGTTGGTTTTAATAATAAAGGGCTACCAATGGGAATGCAGATTATAGCAAATGTTAAAGAAGATAATAAACTAATTAACTTTGCCAAATCTTATGAAGAAATTTTTAACTTTTCAAAATTTAAACCAGAATTATCGGAATAATAATGACCAGACACCCTCATCATTTTAAAATTTCATTTGCATTAGCTATTGCTGCTGGTTCATGGGGAATTTATTGGTTACCTCAAAGAATATTAGAAGATGGAGGTTTGACTGGTGGCTGGGGAACAATATCCCAAATGGCGGTTGGAATATTAATATTATCACCAGTCGCAATTTGGAGAGTTATAAAAGGAAAGTCTATTGGATTGGAATTTCCTCTCACTGGTTTTTTTGTTGGAAGTGGATTTGTTTGTTATGCTCTTAGCTTTCTTCTTACTGATGTAGTTAAAGCATTAATCATGTTTTACATGATACCTGTTTGGACAACAATATTTGAAATTATATTTTTAAAAAAGAAATTTGGTTGGAAGAGGGTAATCACATTAGGTTTGGCACTAGGAGGTTTATGGATTGTATTCAGTCAAGAAAATATAATTCCATTACCTCAAAATGCAGGGGATTGGTTGGCTCTTGCTGGAGGTGCACTATTTGGTGCTGGTTTAATTAGAATGGAAATAATTAAAACAGATGGAGTCTTTCCAATTATATTCACATTCTTTTTTTATGGAGGTTTAGCCAGTATACCTATTGGGTTATTCTTAGTAGATTATTTAGGACCAGTTCCATCAGTGGAGGTTATCATGTCAATGTCCACTTTTTTATTACTTATTTCGATATTTTATTTTATTCCTACAGGAGTAATAATCTTTTGGGCTCCAAGCAAACTAGGAGCCGGCTTATCATCTATTTTATTTTTAGCTGAAATAATTGTTGGTGTTGTTAGTGCTAGTATTTTAACAAATGAACCTTTTGGTTGGAGAGAAACAATAGGTAGTATTCTAATAATTCTTGGTGGTGTAATTGAAGTTGTATATGTTCCAAAGTCAGAGAAGAAATTAGCATAATGGATATTAATGAATTATTGAAATCAAAAAAAAAAGTCTTCTTAGATGGTGGAACAGGTTCAGAAATTCAGAGACTTGGTGGAAAAATGGGACCAGCTTTTTCTGGTTTAGCAAATGTTTTCTCACCAGAAATAGTAATCAAAGTACACGAAAGTCATATAAAGGCTGGATGTGATATGATAACAACCAATACTTTTGGAACTGCAAGACATTGTCTTGAGCCTTCAAATTTAGGAGATCAGACTATAAAAATTAACATTGATACAGTTAAGTTAGCAAGACAAGCAGTCAAAAATTCTGGAAAAAAAATTAAAATTGCTGGAAGTATGTCAACATATTTAGCTTTGGCTGAAAATGAATTTAGACCTGACACAAAATTTGTACCATCATTTGCAAAAGAAGAAAAAAATTATAAAGAACAAGCGAAGGTATTAAAAGAAGAGGGAGTCGAAGTGCTTATTCTTGAAATGCTTTTAGATATTGATCACGCTAAAATTTTGTTAAATTCCGCTTTAGAAACAGGTTTGCCTGTCTGGGTTGGATTAAGTTGCTGCATAAGTAAATTTGATGAAACCGTAGTAGGTAGAAATTTTAGAGCAGAAAAAGAGAGATCTATTATATATGACCCTTTAAAATATCCTGATGAGCCAAAATTCCTTCCTGAAGATAAAATTATTAATTTTGCTGAAATAATTAATTCACTCAAATCTATCGGTGGAGATGTTTATGGCATAATGCATAGTTGGTTTATTGATACAAAAGAGGGAATGAAAGTTTTAAAATCAAATTGGAATGGGCCAATTATGTTCTATCCAGAGATTCATAAATTTGACACTAGTACTATGCAGGCATTAATAACTGAAAATGAAATTGAATTTGTTGATAAGTGTTCTGAGTTAATAGACGATCAGGTAAAAATTATTGGGGGGTGTTGTGGCGTCACAGATAAACATTTAAAATCATTAATAACTAAATTTTCTTAATTTAGTAATCTTTACTAATTATTTGGTCTATCATATTTACCATATCTTTTTTATATTTTTCATTTGTTGCAGATTTAGTCTCTAAGACTGAAAAAAAAGCAGCAACAACTTTTGTTTTCAAATTTATTCCTAAAAATTGGCCCCCATACCCAGAGTGACCAATCCAGTTACCACATTTCATCAAAGAATTAACATAACAGACAAATTTATCTTTAGATAATTGAATGTATTTGGGTCCCTCACTATTAATAGTTTTACTCAAAAAAGTTTTAGAACCAATATTTTTTCCATTTATACCTTTTCCAAACCTAGAAAAAAGTAAACCCATTCTTAAAAAATCTCTTGTAATTAAACTTCCACCTCCAGACATCCACGGTGTTCCAAATCTATCTGTTCCTATATACAATCCTTCTTCAAATCCTGTTGCTTCAACTGTTTCCAACAACCATTGTCTTAAACTTTTTTTACTTACTTTTTCTACAATTAACCCAATAACATCGGTATTAGCTGATTTATAATGCGCCAGATCGGTATAATTTTTTAAATCTCTGCTTTTTAAAGATTTAATTGAATTTAAATATTGTTCCTGGCTTTGAATGTTTTTACCTTTAATAGGCAATCTCCATCCTCCCACAGGCTCATGTAAAAATGAAGACGAATAAGCTTTTGTATAATCTTCGCTATATAGATTTACAATGTTCATGTCTAAAACGTCTTTTACTTTTGCATTTGCATAACCACTGCCAATTTTTGGCAAGTAAAATGAAATTTTCTTATTTAAGTTTATTAGTTTTCTGTCTATCAGCTCTCCCACAAATAAATGTATAAACATTTTTGTAATTGACATAATTGTTTGTGGCTGATTTGTAGAAAAGTCCTTTGCATACTGCTCGAATAAAATATCCTGATCTTTACCAACTATTAAAGAGCAAAAAGCTTTATTTTTAGTTACCTTTTTTACAGAAGATAATTTACCAATTTTCTTATTAATTTTTTTTTTTAATTTTAAAACAAAATCTGATCTAAGGTATATTGCATATCTATTAATTTTATATAAATTTCTAAAACCCAACCTCCTTTTATTTGGGAGATTCCATTGAGCTTTATTATCTTTTCTTGTAACTAATTCTGGATTTTTTTCTGAAATAATTTTTTTCAAATTAGTATTTTTTATCCAAACTTAAGAGATTTATTTTTCTCGTAATTTTGATGATAGCCTTCTGCTTTACAATAGTTTTTTTCTTTGGAAATCTTTGTAGTAACTTTTCCATCTAATTTCTCATTCATTTCTTTTAAAATTTTCTCTGCTGTATTTTTTTCATTATCATTATTATAAAATATCTCAGACCGATA
>CACIFV010000005.1:0-2500 GCA_902586025.1 uncultured Pelagibacteraceae bacterium
ATAAATATAAAACAGGTGTATAAATAATATCTGAAACAAAATTTATATCTGTTAAGTAATAAAAACCAAATGAAGATGGAATTAAATTTGCATAAACATAACCGTAATTAAAATTATTTAATGCATTAAATATTTTAATAAAAAAATCTAAAAAATTTAAATCCGATGATAGTACCAAAGAAAGATGTGAAACAAATTCTTGATCAAATAAGTCAGGTGTGATTCTGCCAAGAAAAAAAGAACCAAAATAAACATACCACATAGGTTTTAAAGACATACCAAGTTTCAATTGTGAAATTAATACATCAAACATGATGAGTATTGACGGAAAACTAAATACAAATATACATAAGAGACCAAAACTAATAAATTTAATATTATTGTATCGTATTAATTTTAAATAATTTTTATTAAAAATAATAAAAATAATAAAAATTAGAAAAAAAATAATTAATAGTTCATTATAAATTAAATATAAAATCGAAATAAAAGTACTTAAAAGTAAAATAGTAAAATATTGGAATTTTTTATTTAAAAAAATAATATTTAATAATAGTAAACAGACAATAAATATACCTAGGGTAGATATTTGTCTTAAAGAATCAATTTCTAATATGTAGATATTATAAAAGTTAAATATTAAGGTTTGAGTAATAATATAATTTTCTATATAACTGAACTTAAATAAATTATTAAAAAAAACGAAGGCTCCTAAAGAATATAATGAGTAAGTGACAACTTTAAAAAGATAAAATTCAAGAAAAATATTAAGATTAAGAGCATTCAAAAACACCCCTAAAACACTAGAAAATACTGGAAAGGTATTAAACCAACTTATAGCTCTTAAATAATACATATTGGTGTTTATATTTGAGTTTGACTCTTTTAAGGCCTGAATTTCATCAAAACTGTAATCTGAGCTTAAATGGCCAGAAGTAACATATCCAAAATAATCCCACGCATTACCTCTGAATACATAATATTGTTCTCCATAAAAGGAAGAAAGAATTAATAAAAATAAAATAATTGGTAAAAAAATTAAACAAGTACTAAAAAAATCCTTAAAAAATTTTAATCTGTAATTGTATAAGCTGAAAACTAGAAAAAATGACGATGTCCCAAAAATTAAATAAAAAGTTGCGATACTATTAAGCTTAAATCCAAAATATAAAAAATTAATTTCAACTATTAAAATAGAATAACCAATAATAGGAGATAAGTTTAAAAATTTTAAATATTTAAATTTTTTAATAAGAAAATATCCTTTTGAGAATAAAAATAAGAGTATAGATATTATTATAGAAAATTGTATAATAAAGTCATATAACAGGCTCATCTATTTTAAAATTTATATTATCTTAAGTTAATACTCGATAAAAATATAATTTTTAACTATAAATTCCTTTAGACTAAATGATAAAAAAATTTTTCTTTTATTTTATAACAATTTCTTTCATTTTATTACTTTCCCTTGCTATGACAGAATTTTTTTTAAGCTTTAAACAAAAAAAAAACTTAGAAAAATACTCTAATTTAAAAAATTTTATGAGTTCTCCTAGAGAATACCATCCAGAGTATGGCTGGAATTTAAAAAAAAATTATGAATTTTATTATCTAACAGAAGATAATCATGTTGTAAGAAGAGTTACTAATAATATGGGTTTTGCTTCTAACTATGACAATAATATTTACTCAAAAAAGTACAAAATATTGATTGTTGGTGATTCTTTTACAGAGGGTTTGGGTGTTGATACTGAAAAATCTTGGCCAAATCAGTTACAAGATATTATTAAAAATAACTTGACCAAAAATATAGAAATTTATAATGCAGCTGTTGCTGGTTATAACCTTGACCAGTATTACTTTAGAATAAGAGAACTTGATGAATTGATAAAACCAGATCTAATTTTGTTAGGGTTTTCTTCAGCAACTGATTTTTATGATGTTGGAAAAAATAAGAGATATTTCGTTTATGGTAAAAAAATTGGACGAAACTATTTTGAGATTAAAAATAATTTGTTAATAGAAAATTCAAGCCTTAACTCACAAAGATTTTTTGAAAAGGAAGATTCTAATGTTGCTAATACTTTTAAAATCGAAGAGTTTATTAAAAATTTTTTAAAAGACTTTGAAATTTACAAAAAATTTAAAAAATCCAAATACGTATTAAGAATAATATCAATGACAAGAGATCTAAATTTATCGTTTTGGCCAGGGGCTGAAATAGCATTAAGTAAAAAGAATAATAGTGTTGAAATAGAAAAAATTAATCTTGTAAATAAAATACTTAAGAAAATATCTGCAGAATTTGGAAAAAATAAAAAAATTTTTTTAGTCCATATCCCTTACAATATAGAAGTAGACTTGATTTTATGGAAAAAAACTTTTGGTAAACAGCCTGATAAATATAATCAACGTGGTGCAGAGAAAAAAATTATCGAAGCAACCAAGGGAAGCAATATAGAATTTATTTCAACTTTAGAAATTTTACAAAATGAAA
>CACIFV010000005.1:7500-80686 GCA_902586025.1 uncultured Pelagibacteraceae bacterium
TTTAGATCTAGAAAATTATCTAGATCATCCTTAGAAAGGAGGTAATCCAGCCGCAGGTTCCCCTACGGCTACCTTGTTACGACTTCACCCCAGTCGCTGACTATACCGTGGTCAAGGGTTTTAAACCTTGCCTTAAGGTAGAACCAACTCCCATGGTGTGACGGGCGGTGTGTACAAGACCCGGGAACGTATTCACCGCGGCGCGCTGATCCGCGATTACTAGTAATTCCAGCTTCATGTACTCGAGTTGCAGAGTACAATCCGAACTGAGGCATTTTTTTAGGATTTGCTCGACGTCGCCATCTTGCTTCCTATTGTAAATGCCATTGTAGCACGTGTGTAGCCCAACACGTAAGGGCCATGAGGACTTGACGTCATCCCCACCTTCCTCCAGCTTATCACTGGCAGTTCTTTCAGAGTGCCCAACTAAATGATGGCAACTAAAAGTGAGGGTTGCGCTCGTTGCGGGACTTAACCCAACATCTCACGACACGAGCTGACGACAGCCATGCAGCACCTGTGTTTCGTCCGGCCGAACCGAAAACTTTAATCTCTTAAAGTCGCGACGAACATGTCAAGTGTTGGTAAGGTTCTGCGCGTATCTTCGAATTAAACCACATGCTCCACTACTTGTGCGGGTCCCCGTCAATTCATTTGAGTTTTAACCTTGCGGTCGTACTCCCCAGGCGGTGTGTTTAATGCTTTCGCTGCGACACTGAAAATAAATTTCCAACGTCTAACACACATCGTTTACGGCATGGACTACGAGGGTATCTAATCCTCTTCGCTACCCATGCTTTCGTTCCTCAGTGTCAGTAATGATCCAGAAAGCTGCCTTCGCAATTGGTATTCTTTCTAATATCTACGAATTTCACCTCTACACTAGAAATTCTGCTTTCCTCTATCATACTCTAGCTAAAAAGTTTTGATGGCAGTTCCAGAGTTAAGCTCTGGGATTTCACCACCAACTTTTTTAACAACCTACGAACTCTTTAAGCCCAGTAATTCCGAACTACGCTAGGTCCCTTCGTATTACCGCGGCTGCTGGCACGAAGTTAGCCGGACCTTCTTATTCGGGTACAGTCATTTTCTTCCCCGACGAAAGAGCTTTACAACCCAAAGGCCTTCTTCACTCACGCGGCATCGCTGCATCAGAGTTTCCTCCATTGTGCAATATTCCCTACTGCTGCCTCCCGTAGGAGTTTGGGCCGTGTCTCAGTCCCAATGTGGCTGATCATCCTCTCAGATCAGCTATTGATCAAAGTCTTGGTAGGCCATTACCCCACCAACAAACTAATCAAATGCAGGCTCATCCTTTGGCGCATAAAGCTTTCTCCGTAAAGACTTATGAGGTATTAGCACAAGTTTCCTCGTGTTATTCCTCACCAAAGGGAAGATACCTACATGTTACTCACCCGTCTGCCACTAAGTATTGCTACTTCGTTCGACTTGCATGTATAAGGCGTGCCGCCAGCGTACGTTCTGAGCCATGATCAAACTCTCAAGTTTAAAAACGGCGCACACTAGCTTCTACATAAATACTAAGAATAATATTTATGTAATGTTGAAGTGTGTACGACAAATTTTGGTAACCTTAACCGTCCACACTTCTCTTCTTAAAATATAAACAAATTAAATAGCTAATTGGGAATATCCCAATAAATAACATTTTTTTTAATGTTGAGTGGACCGCTTATAAATAATAATATTAATAAATCAAGATATTAGATTAATTTAGAATGGTAAAAAAAATAAGTAAAATCAACACTTTTTTAACCCTAAAATGAAGTTTTTTAAAGAAATTAATTTTAAAGAGCTCGCAATTTTTTTTTGGGTTATTTTAGTAAGTATTTTGGGAGTTTTTATTTTTAGTGTCTATTCTAAAAATAAAAATGAGGAGATTAAACAGATTAGAGACAGCTTAAACAATATTTACCTTATAAAAACGATTAAAGAAATTAACAATAATTTAAATCCTAGATTTAAAACATTTTATTACAATTCTAAGCCAGGTGATACTTACCAAAGTATAATAAATAAACTTGATATCAATAATGGTGAAAAAAAACTGCTACTGGAAACAATATTAAATGAAAAGTCATTGGAAATTTTAAGAATTAATAAAAAATTTACATTCGAGTTCGATGATTTATCAGTTTTAAAGATAAAACAATTTAAAATAGAAACTGATAAAAAAAATGAAATTGTCTTTAAAAAAATTCAATCTACTAATAAATTTGAAGCAAGCAAAATAAAGAAAAATTTCACAAAAAAGATTGTCTACAGAGAGACTATTATTGAAGATAGTTTGTATAGAAGTGCAATTAATTTGGGGATTACCCCTAATATAATAATTGAATTTGCTCGACTTTATGGTTTCCAAGTAGATTTTCAAAGAGATATATGGAAAAATGACAGTTTTCAAATTATTTACGAAGAATTTGTTAATGATAATGACAAAGTTGTAGACACAGGTGAAATAATATTCGCAAACTTAAAGTTAAGAGATTCTGATTTACAACTTTATAAATACGAATACAAAAAAAACAAAATAGACTATTTTGATGAAAATGGAAAAAGCATTAAAAAAACATTAATGAAAACTCCAATTAATGGCGCTCGACTTTCATCATCTTTTGGAAAAAGAAAACACCCTATCTTAGGCTATACCAAGATGCATACAGGAACAGATTTTGCGGCGCCAACTGGAACACCTATTATGGCATCTGGGGATGGTAAAATAACTAAAGCTGGTTGGTGTGGAGGAGGTGGAAATTGTGTAAAAATAAAACATAATAATACCTATCAAACGGTTTATGCTCATATGTCGAAATTTGGAAGAGGCATTAAAAAAGGAACTAGGGTAAAACAGGGTCAGATAATTGGTTATGTTGGATCTACTGGTTTGTCAACTGGACCCCATTTGCATTATGAAGTAATTGAAAATGGCAGAAAAATTAATTCACAAAAATTAAAATTACCATCTGGTAAAATTTTAAAAGGTGATGAAAGAAAGAAATTTGAAGTATCTAAAATTAAAATTGATGTTCTAAAATCAAATCTTATTTCAGAACTAAACTAACTTTTTTCATTTAGTATTGATATTATCTTCTACAATTGTATTTTTTTCTTCAAT
This sequence comes from uncultured Pelagibacteraceae bacterium, assembly GCA_902586025.1. Classification (GTDB taxonomy): domain Bacteria; phylum Pseudomonadota; class Alphaproteobacteria; order Pelagibacterales; family Pelagibacteraceae; genus Pelagibacter. The sequence continues at coordinate 10,637 of CACIFV010000005.1, forward strand.
ATCTTTCTTAAAATTTTGTTCAATAACGTTGTTATTTTGACTTGCAACTTTATTAATTTCTTGAATGCTTAAAATTCTTGTGAAATGGTCTGCATGCTGTAGATAATTTTCAGACAAAATTTTGTCTCCTGAGGATAGAGCTTCTCTAGCCAAATTATTATACTTATCAATTAATTTTGCTGCATTTTGATTATTTCTTCCGGGATTTTTGTGCTTAAACTCAGAGTTGGCATTAAACTCACTTTGATTTTTAAGTCCACTCAGAGGTCTTTTTCTATAATTTCTATCACCATTTGGCTTGAATCTATTTTTTCTATTATTTCTATAATTATTCATTAAATTATTTTTGTTGAGACAATTACTCTTGGAATTGATGAGAGGTCTTTAATCACATTGTTTATATAGTATCCATTTTCACTTAATATTTTTTGTACAAACTTACTTTGATGCTCACCTATTTCAAATATTAATTTTCCGTTTTTTTTTAGCAATTTTTTACTTTTTTTTATAATTTTCTTTATTTCTCTAAGACCATCAGTTCCCGCTTCAAGAGCAACATGTGGTTCAAATAAACTAACATTTTTACCTAATCTTCTTAAATTAAATTTTTTAATGTATGGTGGATTAGATATAACAAAATCATATTTATTAAGATTAAATTTGTCAATATCGATATTTATGAAATTGATTTTATTTTTTAAGTGATGTAATTTTGCATTAATTTTTGCAATATTTAAGGCTTTTTTACTAATATCTATTGCTGTTGAAAAACAATTAGGTCTCTCTTTAATTATAGATATAATAATGCATCCAGAACCTGTTCCTATTTCTAACAAATTTTTGGACGAAGAATTGTTAATGTTATTTAAAACTTCCTCAACAATCAATTCGGTTTCTGGTCTTGGAATTAAAACATCTTTATTTACATAAAAACTATTTTTCCAAAATTCTTTTTTTTTTATAATATATGCCATTGGTTCTTTTTTTTCTCTTCTTGATAGAAATTTTTTAAACTTTTTGAAATTTTTTTTTTTGATATCTGAGTCTAAATTAAGTAAAATTTGCTCTCTCGACAATTTTAGTACAAAAGATAATAACAATTCACTATCAAGTATGTGAGAATCAATTTTGTTTTTTTTAAGTTTATTACTTCCAAATTTTATTGTTTCTAAATAATTCATGCATTTATTTTATTTAGTTCATCCATTTGAGCTTGAAGATTTAAATTTTCTATCATCTCATCAAATATTTCCCCTTCCATAAACTCTTCTAACTTATGGAGAGTCAGATTTATTCTATGGTCTGTAACCCTGCCCTGTGGAAAATTATATGTTCTTATTCTTTCTGATCTATCACCAGTACCAATTTTACTTTTTCTATCTTTCGACCTCTGTTGATCAATTTTTTGTCTCTCATAATCATAAATTCTAGATCTTAGAATTTTCAAACCTTTTTCTTTATTACGAATTTGAGACTTTTCATCTTGTTGGCTTACAACTATTCCGGTTGGTAAGTGTGTAATTCTAACAGCCGAGTCTGTTGTATTAACACTTTGTCCGCCAGGCCCACTACTTCTGAAAACATCAATTCTTAAATCTTTCTCATCTAACTTAATATCCAAATCCTCTGCCTCTGGTAATACAGCAACAGTGGCTGCTGAAGTATGAACTCTTCCCTGTGTTTCAGTATCTGGAACTCTTTGAACTCTATGAACACCACTTTCATATTTAAGCGATGAGTAAATATTTTTCCCCTTAATCAAAGCAATGATTTCTTTTAATCCACCAGCATCGCTTTTGGATATTGAAATAACTTCAATTTTCCATTTTTTTTTCTGGCTTACTTTTTCATACATTTTGTAAAGATCAGATGCAAATAAACTTGCTTCTAGACCTCCTGTTCCAGCTCTAATTTCAATAATTGCATTTTTGCTATCTGCAAGATCTTTGGGTAGTAAAAATAATTTTATTTTTTTTTCATTAATTTGATAATTATATGTCAGGTTTTCAAGTTCGCTACTTGCAAACTCTTTCATTTCTGAATCTGAATTTTTATCATTTATTATATTATTGAGATCTGCAATATCTTTTTCATAACTTAAATACTCTTGAGCTTGTTTAATAATTTCATTTAAATCTGAATATTCTTTTGAAATTTCTGCATATTTTTTTTTGTCAATCTCACCTGAAGAAAGTTCTTTTTCAAGTTTTATGTGTCTATCAATTAGATTTTGGACTTTTTCTTGTGGGAGCATTGATTAATTTTTTAAAGATTAGATGCTTTTTTTTCAACTAAAGTAACAATTTTATCTATCATATCTTTTGTCATTACTTTTTCTGTTTCTAGGCCATTTAAATACAGCATATGATTATCTTTTCCACCACCTGTTATTCCTATTTCTGTTTGTTTTGCTTCCCCTGGGCCATTAACAACACAACCTATAATCGATAATGTTATTGGTTTTTTTATATGAGATAGTTTTTTTTCTAATTCTTTAACAGTATCTATAACTTGAAATGCCTGTCTAGCACATGAAGGACATGAAATAATCTTTACGCCTCTATTTCTTAAGTTTAGAGATCTCAAAATTTCATTACCAACTTTAATTTCTTCAACTGGATCATCTGAAAGTGAAACTCTTATTGTATCACCAATTCCATCTAATAATAAACTTCCAAAACCTATAGATGTTTTAATACTTCCCGGCAAATAGCTTCCTGCCTCTGTAATTCCAAGGTGAAGTGGATAATTTATTTTATCTGATAATAATTTGTACGCAGCTATTGATAAAAATACATCTGAGGATTTTACGCTAATTTTAAAATTAAAAAAATCCATATCTTCGATTATTTTAATATTACGCAATGCACTTTCAACTAAAGCTTCAGGACATGGTTCCCTATATTTTTCAAGAATATCTTTTTCCAGTGATCCAGCATTAACTCCAATTCTAATAGAACAATTATTATTTTTTGCTGCAGAGATAACTTCTGCTATTCTTTTTTTTTCTCCAATATTTCCTGGATTGATACGTAGACAATCTGCCCCATTCTCTGCAGCTTCAATTGCTCTTTTGTAATGAAAATGTATATCCGCTACTATTGGTACATCTATATGCTTAATTATGGTTTTTAAAGACTCTGTTGATTTAGTATCAGGACATGAAACTCTTACAATATCTGCACCAGCTTCAGTGACTTTATTTATTTGCTCTATTGTAGACTTATGATCAGTAGTTAATGTATTAGTCATAGTCTGAACAGTAATTGGATTATTTCCACCAACTTTAATTTTCCCAACGCTTATTTCCTTTGTTTTCTTTCTATTAATTTTTCTAAATGGTCTAATTTCAGATGTCATTTGTCTAATTTAAATTCTTTATGCAAGCATTTTACAGCTTTTGAAGCATTTGTACTTTTTATTAAAACTGATATTTTAATTTCTGATGTTGAGATAACCTGTATATTTATATTTTTTTTTGCAAGTGCTTGAAACATTCTAAATGTTACGCCAGGGGTAGTAATCATTCCAACACCTATTATTGATACTTTTGATACATTTTTATCAAATATTAATTTTTTAAAAACAATATTTTTGTTTTTATTAATAATTTTTTTTGTTTTATTCAAATCGTTAGACTTTATTGTAAATGTGAGATCTGTTTGTTTACCATCTGCAGATATATTTTGAACAACCATATCTACATTTATCGAATTTTGTGACAGTGGTTTAAATATTGAAGCTGCAATACCTGGCCTATCCTTAACTCCTAATAAAGTTACTTTTGCATCATTATTTGTAGAAGAAATTCCTGTGATAATTTTATTATTAATAATATTTTTCCGTTTAGTTATTAATGTGCCTGATTTGTTTATGAATGATGATTTTACCTCAATATTTATCCTATTTAATCTTGCATCTTGTATTGAATCTGGCTGCATTACTTTTGATCCTAATGAGGCCATTTCTAACATTTCTTCATAAGATATATTTTTAATTTTTTTTGCAGAATTTAGTTTGTTTGGATCAGTTGTATATACTCCCTCAACATCAGTATATATAACGCATCGATCGGCTTTAAAAAACTTTGCAACCATAATTGCACTTGAATCGGAACCACCTCTGCCGATTGTTGTAATATTTAAATTTTTATCTACACCCTGAAATCCCGCGATAATAGGGATTCCTCCAGATTTTAAATATGTTAAAATTTTATTCTTATTTATGTACTTAATTCTTGAATATTTATGTTTACCCTCAGTTAAAATTGGTATTTGCCAAGCCATCCAAGATCTAGAATTTAGACCACTTGCCACTAGATGACCTGCTAACAAAGAACATGAAATTTGTTCGCCAGCAGAAACTAAAGTATCATATTCATGATCAGGGAAATTTTCACCAATTTTTTTTGACATATATATCAACTTATTCGTAGTACCGCTCATCGCAGATGACAAAACAATTACCTTGTATTTTTTTGAGTAAGATTTAATTATTTTAGATACTTTCTTAATTCTTTGAATTGAACCAACTGAGGTACCTCCAAATTTTAATACAATAATTTTCATTGGTAGTTTTATTTACAAGCTTTATAATATTGATAAAATACATCTTATTTGTAATGTCAATAAAGAATGAGCAATAATACTATAAACAAAGAAGAAATAGAAAAATTTAATAAAATTGCCGAAGAATGGTGGAATCCAAATGGAAAATTTAAACCACTTCACAAATTTAATCCAATTAGAATTGAGTATATAAAAAACAATATTATTAAAGATTTTAACATTTCATCAAATCACAAGCCACTAAAAGGAATAAGTATTCTTGATATTGGATGTGGAGGAGGTTTATTATCCGAGCCTTTATCTAGACTTGGGGCAGAGGTTGTAGGTATCGATGCGTCCAAAAAAAATATTGATATTGCAAAACATCATTTAAAAAAAAGCAATTTAAAAATTGAATATTATGATAAGTCTCCAGAGAATTTTAATTATAAAGTGAAATTTGATGTAATTCTTAACATGGAAATAGTTGAGCATGTTGAGGATATTCCTAAATTTATAAATCAAAGCACAAAATTTTTAAAAAATAATGGTTTAATGTTTATAGCTACCTTAAACCAAACATTAAAATCTTACGTATTTGCGATAATAGGAGCTGAGTATATTCTAAGATGGCTACCTATTGGAACGCATGATTGGAATAAATTTGTAAAACCTGAAAAATTAGAAGATATCTGCAATAAAAATTCACTTAAATTAAAAAATATAGAAGGTGTTAAATTTAATCCATTTTTAAATAAGTGGAAACTTTCAAATGACAAATCTATAAATTATATCACAAAATACAAAAAAGTTTAATTTTCCTTATCTTCAATCCACGGAATAGTTGATGTTTCTATACCTTCTTCTTTTAGCTCCTTAACATCATCAATTGATGCTTTACCAAAAATATTTTTTTTGTTCTTGTTTTTATTATAATGAATAGATCTTGCCTCATAAGCAAAATTTTCTCCAACATATTCAAAGTTTTCTTTTATAAATTTTTGATACTCTCTTATTTTTTTTTTAACACTTCTGTTATTTTTATAATTTTTATCTTGTTTAAACTTAGAATTTGCTAAGTTTGGCTTCATCAAAGACTTTTCGATTTTTTGTGAATTACACTTCTGACAAATAAGAAGATTTAGTTTTTTTAATTTATCAAATTCTTTCGAGCTAGCAAACCAGCTTTCAAACTCAAGCCTGCAGCTTTTACAATTTAATAAATACTTTATCATTGAGATGACATAATTATATTTTATATGATTTCAATACTTAAGATCTGTAATCAGAATTAATATCAATATATTCCTTAGATAAATCCATCGTGTATGCTGTAAAATTTTTACTTCCAATAGATAGATCAATTGTTATCTCTATGTTTTCATTTTTCATATAATCACTTAAAATAGCTTCGTTATAATTTTTATCTAATTTTCCATCTTTGAGAATAATTTTAGATCCCATTAATATAGATAATTTTTCATATTTAAGGGTTGCACCACTTTTTCCGATTGCCATCGCGATTCTCCCCCAATTAGGATCTTCTCCAAAAATTGCTGTTTTAACTAATGGTGAGTTGGCTATTGAGAAACAGATATTTTTTGCATCTTTCTCAGTTTTGCTATTAAGGCATTTGATGGTAACAAATTTTGTTGCCCCCTCTCCGTCACTTGCAACTCTTTTTGCTAAGTTTAGCATAACCTGGTGAACACTATTAATAAATTGCTTTAGTTTTGGATCTTTAAAACTTTTTATCTCTTTATTATTTGCGCTTCCTGTTGAAAATATTGAAACCATGTCATTTGTACTAGTATCTCCATCGCATGTTATAGCATTAAAAGTAGTCTTAATATTTAAATTAAGTATCTGTTTCAAAATTGACGAAGAGATGTTGGCATCAGTAAAAATAAATCCTAAAGTTGTTGCCATATTTGGAAAGATCATACCTGATCCTTTTGCGACACCATATATTTTAACATTGGAACCACCTATTTTACATTCTGCCATTGATAATTTTGGCTTAGTATCTGTTGTCATGATTCCAAGAGCAGCTTTAATCCAGATTAGTTTATTTTGATTGTATTTTATTTTATCAACTAAGTTTTTAGTATTATTTAAAATTGCATTTACAGGAAATTTTTCTCCTATAGTTCCTGTACAGGCAAATAATATTTGGTTTGGTTTAATCTCTCTTGGTTTGTCCTCATCTTCAATTTGTTTTGCAGTTAATAGTTTTGATATATTTAAAGAGATTTTTTTTAGAGAATTATATCCATCATTTCCTGTTAAAGCATTTGCATTTCTTGTGTTGATTAGAATGCCGTAAATCTTTTTATCTTTTATTTTTCTATTCCATTTTATATTTTCAGAAACCAAAGTAGATTGCGTATATACATTTGCATAATTTGCACCTCCCCTAAAATAAAATAAAACTAAATCATCTCTTTTTTTATTATAAAGACCGCAGCTAATTGTTGAGATAGATACTCCATCAATATGTTCAAGATCTTGAAAATGTCCTATTTTAGATTCCTTGTGTTTCTTATCAAAAAAGTTGTTTATACCAAAATCCATGCTATTTAATTTTTTAAATAAATAACTATATAATTTATAATTATTAAAACATCAAAAATATGCTTAATCCTTTAAACATTATTAGTAAATTTATTAAAAGTGGCAATCAAAAAGAATTAGACAGAATTCAAAAAATTGTAAAAGAGATTAATCTTCAAGAGAGTAAGGTTAGTAAATTTGAGGACAACAAGTTTCCTTTAAGAACAAATGAATTTGTCTCGAAATTAAAAGAAGGGGAAAAATTAGAAGATATTTTACCTGAGGCATTTGCGTTAGTAAGAGAAGCTTCGAAACGAATTAATAACGAGAGACACTTTGATGTTCAGCTAATTGGTGGAATCGCTTTACATGAGAATAAGATTGCTGAGATGAAAACAGGTGAGGGCAAAACACTTACAATTGTTCTTGCAGCATATCTTAACGCATTAGAAAAAAAAGGTGTACATATAGTTACTGTAAATGATTACCTAGCAAAAAGAGACAGTATCAATATGGGCAAAATATACAATTTTTTGGGTTTGAGCTGTGGATATATTAACTCAGACCAGTCAGATGAGGAACGTAAAGAAAATTATAATAAAGATATAACTTATGCCACTAATAGTGAATTAGGTTTTGATTTTTTAAGAGACAACATGAAATATTCAAAAAATGAGATGGTCTTGAGGAAGCATAATTTTGCAATAGTTGATGAGATAGACTCTTGTTTAATAGATGAGGCAAGAACTCCTTTGGTTATTTCTGGTGCAGCAGAAGATAAAACTATGCAATATATTGCTGTAGATAAATTAATTAAAAATTTGAAAAAAACAGACTTTGATTTAGATGAAAAAGAAAAAAATATACTCTTAACAAATGAGGGAATAGATAATGTTGAAAAAATATTTTCTAATGCTGGTATTTTAAAAAATAACAATTTTTATGACCCAGAAAATTTACATTTAGTTCATCATGTAAACCAAGCATTAAGGGCAAATTATTTATTTGAGAATGGAAGAGATTACATAGTTAAAGATAATGAAATAATTATAATTGATGAACAGACAGGTAGGCAATTGCCAGGAAGAAGATTTGGTGATGGACTTCATCAAAGTTTAGAGGCAAAAGAAAAAATAGAAGTTAAAGCTGAAAATCAAACATTGGCATCGATAACCTATCAGAACTTTTTTAAATTATATGAAAAATTAGCAGGTTGTACAGGAACAGCACAGACAGAGTCTGCAGAATTCTTTGAAATTTATAACTTGCCAGTCTTACAGATACCTACAAACAAAGATATGATAAGAAATGATCTTAATGATCAAATCTTTAGAACAAGTTTAGAAAAAGATAATGCAATCATTCAAAAAATAAGTGAATGTCATAAAATTGGACAACCACTCTTGGTTTTTACTTCTAGCATAAATAAATCTGAACATTACTCAAATTTGTTAGAAAAAAAAAAAATAAAACATATTGTTTTGAATGCCAAAAACCATGAGAAAGAAGCAGAGATTATTGCAAACGCTGGCAAAATAAATTCCATAATTATTACTACAAGTATATCAGGTAGAGGTGTTGATATTAAGTTGGGTGGACAAGATCAATCCGAAAAGGAGGATGTAAAAAAAAGAGGAGGTTTATTTGTAATTGGGACAGAAAGAATGGAAAGTAGGAGAGTAGATAATCAAGCGAGAGGACGATCAGGAAGACAGGGAGATGAAGGTAGTTCAATATTTTTTGTAAGTTTAGAAGATGATTTAATGAGGCTGTTTGGCTCAGAAACTATGAATTCAATGCTAGAAAAACTTGGTCTTAAAGATGGTGAAAGCATTGATCATCCTTGGATAAATAAAGCAATTGAAAGAGCACAACAAAAAGTTGAAGCAAGAAACTTTGATATAAGGAAAACACTTATTAAGTTTGATAATGTTCTTAATGATCAAAGACATGTAATTTTTGAGCAACGAAAAAATGTAATAAATGGCAAAGAAAAGGAGAATTATTCGGATATTTTTCTTGAAGAGGTCTTGGAAAATTTAAAAAGACAAAAAATATTATACGAAAAATCTCCAAATTCTAAAGAATTTCCAAATGCATTAAAGCAGACTTTAGGTAAATCAGTAACTGATAATGAGTTAGGTGAAATTTTAAATTCAGATCTAAAAACAATGGAAAAAAAAATAAAGGATAAATTTATAAGTAATAGAGATGAAAGAAATAATTTATTAGGCATTGAACAAGGAAAAGAAATTGAAAAAAGAATATTGGTACAAATTATAGATCAAAACTGGAAATCACATATTCAATATTTAGAGCAATTAAGACAAGTAATTGGTTTAAGATCTTATGGACAAAGAGATCCTTTGGTAGAATACAAAAAAGAAGCTTTTCTATTATTTGAAAATTTACTGGGAAAATTAAAAACTGATCTTGTAACAATGCTTCTAAATTTAAGAATAATAGAAAAAGATGATAGTCAGACTAAAACAAGTGATAATATTAAGAATGATCCAAAATGCCTACTTGTAAAAAATAAAGAAGGAAAAATATCTAGAAATGAAAGATGTGAAGCTACTGGAAAAAAATTTAAAAATTGTTGCGGTGCCTTATAAATTAAAAAATCACTGTTAATAAAATTAATAATAGAAGAATTGATGTAGTTGAAATAAATAATTTTTTATTAGTTTTAATTTTTAAAATCAAATTTTGAAAGAGATTATTTTTAATAGTAAGTTTATCTTGATTCGTTGCATTAGTGGTGAAGCCTTTATTCCTTCCAATATCTAAAAACTTATTCTTTCTTTGATTTAATATTTCTTCCTCATTTAACGTAAGAAATTTACTTAAGTTTCTATCAATAGCATTTCGTACATTATCTAAAATAAGATCTTTATCTCGATGCGCACCACCCAAAGGTTCGGGTATTATCTCATCTATAATTTCTAGTTTTAAAAGATCTTTCGCTGAAAGTTTCATTGCTTTCGCAGCTTCTAAAGTTTTTGTTGGATCTCGCCAAAGTATGGTTGCACATCCCTCTGGAGATATTACTGAATATATTGCATTCTCTAACATCAATACTTTACTTGAAGAAGCTAATGCAATAGCACCACCAGAGCCTCCTTCGCCTATAATTATAGATAAAGTTGGAACAGTCAGTTGCATAGAACATTCAATAGACTTTGCAATTGCTTCCGCTTGTCCTCTTTCTTCAGCACCAACTCCAGGGTATGCACCTGGAGTATCAACAAAATTAATAATTGGTATTTTGAATTTATTAGCTAAATTCATTAATCTTATTGTTTTTCTGTAACCTTCTGGTCTCATCATTCCAAAATTTCTCTCAATCCTTGTATCTAAATTTTCGCCCTTTTCCTGTCCTATTACTAAAACTGACTTAGAATTAAATTTACCAAAACCACATATTACAGACTTATCCTCTCCATAAAATCTATCCCCAGAAAGTGAAATAAATTCATCAAATAAATTATCAATAAAAAATTTTGATTTAGGTCTATCCTCGTGTCTTGCAACCAATGTTGTCTGCCATGCGTCTAGATTTGAATATACATCGTTAAGTTTTTTATCTATTTCATTTTGTAAATCTGTTATTTTAGTTGTATCAACTTCTGAAATGCCGTCTTGATTATAAGGATCTTTTAATTTATCTAATTCTGTTTCTAAGTTTTTTATATCTGTCTCAAAATTTAAATAATTTTTCATTGCTTTATTATATATAATTTTTTGGCGATAAAATGATGAAATTACAAAAATTATATTCTTTTCGGATGAAAAATAACATTTTTTTAAATAAAGTAATGACATAATTTATTGATTATCATATACAACGGTTTCTAAATTTTAAAAATTATGAGTGATTCATTTATTAAAATAAATACTTTATCTGTCTCTAAGAATTTAGCTGATTTTGTAAAAAATGAACTTCTTACAGGATTAGATGTTAACGAAAAAGATTTCTGGGATGGATTTGATAAAAGTATTAATGAACTTGCGCCAATCAATAAAAAGTTATTAGAAGTTCGTGAAACTCTTCAATCTGAAATTGATTTATGGTTAAAAAAAAACAGAAATGGAGAATTTAATTATCAAGAGTATAAGAATTTTTTAAAAGAAATTGGATATTTAAAAGAAGAAGGGAATGATTTCAAAATAGATACCAAAAAGCTTGATCGTGAAATTTCAAGCATTGCAGGTCCTCAACTTGTAGTTCCTATAATGAACTCTAGATATACATTAAATGCTGCTAATGCTAGGTGGGTGAGTCTTTACGATAGTTTATATGGAACAGATTTAATTGAGTCAGAAGAAACCGGAAGTCAAAAGTATGATCCTCTAAGAGGACAAGAGGTAATAAGATATGCACGTGATTTTCTAAATGACCACTTCTCTATCAATGAAATTCATTGGAAAGATATAAATGGATTTAAAATAAAGGGAAGTGACTTGAAAATTTTAAAAGATGATAAAGAGTTTGAGCTAATAGATAAAAATAAATTTATTGGATACAGAGGAGAGCCTAATAATCCAACAACAATAATTTTAGAAAATAATAATTTAAAAATTGAGATAATAATTAACCCAAAAGCATTTAGTGCTGTTCAAGATGCTGCGGGAATAAGTGACATAATTATAGAATCTGCAATATCTACAATATGTGATAACGAAGATAGTGTTGCAGCAGTAGATTCAGAAGATAAAATATTATGTTACAGAAATTGGTTGGGTTTGATGAAAGGAACTCTAAAATCTGTCTTCGAAAAGGATGGAAAAACTTTAGAAAGAAAACTAAATCCAGATAGAAGTTATATTTCAAAAGATAATAAAAAAGAAAAATTACATGGTAGAAGCTTACTTTTAATTAGGAATGTTGGTCATCTAATGACTAATTCAGCAATTATTTTAGAAGATGGTTCTGAGGTCCCAGAAGGTATCATGGATGCATTTATTACAACTGCTGCAGCAATTCATGATTTAAAAAGAAAAGGTAACTCAAGAACTGGATCTATATACATTGTAAAACCGAAAATGCATGGACCTGAGGAGACTGCTTTTACAGATAAAATATTCACAAGAGTTGAAGAAGTATTAAAACTTGAAAAGAATACGATTAAATGCGGTATTATGGATGAAGAGAGAAGAACGTCTGTAAACTTAAAAGAATGTATTAGAACATTAAAAAGCAGGGTTTTTTTCATTAATACAGGTTTTTTAGACAGAACTGGAGATGAAATGCATACATCAATGGAAGCGGGTCCAATGATAAAAAAAGGTGACATGAAAAAATCTAAGTGGATAGCTGCTTATGAAGATAACAATGTTGATGTTGGTTTAAAATGTGGATTTTCAGGTGTTGCACAAATTGGTAAGGGTATGTGGGCTATGCCAGATAAAATGAAAGATATGATAGATCAAAAAATATCACATCTTGAAGCCGGTGCGAATTGCGCTTGGGTACCATCTCCAACAGCAGCTTCTTTACATGCAATGCATTACCATAAGTTAAACATTTTTGAAAAGCACAAAAAATTAAATGAAAATAAAATTAATTACATTGATAATTTATTAAAGATACCAATTGCAGATAGACCTAATTGGAGCAAAGAAGAAATAAATAATGAGTTATGTAACTCAGCTCAAACAATATTAGGATATGTTGTTAGATGGGTAGATCAAGGGATAGGGTGCTCTAAAGTTCCAGACATAAATAATGTTGGATTAATGGAGGATAGAGCAACACTAAGAATATCATCACAACATATAGCAAACTGGTTACATCATGGTATTTGCTCAAATAGACAAGTTTTAGAAATTCTAAAAAAAATGGCAAAGATTGTTGATAAACAAAATCAAGGAGATTCAGAATATCAAAATATGTCACCTAATTTCGACAAATCAATCTCTTTTAAGGCAGCATGTGAATTGATTTTCCATGGCAAATCGCAACCATCGGGCTATACTGAACCTCTATTACATTTGAATAGGTTAATTAAAAAAAGTTAATTACTAATTTATAAATCTCTTCTATTTTTAAAGGCAGATATAAGCGTTCCGTCATCTGAAGTTTCTATTTCTCCTCCAACAGGCAAACCTTGAGCTAATTTTGAAATTTTTACATTTGTATTTTTTAAACTATCCTGAATGTAAAAAGCAGTGGTTTGCCCTTCAACGGTAGCGCTTGTTGCTAAAATCACTTCATCAATATTATCATTTTTTATTCTTTCAATTAAAGAATTAATTAGCAAATTTTCTCTATTATTGGTGTTATCGGTATCAGAAATCGTGCCACCTAAAATATGATAATAACCTTGAAAAATAGATGAACTTTCTATTGCCCATTGATCTGAAATGTTCTCGACTACACAAATTTTATCATATTTTTTTTCTACTAAACTACATTTATTATATTGGCAATTAATTGTATTAGGTTTTAATGTTCCACAAATTTTACAACGTTCAATATTTTTTATTACCTGACTTAAATTATTTGCCAAAGGTCTTAATATTTCTTGACGGTTATTAATCATTTTTAAAATTATTCTTTTTGCAGACTTTGGTCCAAGACCTGGTAATTTAGATATTAATTTAATTAAATTTTCTATTTCGGGAAGATCTTGCATTTAATTATAAAGGCCACTTAAATCCAGGCACCCCTAATCCACCAGTTGCTTTAGACATTTCTTCAGAGGTTTTTGATTTTAATTTACTCTTTGCATCGTTATGTGCTGCAATTATTAAATCCTGAATTATTTCTTTATCTTCCTTAAGTACATTATCACTTAATATAATTTTGGTTATTTCACCCTCACCGTTTAATAAAATAGTGACTGAGTCGCCTCCTGATACCCCTTTAACTTCAATTTTTTTTAGACTCTCGTGACTTTCTCTCATTCTTTTTTCTATCTCTTTTGCTTTTTCTAGAATTTTATTAAAATCAGTCATCTTTTTTTTTAATATCAATTAATTCAATATCTGGAATAATTTTCAATAAATTTTTAAATTTTTGTGATTGCTTAAATTCTTTTTTTTTTATTTCCTTATTGTTTTTAATTTGATTTTTTTTTGAAATTTCTCCTTTTTTTTTTGAAAAAGTAATTATCCATCGAATATTTGTCCATTCATATAATTTTTCTGTTAAATTTTTAACAAATTTATTATCTAATCTATTGTTAAATGAAATCTCGATTCTATTGTTTGCAAAAGAAACTAGGTTAACATTATTTTCTAATTCATATTTGAGTTCCATCTCTTTATTTTTTAAGCAAATTTGGATTAAATCTTCCAAATTATTTATTTCATTCTTATCTTCGTTGTCAATTTTTTCCTTTTCTTGCTTTATATTTTTTATTTGACTAACAGCATCTTGATTATTTAGACTATTGTCATCTTTAGAAAAGTTACTTTTCTCAATATTATCATAAATTTTCTTTTGATTTTTTTTTATTAAATACATTAATTGTATTAAAAACATTTCAATTAGTAAGTTTGGATTATTAACTAGATTAATTTCTTTAATTGTTTTTAGAGTAAATTCCCAAAACAATAAAATGTCACTCTGATATAATTTATTCGATAATAAATTAATATTCTTATAATCAGTATCATTTAACAAAAAGTTTGTACCTTCGCTTTTTATATATTTTATATTTTTTATATAATAAAGAATTTCTAAAAATTCGTTTAGAAAATTTTTTGGCTCAATACCAGAATTATATAAGGCTCTGTAATGTTTTATTGAGGACTCTTCATTTCCTTCAAACAACAAATTAATAAGATCAATATAAGAACTTTTATTAACATAGCCGAAAATGCTCTGCACATTCTCGAGTTTTAATAAATCTCCATTATTTGAGATTAAAGCTCTATCTAGTAAGGATAGTGAATCTCTTACTGATCCCTCAGAAATTTTTACTATGAGCTTTATTGCATCATCTTCAACTTTTTTTTCTTCTTTTTTAATCACAATTTTTAAATAATTAAATAGTTCCTCTGAATTAATTCTTGACAGATCGTAACGCTGACATCTTGATACTACTGTTATGGGTATCTTTTTCACCTCCGTGGTTGCGAAGATAAATTTTAAATATGATGGTGGTTCCTCTAGTGTTTTAAGTAATGCGTTAAATGCTTGTTTACTAAGCATATGCACTTCATCAATTATAAAAACTTTAAATTTAGATATAGATGGAGAATATCTTGAAAACTCAATCAACTCTCTAACATCATCAACACCAGTTTTACTTGCTGCATCTATTTCTAAAACATCTATGTGATTTGAATTTGTTATAGACTCACAATTTGAACAAAAGTTATTTTCACATAAGTTTTCTACACCATTATTACAATTTAATGCCTTGGCAACAATCCTTGCAAATGTTGTTTTCCCAATACCTCTAATTCCTGTAAATAAATATGCATTAGATGACTTATTATTTTTTATTGAATTAAAAATCGCAGTCGAAATTTCATAATGTCCAATAAGATCTTTAAAATTTTGAGGTCTATATTTTAAGGCCAGAATTTGAGATTTATTTTTCATAAAAGGAGACCAACCAACCTGGAAAAAACTCATTACCCTTGCTCTTTTTCAAGCCTGGGGGAGTTGATGGTAATCCCACCTGGAAGGCCTCCAAATCTATTATAACAATAATTTTTTCTAATCTACAATAAAGTTAATTTTTTTTTTCTCTGAATTTATGAGCCTTATAAACACCTAAAACGTGCATGTCCTCACAGTGAAAAGCTAATTCCTCTAAAGAACTTTTAATTTTTTTCTCATCTAAATGACCGTCAATATCACATAAAAAGAAGAATGATGAAAAGGAATTTTTTTCAGGAAAACTTTGTAGTTTAGTCATATTCACACCGTTAATTGCAAAACCTGATAATGCTGAATATAAAGCAGCAGGTTTATCTCTTAGCTTAAACAAAAAAGAAGTGATATATTTATCTTTATCAACTTCTGGCTGTATAATATCTTTGCCCATGATTAAAAATCTAGTGTAGTTGTTATCATCATCTTGAATATTTTTTTTTAATATTTCAAGATTATATATTTCTGCACTCAGCTTTGACGCTATAGCACCCTTGGTTTTATCTTGAACTTCAGCAATATATTTGGCAGACCCTGCGGTATCTGCTCTAACATTAGCTGATAAGTTATTTTTTTTTAGAAATTCAGAAGCTTGACTCAAAGCTTGAGCGTGTGAATAAACATTTTTTATATCCTTCAATTTGGAGCCTCTTAAACCAATCAAATTATGATTTATTGGAAAAAAAAATTCTTCATAAATATTTAATCTGTATTTAAATATTAAATATTCAACCCCAATGTTTCCAGTAGTTTTATTCGACTCTGGTATAATAGCTCTAATATTACTATCCAAAGTCGCTTTCTCAAAGCATTCATCAAACGTTTTGCAAGATATAGTTTCTATGCCAGGGTACATGTGCTTAGCACAGCTTTCGCTGTAACTTCCTGCTATACCTTGATAAGCTATTTTCATTTTCTTACTTATTAAATAATTTAATGTAATCGTCTAGATCTTTTTTTGTATCAATTCCACTAGAGAAGTAATTTGCTAATAACACATTGATTTTCAGACCATTATCAATAGCTCTAAGCTGCTCTAGTCTTTCTTTATTTTCATTTTCACTTTTTTTAAAATTAACAAATTTTTTTAAAGCTGAATACTTATATAGATATACTCCAAAATGCTGATAAATATTATTAGATTTATTTTCTTTAATTACTCTATAAAAATTTAAAGCTTCTGTTTCTGAGATATCAGATATCTTATTTTTAGTAGTAACTTTTACAATATTTTCGTTATCATAATCTTCTTTTTTCAAGATGTTGTGTGCTAATGTTGAAATATTTAAGTTTTTTTCCTTAGATAATTTATTTAAATTTTTAATATCTAAGGGATTAATCATAGGTTCATCACCTTGAATATTCATAATATAATCTATATCTTTTAAATTTAATTTCTGAGAAGCCTCATATACTCTATCGGTCCCTGTCGTATGTTTGATATCTGTCATTATAAATTTACCTCCATTTTTTCTTACTTCTGAGGCAATTTCCTCATCACATGTTGCAACATAAACCTCACCAATTTGGCTTTCTATAGCTTTTTCATATACATGCATAATTAGAGTTTTATTATTAATTTTTATTAACGGCTTGTGAGGAAGTCTTGTTGCTGCTAATCTTGATGGAATTATTATAATTGAATTACTCATATATTCATATTTTATGCGTCTTTGAGACGCAAATTTATAAATTAAATTTCTTATAAATTTTGTTTAACATGTTATACGACCATATTAAAAAAAATAATGGATTCATTTGAAATAAACAAAATTATTGCAGCTGTTCTTCTCATAGCACTACTTGTAATTGGAATTGGGAAAATCTCAGATATTGCTTTCCATGTAGATAAACCAGAGAAATCAGCATACAAGGTAGATATTCAGGAAAGCAGCCAAATTTCAAGTTCCGTTGCAGAAAAAGTTGAGGAAAAAGTTGATATTGCTGCATTACTTGCGTTAGGAGATATTTCTCATGGAGAGAAAGTTTTCAAAAAATGTTCTGCTTGTCATTTAGTGAATAAAGGCGGAGAGAACAAAATTGGACCTGCATTGTATGGTGTAATAGGAAGAAAAATTGCTTCAAAACAAGATTATAAGTACTCAAAAGCGATGGCAGCATATGACAAAGATTGGACATTTGAAGAAATGAATGGTTATTTGAAAAAACCTCAAAGTTATATTAAGGGAACTAAAATGGCATTTGCTGGATTAAGAAAAGAAAAAGACAGGGCATCAGTTATTTTATATCTCAACCAAAATTCAGATAATCCACTACCTCTACCTTAGTTTTCCAAAACAATATAATAAAATACTTTTTTGAACATGAACTCTGTTCAATGCTTGTAGCCACACATGGGAATTTTTTCCTAAAAAAACTTCCTCCTCAACTTCATCACCTCTTGGCAAACAGTGCAAAAAAATACAATTTTTTTTTGTATAATTAAATATCTCTTTTTTAATTTTAAATTTTTGAAACTGTTGTTTTTTTCTTTTCTTATTCACTTTATCATTTAGAGATATTACTTTATCAGAAAAAATTACATCTGCATCTAAAGCTGCTTTTTTTGGATCGTGATAGATAAAGATTTTTTTTTTATTTTTGCTAACCCAATTTTTAACCTTATTACTTGGAGCAAATTTTTTTGGACATCCAATACTTAATCTAAAAGAAAACTTAACAGATGCTGCAATCAAACTGTCCAAAACATTATTGGAGTCTCCAATCCAACAAATTTTTAATTTTGATATTGGTTTTTTTTTTATTTCCTCAACAGTAAAAATATCTGATAACACTTGTGTTGGATGAGATGAAGGGCTCAAACCGTTTATTATAGGGATAGTTAAATACTTTTGAAAATCTTCAATTTTTTTATCATCATCAGTCCTCAACATGAAACCATCAGCATATTTAGATAAAATTTTAGCAGTATCGGCTATTGTCTCACCACCTTGTCCAAGATGAAGTTCGTTAGATCTAAGCGTCAATGTTCCGCCTCCAAGCTGTTTAATGGCTAAGTAAAAGCTTATTCTTGTTCTTGAACTTGCTTTTTCAAACATTTGTACTAGCATTTTACCTTTAAGAGGCGATCCTTTGTCTGGCTCCAAAGTATTTAATTTTTTTCTTTGTTTTTTTCTTTGTTTTGCATCAACAATTATTTTTCTAAGATCTTTACTTGGTATATCTTTTAAATTTATAAAATGTTTCATTTTAACTTAATTCTTTGCAAACCTTCATAATTATCTTTAAAGCTAAATCAATTTCTTTTTTTTTTACATTTAGTGGAGGTAAAATTCTTATGACATTTTCAGCTGCTCTGATAGTTAATAATTTATTTTCCATTAATTTTTTTATAAACTCAGTTTGGTCCTTAAAAAGTTGTAAACCAATTAATAGCCCTACTCCTCTGACTTCTTGAATTAGTCTGGGATATTTAATTTTTATTTTATTAAGTTCAGTAATAAAATATTTCGACATTTTGTTTACATTCATTAATAAGTTCTTATTTATTTGATCTAAAACAGCGCTACCCACTGCCATTGCAAGTGGATTTCCTCCAAATGTAGATCCATGAGTCCCTGGCACCATCGCTTTTGCAACTTTCTTTGTCATCAAGACCGCACCAATAGGAAAACCGCCTCCTATTCCTTTTGCTATGGGGACTATATCAGGTTTAACCTTTGAGTATTCAAAAGCAAAAAATTTTCCTGATCTTCCAATACCACACTGAACCTCATCAAGTATTAAAAGTATTTTTTTTTGATTGCATATTTTTCTAATACCTTTTATGCACCAATTTGGAATTACTTTAATACCTCCTTCACCCATGACTGTTTCAATCATAATTGCTGCTGTATTTTTTTTAATCAATTTTTTTAGTTTTTTGTGATCACCAAATTCAAAATGATCAAAACCTGGAATTTTTGGCCCAAATCCTTCTGTCATTTTTTTTGAACCACTTGCATGTATTGCTGCAATTGTTCTGCCATGAAAAGAATTCTTGAGACAAATTATTCTTGTTTTATGCTTTTGACCTATTGAAAAAAAATATCTTCTCGCAACTTTTATTGCGGTTTCTGTAGCTTCCGCACCGCTATTCTGAAAAATTACAGAGTTAGCAAATGTTCTTTTTACTAATTTACTTGCTAGATTTTCACCTTCAGGAATTTTGAAGGCATTAGATACATGCCATAATTTTTTTGATTGTTCTTGTATTGCCTTATTTAATTTATCGTTTGAATGACCTAGTGAGTTCACTGCAATGCCTTGAACAAAATCAAGATATTTTTTTCCGTCATTAGAGAATAGAAAACTTCCTTTGCCTCTTTTAAAAGATATATTTTTTCTTTTGTAATTATTTGCTAAAGAGCTCATAATTATTTATATTTTTTTTTACTCTGTTGCACAGTTAAATTTTCAACCTATAGTTATTAATTTTTATTCTTGTTGAAAAATTAGAAATAATGCTTGTATTATTCTATCTATATGCAAGATCGTGTAATAGTAACAAAACTAAACACTAAATATAGTATTTATGAGCTGGACAGAGGAAAAAGTTAATAAATTAAAGGAACTGTGGGGAAAAGGACAAACAGCAAGTCAAATTGCTGGAATTATAGGTGGTGTCTCAAGAAATGCTGTCATCGGTAAAGCTCACAGATTAAATCTGTCATCCAAAATTAAAGCAAGATCTGCAATAACCTCGAATAGAAAGAATTCAAATATCGAAGAAAAACAAATTAAATATAAAGGCAGAAGAGGAAAGTTTAAGTCTCTTCTTTTAGATGCAAATTTTGAGCCAGCAAAAAATTTAAGCTTGGAAGATTTAACAGAAGATACCTGCAAGTATATGGAGGGAGATCCTGATAAAAAAGAATCTAGTTTTTGTGGTAGAAAAAATGTTGAAAAGTTCTCATATTGTCCCCTTCATTTAATGATTGTGTTCCAGCCAAAAGGGAAAAAAGATGAAATTGCAGAAAAAGATGAAGATGTGCCAAAGTTTATTCAAAAAAAAATTAAATCAGCTTAATCTAATATCTTTTTTTTTGCTTTTTGGTACTCTTCTTCAGAAATTAATCCATCAGTTTTGAGTTTATTCAATTGAATTATTTCCTCTGAAATATTTTTTTTTTGCTGAAAATCTAAACTTTGGGTACTATCATCAATTTCATCATTGTTTTTATTCTGTTCTAGATTTCTTCTTGACTCAATTCCCATGCTTATTGGTTTTGCAGATATGTATACAACTGCTAGAAGCAATAGAATACATATACCAATTACAATAAAGTTAATCATTTAATTAAGAGATTTTATTAATGTTTGCAAACTGTCCCCCTGATCTCCAGTTAAAACTATACTTGTCTACTTCATTTTCAAATATTTTTTTTGCATCTAATCCCAAATCAAAATTTGTTTCATGAATTCCGCTTGAGATGTTGTCATATTTTAACAATTTTAATTGATCTTCTGTGAGTATAGGCTTTGGAAACAGTTGTAACATTTTTGCACTTAATTTAGCTAGCTGAAAAGGAATAGGTATTAATAACCTTTTTTTGTTAATTAATTTTAAAAGAATTTGAATTATTTTCTTAAATGTTATTACCTCTGGCCCAATACACTCTAAAGTAAAATTATTTCTATTTGACTCTATAATTTTTAAAATTATGTCAGCTAAATCCGAAACATGTATAGGTGAAAATTTTGTTTGTCCATTATAATACAAAGGCATAAACGGAAGTCTACTTAATAAAGTCATAAAATTAGTTGTGAAATTATCATCTACTGAGTAAACTATTGATGGTTTCAAAATAACAGATTTTTTAAAATTTTGTAATATTTTTTTTTCTCCCTCTAATTTACTCTTTGCGTATTCGCTATCTATTGCTTTTTCAATACCTAGTGATGATAAGTGCAAAAATTTTTCAAGATTATATTTTTTTGCTTTTTGAGACAACATGTCTGGTAGATCTGTATGGATAGTTTTAAAGTCATCTTTTTTTTTTTCATATAATATTCCAATTAAGTTTATACAAATAGAACATCTTTCCATTAAAGATTCAATTTTTTCTGTTTCGAAACTATTTATTTCAACTAATTCTAGGTAACCAGGATTTGCCTGGGTCTTCAACATATAAGCATTTCTATGTATGTTTCTCGTTACAGCTATGACTTTATGGTTATTTTTGCTTAACTTTCTGATCAAATTTCTCCCGATCTGACCAGATGCACCGAAAAGTAGAATTTCTTTTTGTTTCATATATATATTTTTAAATATGAATATAGATATTAAATTACACAAAGAGGATTTGCCAGATCAATTCGAAGCAAGTGACATTATAGCAATAGATTGTGAATTTATGGGTCTGAATGTCGAACGCGATAGACTATGTTTAGTTCAAATTTCTACAGGCAAGCAAGATGCACACATAGTTCAATTAAATAAGGAAAATTATGAAGCACCCAACTTGAAAAAATTATTAACAAATAAAGAAATCGGAAAAATATTTCATTTTGCAAGAGCAGATCTACTTTTCATAAAAAAATATCTTAACATTGACGTCTTTAACGTAAATTGTACTAAATTAATGAGTAAATTGGCAAGAAGCTATACCGATAAGCATGGATTAAAAGATTTAATAAAGGAATTTAATGGAAAGGATATAAGTAAAAGTCTTCAATCTTCTGATTTTGGAGGAAAATTAACAGACAAACAATTACAATATTGCGCGAATGATGTAATTTACCTTCACCATATTTATGATAATTTGAAAAAAATATTAATAAGAGAAAATAGGTTTGAATTATACAATAGTACAATAAAATTCATACATAGTAGAGTTAACCTTGATTTAGCCTCATTTACTTCTGATATATGGTCTCATTAAATGCAAAAAAACAAAATAAACAAAATTGCTAGAGATGTAGTCCAATATGAAATAAATGCACTGAAAAAATTAAAAGATTGCATAAACAATTCATTTGTAAAAATAATTAAAACAATACTGAATTGTAAAGATGGAAAAATAATAATTTCTGGTGTTGGAAAAAGTGGAATTATAGCTAGAAAATGGGCTGCTACTTTTTCATCAACAGGTACACCATCTTTTTTTTTAGACGCTTCCGATGCAAGTCATGGAGATTTAGGTCAAATTACTTCAAAAGATACTGTAATACTTATAAGTAATAGCGGTGAAAGTGAAGAATTAAAAAATATAATTCAATATACATCGAGAAATAAAAATATCAAATTGATAGGGATAACATCAAAAAAAAATTCTATTTTGTATAGAAATTCAGACATAGCATTTCAAATGCCTTTTATAAGAGAGGCTGGCCCTGAAAATATTGTACCAACATCTTCAACAACAACTCAGTTAGCATTAGGTGATTCAATTGCATTGGCTTGTATGAAAGTGAAAAATTTTAGTAAATTTGATTTTAAAAAAATTCATCCCAGCGGCTCATTATCTTTGAAACTTAAAACTGTCGAGGATTTAATGATTAAAGGAAAAAAAGTCCCCTTTTTAAAAGAAGATATAAAAATGAAAAGAGCTTTAAAAATTATAGAGGAAAAAAAATTAGGTGTTCTTATTGTTAAAAAGAAAAATGGTTATACATCAGGAATAATTACTGATGGAGATATCAAAAGAATTGCCAGAAAATATAAAGAATTTGACTCGCTTGAGCTAAAAAAAGTTATGAAAAAAAATCCAATAAGTATCGATAAAGAAGAATTAGCTGCTACTGCATTATCATTAATGAATGCAAAAGAAATAACATCCTTATGTGTTCATGAAAAAAATAAGAAAAAAAGGACTATTGGTATAATTCATATGCACAGCATACTTAAATCAAATATTAGCTGATGTCGATTAAGTCCTTGTTACAACTAATTCTGTTATCATTAATGATAATAATCATAGGTGGTATTTATTTTCTATATTTTTATTCTGGTCCGTTGAAAAGTAGATCTAATATTAATTTAAATACTAATGAAAATGAAATTAAAGAAGAATTGAACTTAGATAATCAAGATATATTAGAAACAAAAGATTTAAATGAGAATAAAGAGAATATCGATCAAAGTAATATGAATAATCAAAATAAATTAAAAAATATAAAAGAAGCTCCAAAAATCGATGATGATAAATTGAGTAATATTTCATCAAGCAATGAAAAAAGTTTAACAAAAGAAATAGAGTATATAACCACAAATAATAAAGGAGATATTTTTAAAATTCTTGCAAAATATGGAAGAACTAATCTTGAAGATAAAAATATACTTGATTTAGAGAAGGTAAAAGGAACAATATCTTCTAAGAAAAGATCAACAATAAATATCGAGTCTGATTTTGCAAATTATAATTATAACAATCAAAATTCAAAATTTTATAAAAACGTTAAAATAAATCATGATAATAGAGTAATTTTCTGCGATAGTTTTTATTTAGATCAATCTAAAAGTCTTGCAACAGCTTTTGGCAATGTTGTTGTAAAAGACAATACTTCTGTTATGAAAGCTAAAGTTGTAACAATGAATATAATTACAAAAGAAATAAAAATTAATTCAGAGGAGAATATAAATATAATTACTGATTAATGGCACTAATAAAGAAATTTAGAATAACAACTTATAAAAATGACGAAGCGGTCGTTGAATTAAAGAACATATCTGTATTCTATAATAAAAGACAAATTTTAAATAATTTAAATCTAAAAGTTAATAAACAAGAAATTTTAGGTGTTTTAGGACCTAACGGAGTAGGAAAAAGCACGATGTTTAATATGATAACTGGTTTAAAAGATCCGGACTATGGAGAAGTGATCATCAATGGACTTGATTGTACAAAATTACCCATAAACGAGAGATTTACAAAATTTAAGATAGGGTTATGTCCACAATTTGGAGGGTATATTTCTGATTTGTCTTTGATAGATAACTTAAGACTAGTCTCTGAAATACATATTAAAGATAAAGATCAGAGGGAGCAAAAAATAAATAAACTAATAGGCCAATTTGAGTTTGAGCCTTTATTAAATATCAAAGCAAAACATTTATCAGGAGGGCAAAAAAGGAAATGTAGTATCGCTATGGCACTAGTAAATGATCCAAAAATTTTACTCTTAGACGAGCCATATTCAGCCCTGGATATACTTTCTATTAAAATGATACAAGAAGTAATACTAAATTTACAATCTACTGAAGAAATCACAATTGTAATTACTGATCACCAGGCTAGAGATTTACTTAAAACTGTTGATCGCGCGATTATACTATCTTATGGAAAAGTAATCGCATCTGGAAAACCAAATGAAGTAATATTAGATAAGACTGCAAAAAACCAATATTTTGGTGATGAATTTAATATAAATTAATTCATTAATGAAAAATCAAATAGAAATAAAAAAAAAAATAAAATCATTTAATGAAATTATTAATGTCAGTGGGGACAAAAGTATTTCTATTAGAACAGTGCTCTTAGCTTCTCAAGCCATAGGAAAATCTAAAATATACAATTTATTAGAATCTGAGGATGTAATAAATTCTCTAAAATCAATTAAAAGATTAGGTATAAAATATAAAAAAAAAAAAAATTATTATGAAATAAATGCATTTGGATTAAATGGATACAATTCAAAAAAAGATCTAATAATTGACGCCGGTAACTCAGGTACTTTAGGAAGGTTATTACTCGGTTTGTTAGTAAATTTTAAAAAAAGTGTTAAAGTTACAGGTGATGAAAGTTTATCAAGAAGAGATTTTTCCAGAATTACAAATCCTTTAAAAAATTTTGGCGCAATTATAAAAACTAAAAATAGTTCTCTCCCAGTAATAATAAAAGGTACAGATTTTTTACGTCCAATAAGATATTTTGAAAATCTTGGTAGTGCGCAGTGTAAAAGTGCCGTGATGCTAGCCGCAATTAAGACGCCGGGCTTGACAGTAATTAAAGCAAAGCCTAGCAGAAATCATACAGAATTATTATTTAAAAGTTTAAAAATACCGATAAAAATTTTTAAGAAAAATAAATATGATCACATTGAAATCAAAGGAATTTCAAATTTTAGAGGTTTTGAATACAATGTACCAGGAGATATAAGTTCAAGTTCATTCTTCATAGTTTTAACTCTATTAGCAAATAATTCAAAAATTATTATAAAAAACGTAAATATAAATCTAACTAGGATTGGAATTATAAAAATATTAAATAAAATGGGAGCAAAAATAAATTTTATAAATAAAAAAAAATACAAAGGTGAGTTGATTTCAGATATTGTTGTTAAAAGTAAAAGAAATTTAATTGCAATTGATTGTCCTAGAAAACTTAATAGTTCTGCTATTGATGAATTTTTAATTATTTTTTTAGTTGCAGCGAGAGCTAAAGGAGTTTCAAAATTTAGAAACTTGGGAGAATTAAATAAAAAAGAAAGTCCTAGGCTTGATCTAGCAATAGATTTTTTAAAAAGAATTGGGGTTAAAGTTATAAGAAAAAAAGACGATATTCAAATATATGGTAATCCAAAAATTAATTTAGAAAAACAGTTTATTATTAAAAATTTTATGAAAGATCATAGAATTTTTATGATGACTTGCATTGCAGCTTTAACGTTTGGAGGCAATTTTAAAATTTATGACAAGAATTCTATAAAAACTTCATTCCCAGATTTTTTAAAAATTTTGACAAAATTAGGAGCAGAAATAAATTGATAAGATTAAATAGGGTAATAAAATTCAAAATTGCTGCGGATGGCACAAGTGCTTCTGGTAAATCAACAGCAGGAAAAATAATTGCAAAAAGATTTAAGATGAAGTTTTTATCAAGTGGTGCACTATACAGATATTGTGCTTTAAAAATTATAGAGAATGGTAACAAATATAATTCCATTTCGATAAAACAAATAGTTAGATCGATTACATTAAAGAAATTACAAAATAAAAAAATTTACTCACCAGAGGTAGCTTTAATGTCATCAATTATTGCAAAAAGGCCTTTTGTTAGGAAGGCTTTAACAAAATTTCAAAAAAATTTTATTAAAAAGTCAAATCTTGTAATTGTTGAGGGTAGAGATATTGGTTCTAAAATAATGAGAAAGGATGCTGATCTTAAGCTCTTTTTTATATGTTCGGCTCAAGAAAAAGCAAAAAGAAGGTTAAAAGAATTAAAATCCACAAATAAAAAATTAACATTAAAGCAAGTGAAAAAAGCCTTGATTCATAGGGATAAAGAAGACAAAAACAGAAAAATAAGTCCCTTGATTATGGCAAAAAATTCTGTATTAGTCGACACCACTAAATTAAGTATTTATCAAATGGAGACAAAATTAGTTAATTTAGTAACAAAATTTATAAAAAAAAAATATGGAAATATACAAGAATTTAGATACTCCACAGAATAAAATATTTCAAAATTTATTAAATTCAGAGACAGAAAAAAAGAAAATTGAAGAAGGTTCAATAGTTGAGGCTGAAATAACAAAGATTTCTGACAAATTTTGCTGGGTGCATTTAGGAATGAAATCTGAAGCAATGATTGAACTAAGTGAATTTAAAAACCTAGGGATGGCTGACAAAGTTAAATTAAATGAAAAAATAGATGTTTTATTAGAAAATTCAGAATCTAAGTCAGGAGAAATCATTGTCAGTTTTGAAAAAGCACACAAACAGAAAGGTTTCTTAAAGCTTAAAAAAGCATTTGAGGAAAATATAACAATAAAAGGTGAAATTATAGGGAAAGTTAAAGGAGGAGTAATCTTTAAAGAAAAAGAAACTCAAATTTCTACTTTTATGCCAGGAAGTCAGTTAGCTGTACGTCCTCAAAAAGATATATCTCATTTAATGAATAAAGAGCTTACAGCAAAAATTATAAAGTGCGACAATATAAGAGGAAATCTTTGTACGTCTAGAAAAGCAGTTGAAGCTGAGGTAAGCACAAAAGATAAAAAAGAAATTTTATCAAAGTATAAAGTAGGGGATATTTTAGAAAACTGCGTTTGTAAAAACATTGCTTCATTTGGAGCATTTTTTGAGTGTGATGGAGGAGCATTTGACTCACTTTGTCATTTGCAAGAATTAAGTTTTTCGAGAATAAATTCTCCAGATGAAGTTTTAGAAGTTGGTAAATCTTACAGATTGAAAATTATTGGCATTGATAATGAAAAAAATCAAATTTCTACAAGTATAAAAGCTTTAAGCCCAGATCCATTTGATAGTATTCAAGAATTTGAGGTTGGGAAGGACTATGATGCAATTGTTCAAAAAGTTCTAGACTACGGTTTATTTGTTGAATTAAAATCTGGACTAAGTGCACTATGTCACTCCAGTGAATTATCTTATACAAAAAAGAATATTAATCCAAAATCATTTGCAAAAATTAAAGATAAGATAAAAGTTAGAATTGTTGAAATAGACAAGGATAAAAGACGAATTGCAGTAAGCCACAAACTGACAACCGAAAACCCTTGGGAAAAATTTAAATCACAAGTACCAACTGATGGATTGGTTGGTGGAGTAGTTACGGGTAAAAATGAATATGCGCTATTTGTGAAAATTGAAGATTATAACTTGGAGGCATTTTTACATTGCAATGATTTAGATTATTTAAAATCTCCGGAGGAACAATTAAAATTATTTAAAGTAGGTGATAAATTTGACAAACTAAAATTGATTGAATGTGATGTTGAAAATCAAAAAATTAGAGTAAGTCTAAGAGAAGCAATATCTGAGGATCCATTTAAATATTTTGATAAACACAATGTTGGGGACACTTTAACCTCAAAAGTAACAAAAACAGATGCTAAGGGAATTACTGTAAAACCAGAAGGTTCAGAAATAGAGATATTTATTAAAAAAAATCAATTAGCAAGCTCTCCTTCCGATCAGAGACCAGGAAGGTGGATAATAGGTGA
Source organism: uncultured Pelagibacteraceae bacterium (assembly GCA_902586025.1). Lineage (GTDB taxonomy): Bacteria > Pseudomonadota > Alphaproteobacteria > Pelagibacterales > Pelagibacteraceae > Pelagibacter. Next base: position 39,254 of record CACIFV010000005.1, read on the forward strand.
TAGAGTGGACTCAATTGTTGAGAGGAAAGAAAAAAGAAGAGTTAGTTTATCAATAAGATTGCTTGAAGAAAAATTAAATGCAGATGCATTGAAGAAATATGGTGATAGCAGCTCTGGAAAATCACTACCGTTTGCAAGTCTATCTGATGAAATTGAAAAAAAGAAGAAAGATACTGAATAATAGAAACAAATCTGTAACAAAATCAATAATTCTCAAAAAACTAGCCGATTCTTATCCTGGTTTTCTTAAAAAAGATTTAGAAAAAATATTATCTATAACACTAGACGAGATAAGGAATGCTCTAAAAAGGGATTCTAGGATTGAGTTAAGGAATATATTTACTTTAATACCAAAGATCCAGAAAGAAGGTTTTAGGAGAAATCCAAAAACAGGTGAAAAAATATTCATTAATCAAAAAAAAAATATTGGATTCAAACTCTCTAAAGATTGGCTAAAAAAAATAAATGATTAAAAATAAGATTTTTGTTGCCTGCGATACAACTAATATTGGAACAATTAAAAGTATTATCAATAAAACAAAAAACAATAAATTAAAAATTGGTTATAAATTTGGATTAGAATTTTTAAATTCTCGTAACGGAAGAAAATTTATAAAATCTCTTAAAAATCAAATTATATTTGGAGATTATAAGATATCAGATATACCAAATACATGTGCAGCAACAATAAAAGCAGTAAAAGACTTAAATTTTGATTATATAACAATCCATACTAATTGTGGTCTAGATGCTTTAAAAGCTGCAAAAAAAGTTGCTGGTAAATGCAAATTAGTAGGCGTCACGACACTCACATCTCTTAATAACAAGGCAATTAAAGAAATCGGATTTAGTGATAAAATAAATAAGATTGTATTAAAACAAGCTATACTAGCAAGAAGAGCAAACCTAGATGCTTTAGTGTGTAGTGCTAAGGAAGTTAGACAAGTAAAAAAAGTATTTAAAAAAGAAATTATTACACCTGGAATAAGATTTGATACAAAAAAAAACGATCAAAAAAGAGTTTTAACTCCAAAACAAGCTTACCAAAATGGTAGTGATTGGCTTGTTATAGGAAGACCAATAACCAATGGTGATGTCAGAAAAAATATTCAAAGATTAATTGATCACTTAAATCAATGAGCAAAGGTCTGAAAATTTGTGGGATCTCAGATCCTAAAACTTTAAACTATATTGTAAATCATCCCAAACCTCCAAATTTTATAGGCTTCATTACAAATTATGAAAAAAGTAAAAGACATGTAAGGTATGAAAAACTTCAAAAATTAGTAAATGTTGATAGAAGAAATATAAGCTTTACATCAGTGCTAGTTAATCCAACAGAAGAAACTTTAGAAAAAATAAAAGATTTTAATTTTGATTATTATCAGCTCTATGATGTTGAGCCCAATAGAACAAAAGAAATTAAATTAAGATATAATAAAAAAATTATTACAGCAATTACTGTTTCGAGTAAAGAAGATGTAATTAAATATGAAGATTATTCGGATATATCAGATATAATTTTATTTGATTCAAAAGGTTATCATAAATCTGAGAGTTTTGATCATAGACTACTAGATAAAGTTCCTGATAAGATAAATAAAATGATTGCAGGAAATATACAAATAGATGATATTCCAGGATTTAAATATAAAGACTTTATAATAGACCTTAGTGGATCACTAGAGGATGAAAAAGGAAAAAAAGATTTAAATAAAATAAATAAATTGTTAAATTTATTTTCAGAAATATGAAATTAAAAAAAAAAATACCATTAATTGATCAAGTAAGTAAATCAGGATTTTGGGGAAATAAATTTGGAGGGAATTTTGTTCCTGAAACATTGAAAAAACCAATAGAAGATTTGGAAATTCAATTTAATAAACTCAAAAAAGATAAAAAATTCATCAGTGAAAGAAATAGATACTTTAAAAACTGGATTGGTAGCCCTACACGTTTTATAAAATTAGAAAAGCTAACAAACCATATTGGAGGAGCACAAATTTGGTCTAAAGTTGTATCAGATGCAAATGGAGGAGCTCACAAGGTTTATAATGCCACTGTCCATTGTTTACTTGCAAAACGTTCTGGCAAAAAAATTATTTGCGGTGATACAGGTGCTGGGTACGCAGGCAAAATGTTAAGTATGGCAGCTAAAAAGTTTGGTCTAAAATGTAAAATTTTTATGGGTGCAAAAGACATCGCAAGACAACAACCTAATGTAAAAGCTATAAAAAAAAATGGTGCCGAAGTGATACCTGTATATTCAGGTAGCCAAACACTAGTGGATGCTGTTTCAGAGTGTATGCGTTTCTGGGTTGCTAATTGTGATACTACAGCTATGTGTGTTGGCAGTACAGTAGGACCTGCCATCTTTGTTCGTATTTGTGGATGGAGCACTAGTCAAATATCAAGAGAACTAAAAGTTCAATTAATTGATGAGTTTGGATCAGTGCCCAAAAAACTAAAACTTTATAATTGTGTAGGAGGTGGAAGTTCAAGTTTTGGTTTTTGGAACGAATTCATGGATTATGATAAAAAACAATGTGAGTTTATTGGTGTGGAAGCAGGAGGGCCAGCAAAAAGTAAAAAACATGCAGCGCCTTTAACTTATGGCTCAAAAATTGGAATTCTTCATGGTGCAGCTCAGTATGTTAATCAAGATTCAGACGGACAGATAGAAGAAACTGAGTCTATTTCTGCAGGTCTTGATTATCCTGGTGTCTCCCCACTTCACTGTTTTTTAAAAGATACTAAAAGAGCAAGATATACAGCAGCAAGTGATGAAGAGGCTTTAAATGCTTTTAAAACTGTTACTAAGTATGAAGAATTAAGACCTTCTCTTGAGCCAAGCCATGCATTTTCAGTTGCAATAAAAGAGGCAAAAAGATTAAGCAAAGATACTATTGTTGTAGTTAATAGTTGTGGGGATGCTTACAAAGATCGGGGAATTTTAGAAAAAAGATTAGGAAAGAAATATGTTAAATCCAATTAGTGCTGCTTTTAAAAAAGCAAAACAAGAAAATAGGGCTGCACTATTAACTTATACTGTTGCTGGAGACAGCTCAAAAAAAAAATCATTAGAAATATTAAAATCAATTTCTAAAGATGTAGATATTTTAGAGGTTGGCGTGCCACACAACACACCTGTAGCAGATGGTAGTCAAATCCAAACTAGCGCATATAGATCAATTAAAAATGGAATAAAAATGAATGATATATTTAAAATTGTAAAAGATTTTAAGAAGTCAAATAAATACAAGCCTATAATATTGATGGGATACTTTAATATGATTTTACAATATGGTGAAAATAATTTTTTGAATAAATGTAACTCTTCGGGTGTAAATGGGTTGATTGTTGTAGATTTACCTTGGCCAGAAAATAAGAATTTTGCAAAAAAATGTAAGAAAAAATCTATCTATTTTATTCAGCTTTTGTCACCAACAACAACAAAAATTAGGCTTAAAAAAATTATAAAAGACTCTCACCCAATGAATTATTTTATTTCAATGTTGAGCACAACAGGTGGTAAACTAAAAGTATCTCCTAATAATATATTAAAAAATTATAATAAAATAAAAAAAATCGATCCAAAAAAAGAAATTGTTATTGGTTTTGGAATCACAGAAAAAACAATTGGTAAACTTAAATCTGCAGATGGATTAGTTGTTGGGAGTGCTATTTGTAAGGAAATCAGCAAGAGTTTAAAGTATAGACAAAATCCTGTCACAAATGTAAATAAACTAGTGAAAAAATTAAAAAGTAAAATTTTATGAACTGGATTACAAAAGCTCTAAGTTTTGGTGAAAAAATTAAAAAAGTTTTAAAAAAAAGACCATCAAAAGAGGATATAGCAAACTCAGACTGGACCAGTTGTTGCCAAGGCCCAATGTTAAAAAAAGATCTTGAAGAAAATTTATGGGTTTGCAAATCGTGTGGAAAACATCATAGAATTAATTGCCGACAAAGATTTGATATTATTTTTGGACGAAATGCTTATGAAATACTTGATACTCCAATTCCTGCCGAAGATCCACTTCAATGGATCGATACCAAATCGTATAAAGATAGATTAAAATCTGCACGAAAGAAAACTAATCAAAATTCAGCTGTAATGATTGCTAAAGGAAGAATAAATGGCATCGAAGTAACAGCCGGAGCGATAAATTTTGAGTTTATTGGTGGTTCTGTTGGAGCTGCGGAAGGTGAAGCAATTATTTATGGTGTACAACACGCTATTGACAATCAAACACCATTTGTCTTCTTTCCTTGTGGAGGAGGACAGAGAATGTTTGAATCTCCAATTGCACTTGTAAATATGACTCGAACTACTCTTGCAATTAATGAACTCAAAAAAAATAATCTTCCTTATTTAGTTTGTTTTACAGACCCTACAGCAGGAGGAATAACGGCATCTTTTGCGATGTTAGGGGATATTCATTTTGCTGAACCTGGATGTTTAATAGCATTTGCAGGAAAAAGGGTTATACAAGCAACAGTTAAGGAAGAACTAAGTTCTGACTTTCAAACATCTGAATTTGTAGAAAAGCATGGATTTGTAGACAGAATTGTTGAACGAAAAGATTTAAAAACTGAAATAAGCTTACTATTATCAATATTGCTAAAAAAAGATAACGCGGTAGATGAAAAGCAAATAAATGAAACTTCAGACAATATTGAACCGCTTACAAAAGCTGCATCCTAAAGAAATTGATCTCAGTCTAGGTAGAGTTAGGAACCTTTGTAAAAAATTAGGTGATCCACAAAAAAAATTAAAATATATATCTGTTGTTGGTACAAATGGTAAGTATTCAACAATACAGGTAGTTAGATCGATTTTAAAAACTGTAAATATAAATTGTAATATTTATACAAGTCCACATATTCAAAAAATTAATGAGAGATTTATTTTTAACGATGTAGAAATATCTGACGATAACTTATCTAATTTATTAATAGAAGTTGAAAATGTTAATAATGGTGAACAAATAACTTATTTTGAAATATTAACCGCAGCATATTTTTATCATGCAAGTAAATTTAAAGACAAAATAAATATTATAGAAAGTGGTCTATTTCATAGATTTGATGCAACAAATATTATTGATACTAATTTATCTAGTATTGTTACTTCAATAGGATTAGACCATTTAGATTGGTTACCTAAAAACGAGCAAAATATTGAAAAAATTGTTAATGAAAAAACCTCTTCCCTACTAAACTCTACTATTGTAGTTAGCAAACAAAGCTCAGATGAAACCTTAAATTTAATAAAAAAATCAATTAATAATAATCAATCAAAAAAAATCATTTATAAAGATGATTTTAATTATTCATTAAGTGAAAATGATTTTATTTATTATGAAGATGAATATGGTGGTTTGAAATTACCTAAACCAAATCTTTTAGGTAATTTTCAAATTGATAATTGTGCGACTGCTATTGCTACAGTAAGAAATTTACAACTAGGAATAAAAGATGAAAATATTAAGGAAGGTATTACTAAGATAAAAAGTATTGCAAGGCTTCAAGAAATTAAATCTGGAAAGCTTAAAAATATTTGTAAAAATAACAAATTGTATTTAGATGGCTCACATAATCCTTTGGGTGCAAAAGCTCTTAATGAATATTTAAACACTCTTAATTGTAAAAAACATTTAATTCTTGGAATGATGTCTAATAAAAATCACGAGGAGTATTTAAGCCAATTTAATAATATATCTTCTATAATAACAATTGATATTCCCAACCAACCGAATGCTATCAAAGGAATAGATTTAAAGGAAAAATTAAATAAATATGCTAATGTTAGTTACAAAAAATCTATTGAAGAAGCTCTTATGTCCTTAAATTCAGAGAAAGACGATATGATTATGATAACTGGATCTTTATATCTTGCTGGGGAACTACTTAATTTGAATTAAATATTTTCTTTTATAAAAGCAACTATATCGCTCTTCGGTGTAGCTCCAACTTTAGTTGCTTTTAATTCGCCACCTTTAAATATAAGCATTGTAGGAATTCCACGAACACCATACTTAGTTGGAATGTTCGGCTCAGAGTCAATATCATGTTTTGCAATGACAATATCATTTGCCATCTCTTCAGAAATTTCCTCTAAGATTGGTCCAACCATTTTACAAGGTCCACACCATTCAGCCCAAAAATCTACTAGAACTGGTTTATCGTTTTTTAAAACTTGCTCTTCAAATATTTCGTCTGTAACTTTTAATGTCGCCATGAGCTTTATATATAAATAAAAATTTTTTTATCAATAGTTAATAAAGAAATGTTAAAATTATCCACATCAAACATTTTCATATTTTTTTTGTATTGACATTGCGTATTCATTAAACTCGTCTAATAATGTAAGCTTTTCATTATCATTCTCATTAGTATATTTTTCTCTAAGTGTATCAATTTCTGTATAAAGTGTAGGGATCGTCCACCATTTTTCTTTTTTTTCACTCAAAATTCGCTTTGCAATTTCTCGTTTTATTGTTTTAAGCATGCTCTCGGGTAGAACTTCGGGTGCCTCTTGATATATGATTTTTTTTCCAAAACCTACTAAACGATCATCATCAAATTTATCTAATAATTTAAGTTTATCTTTCCATGATGCTGCATGCCAAGCAGGAAATAAGGTAGTATCCTTGTTTGATGTAAATTTAGTATAAATACTTTCTTCAGCATATATATCTTCTTGTGTTTTAGATTGTTCTTTTTCTTCAGCCACTTCTCTTAATGCATGTAGTATATTTTGAGAAAATTTTTCGTTATTTTTAACTATAACTGCTCTTTTGTTAATTAATGATTTATCCATTACATTATATGGTTCTGCTTGCATTCCATATTTTGAATCTACAATTATTGGAGCCTTGTTAGATCTAATTGTTCTTAAAAATTTGGGAGACTTTTTCATTTCTACTTTAAGCTCATTTATTGATAAATTTAATAATGGTTCAATGTCAATCCTTAAATCAAATGCATAATACCAACCAGCATATATTGGATGCATACAATATTTTTGATGAAGAGGAGCAACTAAATGGAGCCTAGATTTACCATAATAATACTCGTTTAAAGTAAATACTTCACCTTTTTTAATTATAGTTTCGGTGTCTGACTTATTTGCAGTTTTAAAAAAAGACTCCCAAGTGTCTGGTTGTTTTTTTTTAACTATATTTAAAACTTTAGCAGTCATAATACTATCGCTTAAAGCACTATGGGCATCTGTTGAGTCAATACCTTGCATTCTTGCTAATGACTCTAATTTAAATACTGCATTATTTTTTTCATTAAATTCTACTTCTAAAATTGAAGGATCAATTGCATATGCGGCGCGAGCAATATTAATTCCGTCATGTCTCTTGTTTGGAGCTGCATTCGTTAAATATGGATATCTAATCCCTTTAAAAAACTCTTTTCTTATCATTTCATCATCAAATCCAATATTAGACCAACCAAGAAATATAGCTGGGCTCCACTTTTTAAATATTTTCTCAACTTCTCCTAACATTTGATAATGAGAAAGATTAGTTTGAGTTAATTGTTTTATTGATGTCTTATTTACAATAAGTGCCATAGCCTGAAAGACCTCTCCTTCAGGTAAACTACACCTTAAATTAAATCTGTCTTTTTCTTTAAAATTCTCGTCAACTAAAACACCGCCTATTTCAATAATACTTCCAAAATCTGTGCTTGCACTAGATGATTCTATATCCCAAATTGCTAAATTCATAATTTATTCTTAAACTAGCTAATATTTAATGGATTTTTGGAAAGTTTTTTAAAGACTTAACCATTAGCATATAAACGATTAGCTCAGGTATTAATATCTCTTTTATGGATAGGTTAAGTAAAGTCAAGATATATTATTCAACTTGTAAAACTTTTTAACCCTTCCTAAAAATAAATTTTGATACATTTCTAATTCAGCTCCCTCAATTTTAAATTCTTGGAATAAAATGTCTTTAGTGCATAATAATATTATTCCCGCTTTCATCTTAGTTCCGTGAACAACATCATGAGCTAAAGTATAAGCTCCTAATTGTAAAAAGTAGTCTTGTATATAATCTGTTTTTTTTGGTTTATTAGCTTGTTTAAAATCCACAATAACATCTCTACCTTCATAAACTGCTATCATATCAGCTGTACCGGCATATTGATCTGGATAGTATAATGTTTCTTCCATGCCATATACTTCATTAAGTCTTCCAGTAATTCCTTTTTGAATAATTTCTTTAGCCATATTTTTGTATTGCTCATTACTCTCAAAAAAACTCTCGTTAATTCTTCCTCTTAAATAGTCCTCAATATAAGAGTGCATAGAAGTACCCCTTGATGAAGCTTCAGTTTTAATTCTATTTGCCTCCTTAATTCCTACCCTCTCTTTCCAATTTGCAAGAGCGGCCTTCTCTTCTTCTGATTTTGTGGCGCCTAAAATTGTAGTGACACTTGGTAGTTTATTCTCCCCTAGTAAATATTTTCTGTATCCATCTTCAATTGATCTTGAGGACTTGGGATAATTAAATTTATTATTCCACTTCATTATATTTTTTGTTTTAGAATTAAATTAATTTTTTGCTTGTCTTGGAATATCTTCAAATTTTTCGACATTTTCTGTTTCAATAGCCTTTTCAATTTGCTCTGGATCTTTTATATTTTCTAATGTTCTTTTAATAGATCTTGCATCCGTTCCAAATTTATCAACAGCTGTCATTGCCTCTTCTAATTTTTTTCTGAGATTAACAATTCCATCAAAATGTTTTGTAAATCTTGTGCTTATTGATTTTAAATGATCGTAAATTTCTGTTGCATGTTTTTGAACTTTTAATGTTTGAAAACCCATGTGTAATGATTGTAAATACCCAGATAAATTATTTGGTCCCATAACAGTTACTTTATATTTTTTCATTAATTCTTGGCTCAATAATTCCTTAGTATTTGGGTCTTGGTAATTAGCTATCTCTAAAAACAAACTCTCAGTTGGCGCATATACAATTGCAAAATCAGTAGTTTTAGGTGGAACAATATATTTTTCTTTTACACTCTTGGCTTTTTCTTTAAAAGCTTTTGCAAGTTTAGTTCTTGCATCCGCAATAGCTTTTTTATCGTCCTCTTGATGAGCATCTTGAATAGCTTTAAATCTCTCAACAGGAAAATGGCTATCAACCGGAACCAATACACCTTCTTGGAGTTTAATTGCAAATTCAACGTTTTCACTAGTTTCCTCTTTCATTTTAACATTTGAAAAGTACTGCGAAGAAGGCAGCAAATCCTTAATGAGTGAGCCCAGACTGAACTCTGCTAAGGTTCCATACTTTTTAACTCCAGCTAAGATTTTATTAATACCTTTTTGACTTTCGTTTAAATTTTCAACTTGGGAATTAAAAGCTGCAACTTTTTCATCAACTTTTGTCAGAGCTGCTGTCATGTCTTTTGTAACGCCAGTTGAAAGATTATTAAATGACGTAGACATGGAATTTAAAGAAGAATTAATAGTAGTGTTTAAACTATCTTTCAATTTAACTATTTCTGCATTTAAATTTGCAATTTCGTCAGCTTCTTTATTTGTATCTTCTTTTATTACATTCGACTTAATATTTAGATAAAGAATAGCCGAAGTAGCAATCAATATTAAAGCTAAAATAATAATTAAAATTGTATCCATGATTCGTATGTTACACTTACTTAATGATATTTAAAGTTTATTTAAAACTCTTTTAAAATTTTTTATCTCTCTACTTTTTTTTGATGTCATTAAACAAGCCTGAGAATTAAGAATCATTCCATCTTTTAATATCCTTAATTTATTAGCTTTTAAAGTTGCTCCGGTTGAAGTTATATCGGTTATTATTTCAGATGATCCAGTAAATGGATATATCTCTGTTGCACCAAGGCTATTCACCAATTTAAATTGAGTAACTCCTCTGGAAAACATAAATTCTCTTGTTAAATTTGGGTATTTTGTAGCTATACGTAATCTATTTCTTTTTTTTTCTTTAAATTCAAAAGCTATTTCTTCAAGATCAGGCATTGTCTGTACATCTATCCAATCATCCGGAATTGCAACTACTAATGTAGCTTCTCCAAATTCGTACTTTTTTTTTACAATCACTTTTTTTTGAATGTTAATTTCGCTTTCCATTAATAAATCATATCCAGAAAAGCCAATATCTAGAGATCCATCCGCAAGACGTTCTATTATTTCTCTAGCATGCAGATAATTAATAATAATATTTTTTTCTCCTCTAATAAGTCCAAATAAGTCTCTCTCACCTCTTTCAGAAAGAATTTTTAATTTTCTTCTTTTAAAAATATTTAAAACTCCTGATCTTAAACGTCCCTTACTTGGAATTCCAATTTTTAAGATGCTATTACTCATAATTTCTCTAAGTTAATAGCTGCTCCAACAGCTGGTATATTTTTTTTAAAGCCAAGATCTTTAATTAAAGAATCATATCTACCACCTCTAATATTTAACTTCTCAGACTTTGATTTAATATCGATCTTGAATACTAAGCCAGTATAATATTCGAGATGTCTTCCAAAAGAAGAATTAAATCTAACATTTAATTTATTAATTTTATTTTTAGTTATTGGGAAATAATCATCCTGAACTCTAAGATTAATTTTATTTTTTTTAAAAAATAAATTTAATTTTTTTGATGCTTGATTAATCGGACATTCAATTTTTAAGTACTCTTTTAAAATTTTTACAACATTACTACCTTTTTTTGTTCTCCTCGGATCTTTAATTTTACTATCAAATCTTGATAATATTTCTTCTATTGATCTTCCAGCAACTTCTTTTTTTTGACTTCCATTAATCATTTTAGAATATTTTTTTTTATCTATTTCTACAATTGTTGGGTCGATATCAGAGTTGGTCTCCAATCTTTTTAATAAATCATTAAAGTATTTCTCTCTCCAAAAATGACGTTGTAATCTTAATTTCCATCTTACTGGGCAATCCAATTTATCTAACAAAAGCCTAAAAATTTCTATGTTACCTATTACTAAATTTCCACTTTTATATTTAATTTTTGATAATGCTTTAAGTGAAGTTTCTATTATTTTTTTATCATCTTTTTTTTCAGTAAAAGATCCCAATATTTCAAATCCAATTTGATTTCTGATAACAGAGTCTTTTTTATTTAATCCTTTCCTAAATGCTTGACCACTATAGAAAATTTTTTCACTAGCTTTCTTATTTTGATTCAAATATCTCACACAAGATGCAATAGTTAAATCAGGTCTTAAACAAATTTCATTTCCTAATTGATCATTAAAAGAAAATATAAATCTTTTGAAATTTTCTCCTGACCTTTCCAATATTAAATTAGTGTCAATAACTGTATCAAGATCAATATATTTATATCCGTTTGACTTAATTGTATTTAAAATATTTTCAGATAAGTTTTTTGATTTCATCAATCAGGTTCTCCTTATCAAATGTAATTTGAGTATTTTCAGATTTTCTCCATTCTTCTCTAGATAAATTTCTTGATGTTTCTTCTAAATTTGGGACTAATTTTTTTATAGTAATTTTATTATTTTTAAATTCATTATCTCCACAAAGAATTGCGGCTGGTGAGCTCCTTTTATCTGCATATTTTAATTGAGATTTCAAACCAGAGTCTCCAAGATAAACTTCGGATCTTATGTTTTGATTTCTAAGTTGTGATAACAATTCATAGTAATTAGAGAGATATTTTTGATCTAAAACACATATAATTATCGGTGAATTATTTTTTACCTCGATTTTTTTTAACTGAACTAATGCATATAACAAACGATCAAGGCCTATGGAAACTCCTGTTGCAGATAAGTCTACTTTTTTAAATCTTGAAACTAAAGAATTGTATCTTCCACCTCCGCCAACTGATCCAAACTCCACCTCTTGGTTTTTTTGATTTTTGACTTTAAATGTTAAATTTGCCTCAAATATTGGGCCATCATAATATTCAAGTCCTCTAATAACTTCAGGAGAAAAAATTATTTGATCAAAATTAGATGAATAATTTAATCCATCTAATACTTTATTCAATTCATCAACACCATCTTCAACTAATTTGTTTGGTATGGCTGACTTAATTTCATCTAGAGATTTCATATTTATAAAACTAATTATTTCCTCAGCTTGATTATCAGAGAGGTTTGCTCCAATAGTTTTATCACCAGATTTGTCTTCACGTCCAGTTGTAAGCAATTGTTTAACACCATCAGTTCCAACTCTTTCAAGTTTATCAATAGCTCTTAAAACTGTAAGTTGTTGTTTACTTTCTGAAATTTTTAAATTTTCAATAAGACCCTGTATTAATTTCCTATTACTCAACTTAATTTGATATTGATTTTTTTCTAAGCCACAGAAATATAAAGTGTCAGCTAAAAGATTGCACATTTCAGCATCTGCTAAAGGGTTATTAGATCCAACAATATCGCAATCAGCTTGAGTAAACTCTCTAAATCTTCCAGGTCCAGGTTTCTCATTTCGCCATACATTACCGATTTGGTATCTTTTGAAAGGATTTGAGATATTTAAATAATTTTGAGACACGTATCTTGCTAATGGTGCAGTTAAATCATAACGCAATGATATCCAACTATCATTTTCCTCTTGAAAACCAAATACACCAGAGCTTGGTCTATCTTCATCTGGTAAAAATTTTCCTATATTTTCTGATATTTCAAAACTTGGTGTTTCTAGCTTAGAAAAACCAAATTTTAAAAAATTTTCTTCAATTTTAGCAATTAAGTTTTCTTTTAATGCTAATTCGTTACCGTATCTATCAACAAAACCTGAAGGGTTATTGGCTGATAATTTTTTTTCTTTATTCATTTTTTGGTACACGGGGACAGATTCGAACTGTCGACCTTCGGTTCCACAAACCGCTGCTCTAACCAACTGAGCTACCCGTGCTCCTTCTACTGTTTTATACTAAATGTGGATAAAATTAAATTTATAAATAATTAAATAGCTAGCTTGCAGCCAGCATGAAAATGATGTCTGTGAGTTTTTCTGTTATTAATAACGAATTTATTCATTGCTGTGTAAGTAGCATTTTTTTTTTTAAATGCAAGCAAGAAAAGGCTTTGCACAGGAATAGCTATGTTTTTTAACATATTCTATTCCTATACAAATTTTTTTGATGAATTAAATTTTATTAACCTAATTTTTTCAAATTTACAGCGCTTGGACCTTTTTCGCCGTCTTGAATTTCGAATTCTATAGCATCGTTTTCATTCAAAAATCTTAGCCCAGCTTCTCTAACTGCACTTGCATGAACGAAACAATCTTTTTCTCCGTCTTCTCTTTCAATAAAACCGTAGCCCTTCTTACCGTTGAACCACTTTACTTTACCTTTTAATGTACTCATACTTTAGTTACTCTTTCTTTGTTATTATATAATTAGCTATAAGTAGCTGTTGGATAGGTATTAGATTTTAATTTTGAATGCAAGCATAATGATGGATATTAATACCACATGGGAGTGGTGGCTTCGGCGGGACTCGAACCAGCGACACAAGCCTTTTCAGGGCTCTGCTCTACCAACTGAGCTACGAAGCCATATTAAGATCTAAAAATTATACGACCCTTTGATAAATCGTATGGAGATACTTCTAATTTCACTCTATCACCTTGTAAAACGCGAATACGATTTTTTCTCAGTTTTCCTGCCGTGTGAGCTGTAACATTATGACCATTGTCTAGTTTAACTCTAAACATAGCATTAGGAAGAAGATCTGTTACCACACCTTCAAACTCCAACGTATCCTGTTTACTCAAATTATTATCTCCTCATTCTAGATTTAATACTTTGAGCATGATTATCTAGTTCTTCATACTCAGCGAGATGTGTAGCGGATTCTCCTAATTTCTCAATACCTTTTTTTGTAAGAGTTATATGGCTAATTTTTTTATAAAATTCACTAAGATTTAGTCCAGATGAAAATTTTGCAGATCCTAAAGTTGGTAATACATGATTTGAACCAACATTATAATCTGAAACAGCCATTGGAGAATGCTTTCCAATCATAATACTTCCTGCATTATGAATTTGATTTAAATACTTTTTATAATTATAAACATTAATTTCTAAGTGCTCTGGAGCAACTTCATTAATTGCTTCTATTATTTGCTTATCACTTTGGGCTAACAAAATTAATCCATTATTTTTTAAACTTTTTAAAACAATTTTTTTCCTTTGAACTTTTTTGATAGTTTCTTTTATTTCTATATTAAATTTATTTGCTAATTTTTTATCTTTCGTAATTAAAATACACTGAGAATTTACATCATGTTCTGCTTGTCCAATCATAGATGTTATAACTTGATTTAGATCAGTTTTACTATCTGCTAAAACACAAATTTCACTAGGCCCAGCGACCATTCCTTCTGTCCCGACATCACCAAAGACTTCACGTTTGCTTCTTGCAACATAAATATTTCCAGGCCCAACAATTTTATTCACTTTTTGGATATACGCTAAACTTGCTATAGCTTGGGCACCACCCATTGAGTAAATTTCCTTAATTCCAACTTTTTTAGCTGCATAAAGAACAGCAGGATTTAGTTTTCCATTAAGTTTTGGATTGGCCAAAACGATTCTTTTTACACCAGAAATTTTTGCAGGCACTGCATTCATTAATAATGTGGATGGTAAATTAGCTGGCACATAAATACCTACAGACTGTAGTGGCACATGCTTATATTCAAGTTTATTTTTAAAATTATCTACATACTTAATATTTTTTGGTTTTTGTAGTGAATGAAACTTAAAAATTCTATTATAGGCCAAATCGATACTTTTTTTAATCTTAGGTTCTAATGTATTGATTGCTTTATTTACTTTATCTTTTGAAGGAACTATCTCCGTATTTTTACTAAATTTTTTCTCATACTTTAAAAGTGCTTTTCTTCCATTAATTTTGATGTCTTTTAAAATTTTTGGAACTATCGAAGTATCTACTGCTTTTCCAGATCTCCTTTTATCCAAAAAAGATACTAATTCTCTTTTATAATTTTTTTTCTTACAATTAATTACTTTTATCATTTTCAATTTTTTGGTCTTCTAACGTTACATCAATAACTTCTGTGGACAGTGTTATAATTCCATTTTTTGAAAATAACAGAACTATTTCAAAATTTTCTTTTTTTTTAAAAATATCAATTGCAAATAATTCTAAAGTTAAATCTGCATAGGACTGGTTAATGTTTTTAGACTTGGAACTTTCGATAAATTCAAATTTTATAACACTATTAATAGGTTTGCTACTATTTGTTTCCTTATCTATTCTTAAAACAGAAAGTAAAAAAATTTTTGTAGATGGCAAATATTTTATATCAGAAATTTTGACTTTAGACTCTGCACATATCGCTGATATAATTTGTAAGTCGTCTGGAGATTGAGCGATTACTTTCTTTAAAAAATTATTCACTAAGATATTCTTTTTATTTTTACTCCAATTTTTTTTAGTTTATTTTCAATTTTTTCATAACCTCGATCTAAATGATATACTCTATTTATGATAGATGTTCCTCTTGAAATAAAAGCTGCTAAAACTAAAGCTACTGATGCCCTTAAATCACTAGACATTAACTCAGCTCCCTCTAGATTATTAGTTCCTTCAATAATTGCCTTGTTACCTTTAATATTTATTTTTGCACCTAATCTTTTTAATTCTGGAACATGCATAAATCTGTTTTCAAATATATTTTCTTCAATTGTGCTTTTTCCATTTGCTCTAGTTAATAATACCATTATTTGAGCTTGCAAATCAGTGGGGAAGTTTGGATATTCTCCAGTTTTTAAAAAATCCAAACTTCTAATTTTTTTTGGTCCCTTAATTTGAATTGTATTTTTTGTGGCTTTTATTTTTGCACCAATTTTTTTAAGTAAATTTATCTCAGTATTAATAATTTTTGGCTCAAAGTTTTTAATTTTTAAGTTTCCACCATTTAAACATGCAGCAACACAAAATGTGCCCGCTTCAATTCTGTCATTCATGATTGAGTAAGTTATACTTTTTAATGTTTTGACACCCTCTATTTTTAAAGTTCTTTTACCGACCCATTTAATCTTAGCTCCCGCTGTTTTCAAAAAATTAGTCAGATCCTTAATCTCAGGCTCAATTGCACAATTCTTTATTGTTGTTATTCCTTTTGCAAGACAAGCAGCAAGAATTAAATTTTCAGTCGCTCCAACAGATATTTTTGAAAATCTTATTTCTGAACCAACTAATCCTTCTTGAGCTTTTGCATTAACATATCCTTTTTCAATTTGTATTTTAACACCCAACTTTGATATAGCTTTTAAATGTATATCTATTGGTCTTACTCCTATACTGCAACCACCTGGACTACTTACTTTTGCTTTTTTATTTTTTGCTAATAAAGGACCAAGAACCAAAATTCCTGCTCTCATTGTTTTAACTAGAGAATAAGGTGCAAAAAAATTATTTTTTTTTCCTTTTGAGATTGTTGCGATTTTTTTATTATTTTTAAAGCTAATCTTTCTTCCTAATGATTTTAGCAAATTAAGCATTGTATCTATATCTTTAACTCGTGGAAGATTTTTAATTGTTACATTCTTATCAAAGAGTAAAGTTGCAGCAAGTATTGGTAGAGCAGCATTTTTACTTCCAGAAATTGATACCTCTCCTCTGATCCTAGAGGGACCATTAATTTTAAATTTATCCATTTTAAATTTTGGGAAGCGTTACCCCTTTTTGGCCCATATATTTTCCATTTCTGTCAGCATATGAAACATCAGGTTTCTCATTCCCTTTTAAAAATATAAATTGAGCCACACCCTCATTTGCATATATTTTTGCTGGTAAGGGGGTTGTATTAGAAAATTCAAGGGTCACATGACCTTCCCACCCTGGTTCCAAAGGTGTTACATTAACAATTATTCCACATCTGGCATAAGTGGACTTACCTAAACAAATAACTAATACATCGCTAGGAATTTTAAAATATTCGACTGTTCTTGCTAAAACAAAGGAATTTGGTGGAATAATACATTCATTAGATTCTTTTGTTACAAAATTTGTTGGTTTAAAATTTTTTGGATCTACAATTTCTGAGTTAACATTAGTAAATATTTTAAACTCATTGGATACTCTAGCATCGTACCCATATGAAGAAACACCAAATGAAATTTTTCCTTCCCTTATTTGTTTATCCTTAAATGGTGAAATCATTGCTTGTTCTTTCGCCATTTTGATTATCCACTTATCTGATTGCACTGACATTTATTTATTTTTTTTATTTTTTCTTTGAAAAATTTTTCTTTTTCTTAAATTTTTACGCAAAGCCTCTTCAAGTTTAGCTTTTTTATCCTTCTTCCTGTCCATCTTAATTACTTTTTATCTGGATTGGTAAGGTGATCCAAAGTTATTACTTGATCGATTGGTATTGTTTTATCCTCTGGACTTTTGGGTTCACCTTGTTTGGCTACTTTTTTTGCTCTTTTTTCAGCAAGCTTCTTTTCTCTTTTTGCCTGCTTCTCCATAGCTTTAGCTCCTCTTGTCGATTTATAATCGTAGTGAATTCCCATATCATTTACCTAATTTAGATATACCCGATTTTCGTAAAAAATTAAGGCATTTATTTGAAAAAAACAATTTTATACACTAATTATAATTAAAAAATGCCCTCATAGTTAAATGGTATAACACATCCATGGTAAGGATGAGTTTCCAGTTCAATTCTGGGTGAGGGCACCGTCTATTTGTAGAATTTTTTTCTGATTATGAAACCAATTAAAACCAGGATTATCATACTAATTACAGGCACATATATATCTGGAGTTAAAATTATATCAAACACACTTGGAAGTTCTTGATTGTTTTCAATTATTTTATTTAGCCCTGCACCAAGTGAAGCTCCAACAAATAACTGAGGTGTCATTCCAATAACAGATCCTAAAAAGAAATTTCTAATCTTAACATTAAATAGTGTTGGCAAAATGTTTGAAATAAAAAAAGGTATACCACCAACAAATCTATATATAAGAAAAAAAGTAAATTCATTTTTTTTGAATTTTTCAGTAAGATTATAAAACTTTGATGAAAATTTTTTTTTAATTAAATCTTTAAAAAAATAATTTGCGCAAATATATAAAAGTGTTGCTCCAATAGATAAACCTAATACTATAAGGAGTGTCCCTATCCATTTCCCAAATATAAATCCTCCAACTAAAAAAACTGGTGAACCAAATCCTAGGAGCATAACCCAAATAATCACTCCAATAAAAAATAATATGCTAGCAATTAAAAGATTGGAGTTTTTAATATCATTTAGTTTATCTCTATTATTTTTTATAAGTTCAAAACTTGAAAAGTCGTCAAATGAAAAATAGCTAAAAAAAAGCAACAAAAAGCCAGTAACTATGGAAAGATATATAATACCAAGAATAATTTTTAATTTATTTTCATTTTCCATTTTAATTTAATTTATTAAAAATCGCTGTACTTATATACATTAAATTGTATAACTACCGAAATTTAACAAAAAAGAAGCCTTAATATGAAACGTACATATCAACCTAGTAAAAAAGTGAGAAAAAGAAGGCATGGTTTTAGGTCTAAAATGAAGACTAAAGGTGGAAGAAAATTAATTAGACGAAGAAGAAGTAAGGGTAGAAAAAAACTCACTGTTTAATGCAGGTTAAATTAAAAAGTTTATCCAAAAATGAAGATTTTAAATTTATTTTAAATGGTAAAAAAATTTCAAATAGATACTCAACAATTTTTTACAGGAGATTAGAAAATAAAAGTAATAGATATTTTAATATAAGTTTTATTACAAAAAAAAAGATTGGTACAGCTGTTATAAGAAATAAAATTAAAAGAAGACTAAGAAATATGATGAATGAGGCTTTAAAAAAAATTAAAATTAATCTTAACTATAGTTACTTATTAATTGCTAGAAAATCTGTTTTAGAAGATGAGTACAATTTTATTAAAATAAAACTTTTTAGTGAGTTAAAAAAAATTAGATAGTTATGATTAAAAAAGGATTTATATATTTAATTAAGTTTTATAAATATTTTATTTCACCTGTTCTGGGTAATAATTGTAGGTATCTTCCAACCTGTTCAGAATATTTTATTGATAGTTTAAATGAATATGGTGTTTTGAAAGGTTGTTATAAGGGCATTAAAAGAATTTTAACTTGTCATCCTATGAAAATTTTGGGAGGAGGACATGGGTATGATCCGGTAAAGAAAAAGAATATTAAATAATGGACACAAGAAACGTAATAGCAGCAATTTCATTAAGTGCAGCAGTAATAATTCTTTATGGATTATTTTTTGCTCCACCAAGTCCTGATCCAAAGCAGGTAAATAATAATGATCAAAATAAGAACAATCTTCAACTAAACGAAGCACCAAAAATAGAGCAAAATATTGAGAATAATAAAATTTCTAGATCAGAGGCAATTAACAAAGTTGAAAGGATATTTTTTGAAAATGAAAATATTAAAGGTTCTATTTCTCTAGAGGGATCATTAATCGATGACCTGATTTTTAAGAAATACACTGAAACTTTAGACTCTGATGAAAATGTAGTTTTGCTCAATCCTAAAGAGTCTGAAAATGGTTATTATATAGAAACAGGTTGGGCTATAAATAATAAAGATATTGAGGTTCCTAATTCAAATACAAAATGGGAAGTTGTCGGCAATAAATTACTAACACCGAACAATCCAATTAGATTAGTATGGAATAATGAGCAGAATATAACTTTCGAGAAAGAAATAAGTATAGATGACAAATTTTTATTTACTGTTAACCAAAAAATTACGAATAATACTCAAAATACCTATAACTTTTATCCCTACGGACAAATTATTAGAAACTTAGCTCCTGATGTAACTGATTTTTATATATTACATGAAGGTTTACTAGGTGTTTTTGATGATAATCTTGTTGAAGAAGATTACGATGACATTAAAGACAAAAAGTACTCTGTAAATGCTAACAAAGGATGGATGGGTATTACAGATAAATATTGGATAACGAGTTTAATCCCAGAAAGTAATAAAAGTTTTAGATCAGATTTCGATTATAAAAATAAATTTAAAGCTAACTTCATTGAGACTGCTGCAACAGAAGTCAGAGCTAATGAAAGCAAAACTAATCAAGTAAAAGTGATTATTGCGGCTAAAGAAGTGGATGTTGTTGATGGTTATGCGGAAAAACTAAATATTAATAAATTTGATTTAGCAATTGATTGGGGTTTCCTATATTTTTTAACAAAACCAATATTTTTGATATCGGATTATTTCTTTAAATTAACTGGCAACTATGGGATTGCAATTATACTAATTACCGCTTGTATAAGAATATTGTTTTTTCCTCTCGCTAACTACTCATTTAGGTCAATGGCAAAAATGAAAGTTCTTCAACCAGAAATGGTGAGGCTTAAAGAACTTCATAAGGAAGATAAAATGAAGTTACAGCAAGAAATGATGGCTCTTTACAAAAGAGAGAAAGTGAATCCGGTAAGTGGGTGTTTGCCTATTTTAATTCAAATACCATTCTTTTTTGCAATTTATAAAATGTTATTTGTTACAATTGAAATGAGACATCAGCCTTTTTTTGGTTGGATACACGATCTAAGTGAAAGAGATCCAACAAGTTTATTTAATTTATTTGGTTTATTACCATATGATGTTCCATCATTTTTAATTATTGGCGCTTGGCCTGTCGCAATGGGTGTAACAATGTGGATGCAACAAAAACTTAATCCAACACCACCAGATCCAATTCAGCAAAAAATATTTATGTTTTTTCCTGTATTCTTAACAGTGATACTGGCACCTTTTCCATCAGGATTAGTTATATATTGGACAATTAATAACGTGCTTACAATGGCACAACAATATGTAATTATGAAGAGAACTTCAGTTAAAACAGTTTAATTGATGGAATTAGATAAGATTATTCCAACAGATGGGCCCAATATTAATGAGGTTGAAAAATATATAAACAAATATCAGTCTGAGGTAATAGTAATTAAATGTGGCGGATCTGTTTTATTAGATAAAAAACTATTTAATCAGTTCATAGAAGATATTTCAGTGATAAACAAAATCGGTTTATCAGCAATAGTCGTTCATGGTGGAGGTAAAAATATTAAAAAAAAATTAGTTGAAAATAATATTGAAACTAGATTTATCAAAGGACTTAGGGTTTCAGACGAAAAAACAATAAGATATATAGAAGAAGCTTTACTAGAGCTTAATTTAGAGATTTTACATGAATTAAAATCTAAAAACACTAATGCTTGTTCAATATCACCTAAAGAAAATAATGTAATTAATATTATTCCTGAAAGTAAAGAATTGGGATATGTCGGGAAACCAACAAAAATTAATAAAGAGAAAATATTAAATTTTATTAAAAATAAACAAATTCCAATTGTTGTCCCTTTAGGATTGGGGGATGACGGCAGAATTTATAATATTAATGCAGATGTTGCTGCAGGTTCAATTGCAAAAGAGATTGATGCCAGACGTCTTCTTTTGATGACAGATGTTGAAGGAGTTCTTGATGAAAATCAAAAACTTATATCTGAAATTAATCTCAATAAAGCCAATGAAATGTTAAAAAATAATATTATTTCTGGAGGCATGATACCAAAAATAAACACTTGTCTAGATGCAATATCTAATGGTGTTAGAGGTGTAGTTATTGTTGATGGGAGAAAACCGCGTTCAATACTATTTGAGTTATTTTCTGACAAGGGTGCGGGAACATTGATAAGAAAATGAATAATTTAAAAAATATAAAAAATATCTTATTCGACTGTGATGGCGTTTTATATAATGATTTAGAGGCAGTTTTTGGCCAAGTTAGTAAGAGGATGACAAAATATATCTCAAATAAGCTCAACTTAGATCTTATAAAAGCTAAAGAATTACAAAGAGATTATTTTCACAAATACAACACAAGCTTAAATGGATTGATGATACATCATGATATACCACCGGAAGAATTCTTAGAGTATGTTCATGATATTGATCTTTCATTTATGGAAAAAGATCTTATCTTAAGAAATGAGCTAGAAAACATTAATTTAAATAAATTTGTATTCACAAACGGAAGTAGAGCTCACGTAAAAAATATAGTGGAAACTCTTGGTATTGAAGACCAATTTAAAGATATATTTGATATCGTAGACGCAAAATATCACCCTAAGCCTGAAGCTAAAGCTTTTGATCTTATGGTTGATAAATTTAAGATTGATCCAAAAGAAACTCTTTATATCGAGGATATAGCTAAAAATTTATCAATAGGTAAAGAGCGGGGTACAATAACAGCTTGGCTTATCAATAATGAATACTGGGGTAAAAAAGAGTCTGATAAAGATTACATCGACTATAAAATCGAAAATCTCTCTTTATTTTTAAAAGAAATAAGGTTATTAAAAAGTTCTTAAATTTATGAGCATAAAAAATATAATCAATGATGCCTGGGAAAAAAGAGACCAAGTAAGTCCTAACTCAGATGAGAGTTTAAAAAATACTGTTAATCAAATTATTGATGACTTAGATAGTGGCAAAGTCAGAGTAGCAGAAAAAATTAATGGTGAGTGGGTAACACATCAACATATAAAAAAAGCAATTATGTTAAGTTTTAGAATGTATCCAATGGAAAATTTAAATGGTCCCTACAGTAGTTGGTATGACAAAGCGCATCTTTTAAAAGGTAAAACGGCAGGTTGGTCTAAAGAGGACCATGAAAAAGCTGGTTTCAGAATGGTTCCTAATTCTCCAGTGAGAAAAGGATCTTTTGTAGGCAAAAATGCTGTTTTAATGCCATGCTATGTGAATATAGGAGCATACATTGATGAGGGAACAATGATAGATACTTTTGCAAGAGCTGGTAGCTGTTCTCAAATCGGAAAAAATTGTCATATCTCTGCAGGTAGCGGAGTTGGAGGAGTTTTAGAGCCTGCACAGGCATTACCAACAATCATTGAGGACAATGTTTTTTTAGGAGCAATGTCTGAGGTTGTAGAGGGAGTGATAGTTGGCGAAGGTTCTGTTTTGAGTATGGGAATGTATATTGGACAATCAACAAAAATTGTTAACAGGAAAACAGGCGAAATAAGTTACGGTAAAATTCCACCATATTCTGTTGTTGTTCCAGGTTCTCTACCAGATAAAAATAATTCAAGCGCTCCATCATTATATTGTGCGGTAATAATCAAACAAGTAGACGAAAAAACAAGATCAAAGACTTCAATAAATGATCTTTTAAGAGAATAGATTAATGAAAACTTATAATGAACTGACGTTAGCTCAAGAGCTAATAAAATTTCAAACAATTAAAACAGAAGATAAAGGTATTATGAATTTCCTTTCAAGGAAACTCTCATCAATAGGTTTTAAATGTCATATAATAAAATCAAAAGGTACAGGTGCTAAACCTGCATTAAATTTATATGCAAAATTTGGTAAATCAAAACCTAACATTAATTATTTGGGTCATACTGATGTTGTTGCTAACCTCAATAATTGGGAGTTTCCGCCATTTAAAGCAGTAGTAAAAAAAGGATATTTATATGGAAGAGGATCCCAGGACATGAAAGGTAGTGTGGCATGTTGGATAAGTGCTGTAAGTAATTTTATTAAAAATAAAAAATTTAAAGGTTCTATATCAATAATAATTACGGCTGATGAAGAAACTACAGGTCATGGTTGTCCAGCCGTTATGAAATATCTAAAGAAAAAAAAAGAAAAAATTGATTTTTCGGTAGTAGGCGAACCGTCATCAAATAAATCAGTTGGAGATGAAATCAGGATTGGAAGAAGAGGTTCTATGAATGGAACAGTAACAGTATATGGAAAAAGTGGACACTCTGCATTTTATGGGACATATATAAATCCATGTACTGCTCTCGCTAAAATAATATCTAAACTGAAAAGTGTTCAGCTAGACAGAGGAACAAAGTATATGCCGCCATCAAATTTGGAATTTACAAAAATGAATGTGGATAATATATCTGAAAATGTAGTCCCACAATCTGCAAGTGCTAAATTTAATGTTAGATTTAATTCAACTTATGAATCAACATCTTTGAAAAAAAAACTTAGTAAAATTATTAATGCAGTTGCAAAAAAAGAAAATTGCAAAACTAAAATAGATTATAAAGTAAGTGGAGAAGCATTTTACACAGAGCCAAATAAAGAAATTTATATGGTAAAAAAAGTTGTAAAAAAAATTACAGGTAAAAATGCAAAATTAAATTGTAGAGGTGGCACAAGTGACAGCAGATTTTTAGGTTCAATACCACGTCTTGAGCTTGGGTTAAGAAATAATACTATTCATATGGTTAATGAAAGAACATCGATTTCAGATTTAAAAAAGTTAACTAAGATTTATAAGAACATTTTACATAATTATTTCGCTTGAAAACTGCAATTATAACATCTGAATCTTCGGAAAAACATATAACAGGCGATGGTCATCCAGAGCAACCGAAGAGAGTAGTTTCAATAATTGATACTTTAAAAAAAAATAAAGAGCTGCTTTGGGATAAGCCAGATGTTGTTCCTAATGATATTCTTAATATGACTCATTCTGAGGATTATATTAATAATTTAAAAGACTCATTTCCTAAAAGTGGCTTAAACTTTTTAGATGGTGATACTGTTGTATCGCCTGGAAGTAAGGATGCAGTATTTCAGGCTGCAGGATCAGCTATAAGTGCAATAGATGGAATTGAGAATAAAAAGTATAAAAATGCATTTTGTGTAGTACGACCACCAGGACACCATGCTGAAAAAAACAAATCAATGGGCTTTTGCTGTATTTCTAATGCAGGTGTTGCAGTTAATTATTTAATAAAAAAATATAATTATAAAAGAATTGCATGTGTAGATTTTGATGTTCATTGGGGAAATGGAAATTATGATGTAATGTATGACAACAAAAATTCACTTTATATATCAACACATCAATATCCATTTTATCCAGGTGGCGGCTCAGAAAAAGACAAGGGAAAGTATAATAATTCTCTTAATATACCTCTTCCTGCTGGCACAAATTCTGAGCAGTATTTTAATGCTTATGATAGAGTTTTAGATAGGTTGATTGAATATAAGCCTGATTACCTAATCTTTTCTGCTGGCTTTGATGCTCACAAGAACGATCCATTAGCTCAATTTGAACTTTCATCCAATGATTTTTATGAAATAACAAGAAGAACACTAAAAGCAACTAATAAATTTACTAACGGGAAAGTAGTATCTTTATTAGAAGGTGGATACGACCTAAAAGCACTTGCTGAGAGCGCTAATTATCATGTAAATGCATTGATCGAGTCGGAAAATACATAATCATGAAATTATATAAACAAAAATCATCAAATATTGATAACAAGGGACTGTTTGCATCTAAAAATATAAAAAAAGGAACTAGAATTATTTACTACATAGGAAAAATAATTACAAAAAAACAAACCGAAAATAATCCAAAATTTGATAACGATAAAGCAATTTATCTTTTTAACTTAAATAATAGGTATGATTTAGACGGTGATTTTGCTTACAATACTGCAAGACTTATTAATCACTCTTGTAATCCAAACTGTGAAGTTGAAGGTAAAGGTTTAAAATTATGGATTAGTTCTATCAAAGATATAAAAAAAAATGAGGAACTAACTTATGATTATGGATTTAGTTTTGATGAAAATTATAAGGATTTCCCTTGTAAGTGTGGCTCCAAAAATTGTTGTGGTTACATAGTTAGAGAGGGATCAAGATGGAGAATAAAAAAGAAAAAAGAAAAAAGAAAAATCTAATAAATAATTTTCTCAAGATATAAACCATGTGCAGGGGCAATAGGAGCACAATTTTTTCTAGATTTTGATTTAAATATACTGGTAAATTTTTTTAAGTTCCATTTATTTTCACCAAGGTATTTTAGTGAACCAACCATGGATCTAACTTGACTCTTAAGAAATGACTTTGACACAAATTGAATTTTTATAACATTTTTAACTTTAGTTATTTTTACTCTTTTCATGGTTCTTACCGGACTTTTTGCAGCACAATTAGATGCTCTAAAAGTTGAAAAATCATGAGTTCCAATTAATTTTTTTGCTCCCTTTTTCATCAATTTAACATCAATTTTTTTTTTAATATGCCACTCTCTGTTAAAATTGATAACTGAAGGAGAAGCATCATTTCTAATTAAATACGTATACCGTCTTTCTTTTGCAGAATATCTTGAATGAAAAAGTTTATTTTTTTTCTTTATTTTTAAAATAGATATTTTTTTTTTATTTAAAAAGAAGTTTAGTGAATTCAATAATTTATCTTTTTGAATAATTTTGTTTGTAGTATCAAAGTGAGCTGATTGCTCTTTAGCATGAACTCCTGTGTCTGTTCGTCCAGACCCGTAAATTTTTATTTTTTCTTTTAATAGTTTAGTCAAGACAATCTCAATATTTTCCTGGATTGATTTACCTTTTTTTTGAATTTGCCAACCATTGTATAAAGTGCCTTCGTATTCTATTAGAATCTGATATCTATTCACTTGTAATTATTGTTCCTTTTCTAACCTTATTCCCTAATAAAAATTCCTTAATTAATTGAGGATTCTTGCCCTCTTTTTGTATCTCAATAATATTTATTGAATTTTCACCACATGCTACTGTCATTTGTTCGTCTATTACTTCACCGATTTTAGCTGACTGCTTGTTTATTTTGGCTTTTAATATTTTATATCTTTTGTTGTTAATCTCAAACCATGCACCAGGTTTTGGATATAATCCATTTATTTGAGCAATTATTTTACTAGCACTATTATTCCAATCTATCTTTCCCTCTTTTTTTTGAATTTTCTTTGCGTATGTAGCTTTTGTATGATCTTGCTCTTTAAATATTGCCTCTCCGTCTAAAACTTTTTGCACATTTTCTAAAATTTTTTCTGTACTCAAATAAGATAATTTTTCTGATAAAATTTCTGCGTTATCTTGATCAAGAATATCTATTGAATATTTATTACACACTGGTCCAGAATCTAATTTTTCATCAATTTTCATAAATGATATACCAGTTTTTTTTTCATTATTTAAAATTGATCTTTGGATTGGTGCCGCCCCTCTCCATTTTGGTAATAATGAAGCATGAATATTCAAAAAACCTTTTTTACTCAAATCAAGAATTTTTTTTGAAATTAATTGTCCGTATGCAACAACAATTACAAGATCTAAATTTAATTCTTTAAGATATTCAAATTCTTCATCAATTTTTTTTGGAGTTTTAACTTCTAGATTGAGTTCCTCTGCACATATATGAATTGATGATTTCATAAACTTTTGACCTCTATTTGACTTACTTGGAGGCTGAGTAAATACACAGTTAATTTTATATTTTTGATTAATTTTTTTTAGGATAGGCACGGCAAATTGCGGTGTGCCCATGAATACAATATTTGACATTTAAACAACAACTCTATTAGAAGTTTTTTGTTTAGACAATTTTTTTATTATTAAATCTTTTTTGATTTTAGATAAATAATCAATTATTAGTTTTCCATCTAAGTGATTTATTTCATGTTGTAAACATGTTGAGAGTAATCCATCACATTCCATTTCTTTCTTGTAACCATTTTCATCTATATAAGATACGGTACAAATTTCTGGTCTCTCTATCTCAATAAAGGTATTAGGTATTGATAAACAACCTTCCTCATATGTAGACATTTTTTCACTTAAAGTTTTTATTTGTGGATTAATAAAGCATAAAGGCTTTTTTTCATTTTCATTTTTTGAGACATCTAAAACAACTACTCTTTTAAGTATTCCAACTTGAACAGCTGCTAAACCTATACCATTGTGATGGTACATAGTTTCAAATAAATCTTTTATGAGTTTTTTTTCATTAACATCAACTTTATTTAATGGCTCAGATTTTTTTCTAAGAATATCATCAGGTACTGTGATTAGTTCTTTTACTGACATAGTTTATTTATTATTTAGACTTTTAAAGGCAAGACTTCTATTAGAATTTCGTTCCTTAAATCTACATTTTTTAGCTCATTCATAGTTGAAACTAATAAATTCACAGTGTTTATATCTAGATCTTCAAGTTTACTTTCACCAACAATATCTACTATTTTAATTAATAATAAGCCTAACTCTCCATTCGATAGCATTTGTTTTATCTCAGAGGAAAATTGATAGTTGTATTCATAAAGGTTTGCGTATTTTTTATCTATTTTAACGCCATCTGATTTAAGCGATTCAATAAGAATCATATCTTTTGTTGAAAAAACATATTTTTTGTTTCTTTTAATTTTTTTTAAAATATCGTTTGTTTCCTTTTCAGCTTTAGGCAAACTAGTTTTATTTAAAAAGTAATTTAATAATTTTGACTGATGTATTTTTTTATTATTAAATTTTATCTTTCTCTCTTTTTTTAAATTGTTGTCGGTATGATTTTCATAAAATGTAGTAAAATTTGAGGGAACATCATCTTTTTTTATTTTTTTTAATATTACTTTGATTTCATTATCAAACGCATTATCTAATTTTTTTTTTTGGAAAGATTTATATAGTTCAGACGTCATACTTAATCTTTGCTCGACATCAACAGATAAAAGTAATCTTTGATATAATAAAGCTCTGCCCTCATAATCTGGAAGTAGCTTATAAGCATCTTTGGCATTTAATAGTTGTGTTATGTTAAATTGAAATTTTTTATATGTATCTAGTAGTTCTCTCTCATCAAATATATTTTCGTGAGTTGCTCTTTCTAGTAATCTTAAATCCTCTGGATTTTCAATATCAAAAGAATTTGCATTTTTAAGAATATTTGACGACGACAAATAACTCCAGATATATCTAGGTGAGTCCATTTTTGGCTCGTAATTAAAGTCATTATTTGTTTTATGAGATAAGTGAAAATATAAAATATTTTCGTCTGAAATTATTTCATCTTTGCTAGCGTAACCCATTAATATATTAAATTTATTTTCAAAAAAAGTGTCTATCTCATCCAACTCTTTTGATAAATCGAAAAGTAGTTGAGCTTGTTCTTTTTTATCTTCTAGAATTAAACAATAAATTTTAAAATTATTTAGATACTTATCAGTAATAGCCCCACTAATATTAAATATTTCACATGCTTTTTTTACTTCAGAGTTTGAAAGAAAATATTCTGAATAAAATTTAATCAATTTATTTTTATTTGAAACTTCAGAGTTATTAATTAAAAATTCTTTAATTAATTCAAAATCTTTTTTGTTTATTAAATGATTAAATTTAAACTCTAAAAATTCCTCTTCAGTAATATTATTTGTAGGAATATATGAATTTGTTAGTAAAGCTATATCTAATATTTTTTTTGAAAATTCAGATAAATTTCTATTTAAATTTTTATTTAATATATTTTTAATTAACTCACCATCACTGTTCGACCACATATCAATTTTTAAGCCATTCTGTGCAGGATCATATAATCCTGCTAATTTTATAGTGGATGACTCGATTTCTTTATTTATTACTATCTCGGAGCTTGATTGAACTGATAATGTTGTATTAGTATTTAGATTATTACTTGAGTTTATATTTAAAGTAGAATTTTCTTTGTTAATGATGTCTTTTTTTTCAATTTTCCATATATCGATGGGTTCATTAGCAAAAGAACAAGTACAAAAAAATAAAATTAACGTAAGTTTGGAAATTGTTTTACTTAATTGTTTTAAAATTTTCATTAGGCAAAATTACTTCTATTTTTTTGTTGGGGGATGGGAAATCAATCTGGCTCAAAACAACAATTGACAAAATTAATATAAAAAAAATTATTCCAGCTTTAATTGCAAATTTCATATTATGTTATATTCCTTTGTAGTATAATGTTTTAAAAGCATATAATTTTGTAAAATCAAAATAAGACATATTTGTGTTTTTTCAACTTAGAAATATATGGAATCAAATAAAAATCTAGTTTTAGTTGGTATGATGGGTTCAGGAAAGACATTAATAGGAAAATTGATTTCTAAACAAACCAAACTTAAATTTATTGATATAGATAATAAAATTGAAGAAAGAGAAAAAATGAAAATTGCAGAAATTTTCAAAAAAAAGGGAGAAAAATACTTCCGTGAATGTGAAGAAGAAATAACATTATCATGTTTAAAAGCTGAAAAACAAATTTTATCACTAGGTGGAGGTGCATATATTAATACTAATATTAGGAAAGAATGTAAGAAAAGTTCTTTTAGTTTTTGGTTGAACTGGAAAAAAGATATAATAATAAAAAGAATAAATGGTAGCAAAAAAAGACCTCTAGCTATGACATTAAGTGAAGCAGATCTAGAGAGACTAATAAATGAAAGAGCTAAAATATATGGTTTGGCAGACTTCACAATTAATTGTGATCAGTTAAATAAAAATGAAATAGCAAATAAAATTATAAAAAAATATGAAAACAAAAATAATAAAGGTTAAAACTAAAAGTAAAAATTACGAAGTTCATATTGGTACCAATCTAATTTCAAAATTAAGAAATATTATAAAAAAAAATAAATTATCATTTTCAAAATGTTTAATAGTAATTGACAGTAAGATACCAAAAAAATTTAGAGCATTACTCTTAAGAAATTTAAAAAATCAAAAAATCTATACTTTAAATTTTAGCGCAAATGAGAAAAATAAAAGCAACTTAAGTATCGATAAAATACATAATGTTTTATTTAAAAATAATTTTTATAGAGAAGACTGTATAATTTCATTTGGTGGAGGAATTACAGGAGATGTAGTTGGATTTGCGGCTAGCACATTTAAAAGGGGAATAAAATTTATTAACATACCCTCCACTTTATTAGCTCAAGTCGACTCTTCGATAGGTGGTAAAACAGGTATTAATAATAAATTTGGAAAAAATCTTGTAGGAAGTTTTTATCAGCCAGATTTAGTGATTTCAGATACTAATTTACTACGTACCCTCCCCAAAAGAGAAATTATATGTGGATATGCTGAAATATTAAAAAGTAGTTTAATTGATAAAAAAAAAAATTTTATTTTTTTAGATAAAAATTTTAATAATATTTTAAATCTCAAAGGAAGTTTTATAATTAATGCAATTTTGAACAGTTGTTTACTTAAAAAAAAAATTATTGAAAAGGATGAAAAAGAAAAAAATTTAAGAAAATCTTTAAATCTTGGCCATACTTTTGCTCACGCATATGAGGCTAGTCTTGGTTACTCAAAAAAATTAAATCACGGAGAAGCTGTTATATTTGGTTTAATGAATGCTGTAAATTTTAGTAAAGAAAAAAAAATTATTTCAAATTCAAATTCAGAATTAATAAACAATCATATTAAAAAGATAGAAATTAAAAATAAATATAAAGACCTTTTTAATAAAAGGAAAATTACATCAATTCTTAATTTTATGAAAAGTGACAAAAAAAATAAATCAGACGGTATAAACTTAATTTTAATAAGGAATTTTGGAAAATTAAACCTAAATTATCAGGCCAGATCTGGTGAATTGAACAAGTTTTTAGTAAAAGAATTAAATAAAGCTTATTTGTAAAGAATGAATATCAGTTTTCAATTCTTCACTTAAAATTTTGTAGATTACTTTATTGGACTGAATTCTATTCGTTTTTTTTAATATTTCAGAATTTATTTCTAATTTAATATGATATTTGCCTTTCTGATGTGAATTGTGTTTTAAATGCTTATAAGTGTTGTCAATTATCTTTACATTTTTTATAGAACTGTTGTTCAAAAGTTTATTTTCAATTTTTTTTGAAAGTTGATTAATATCCATTAAAATTGATATTATATTATATGAAAAATATTTGTGAATGGAATAATTGCAATGAGGAGGGACTTTACAAAGCTCCAAAAGAAAAGGATAACAGCAAAGAATATAGGCTTCTATGTCTAGAGCATGTAAGAGAGTTTAATAAAAGCTGGAATTATTTTTCAGGTATGAGCGACGAACAAGTAATCAACTTTTTAAAGTCTGACTTGACATGGCATAAGCCAACTCAGAGTTTCAGCTCTTCAGACAATTTTTTCAAAATATTGTGGAATAATACTTTAAAAGATGAAAATGGAAAATTTAAAGATTTTAGTAATTTAAATCATATGAATAAGTTTAAGTTTAATAGTAATGATCTTAAAGCCTTTGAAATTTTGGGTGTTGGAGTTGGTTTAAAATGGGCTAAAATACAAGAAAAATTCAAAAGACTTGTGAAAAAATTTCACCCTGATATGAATGCTGGCAATAAAAAATTTGAAGATAAGCTTAAAGTGATAACTTTAGCTTATACCCAATTAAAAAATACTTATAAGGACAAAATTGACAACAAATATTGAACAAACCCCAGATATTAAATTATCGATTAAACAAACATTCGGTATAGATTCTGATATGGAAGTGGACGCGTTTTCAAAAAAAACTGATTATGTGCCAGATATAGATAAAACTTATAAATTTGATAAAGATACAACTTTAGCAATCCTCTCTGGATTTTCATTTAATAAAAGAGTCTTAGTGCAAGGTTATCATGGAACAGGTAAATCCACACATATAGAACAAATTGCAGCCAGATTGAATTGGCCATGTATCAGAATTAACTTAGATAGTCATGTTAGTAGAATAGATTTAATTGGTAAAGACTCAATTATAATCAAAGATGGAAAACAAGTCACAGAATTCAAGGAGGGAATTCTTCCTTGGTCGATACAAAATCCAGTAGCTTTAGTATTTGATGAATATGATGCTGGTAGACCAGATGTGATGTTCGTAATTCAAAGAGTTTTGGAAGCTGAAGGAAATTTTACTTTATTAGATAAGAATAAGGTCATTAAGCAAAATAAATATTTCAGATTATTTGCAACCTCAAATACTGTTGGTTTAGGAGATACAACTGGTCTCTATCATGGAACACAACAAATAAACCAGGGACAAATGGATAGATGGAATATCGTAACAACTTTAAATTATTTAGCTTTGGAAAAGGAAATGGAAATTATTTTAGGAAAAAATAAATCTTTAGAAAATAATAAAGGTAAAGAGAGAGTTGCAAACATGATAAAAGTTGCGACACTTACTAGAAAAGGATTTATGGCTGGAGATATTTCAACTGTTATGAGTCCTAGAACAGTACTACATTGGGCAGAAAATTCAGAAATATTTAAAGATGTGGGTTATGCGTTCAGAGTAACTTTTTTAAATAAATGTGATGACGTAGAAAAGAATACAATCGCAGAATACTATCAAAGATGTTTTGGAGATGAACTGCCAGAGTCGATGATAAATATTCAAGTTTAATGAACAAAGATGATCTTATAAAAGAGCAATTTAAACAAGCTTTAAACTCAACGATTAAAGCCATTTCAGGCGAAACATATCCATTAAAAGACAAAAAAAATTTAAAAGAATTTAATATTTCTAAATTTGATAATTTAAAAGATAAGGAAAACTTTATAAAATTAAGAGCTGAGGCAGATTCGGAGGCATTAAAAAGGAAATTTTCTGATAATTCTACATTGGAACAAAATATTCCAAAAACACCTACTTGCCACACGCTGTATAAAATTTCTGAAAAAATAAGATATGAACTTTTAGGATCACAAATGATGAGAGGAATTTCTAAAAATTTAATGGCCAAATATAACAATAAGATTGGTATGGCAAAATCTGAAAATATAAAAAAGAAAGAGGAATCTAATGTTTCTGAAGCTTTTGAATATTACATGCTTAATAAAATAATGAACGTAAATTTAACTGAAAGCGCTGAAAAAATTTTATCATACTGGAAAGATGATTTTGAAAAATCTTTAGATAAACACATAGACTTTTTAAAAGAAAATGCAGAGAATCAGGACATATACAATTCTAAAATATCAGAAATTCTTCAGAATATGGAAATCTTCGAATCCGAAGAAGAAAACAAAAGGGAAGAGCAGAAAGAAGATGAGCAAGATAACAATAATTCAAAAGATGATCAAAAAACAGATAGTGGAGAGTCCCAGGAAAGAGAAGAGGAAGACAGTATTAATGAAGGAGTTGATAGTTCTGATGAAATGAATGAATTTAGACTTGATGAACAACTAGGAAATGATGATGCTGAAAATAATGAAATAGAAAATATTGTTCAGAAAAAAAATTTAGGAATAAGTAATAAAGAATATAAAATATATACTTCAGAATTTGATGAGACAGCAAAAGCAGAAACATTGGAAAATTCTGAAGAAATTTCAAAATTAAGAAAAAATTTAGATCAACAGCTAACTAGTTTCCAAGACATAATTACCAAACTTGCAAATAAATTACAAAGACAGTTACTTGCAAAACAAAATAGATCTTGGGAATTTGACCTTGAAGAAGGTTTATTAGATAGTTCAAAATTACCAAGGATAATAATTGATCCATATAATTCCCTTTCTTTTAAAAAAGAGAAAGATTTAGAGTTTAAAGATACAGTTGTGACTTTACTAATAGATAATTCTGGATCTATGAGAGGGAGACCAATTACTATTGCCGCTCTTTGTGCTGATATATTGTCTAGAACATTAGAAAGATGCTCGGTTAAAGTTGAAATTCTTGGTTTCACAACAAAAAATTGGAAGGGTGGTAAGAGTAGAGAAAAGTGGAATAAACTTGGAAAATTAAAAAATCCAGGACGTTTAAATGACTTAAGACATATAATTTATAAATCTGCTGATACTCACTGGAGACAATCAAAAAAAAATTTAGGCTTAATGCTAAAAGAGGGTTTACTTAAAGAAAATATTGATGGTGAAGCTATTACTTGGGCTTTCAACAGACTTAAGAAAAGAAAAGAAGAAAGAAAAATTCTTATGGTTATTTCAGATGGAGCTCCGGTTGATGACTCAACATTATCTGTTAATTCGGGTGATTTTTTAGAAAAACATCTAAAGCAAACTGTAAAATCAATTGAAAACAAAAGTGATATCGAAATTCTTGCCATAGGTATAGGCCACGACGTTTCGAGATATTACAAAAAAGCGATAAAAATAGCTGATGTTCAAGAGTTAGGGGATGTAATGATTGGTCAGCTTAGTGGTTTGTTTGAAAATAATAAAAAATTACACTAATTTTTTTAAATTTTTATTTTCCCAATCTATTTTTACTTCAGCTCCACCTCTAGTTTCTGAATTTCTAATTGTTATTTTGGCAGAATTTTTTTCTAACAAAGTTTTGCCTATAAAAATTCCTAGGCCTAATCCAGTTTTTTTATTATCCTTAGGTTTAAGTGTCTTAATATAAGGCTCTCCAATCTTGTTAAGTATATCTTTTGGTATACCAGGACCATCATCCTCTATTGTTATTTCAGTTTTTTGACTGTCGCTTTTGATGGCAATATAGATATTTTCATTTGAAAATTTGTTAGCGTTTCCAATGAAATTCCTCAAACCATAAACAATTTCAACAGATTTTAATATTTCAAATGAGTTGGAATCTTGCTCTTTATCAATATTGAAATTCTTATTTGAAATTTCCTTAAATGAGTTAACTATCTCACTAATATAATCGTAAAGCGTTTTATTTTTGTCAATAAAATCATCTTCTATTGTGGGATTTAATGTTAGTTTTTTTAAAATGTCATTACACCTGTTAACTTGACTGATTAATAGTTCAAGATCTTTTTTTACATCATCATTTTCTTTAAATTGATCAAAGAGATCGTGAGAAATAATTTTAATGGTAGACAAAGGTGTGCCAAATGAATGAGCTGCAGCTGCGGCTTGTCCCCCAAGTGAAACGAGTTCGTGCTCTTTTGAAATTACTTCTTGGATTTTATCCAAAGCATCTTTTCTAAGGTTTGTTTCTTGTCCAAAAATAAATGCGAAATAGTTCAAAAAAAATAATGCAATTATCAATGCTAAAGGAATAGCATAGTAATAATACAAGCTAATACTATATTCATCTAATGGTTTAGGTAGTTCATAATGATAGAAAGTTAAAAATATAATCGCTGCTAGAGTAATTAAAATTAAAGCAATATTTGTTCTGATATTTAAATTAGATGCAGCAAATACGCTCGGTATCAAAAGAAATATTGAAAAAGGGTTCAAAATACCTCCAGATAAGTAAAGTAAAGCACTCAATTGAAGGATATCTAAAGATAAAAAATTAAAAGAAGTTACATTTGAAAGTATTGGTTTTTTATAAAAAAACATTAAGTAGAAGTTACTTAAAGCTCCAATAAAAATTATTAGATTAGATAAAATAAAGTCGAATTCAAAACCAAAAATAAACTTTACTGTGTTTATAGTTATAAACTGACCTAAAATTCCAATCCATCTTAAATTTATATAAGTAGACTTATTCAATGATGCTGCTTTGACAGATTGTTTTAAATCCATCTAAATATCTAAGTTTGAAACATTTATTGCATTTTCAACAATAAAATCTTTTCTTGAAGAAACATCATTACCCATTAAGGTTTGTATCAAATCTTGATCTTTTTTACTATTCTTTGAATATTGAACTTGCAACAAGTTTCTTGTTTCGGGATTTAAAGTTGTATTCCATAACTCATCAGGGTTCATTTCACCAAGTCCTTTAAATCTTTGAATATTAAGTTTAGACTTTTCAATTTGTAGAATATTATTAAATTCTTTAGAATTCTTTTTATATTTTTTAATATCCTTTGAATTTTTTATTAAATAACTTTCAAGCTCACTTTCATCTTTGATATATATGCTTTTAGTTCCTTTATTAATTTTAAATAAAGGAGGCTGAGCAAGGTAAACATGTCCAAACTCAATTAATTTATCGAATGGCTTGTTATTAAAAAACGTTAATAATAATGCTCTTATATGTGAGCCATCAACATCGGCGTCTGTCATTATTATTATTTTTCCATATCTTAAATCTTTGAGATCTATATCCTCATTTTTTGGATCAAGACCGAGTGCGTTTATCAATGTAACTATTTCATTTGATGAAATCATCTTTGATAAGCTTTTAGTTCTTAAATCATTTGAATTTCCATTCTTTTTCGATTCATTAAGATCTGTAAAAGTATTTAATATTTTTCCTCTAAGCGGCAAAACTGCCTGATTTTCACGGTTTCTGCCTTGTTTGGCTGAACCACCAGCTGAGTCACCCTCTACAATAAATAGTTCGGTTCCATCTTGCTTTGAGTTTTGACAATCGGCTAACTTTCCAGGCAATCCCGTCAATTCTAAGGCTCCTTTTCTTCGTACATTTTCTCTTGCTTTTCTAGCTACATCTCTTGCTACTGCAGCCTGGATAATTTTAGTTAATATAATTTTTGAAATTGATGGATTTTGATCAAACCAAGTAGACAACTTCTCGTTAATTATAGTTTCCACAATATTTCTAACTTCTGACGAGACTAATTTATCTTTTGTTTGAGATGAAAATTTAGGGTCAGGAATTTTGATAGAAAGAACTGAAGTTAATCCTTCTTTAACATCATCTCCTGATAAAGAAACTTTATTTTTTTTTAATAAGTTTTGTTCATTTGCATATTTATTTACTACTCTTGTTAATGCACTTCGAAATCCAAGAAGATGTGTTCCTCCATCTTTTTGATAAATATTATTAGTATATGGTAATACATCTTCACTGTACC
This sequence comes from uncultured Pelagibacteraceae bacterium, assembly GCA_902586025.1. Classification (GTDB taxonomy): domain Bacteria; phylum Pseudomonadota; class Alphaproteobacteria; order Pelagibacterales; family Pelagibacteraceae; genus Pelagibacter. The sequence goes on from CACIFV010000005.1 coordinate 76,882, forward strand.
CTGCATTCCATTTAAGGGAACATTGAACATCAATATTATTTTTTAAACCCTCTATATATATAGGTTTTTTAAAAAGGTCATTTTCATTTTTGTTTTTTAAGCTTTCTTTTTTTTCATCAATGAATTGTACAAATTCTGTAATACCTCCATCAAATTTAAACTCTAATGTTTTTGGTTTTTTTTGTCTTAAATCACTTAAAACTATTTTTATGCCCTTATTTAAAAATGCCAATTCTCTCATTCTTTTTTCTAGTATAGAAAAACTAAATTTAATAGATGAAAATATATCTTTCGATGGAACAAAATTAATTTCGGTTCCACTAGTTTTTGATTTGCCAACTTGTTTTAATGAAGTTTTTGCGTCTCCGTTTTTAAATTCTATATAATATTTTTTATTATCTCTATTAATTGTAAGTTTTAATCTCTCTGAAAGAGCATTAACAACTGATACACCCACTCCGTGTAGTCCTCCAGAAACTTTATAAGAATTATGATCAAATTTACCACCAGCATGAAGTTGGGTCATTATAACTTCGGCAGCTGATTTTTTTTCACCTTTATGAATATCAACAGGGATTCCTCTACCGTCATCAATCACTGTTACAGAGTTATCATCGTTTATACTAATTTCAATTTTTTTACAAAATCCTGCTAGAGCTTCATCAATAGAATTATCTACAACTTCGTAAACCATATGATGTAATCCAGTTCCATCATCAGTGTCACCGATATACATACCCGGTCTTTTTCTTACAGCTTCTAAACCTTTTAGGACTTTTATGGAGTCAGCTTGGTAATTGTTTGAATTATTTTTTGTCATTAATTTTTAATATGGAAGAAATTTTTATAACATTTTTATAAAAAATTTAAAAATGGTAGAGACACAAATGCTTAAATAAGTGTTGAATACCAACATTTATTTGATGTTTTTTAGATTTTTTTTCTATTTCGGTAAAACCCTTTAAAAATATCAATTTTCTAACAAAAATATGGCGGAGAGAATGGGATTCGAACCCATGATAGAGTTTCCCCTATACACGCTTTCCAAGCGTGCGCCTTCAACCACTCGGCCACCTCTCCAAAATACCTACTCTTTGTTTATCCTTAAAACACCTATGAATGCTTCTTGAGGTATCTCAACTTTTCCAAATTGCTTTGCTCTAGCTTTACCTTTTTTCTGTTTTTCAAGCAGTTTTCTTTTTCTATCTGTGGCTCCACCTCCATGGATTTTCGTTAACACATCTTTTTTAAAACCTTTGATAGTTTCTCTAGCAATAATCTTACCACCAATAGCTGCTTGGATTGGTATCATAAAGTTGTGTCTTGGAATTAAGTCTTTTAATTTTTCACAGACCTCTCTACCTGTAGTTTGAGCAAAATCTTTATGTATCATCATTGCAAGAGCATCAACAGGTTCTGAGTTTACAAGTATATTCATTTTTACTAGATCTCCTTCTTTGTGATCAATAATTTCATAATCAAAACTAGCATATCCACTTGTCATAGATTTAAGACGATCATTAAAATCAAATACAACTTCATTTAAGGGTATCTCATAATTAATTACTGCACGATTTCCTGAATAACTTAAATTAGTTTGAATACCTCTTTTATTTTGACATAACTTAATAATTGATCCCAAGTATTGGTCTGGAGTGATAATTGTGGCTTTAATCCATGGTTCTTCAATAAATTTTATATAAGTAGGATCTGGTAAATTTGACGGATTTTGAAGTTCAATAATTTCACCATTATTTAAGTGAACTTTATAAACAACACCAGGCGTTGTAGTTAATAAATTTATATCAAATTCTCTTTCAAGTCTTTCTGTGATTATTTCAAGGTGTAAAAGACCTAAAAATCCACATCTAAAACCAAGTCCTAAGGCAGATGATGATTCTGCTTCATAAGAAAAACTTGCGTCATTTAATTGTAATTTAGCAAGTCCATCTTTTAACTTTTGATATTCTGAACTATCTACAGGAAATAAACCGCAAAAAACCACTGGCTTACTTGGTTTAAAACCTGGTAATGCATCTTGTAGAGGATTTTCTGCATCGCATATAGTGTCTCCGACTTTAGTTTCTGATAAAATTTTAATTCCAGTTGTAATAAAACCTATTTCTCCAGCGTTAAGTTCACTCACATCTTTTGCCTTAGGTGTAAAAACACCAACTTTTTCTACAATATATTCTTGATTTGTAGACATCATTTTTATTTTCATATTTTTTTTTAGTTTTCCGTCTATGATTCTAACCAATATAACTACTCCAAGATAAGTGTCATACCAGCTATCAACTAATAAACATTTTAATTTGCTATTTTTTTCACCTTTAGGTCCCGGCAAAGAGTTAATAATTTGCTCAAGAATTTCATCTATTCCTTGTCCAGTTTTTCCAGAGCAAGGAACAGAATTAGATGTATCTATGCCAATAACATCTTCTATTTGATTATTTGTTCTTTCAAGATCAGATGCCGGTAGATCAATTTTATTTAATACTGGAATAATCTCATGATTTATATCAAGTGCTTGATAAACATTTGCAAGTGTTTGGGCCTCTACCCCTTGAGTACTATCTACAATTAATATTGAGCCCTCACACGCATAAAGGCTTCTACTAACTTCATAACTAAAATCTACATGTCCTGGAGTATCTATAATATTTAAAATATAATTTTTACCATTTTTAGCTTTATAATTTAATTTAACTGTTTGTGCTTTTATTGTTATCCCTCTCTCTCTTTCTATATCCATAGAGTCAAGCACTTGAGATTTCATTTCTCTATCACTCAAACCTCCACATTTATGAATTATTCTGTCAGCTATTGTTGATTTACCATGATCTATATGAGCTATAATTGCAAAATTCCTAATGTTGTCTATTGTATCACCCATTTTTAGGATCTAATTTTTGCGCCAGACTTTGACTCAACTGAAGAGATAATTAGTTTATTAATGTTGTCCAGGTCATTTTCATTTAATGTTTTTTCTTCTGACTGAATAGTTACATTAACAGCTATAGATTTTTTTCCCTCTGGTATATTTTCTCCCTCAAATACGTCGAATACTCTTACTGACTTAATTAATTTTTTATCAGCAGATTTAATTATACTAACTAATTCTTGAGATTTAAAATTTTTATTAATAATAAATGCAAAATCTCTCTCTGATTTTTGGAAATCAGAAAATTTATATTCAGATTTTGAGTCTTTTATTTTTTGTTTTGACTCTTTTATGTAATCAAGACAAATTTCAAATATTACTAAACCCTCGGTGTTTATATCTAATTTTTTTATTATGTTTGGATGTATCTCACCAAAATATGCTAAAGCTTTTTTTTCGTTTTTATTTTGGTACACCCCTCCAGATTTTCCTGGATGATAGTAAGAAGGAGTTTTATCGTCTATAACAATATCATCTTTATGGATCCCTGCTTCACATAGACTTTGTATTACATCTTTTTTTACGTCAAATGTGTCTACAATTCTTTCTTTATCATTCCAAGATAATCTTGAAATCTTTCCTGCTCTTACTGCGCCAATAACAGTCAGTTGATCTCCAGGATTTTTTCCTTTAAACGCTGGACCAATTTCAAATAAAGAAATATCTTTAAATCCTCTATCTAAATTTTTCTTTAAATAAAATATCAAATTTGGAAAAATAGAGTTTCTTAAAACATTTAGATCTGAACTAATCGGATTTACAATTGGTATTTCTTCATCATTTTCTCTAAACAATTGATTAATTTTAGAGTCAGTAAATGACCATGTCACAGTTTCTAAATAACCTTTTGATGCTACAGAT
>CACIFV010000006.1 GCA_902586025.1 uncultured Pelagibacteraceae bacterium
GTGACTGTTATCTATAAACAAAACAGTACAGAGATACCAGGAGACTTTTTAGGTCGACTAGTCCTTGGAGAAGAGGGAGATGAGGTCAAAGTCTTCGGGGCAACTATTTTTTAAATTTAATTAAATATTATTTGCATTTAGTAAAACTTGTGGTATTTCGCGGGTATGCTTCAAGCATTTAATCAAAATATTAAGAAAATCCCATTATTAGTTTCAAATCAGTTTTCAAAAATAATTAAATCTTTTCTATATCTTTTTATATTTTTTACTTGGGCAATTATAATCTTAGGAACATTTCAAAATTTTATTTAATTTATTCTTATAATCATTGACTTTAGATTATGAGAGGAATAGTTAGATTATATGGAATATTTTCTTCCAATAGCTCAAGTCGAGATTAATATACTCTTTATATTTGGTTTAAGTTTAGCAGTTGGTATTCTTTCAGGATTATTTGGTGTAGGCGGAGGATTTTTAATGACACCGTTTTTAATATTTTTAGGTATTCCACCTGCTTATGCAGTTCCAAATGAAGCAAGCAATATTTTAGGTACATCGGTATCTGGTTCGACTACTCATTATTTAAAAGGTACATTAGATTATAAAATGGGATTGATGATTGTAGTTGGTGGAACTATTGGAACTTTACTTGGGATATTAACTTTTTCTTATTTCCAGGATATTGGAAAAATAAACATCGTTATATCTTTAGCCTACATGTACATCTTAGCTATACTTGGAACTTTAATGCTTATTCAAGGAGTATCAGAAATTGATAAGGCTAGAAAAAAAATTGTTGTTAGAAAAAAATTACATACTCATTATTGGATACATGGACTACCCTTTAGAATGCGTTTTAAAAAATCAAAAGTTTATGAAAGTGCATTTACTCCAATTATTATTGGTTTAATTGTTGGATATATTGCAGCAATTATGGGAGTGGGTGGTGCATTTATATTGGTTCCTGCAATGATTTATATTATTGGAATGCCAACAAAACTAATTCCTGGCACATCTTTGTTTGTTACAATATTTGTAAGTGCAATCGTAACAGTTCTTCATGCTTTTAATTACGGAACAATTGATCTTGTTTTAGTTTTTGTACTAATACTTGGCTCTATTATTGGCGTTCAGTTTGGTCAAAAAATTGGTGAAAAAGTTGATAGCTCAGAATTTAAAACAATCTTAGCAGTACTTTTATTATTAGTTGGAATTGCAATTGCTTATGACACTTTTATTAAAGAAGACATAATCGCTGAAACAGTAGTAAATGGAACTAAAAACCTTGGTAACATTGCACAGTTTATTTTAGATTATTCGAAAGACCTTCCAGTTTTTTATGGACTTACATCAGTTGTATTAGCAGTAGTTCTTGGAATTGGAGCTGCAATTTTAAGAAATTATATCTCTAAGTGGAATAAAGCAAGAGAAGCTAAGCTTAAAGCTTAAGCACTTCTGTATAATTTAGTCATCACAAATTCTCTATGACCTAATGCTTCAGCACAAGTTAATCTTCCGTTTGCAACTCTTATTGTAGCTTTAATTAATTCATCACCAGCTTCATCTAAATTCATTTCTCTTGATAAGATTTTAGAAACATCAATATCAATATGCTCACTCATTGTTCTAGCAGTTAAAGGATTAGCAGTTAGTTTTACTACTGGCTCAATTGGGTTTCCAATTATATTTCCTTGTCCGGTTGGAAATAGGTGAAGATTGAATCCTCCTGCAGCTTGTAAAGTAACACATTCAGCAGCAGCTGATGAGGTATCCATAAAGTATAAGCCTGGACCTTTAGTTGGTTCTTCTGCTGGTTCTAGTACATCAATAAACTTGCATCCCCCAATTTTTTGAAAGTTTCCAAATGCTTTTTCTTCGATTGTAGTAAGTCCACCTGCTATATTTCCAGCTGTTGGTTGACTTTCAGAAAGATCGTCAGTTGCTTCTTTTAAGATGAAATCATTATATGAACTCCAAGTTTTTTTAAACTTCTCTTGAGCCTCAGGAGTTTTTCCTCTTTTTTCACACACAGTTTCAGCACCTGTTAGCTCAGATGTTTCACCAAAACATAAATGAACACCCAAGGGCTCTAATTTATCCATTAAATTTCCAACTGTCGGATTTGATGCTAATCCTGATGTTGTATCAGACTCTCCACATTTAACTGATATCCATAAATCACTTATAGGACGCTCTTCTCTTTGTTTCTCAGATGCCCAAATTGAAAATTCTTGAGCTTTCTTTGAAACTCTTGCTATAGTGTCTATATCTCCTACACCTTCTATACTAAATCCTTCAACTGGTTTTCCAGTCGTTGCAATTGCATCAACAATTCTTTTTGTCCATTTAGGCTCAATACCTATTACTATAACTGCTGCAACATTTGGATTTTTTCCTGTTCCAATCATTGTTCTAAAATGAAGCTCTAGGTCTGCTCCAAATTGTAATCTTCCATAAGAATGTGGAAGTGCAATCGTACCTTTAATATTATTAGCTACAGCTTCAGCGCAAGCATTTGAAATATCATCAACAGGAAGAATTATTACGTGATTTCTTGTACCTGTTCTTCCATCTTCTCTTTTATATCCTAAAAACGTTTTTGGAATTTCCATTTTACCACTTTTTAGTTTTTACGTTGTGAACATGCACATGCTCACCTTTTTTAATTGATTTTACGACTTTGCCAATATCATGCCCGTACTTTAATATTGTATCTCCCTCGTTAAGATCAGTCATAGCAATTTTATGACCCAAAGGTATTTCATCCATCGATTGAATTTTTACTGATTTATCATTTTCCATAATCCAGCAATCACAGTCTTGTTTTGGAGTAATTTTTTCAATAACTACAACACCTACATTGTCTTTTTCATCGTGGATTATAATATCTGTGCCGGCCATTGTGACGATTTCTTTGTTTGAAATTCGACCCAATTTATATATGAATTGGTCACTTTGACAATTAAAAAATAGAATTAAGAAGGATTTGATATGGCTAAAATGACAACCGAAGAAGCTTTTGTAAAAGTTTTACAAATGCATGGTATTGAACATTCGTTTGGTATTATTGGTTCTGCATTCATGCCTATTTCTGATCTTTTTCCAGAAGCTGGAATAACTTTTTGGGACGTTGCTCATGAAACAAATGGTGGATTGATTGCTGATGGTTACACAAGAGCAACTGGAAAAATGTCAATGGTGATTGCTCAAAATGGTCCAGGAATTACAGGACTTGTTACACCAATAAAAACCGCTTACTGGAATCATACTCCATTACTATTAGTTACACCTCAAGCTGCAAATAAAACTATGGGCCAAGGTGGTTTTCAAGAAGTAGAGCAAATGAATTTATTTAAAGACATGGTGTGTTATCAAGAAGAAGTTAGAGATCCATCAAGAATGGCAGAAGTTTTAAATAGAGTAATAGAAAAAGCATTTAGAGGTTCAGCGCCTGCACAAATAAATGTACCAAGAGATTTTTGGACACAAGTTATAGATATAGAATTACCTCCAATTGTAAGATTTGAAAGACAAGGTGGTGGAAAAGATGCTGTTGATAGAGCTTCAAAATTATTATCAGATGCAAAATTCCCAGTAATTTTATCTGGAGCAGGAGTTGTTATAGGTGATGCGATTGATGATTGTAAAAAATTAGCAGAAAAGCTTGATGCACCTGTATGCAATGGATATCAACATAATGATAGTTTTCCAGGAAGCCATCCATTAGCTGTTGGCCCATTAGGGTACAACGGATCTAAAGCTGCAATGGAGTTAATTTCAAAAGCTGACGTTGTTTTAGCATTAGGAACAAGATTAAATCCATTTTCAACATTACCAGGGTATGGAATTGATTACTGGCCAAAAGATGCAACAATTATTCAAGTAGATATGAACCCCGATCGTATTGGCTTAACAAAGAAAGTTACAGTTGGTATTTGCGGTGATGCTAAAATGGTAGCTCAACAAATATTAGAAAAACTCTCATCAAATGCTGGAGATAATGGGAGAGAAGATAGAAAAAATCTAATTCATCAAACTAAATCTGCATGGTTGCAAACTCTTACAAGTTTAGATCATGAGGATGATGACCCAGGAACTGTTTGGAATAAAGAAGCAAGAGAAAGAGATAAAGATAGAATGTCTCCAAGACAAGCATGGAGAGCTATTCAAGCTGGGATGCCAGAAAATGTTATAATTTCAAGTGATATTGGAAATAATTGTGCAATTGGTAACGCATACCCAACATTTGAAAAACCAAGAAAATATTTGGCACCAGGTTTATTTGGACCATGTGGATATGGATTTCCATCTATTCTTGGAGCAAAAATTGGATGTCCAGATACTCCAGTTATAGGTTTTGCTGGTGATGGAGCATTTGGAATAAGCATGAATGAAATGAGCTCTTGTGCAAGAGAAGAGTGGCCTGCAATAACAATGGTAATTTTTAGAAATTATCAATGGGGTGCTGAAAAAAGAAATTCAATTTTATGGTTCGATGATAATTTTGTTGGAACAGAGTTAGATCCAGAATTAAGTTATGCAAAAGTTGCTAATGCATGTGGTTTAAAAGGTGTAATTGCAAATACAATGGAAGAAACCACTAAAGCTATTAAACAATCATGTGAAGATCAGAAAAAAGGTATTACTACATTTATTGAAATAATTCTAAATCAAGAATTAGGTGAGCCGTTCAGAAGAGATGCTATGAAAAAACCAGTTAAAGTAGCTGGTATAAGCAAGAGTGATATGAAACCTCAAAAGTCTCTTGTTAGTTGAGATTAGTAAAATTTCATTATAAAAATTTAATTTACCGATGAGTAATAATTTAAAAGTTTCAATAATTATAATACTTGGAGTTATAGCATTGTATATATCAACTCAGTATTATTCAGGTTTTAATAAAAGCAAAACTATCAAAGCGTGTATAATTGGAAAAGCTGAATTAGATTCGAATAAACCTGAGAGCGAAAGGCTTTCTGCTGATGAGGTTAAAAAATTTTGTGAAGATCAAATAAAATGATGAAAAAATCAAAAAGATCAGATGTTGATCCATTTATAGTAATGGATGTAATGGAATCAGCAAGAATTGCAGAGGAAAAAGGTAAAGATATAATTCATATGGAGGTAGGTCAGCCAGGAACACCAGCACCTAAGATCGCAAAAGATTATATTACTAATGAGATAAACAAAAATAATCTAGGTTACACAGTATCACTTGGTCTACCTGCTTTAAGAGCAAAAATTTCAAAGCTATATGGAGATTGGTACAATTTAGATTTAAATCCAAATAGAATAGTAGTTACAACAGGCTCCTCTGGAGCTTTTATATTATCCTTTTCTGCACTATTTGATAGTGGAGACAGAGTTGGAATTGGTTCTCCAAGTTATCCTAGTTATAGACAAATACTAAAATCACTAAGTTTGGAAACTGTAGATATTCAAACCAAACTTCAAAATAGATTTCAACCTGTTCCAGATGATATTCTAAATAATAATTTAAATGGAATTCTAGTTGCATCACCTGCAAATCCAACTGGGTCTATGTTAGATAAACAATCGTTAGAGAATTTAATTAATACTGCAAATGAGAATAATGTAAGTTTTATTAGTGATGAAATTTATCATGGAATTCAATATGAAAATAATCCAACATCAGCTCTAGAGATTACAGATAATTGCTATGTAATTAATTCTTTTTCAAAATACTTTTCAATGACTGGTTGGCGAATAGGGTGGATGGTTGTACCAGAAGATCATGTTAGACAAGTAGAAAGACTTTCGCAAAATTTGTTTGTTTGTCCTCCACACGCAAGTCAAGTTACAGCTCTTGCTTCATTAGATGCAAATGAAGAGTTACAATCGAATGTTGAGGTATATAAAAAAAATAGAGAGATACTTTTAGAAGAATTACCGAAAGCAGGATTAAAAAAGTTTTCACCACCAGATGGTGCTTTTTACATTTATGTTGATATTTCTGAATATTCAAATGATAGCTTAGCTTTTTGTAAAAAAGTTTTAGATGAAGCAAATGTTGCTATAACACCAGGAATTGATTTTGATCAAAAAAGAGGAAATTCTACTATCCGATTCTCATACGCTAGAAGCACAAAAGATATAATTGAAGGTGCTAAGAGAATTAAAGATTTTATGTCTAAAAATTATTAAAAGGGGTCAGCTCAATTGGTTATTACCAAAAGAGCTCCCCTTTTTTATGCCATTTTGGCCAAATCCATCAAATGGATTTAGTTTGTGTTATTTTTAATATGTGATATCTCACCAGCTAAGTGTCAGGTGGCGTTATTCTAAGCATTTGCACCTCCTTCACTTATAAAAATAAGTTTTAGGTAGGTTGTATTCAACAAATTTATTTCTATTTTTTATAAATATACTATTTGAATACAACCTGCCTCTTTAGTAGATTCTCGATATCAAAATAATCTAAATATTCCATAACTCTTAAATGAAACTTATGTCACAGAGACAGATAATAAATATATTTGTAATTAAAATCTCATGAAAACTATATTTGTTATTGGATCAAAAAAACATACTTTGAAGTACACAAGAAAAATGCCCGAGGGCGAAGTTAAGAAAATGAAATCTTTTGTTACAAAAAAAGGTCAAAAACTTGAAAAAACTTCTAAATTTAAAATTTTAAAAGTCTCAGACGATAAAACTTCAAGAACTTTCAAAATCAGTCTTTAATTATTTAAAATGAACAAAATCGTATGGTTCAGGAACGATCTACGTGTATCTAATAATGATGCATTTAATGAGGCTGTAAAATCAGGAAAAATTTTACCAATTTACATATTTGATAAAGAATATCACAAATTACCTACATCAAGCTCATTCCATCTAGATTTTTTAAAATCATCATTAGACGATTTATCAAAAACACTAAGTGAAAAATATAATGCTAAACTCAATATATATTACGGAAATACATTAGAAATTTTAAGTCATTTAACTAATAAATTTAAAATAAATGAGGTTTATTCAAATATAATATTCAAGAATATGTATATAACTGACTTAGATAAAGAAGTTAGTTTTTTATTTAAAGAAAAAAATATTAATTGGAAAATATCAAATCAATTTGGTGTTCAATTAAATCATAGAATAAGAAATAAATGGTCATATAATTGGAATAAATTTATAGATAGTGAAAGTGTAAATTCAAATTTAAATTGTGAGTTTATTTCAGATAATTATGTAGAGGATTTATCGAAAGTAGAAACAAACAATTTGGAAAATGGAAAAATTCAGATTGGTGGAAGACAAAAAGCACTCCAACTTTTAGATTCTTTTCTTAATGACAGATCAGAAAATTACCAAAAAGAAATGTCTTCGCCGATAACAGGAGAAACTTCTTGTTCTAGATTAAGCCCCCATATTGCATTCGGAAATATTTCTATCAAGGAAATTTTTAAAAAGACTAATGACAAGTTAAAATCCAATTTATCTTTTTCAAAAAAGAAATCCTTAATTGCTTTTAAAAGTCGATTAGCCTGGCACTGTCATTTTATTCAAAAGTTATATGATGAACCAGAAATTGAATTTAGAAATATGAATAGCGCTTATAATGGAATAAGAGAAAATGATTTTAATGAAGATTATCATTTAGCATGGAAAAATGGAACTACTGGTTATCCGTTTGTTGATGCTTGTATGAGGTACCTAAGAACTAATGGATGGATTAATTTTAGAATGAGAGCAATGTTAGTTTCATTTGCTTCTTATCAATTATGGCTTGATTGGAAAAAAACATCAAAACATTTAGCAAAATTATTTACAGATTATGAGCCGGGTATTCATTATTCACAATTTCAAATGCAATCAGGAACAACAGGAATAAATTCAATAAGAATTTACAATCCAATTAAACAATCAATTGATCAAGATCCTGCAGGAGATTTTATTAAAAAATGGGTTATAGAATTAAAAAATGTTCCAGGAAAATTAGTTCATGAACCATGGAAATTAACATTCATTGAACAAAAGGGTATAAATTTAGTAATTGGTAAAGATTACCCATCGCCAATAGTTGATAATAAAATATCAACTAAAATTGCTAAGGAAAAAATCTGGAATATTAAGAAAACAACAGAAGCAAAAGTTATTTCAGCTGAAGTATTAAAAAAACACGCTAGTTTATCTCAAAGAAGATAAAATTTAATTACCGTAAGGTATTCCAACTAATTTTCCATTTTCATTATAAAAATAAAAAAAGTTCGGGTTTATAACCTTAGGCTTTTTTGAAAGCGTTTTAGATTTATTTGTTGATTTATTTTTTTTTAATTTACGTTTCACATCTTTTTATTACTGAAAAAAATAAGGTAAACTATTGATAACTTTTCAACCCAGATATGCATTTATTCTTAATCAATAAATTCAAATTAAGTATATCTATTCATTTTACTTATGAAATTATCTGAATTATTTCAGCAAAATGGCTTTGATTTAGGAAATCTAAAAGAATCCTTTGGACTAATAGATGGAATATCAGAGCACATAATAGCTGGAAGTGATGAAGTTTTAGCAAAGCAGCATCAAATTTCAGAAAACATTTATTTTTTAATTAAAGGCAAAGCTACATTTACCAAGTATTTTGAAACTAAATCTATAACCTTTGCAAAAATAACAAAGCCTGCAACACCATTAGGTATATCTGGACTTAATCAACCCAATAGATTTATGGGTGAAATATTTATTGAAGGTGGAACAGAATATATCTCGATAAAACTAGATGATTTAAAAGATTTACAACAAAAAAAAAGTAAACTTATATCAACATTATACTCAGCGATTTCTTTTTTTTCTTTCCAACTGCTTGTCTCTTCAAGAAATTTAAACACTTTGTATAAAGATGATGAAATACAAATTTCTCCGGGCATCCCATCAGAAAAAAGTATTACGAATATACATAGAATTAAATCTGCTACTTTTTTTTCAACACTTACTGATGATGACTTAGAAAAGTTTATTAAATTAGGTAATATTAAGATGTATTCATCAAATCAATATATAGTTAAAGAGGGAGATGTTTCTAAAGGTTTAAAAATATTATTAAGTGGCAAAGTTGATGGCTTATTCCACAATTTTATTAATGGAAAAATAATAAGAAATTTTAGAACCCTAACTAGAGCTGGTATTGCTTTAACTTTATCTTCTGGAAAAGGAGATTTTTTTAATCCATATACAATTAAATCTACTAGGGATACAAAAGTTTTACATATTTCCAACGAAGCACTTGAAAATCTGATTATTTCTGACCCAGAATTATCAATAAAGATTTTCAAAAGACAATTGTGGCAATTAGGTCGTTTCCAACAAAGTGCAACTGGTCTGACAAAATATTCAGCGGAAAACGAATTAGAATTTGTTAATTTATTATTGAAAGATAATACTGCAAGAATACCTGCTAGTTCTAAGTTATATAGTATTCCACACTTATTAAAGAGTACTCATACTTATGCAATGGCATTTGATGTTGTTTACGAACTACTTATTAAAGGAAATGAGATAGAAAAATCATTATCTAGTTTAATAAAAGATACCTTAAATAATTTAGAAAGAGAGTCTCGTTTCCACAGCCAATTAAATATTATTTATAATAGAGTTTCAAATTCTTCTAGTGATTCAGATAAAACAAAATTAAGAGAGTTAACCAATTCAAATTTCACCAAAGCTTTTGATAATGTTAAATATGTAATTAAGGGTTGGGAAAATTTGCCAGATGAACCAACAAATATTTTTTTTTACAATCACTTAGCAGCTATAGATGATAATCAGCTTGCAAATGGGCATTCATTTTCAATCGACAGTCATTTCATCAGTTCAAAAATATTACATCCAAAATATAATGATGGAGGCCAACGTATCGTTAGAACAAGTCGGAACACAGAATTTTGGAGATATAATTACTATGAAAATTTAGATTACATTTTTGTTCATACACCAGAGTCTGATAAGTTGGACGAAAGCGAAGAGGAAAAGAAATTAAGAAAACAAAAACTTTTTGACGAAGCTCAAAAGGTATTTAATCAAAAACAACCGATTGTAATTGCCCCCGAAGGAACATCAGAAACAGAAGATAATAAAACAATAACATCTCCAGGACCATTTAAAGCTGGTGCATTTAATCTTGCATTTAAACTTAATCCTAAACCAAAACTAATTCCAATTGCCCTTGCTAATTTTGATTACCCAGTTTCTAAAACAATATATTCAGCAGTTATTAAGGAGCCAATAACAATAAGTGATCATGTCAAAGATCCAGAAAATCAAGAGGAAATGAAAAGCTTCTTAGATAATTACAGAACCAAATTTAGATCTTATGTAGAAGAGGCTATTGATTTAGCTAAAAATGTTCAAGACAACATAGATAAAATAGAAAATTTGAAAACTAATGTAAATTTAGTTAGTCCAGTTGAAGAAGAGTTTGAGCTCGACGTTAGAGAATTAGAACATAATTCTTTTCAACAGACAAAAACAAATAATAGTGTTGCTTTGTATGGAAGTTCAACTTTTAAAATGTGGGATAATGCCAAAAATGATTTATCAATAAGTAATCTTTATAATTTAGGCTTTGGGGGTTCAACTTTAGTCTCTTGTAGAAGATATTTTGATAGATTGGTTGCTCCTTTAAATCCATCTAATCTTTTCTTTTATGCTGGAGATAATGATATTGGATATGGAATGGATAGCGATGAATTGTTAAAAGAATTTTTATTATTTTCTAATCAAGTTGAAGAAAAACTACCAAATGCGAAATGTTTTTTTATATCTATTAAACCTAGTCCTTTTAGAAGGGATCTTATGACAACAATTTTAGATGCGAATTCAAAGATAAAAAAACACTTAACCAATTTAAAAATGTGGGATTATGTTGATATTACAACACCCATGATAAATGCTGGTTATGATAAGTTTTACGATGAAGATCCACTACATATGAATGAACTTGGATATAGTTTATTAAGTAAGCTTGTAAGAGACAAAATTTATAACTAATATTTTTTAATGAGTTTTAAAAAATATCTATGGAAATGTAGATTGTTAGTCCTCAATACGCCTAATTACAGCCATCCAGAATATAAAAGATCAAAAGATTTATACCAAAAAGAAATTAAAGGCTTTCACAAAAGATATATAAAATTAGTTACAAAATTAGATAAATCAAAAAAATTTAAAGTTACTTTAATTGGTTTTGATGGCACAATAAAAATTGAGCTAGATAAAGTATATACAAAAAAAATCTTTGGAATAGTTGATAAAATGCCAATGAATAAACTAATCAAAGATAAAAAATTTAAACCATTAAATCTTTCTTTATTTTCAGATTATAAACCAGAGACAACCTTAAAAGGCTTAGGTTTTAAAGATAAAGAAAAGGCATTGTTTACTGTTTCAGCTATAAAAAAAAGACCAATAAAATATCAAGTAAATGTTATTGCAACTATGCTAGGTAGGGCTAAAAATCATCCTAACAAAACAAAAGACATGAATGATGCTATAATTGTTTTTAAAAAATGGATGGAAAATTACAAAGCAAATAAAAAATGAAAAATAAAGGCTTTACATTAATAGAACTCTTAGTTGTTGTAGCAATCATTGGGATCTTAGCTGCAGTAGGTGTAGTTGCTTATAGTGGTTATACAAGTGGTGCTAAAGCAAGTGCCGCAAAAGCAAATTTAAAATTAGTCACAAAATTTGTTTCTACTGAAATTATGAAATGTGTAATAGGAGAGGAATACATAATGGAAAAGACAATAGACTGTTCACAAAGAGCTGGAAGTCTTTATGTTTATAATGATGCTGCTAATTTAAAGAAACGAGTGGAAACATATTTTGATGGTAAACTAACAAATCCATATACTGGTGGGAAAGGTGTTGTTAGCAACAGTGGACTTCCTAATGGAGACAATGAGGTTGGAGAAATAAGACAACATGGTCAATCAACAGTGCCTGAAAGAATTAATTTTATGATATGTTTTAAATTACCTTGCTCAGATGCTAATAATAGAATTATAAAAACAATTATTTTACCTGAATAAAAATGATTGAATTCTTATTTAAAGTATCACTACTAATCCTTGGTTTAATAGTTATTAGGTTTGGTATAATTCAGATTAGAAAGTACAAAAAAGGAGAAATTAGATCAAAGAATAATATTTTTAGTCAAATTTCATTTTTAATTTTCTTTGCTGCAATTATAGGGTTAGTTATTTATTCAATTTTAGGCTTACTTGAGTAAGCTAATTTATCTCATATATTAATTTTTAAATTCCAATAAAGAGCATGATTATGAAAAAAATTATCTTCACTTTTCTCAGTATTTTATCTGTATTTAGTTATGCTAACGCTAAAGATTTTTTCCTAAATATAACTGATCAAATAGCAGAAAATGAGTTTCGACTAAGCTACGGAGTTTCAGTTACTGATGTTAATAAAGATAATAAATATGATTTTGTAGTAACTGGCTTTGGTTTCAAAAATTTAGCCCTTTCTTATAAGGATGGAAAATTAATAAACATTGTAAATGAAAAAATATTTACAGATGAAGAAAGAAGAACGATAGGTGTTGCCGCATGTGATATCGATCAAGATGGCTATGAGGAAATATATTTTTTAAATACTGATACATACAGTGGATCAAAAATTTATTCTGATCGACTAATAGATTTAAATAACAATAAATTCGAGGATTTATTTGAAAAAGAAATCAATCAAAGTGAATTAAACTTAACTGCAGGTAGGTCAGTTGTTTGTGTAGATAGAAATGGTGATGGTGCATATGGTATTTATGTTGCAAATTATGGAGGTCCTACTCGATTTTATGAATTAATTAGAGATCGAATAAAAGATCAAGCTAAATCATTATCAATTGATAAAATTACTGGAGGTAGAGCTATTGTTTCAGGACATATTCTTTCGGATAGATCTGATATTTTTGCAGCAAATGAGAGAGGAGACAACTTTTTATATTATAATTCTAAAGGTTCTTTCCAAGATGTTGCTGAAGAGTATGCAGTACAAGATAGATTTGAAAATGGTAGAGGAACAGCTTTGAGTGACCTTTTGTATAGAGGAAGATTAGATATCTTATCTTCAAACTGGGATGGAATGCATAGAGCATATGTTTTAGATGGAGATAAATTTAAAGATATATCAACATCTCCATATAATGATCCTACTAAAATTAGAACAGTTATTTCAGCTGATTTTGATAATGATGGATATGATGAAATTTTCATGAATAATATTGGAGAACCAAATAAACTTTTCAAAGTTTTAGAGGGTGGAAAATTTAAAGAAATTAAAATGGAAAATGGTTTAGAGACTGTTGGTCTTGGAACTGGTGCAGCTGTTGCGGATGTTGATGGAGATGGAATTTTAGAACTATTAGTTTCACATGGTGAGTCAGGTTTTCAGCCGTTAACTTTATATAAAGCAGATATAAAAAATTTTAATTATTTAAGAATTAAACCACTTAATCAGTTTGGAGCTCCAGCAAGAGGTGCAACAGTAACAATGAAATCTAATAAAAGAATTCACTCAAAAACAATAGATGCAGGCTCAGGATATCTTTGTCAGATGGAACCCGTTGCTCATTATGGGATAAGAAAAGACGAAAAAGACTTTAAAGTTGAAATTAAATGGACCGATGGATCAATAGAATCATTTGATATTGATGAATTAAATAAAACTTACGAATTTAGACAAAAATTATAGGACAATACTGCTCATTATATAGTGTTGAAAAATTATAAAGCTTTTATATATCAATCGTATGACTATTTGTTCTTTATCATTATTGGCATTATTTGTTTCAGGAATTGTAATGTATCTTTTAAGAGAACCATCTAAGGAAGAATTAAAAAAATTCAATAGTAAAACCCAAGACCGAAGTAACTGGTCAAATATGGGTTTTTAAATCATTTATTAATGCATAGTATTAAAAATATACTTAGTCTTATTATATTTGTTATTTTTTTTTCAATTCCGATAAATTCAGCAAATTCTCAAGAAAAAAACTATTATCAAGATATCGTTAATGATTGGAATAAAATTTTCCCAGACAGAAATAGAAATGCGGCAGGTCCTAAATTTTTCAAATATATAATTGATAAAGATATCTCTTATGAAGATTTTGTAGAATATAATAAATTATATTGTGCAGTATCAGGTTCTTTAATAAGTCCAAATGCTGTTCCAGAATATGTTTATTTAACTGAAAACAATACGGGTAAGAAGATATGTGGTGAATATTATAGATGCTGCATTCCGTGCTCCTGCGATTTAATGAAATATTCAAAAACAACTAAAATGAAACATAAATTTAAAGGCATAGAAAAAGAATTTTATGTTTTCACAATTGAAAATCCTTGTGGGAAAACAGATTTTCCTGAAAGGGTAAACAAAAAATATTTTTGCAATGGCAATGATTTAGATACGAAACAAGTTTCTGTAATAGATGGAAAATTAGTTATTGGTCTATTACACAAAGCCAAAACCTGCACTCAATATAATGTTAATGCTATAGATAGACACCAAGTGACAGGTAGATATTGTAATCTTAGAAATAATACTCCATTAGATCAACTTCAGTCAGGTATGGGAGATATATTCATTAAACTTGCAAGATAACACCAAGATTATATATTCATCAAAATGGTATTATATAACGAAAAAATTAAACACCTTAGTTGTTCAGATTTAAGGGTATTTTTGAAAAGATTGGTCAAAGATAAGATAGAAAAAGAGTGGACCGAGGACTTCATTGATAATATGAACCTCGTAATAATTCCAAGAATGACAATAAAAAGACGTTATGAGAATAAGGGTATAGATATGTCAAGACTGATTGATAATCCTACCTACTATAAGCATGTCAAAAAGAGCGTCGACTCCCGTGGCAATCTTGAATTTAAAGATCGATAATTATTTCCGATATGCCAATTTAATCCCTAGCACTGCATTCATATTTTCTGTAAGCTGTTTTAAAAAAACAAACTTAAGAGGGAAATATGAACAAATATTTTAAAATAATTGTTGCTTTATTATCGTCTCTATTTTTAAGTTTCTCAGCAAATTCAACTGAAGTAAAATTTGGACACGTAGGAAAACCTGGATCTTTATTTTCTGCATCAGTTGATCATTTTGCTAAACTTGCAAATGAGAGATTAGGCAGCAAAGGAAAAGTAACTGTTTTTGGTTCTTCGCAACTTGGTAAAGACAAACAAGGAATGCAAAAACTAAAATTGGGTACAGTTAACATGTGGTTACCTTCATCAGTAATGGCATCTATTCATGATGAGTTTGGTGTATTTGATATGCCTTTCATTATTAAAGACAGAAAACACATGAATAAAGTTGAAAGCCAAGTTTTACCAGGAATGTTTAAAAATCTTGAAGATAAAACTGGATACAAAGTTATTGCTGTTTGGGAAAATGGATTTAGACATATCACAAACAACACTAGACCAATTAACACTCCAGGTGACTTAAAAGGAATTAAATTAAGAACACCTAAATCAAAATGGAGAGTTAAAATGTTCCAATCATATGGTGCAAACCCAACTCCAATGTCTTTCTCAGAAGTATTTACTGCTTTGAAAACAGGAACAATGGATGGACAAGAAAACCCATATGCTCAGATTGCTAGTGCTAAATTCCAAGAAGTTCAAAAATATCTATCAATCACAGGTCACGTTTACACTCCTGCTTATGTAACAGTACATAAAGACCACTGGAGCAAACTACCTGCAGATGTACAAAGTATTTTAGAGCAAGCTGCTAAAGATACACAAAAATTTGTGTACGCTGAAGCTGCTAATCTTGAAAAATCTTTATTGGGAGTTATCAAATCAGCTGGAGTTCAAGTTAATGAAGCTGATAAAGGTGCTTTCATTAGTGCAAGTAAAGGAATATACGATCAATTCGCGTCAGAAGTACCAACTGGTGGTGCGTTAATTGATAAAGTATCGTCTTTAGCAAATTAACATAATTTGTAACAGGCCCTCTACCAGAGGGCCTGAAAAAAAATGACATTGCAAAAATTTATAAATTCTTACGAAAAAATATTAAAACTAATACTGTTTATAATGATGGTAGCATTAGCAGTAACAGTTTTGCTTGGTGTCACTTTTCGTTTTGCTGGCAGCGCTTTGGTTTGGTATGACGAGGTTGCAGCTGTTCAGCTTGCTTGGATAACTTATTACGGTTCAGCCTATGCGGCTTTGAAAGGTGCTCATATAAGTGTTCCAAGTATTTTTAAAGCTTTTCCATTAGTACTTAGAAAAATTTTCTTTGTAGTGTCAAAATTGGTTGTTTATGGTTTTTTAATATTATTGGCTTACTATGGTTATTTGGTTTTAACTCTTATAACAGGAGAAACCTTAGTAACATTAGAGTGGGTTCCGCAACCCTTTGTGCAATCAGTTATTCCAATTGCATCATGTTTATTTATTTTATCTGAAACTTTAAGAATTCCTGAAGATTATAAAAATTTAGTTCTTCAAACAACAGGTGACGAGCAAACAGGAGATATTTAATGATAATTCTTACAATGTTTGCAGTCCTTCTACTTCTTTTATCTATAAATGTACCTATCGCTATTGGACTTGCAGTAACAACAATTATTGCAATGGTATTGAAAACTGGAACAAGTTTTCTAATTGATACAGCAATCGTTATGTTTGATGGATCAATGAAATTTCCATTGATTGCTATTCCTTTATTTATCTTAGCTGGATCAATAATGAATAGTGCGGGTATTTCTAGAAGATTAATAGCTTTTGCTTCAGCACTCGTTGGATTTATCAAGGGTGGTCTCAGCATGATTAACATTGCTACATCAATGTTTTTTGCAGAAATTTCTGGGTCAGCTGTTGCAGATGTTGCAGCACTAGGATCTATTTTAATTCCAGCGATGAAGAAAAAAGGATACCCTGGTCCTTTCGCTGCTGCAGTAACTTCATCTTCAGCTTCTTTAGCAATTATCATTCCACCTTCAATACCAATGATTGTTTATGCGGTAATGGCTCAAAGTTCAGTTGTGCAATTGTTTGTAGCGGGAATTGTTCCAGGAGTAATAGGTGGTTTTTTCTTAATGTTAGCAGCATATATTACTGCAAGACGTAAAAACTTTCCTGTTGAAGAAACATTTAATATTCCAAATGTAAAGAAAACTGCAAAAGATGCAGCTTTAGCATTTTTATTACCTATCATTATCTTAGGTGGAATTTTTGGAGGAGTTGTAACTGCAACTGAAGGAGCAGGTTTAGCAGTTGTAGCATCATTAGTTATTGGATTTATTTATAAAGAAATAGATTTTAAAAGATTATACGAGTCGGCTTGTGAAGGAGCAATTCAAACAGCTTCAGTAATGTTATTAGTAGCTGCATCTGTATTACTGGGTGAATTTTTAACAATTGAACAAATCCCGCAAAAAGTTGCAGAATCAATTATTGATTTTACAAATAATAAATATGCAGTCTTAGGAATACTTAATGTATTTCTTTTAATAATAGGTTTCTTTTTACATTCTGTTGCTGCAATAATTTTAACAGTTCCAATTGTAATGCCATTGGTGAATGCTGTAGGAATTGATCCAGTTCACTTTGGTATAATTGTGACATTAAATTTAGCAATCGGTCAACAAACACCACCAGTCGCAAGTGTTCTAGTTACAGCCTGTTCTGTTGCAAAAGCAGACATATGGGATGTAACAAGATCAAATATATCCTTTATATGTGTATTGTTAGTATTGTTAATGCTAGTAACTTATGTTCCAGCTATACCAATGACATTAGTTGAATTTTTTTATAGGAGCTAAATGAGTAAATTAATAAAATTAAATAAAAAAAACGAACATTTAGTAGAAGTTGTTATTAATAGACCTGAGAAATTAAATGCAATGACTAAGCCAATGTGGATTGAGCTTGGCAAAGTTTTTAAAAAGTTATCTAAGAATAAAAATTTAAGATGTATCATTATAAGAGGAGAGGGTGGTAAATCTTTTTCACCAGGAAATGATATTGGAGAATTTAAAAAACAAAGATCTTCATCAAAATTAGCAAAATCTTACGGTAAATTTTTACACGGAACACTTGGAGCAATTTTTGATTGCCCAATACCAACAATTGCTTTGATTGAAGGAATATGTGTTGGTGGTGGATTAGAAATAGCAGGATGTTGTGACATTAGAATTTGTGGTAAAAGTTCTAGGTTTGGAGTTCCAATTAAAAGATTAGGCTTAACAATGGCTGCAAAAGAACTTGAGGTTCTTTTAAAAGTAACCAATTACACAACTGCAATGGAAATATTGTTTGAAGGAAGAGTATTTGGAGCTGATGAAGCATTTCAGAAGAGACTAGTTAATAGAGTAGTAAATGATAAAGATGTTGAAAAAGAAGCTTATAAATCAGCTGAATTAATATGTGAAGGTGCTCCAAAAGTTGCAAGGTGGCATAAGCAATTTGCAAGAAACATTTTAAAAAATGGAAAAGTCACAGAAAAAATAAACAATCTTGGTTACAAATGCTACGATACCCAAGACTTTAAAATTGGATATCAATCTTTCTTAAATAAAACAAAACCAAAATTCAAAAATAAGTAATAGATGACTGCATCATTAAAAGGCATTCGTGTACTTGAGATGGCACAAATAATGGCTGGTCCAACCTGTGGACTGTTATTAGCTGATCTTGGAGCAGAGGTAATTAAAATAGAAAAGACACCCGGAGGAGATGATACCAGAAACTTCTTACCACCAGAAATTAATGGAGAGTCTGCAGCCTTTATGATGATGAATAGAAATAAGAAAGGTATCGCATTAAATTTAAAAGACAAAGATGGAATAGAGATATTTAAAACGATGGTAAAAAATTCTGATGTAGTTTTAGAGAATTTTAGAAAAGGGACATTAGAAAAACTAGGTGTTGGATATGATGTTATGTCAGAAATTAATCCTAAAATCATTTTATGTGAAATATCTGGATATGGAAGAACGGGTCCTTACGCAGATAAGGGAGGATTTGATTTAGTTGCACAAGGAATGAGTGGATTAATGAGTATTACTGGCGAAAGTAAAGATAAACCACCAATGAAAGTTGGTGCACCAATAACAGATATTACAGCTGGTTTGCTTGCAGCTAGTGGAATTTTAGCAGCTTTAGTTCACAGAGAAAAAACAGGTGAGGGACAAAAAGTTGATACATCTTTATATGAAGCTGGTATTGTTCATACTTACTGGCAGTCTGCTATTGCAGGTGCAACTGGAGAGTCGCCTGGACCTTTAGGTTCAGCACATCCTTTAACAGCTCCTTATCAAGCATTTAAAACAAAAGATAAATGGATTACTGTAGGTGCTTCAAATCAAAATACTTGGTTGATGTTACTTAAAGCAATTGGTCGTGAAGACTTGCAAGAAAATGAAAAATTTACATCAAATTTAAATCGAAAACAAAATTTAAAAGAATTAGTTGATATTCTTAACGAAGAACTAATAAAAAAAACTTCTAGTGAATGGTTAAAAATCTTTGATGATAATGGATTACCATGCGGACCTATTAACTCTATAACAGAAATGTTTAAAGATCCTCAAACAATTGAAAGAGAAATGGTTATAGAAGTAGATAATAAAAAAGCTGGTAAAAGTACAGCTATTGGTATGCCAATTAAATTTTCAAAAAGTAAAACAGAAAAATCAAAAGGTGCTCCAAACTTAGGAGAACATACAAAAGAAGTTATGCAAATCTTTGGTTACAAAGATGACCAAATTGAAGATTTTTATAATAGAAAAGTAATTCTTTAATTAACAGTTTCAAAAATTTTAAATAATAATTCTGAGACGTGCTTACCTTTTTTCTCAGATAAATCAGATATTTGATGTCTGCAGCTCGTACCATTTGCAACTATAAAATCTTTTTCACCACTATTATTGATTGCAGGTATCAAAGAAAGATTTGCCATTTTTTTGGAGACATCGTAAGTCTTACTGTCATATCCAAATGAACCAGCCATACCACAACAACTAGAATCTATCATTTTATTATTAATATTTAATTCTGATAAAAGATTAGTTAGCCCTTTCATTCTATCCTGTGATTTTTGATGACAGTGTCCATGAATTAATACATTTTGATCAAACTTGTTTGCTTTAATTTTATTATTATTTCTTATTTGTTCTAAAATAAATTCCTCAAGTAGATAAAATTTATTTTTAATTTGTTCTCTATTTTTCACATTTTTTAAAGTTTGATATTCATCGTTAAAAGTTAATAAACAGGATGGTTCAATACCTACAACTGGTAAATCAATATAATTATTTTGAATAACGTAATCATTAAATCTATTAAGCTCTTCAGAAGCTTTGTCTAATTGACCGTAAGAAATATAAGTTCTTCCACAACAAAGGGGTCTCTTTAATTTATCTTTACCAAAACTTGGTATAACCGCCTGATATCCAAATTTATTTAGTACTTTAATTGCATAAACTAAATTTTCATTTTCAAAATTGACATTAAATGTATCTGCAAACAGAATTACTTTATTTTCTGATACTGTTTGACTGTCGTAAATCTCTCTTAATGCATTCTGGTTTTGAACTTCAGGCATAGACCTTGCCGTTGCAAAACCAAACCTTTCAACGATTGTTGAGATTAGTGGTAGGTTTTTAACCTTGTTGAATATAGGAGCAACAATTTTTAATAACCAAATCAGTCTTGGCATATCTGAGATAACTCTATCTTTAATTCGCATACTAAATTTTTTATAGTAATGAGAGAGAAACTCAGATTTCATCTTAGCCATATCAACCGACATAGGACATTCTCTTTGACAAGCTTTACAGCTCACACATAACTCCATAGTTTCATACATTTCTTTTGATGCAAATGAACCCTCTGGAAGTTGATTAGACAAAGCTAATCTTAAAGTATTTGCTCTACCTCTGACTAAATCTTTTTCTTCTTTAGTTACTCTGTATGACGGACACATCACACCAGAATCTAATTTTCTACAAGCTCCATTGTTATTACACATCTCAACAGCATCAGAGAATTGGCCCCAGTTTGACCAATCATAATGTGTATCTATATTTTCTGTTTGATAACCTGATTTGTATCTCATTAAAGATCTATCATTTGATTTAAACGGTCGAACAATTTTACCTGGATTTAAAAGGTTTTTACTATCGAACGTATCTTTTATTTCTTCAAATGCATTTGTGATTTTTTTACCAAACATCATTTCATGAAATTCTGATCTAACAATTCCATCACCATGCTCACCAGAATGAGAACCTTTATAATCTTTAACCATTTCAAAAGCTTCTTCAGATATGGATCTCATGTTTTGTATATCTTTGTCTGATTTCATATTTAAAACTGGTCTTACATGGAGAGTTCCAACAGATGCATGTGCATAAAACATTCCACTTGTTCCATATTTTTTAAATATTTCTTTTAATCTAGCTGTGTAGTCAGCTAAGTGTTCTAAAGAAACTGCACAATCTTCAATGAAGGCAACTGGTTTTCTATCACCTTTCATTGACATCAAAATATTTAATCCAGCTTTTCTTATTTCAAAAACCTCTTTCTGTTCTGAAAGATCTGAATAATATGAAAACTCGTTTTTTTTGTTTTGGTTTAAAACTAAATATTCTAGATCCTTTATTTTCTTTTCATATACACTTTTCTCGGTATCAATAAATTCTACCATCAAAACAGCTTCAGGATTTCCTTTAATGTATTTTTTTATACCCCCAGCATACATCGGGATTTCTTTCGCTAAATTTAATAAATTTTGGTCCATCAACTCAACGCAAGTTGGTTTTAATTTCACAATCTCTTTTGACAATTCCATTGCTTGATGGAAATTATCAAAGTAACAGACACCTAAAATTTTATTCTTTGGTATTTCTGATAATTTTAATTTTATTTTATTAAATAAAGATAATGTTCCTTCAGAACCAACAAGAAGATTTGATGAGTTGAAGCCTTCAGGATCAATTAAATCAATGTTATATCCTCCAACTCTTCTTTGTGTTGTTGGCCAATTAGCATCAATTTCGCCTCCAACCTGTTGTCTCACATCTATGAATTTATCTATGATTTTATAGAGTCTATCTTGATTGTTCTTTGTAGCTAAATAATTCTTATTTATTTGATCAAAATTAAATATGGAGCCATCATCCAATATTGCTTCAATTGCTAATACGTTATGAACCATGTTGCCATAATATAAAGATCTTGATCCACAAGAGTTGTTAGCTGACATCCCTCCAATAGTTGCTCTACTGCTTGTTGAAACATCTACTGGAAACCAAAGACCATGAGGCTTCAAATAAGCATTTAGATGATCTAATACGACACCTGGCTGAACCCATACATATTTTTCTTCAACATTAAGTTCTAAAATTTTATTTTGATGTTTGCTGTAATCGAGTACAACACTTTCGCCAACAGTCTGACCACATTGAGAACTTCCACCTCCTCTCGCTAATAGAGGTACAGAATTCTTTTGTGAATACTCCATTAAACTTAAAACATCATTGGTATCTTTTGGAAGAACTACACCAAGAGGTTTAATTTGATATACAGAAGCATCAGTACTGTATCTTCCACGTGAGAATTCATCGAATAAAGTTTTTCCATCAACTTTACTACTAATTTCTTTACCAATTTTTTGTATCTGATCTGAATTAAACCGCATAAAACTTAATTAAAGGTTTATTTATTTTTGTAAACCAGTTTACCGAACTTTTTTAACGCGGCCTCTGAAATCTCTAAACCTAAACCAGGTTTTTCATTTAAATGTATCCATCCATCACTCATTTTGTGTGGATTTTCAAATAATTGAGCTTGAAGAGGATCTCTTTCATCATCAAATGACTCAACAATTCTCCCAGCTGGAGTTGATGCTACTAATGGAGCATGAATATAACAATCATGATGTGGAGCTACATCTATATGATTTAATTCACACAATGCAGAAAGTTTTTTTCCATTAGTAAAACCACCAAACATTGTGCAATCAAATTGTAAAATTTGTATTGCCTCTTCTTCAATCATGGACCTACATCCATAAATAGTTATTTCACTTTCACCACCTGACAATGGAATTTTGGTTTGCTTTGATAAAAGTTTTAAAGTTCTTCTATCATCTTCCCATCTAACTGGTTCTTCAATCCATGTAGGATTAAATCTCTCAAATTCTTTTACACCTTCAATTGCAGTTTTTAGATCCCATGCTCTATTGACATCAATCATTAAACCTTTTTGATCTCCTATTTCATCTCTAATAATCTCTAATCTCTTAGCATCTTCTTTGATACTAAGTCCTCCAACTTTAACTTTAAAACTATGATGACCGATATTTAATAATTTTTGAATTTCATCTCTTAATTCTTTTTCATCTTTACCATCTCTGTAGTAAGCACACGTAACATAAACAGGAATTTTATTTCTGTATCCACCAAATAATTTATACAATGGGATGTTTGAAGCTTTTCCTATCAAATCCCAACACGCAATATCTAAAGCTGCTGAAATTCTGATTAATGCTTCTCTGCTCCAGCCTTTTTCGCTACTGGTTCGAGTATCAGTTAATTTGAAAATTTTTTCATAAATTTTTTCAGGACAAAATGGATCTTCTCCAATTATTAAATCTTGTAAGCCATTTGAAAATGGTTTGATGATAGGAGCTATATCAGTGTAGCTTGTTGCTAAACCAAAGCCTGAATGACCATCTTTAGTTTTAATTTTAATTAAGAGTTCATTAGCTGTTGGTACAATAAAGTGACTAACCCAATGTGGCTTTACTTCATCTGGATTATTAAGAACATAAACTTCTAAGCTATCAATTAAATTACTACTATTTGTCATACATTATAAATTTGCTTATATAATTTCTTTAGCATATACAGCGGTATGGCAATTTCAAATAATATAAGACCTGGTCGACATTTTTTGCAAATTCCAGGACCAACAAATGTTCCAGATAGAGTTCTAAGAGCTATGGATTATCCAACTATAGATCATAGAGGTCCAGACTTTGCTGAATTAGGATTAAGAGTTTTAGATCGAATAAAATTAATTTTCAAAACTTCTGAACCTGTAATAATTTTTCCGGCTTCAGGAACGGGTGCTTGGGAAGCTGCACTTGTAAACACTTTAAGTGCTGGAGATAAAATCTTGATGTTTGAAACTGGACATTTCTCAACTCTTTGGTGGGATATTGCTCAAAAATTTAAAATTGAAGTAGACTTTGTTGAAGGTGATTGGAGAACAGGTGTTGATCCAAACATCGTTGAACAAAAACTAAAAGAAGACAAAGATAAAAAAATTAAAGCAGTTTGTGCTGTACATAATGAAACTTCTACAGGTGTCACAAGTAGAATTGGAGAAATTAGAAAAGCTATGGATAATGCGGAACATCCAGCTTTATTATTTGTTGATACGATATCTTCATTAGGCTCTATTGATTATAGACATGAAGAATGGAAAGTTGATGTAACTGTTGGTGGTTCACAAAAAGGATTACTATTACCACCAGGACTTTCTTTCAATGCAATAAGTTCTAAAGCTTTAGAGGCATATAAAACATCTGAATTACCAAAATCGTATTGGGATTGGGGACCGATGTTAGAAAATAATAAGAAAGGTTACTTCCCTTATACACCAGCCACCAATTTATTTTATGGTTTGGATGAAGCAATCAATATGCTTACAGAAGAAGGTTTAGATAATGTTTTCAAAAGACACAAAAGATTTGCAGAAGCTACAAGAGTTGCAGTCAATTCGTGGGGATTAGAAATACTTTGTAAAAATCCAGAAGAATACTCAGATTCATTAACAGCAGTAATGGTTCCAGATGGTCATGATGCAGATTTTTTAAGAAAAACTATTTTAGATCACTACAACATGTCATTGGGAACAGGACTTGCAAAAGTTGCTGGTAAAATTTTTAGAATTGGCCACTTAGGTGATTTTAATGAATTAATGTTAGCTGGAACATTAGCTGGTGTTGAAATGGGTTTAATGAAATCTAAAATACCTTATAAAAAAGGTGGAATACTTAAGGCACTTGAGTATCTCTGTTAATTAATCAAGTTACAAATCATGCTTGATTTTTGCATCATAGGATCGGGAATTTCTGGATCAACGATAGCAAACTTATTAAGTAAAAAATATTCCGTTGCAGTTTATGATAAAGCAAGAGGTTATGGTGGAAGAAGTTCATTTAAAAAATACAAAGATAAAGTTGGATTTGATCATGGACTTCAATATATCTCTCCAAAATCTACAAAATTTAAAACATTTACTAATAAACTTATTAAGAAAAAAGTTTTAAAAAAGTGGGGAGGAAATCATTTATTTCTACATAAAACAGTCAAAGAAATTAAAAATCATTTAAAATTAATTGGAACAAAAGGAAACAACTCCATTAGTAAACATTTATTAAAGAAAATTAAATGTAATTTTGAACATGAGCTTATAAATATAAAGAGATTAAGTGATCATTGGGAGTTAACATTTAAAAATAATGTAAAACAAAAATGTAAAAATCTTATTTTGACTTGCCCTTTTCCACAAAGTAAGAAATTAGGACGAAAATATCTTAATAAATCTTATTTAAATCAAAAAGTTAAGATGGATGCCAATTTGACAGTTATGATTGTCACCAATAAGCTTAAACAGAATAATAGTAGTTATTTTTTTAACGATGAGATACTTGGTTGGGCTGCATACGAAAATAGTAAGAAAAGATTTAACTATAAGTATGATTTATGGACACTTCAGAGCACATACAAATACGGTAATAAATTCACTAAAGATTATAGAAACAAAAGAAAATACTATACAAATCAACTAGTTAAAAAATTTGAAAAATTAACAAAGTTAAAAATCAAAAAAATTCATCACTCAAGAATTCATGGCTGGATGTATTCATCTAATTCAAAGCCACTTAAACAATTATCTTTATGGAATAAGTCTTTAAAATTAGGTTTATGTGGTGATTATTTTGGAGGACCAAGGTTAGAAAATGGGTGGCTAAGTGCACAAGACTTATTTAAAAAAATATAATAAGTTAAATTTATGAAACGAAATGGTTTTACTTTAATCGAGCTTTTAGTTGTTGTAGCTATCATAGGCATTTTAGCTGCGGTAGGGGTTGTTGCTTATAGTGGATATACAGCAGCTGCCAAAAAAAAAACTGTGTGGTCTAATCATGCTAAATTTATTAAGTGGGTAAATACCACATATATGAAATGTGCGATTGACCAATCAGATAAAATTGAATTAGCACAAGGTGGAAAATCCGACGGCAATGGCGGTTTTACAAATTTTAGTCCAATACAAACATCTTGCTCAGATATTTATAATGGCAGATATACATCACATACAAACAATATTTGGAAGTATTGGTATCATCAAGTTGGAATGAGAAATTCTTTTGGAGCAATGGTCAATGGAAATATGGGGATAGGACATGGTGATTCAGAAAATTGGTGTAAAACGCGTATGTCAAGATGTGCAGGTTATAATGATTATCATTGCAACTCAGCATCAGACTGTAAGTTATGTGGCTACGATGGTGAAAAAATTAAATGTACAAAATTTAGTCTGGATTTAAGGTAATTTAAATTAAATGAAAATTATATTCTCTATAATAATATTCCTTTTTTTGTCATCAATTAGTTTTTCTAAAGTATGAATACTAAAGATAATGAAAAATACATTTCTTTCTTTGGGTGTATTAAAGAATTATAATAATGATTCAATTAGTTAATGATAAAATTTTTAGTCAAGTTACCTATTTTAAAAAGATTAATTCCTTCTCTTGGTATTAGATTATTAAGTATTCTAAAAAAAAATAGAGGTTATTTTAAAATTAATAACATCAAAATGTTCTTAGATTTCCTAGATCCAATTGACAGACAAATAATATTAACTGAAGAATATGAAAATGACGAATTTTTAATTTTTTCAAAATATATAAAAGGAAATTCTATAAATAATTTTATTGATATAGGTGCAAATTGTGGTTTTTATACATTTCATTTATCAAACATTTTAAATGTATTCGCTTTTGAACCTAATCTTGAAGCGTATGAAAAATTAGAGAAAACACTAAAAAAAAATAATACTTTTAAGAATAAAATTAAATTATATCCATTTGGCATATCTGACAAAAACTCAGTCTTAATGATGAAAACTAAAGTAAAATTTGGATATGTTCAAACTGGAGGATCAAGTGTTTCAAATCCAACAGAGGAAAAAGGGCATGAATTGTTTGAGGCAGATTTTAAAATAGGTGATGAAGTTTTAAAGTTAAATAATCAGAAATTAGCAATCAAAATAGATGTAGAGAGACATGAGCTTAGTGTTTTGAAAGGTTGCGTAAATTTATTAAATAATAATGATTGCTTAATACAAATAGAGATTTTTGAAAAGAATTTTAAAGAAGTTGATCAATTTTTGAAAGATAACAAATTTAGTAAAATTTCAAGCTTTGATGAAAGATCAAATTACTTTTATTCTAATTTTATAAATTTATAAGATTACTAAATCTTGTTTTTGTTTTCCTAATCTTTCATTACCTTTTTCAGTAACAAGATATGTTTCGCCTAAATTCATGGCTAATTGATTTTCAGAGTCCATTAATATCATATGCATAAAAAATACATTTCCTGGTTGGATTTCATATGCATTTCCTGTGTATAACATTGGCCAATCCATCCAGTTTGGAGAAAAAGTTGCACCTAAGGAATAACCACATGCATTCATTCTTGAATTCTTAAAACCATGATCATCAAAGGTTTTTGCATGAACATCAAAAACTTCTCCAATTTTATTTCCTGGCTTTAGTTTATTTTCACAATTTATAAGAGCCTCAACACATGCTTCATGCATTTTATGATGCTTAGGATCTGCTTTTCCAATTGGTATTGTTCTAAACATTGCTGAATGATAGTGCCTATAGGTTCCAGCCCATTCAATAGTTAACTGATCTTGATTATTAAGTATTTGTTTTTCTGCCTGATATCGACAGAGTAGGGCATTCTTTCCAGACCCTATAATAAATTCATTAGCAGGATAATCTCCACCTCCTTCAAATATAACTCTGTTCATTTCAGCTAATATTTTAGACTCACTTACCCCAGCTTTTGCATGCTTCCAAACTTCATCTAAAGCTTTGTCAGCTAAATTTGCAGCTTTTTTTACGTAACTTATTTCTTCATCGGATTTAATTACTCTTAATTTTGTTATTAATTCTGACTTATCCTCAATTGAGCAATAGTTTTGTAAAACTGTATTTAGTCTTAATGCATTTCTTCCTGTTAGACCGTATGCTTCATATTCAACACCAATTTTTTTTCCTTTTAAATTCAACTCATCTAAAATTATTTTGAGTTCATCAACAGGATTAGCACCATCTTTATCAACCCAAATTCTTATATCACTAATATTGGACGTGTTTTGAGCTTGCCTTAGATCAGGGGCTCTAGTTAATAATATTACATTACCTTTTTGATCTAAAACTAATGCTTGAAAAAAAACATATCCAAATGTGTCATAACCAGTGAGCCAATACATAGACTCTTGTCTAAACATAATAAGAGCATCTACACCCTCATTTTTCATAGAGTTAAGTATTTTTTCTTTTCTATTTGAGAATTCTTCTTTACTAAAATGAAGACTCATTAACGAATGTTAACACTAACGGAACCAATTTTATCAACTGTTCCTTTGTATAATCCTTTTCCTTTAAATGGAACTACTCCCACAGTTGAGCCTGTGAAAACATAAAAATCTTTATTTAAGTTAATCTTTTCTTTCTTAACTTTATTTAAAACAAATCTTAAAGAATTTAATGGATTAATATAAACAATATTTGTATTTCCACTTACTTTTACTCCATTCTTTTTGCTGACTAATGAAGTTTTTAAATTATTTAAATTTAATTTTTTAAATTTTGTTTTTCTTCCAACAACAAACTTGATATTAAATCCAAAATCCCCACAAATATCTCCCAAATATGTAAATTTTTTATTTCTTTGTCTAAATCCAACTATTTCAAAACAAGGTCCCATAAATTTAATAAATTTTGTTACATTTGATTTTGTTACTTTTCCTTTAAAATCAAAGAAAGATTTTTTGATAAAGTAATAAACTTCTACCTCTATACCTTTAGTGTGTTGATTAATTTTTACATTTTGACCTGATTTAACTAACCTTTTTTTAAAAACTTTAGCTGTAAAAGGTTCTTTTTCTTTTAATTTTTTTAAAGCTTGAATTCCAGTTCCACCAGCCTTTACTCCAATTGTTTCATCTTTAATTTGATCTTCACACAATTTTCTAAGTTTATTAGCTAAATTAATATTTTTACAATATTTTACTGGGATGGGATTAATGACTGTATTTGTGTTGTAAGCTTTTACTAGTCTTACAGCAATACGACTAATTTCATTTTTCATAGCCAGAACTTATTGAAGAATGCTCATAGGATCAAGTCTAGTTTGAAACCAATTTATCCTAAAATCTAAATGTGGCCCTGTTGATCTTCCAGTGGATCCAACAGTTCCAATAATTTCTCCTTGTTTAACCTCATCACCAACTTTAACCATTACATTTTCTAAATGCGAATATATCGTTGAAATTCCATGTCCGTGGTCCATTATTACAGTGCCACCCGTATAATAAAGATCATCTTCTGCCATAGTCACTATTCCAGTTCCAGATGCTTTGATTTCAGTTCCTTGTTTGGCTGCAATATCAATTCCATAGTGAGGCCATTTCGGTTTACCATTAAGAATTCTTTGGCTACCGTAAACTCCACTAATTATTCCTTTAACTGGGATAATAAATTGTTCAGTAAAGAAAGTTAAATCTGAATTGATGGCTCTTGCTTTTCCAATTCTTCCATTTTCTTCTTTAATTCTTTTATAAACAGATTCTGGTGGTGTAACTTTACTTTCAGGCAGACCATCTATTCTTTGAATATTATATTTTCTCTTAAAAACTTTTTTTATAACTTTATTTTTTTTACCATTACTTATTTCAGTAATAGCTACATCAAATTTTCGATCTCTATCAATACCAAATACAAAATATCCATCCTCAGATACTTTAACTTGTGTTTTATCTACAAATACCTTTGATCCAGCTTCTGCTTTACCTAAAATAAAATGTCCTTGTAAAAATTTACCTTGAAACTCTAAAGCATGAGAGTGTGTAGAAAATATAATTGCTAAAAAAAGCAACAATTTTTTCATTATTTTGCTGTCCAACCCCCATCAATTACAATTGATGTCCCAGTTATCATGCTTGCTGCATCTGAAGCTAAAAAACATACTGCTGTAGCCACATCAGACTCTGTTGCAACTTTTCCCATGGGTATATTACTTAATGCAAGCTGCTTAAACTTTTTGTTTTTAAAGAACTTTTTAACCATTGGAGTTTCAACAAATGTAGGTGCAACTGTATTTACTCTGATATTTTTTGTTGCAAGTTCAACTCCCATTCCTTTTGTTAATCCCTCAATTCCAAATTTTGTCATGTTATAAATATTTCTACCTGACATACCGACATGCCCTAATTGTGAGGACATATTAATTATAGATCCACCTTTTTTTTTATTTTTTAACATTTTTAGGACTACTAATTGTGCAACATTGAATGCTGCTTTCATATTTAAATCTACAAGATAGTTCATACTTGTTTGTTTTATTTTCTCGAAAGGCTCGGGAATATTTGTACCAGCGTTATTTACAAGTATATCTACTTTCTTAATTTTTTTTAATTTAGAAGAAAGATCATCATAATCCATTATATCACAAGTAATTTTAACTAATTTTCCTTTAACTTTTTGTATATCTTTTTGAAGTTTATCAAGATCAGAAGCAGTTCTACTTACTCCAATTATTGTTGCACCAGCTTCTGCAAGAGCGATAGAACATGCTCTACCAATACCTTTTCCCGCACCAGTAACTAAAGCAACTTTATTTTTTAAATTAATTTTTTTTAAATACATTTATAAAAATAGTTTTACGTCTGTATATATTAACTCTATTGCAACAAATAATATTGCTAATAATCCAACCCATCCTATCCATTTATACTTTTTAATCCAGCCAGATATCAAAGTTGCTGCTGTAGCCATTAAAACAATTGATAAAACTAGACCAAATATCAATAACATGTAATGATCTCTAGCAGCACCTGCTACTCCCAACACATTATCTAAACTCATTGTTACATCTGCTAGAATTACAGTTGTTATAGCTTTCATGAATGAACTGTTATCTACTTTTTTTACATTTTCTTCAGCATTACCATTCATTTTAATTACATCCACGTAAAGTCTGCAACATATATAAAGAAGTAATATTCCACCTATAAGTCTAAGTCCTGTGATTTGTAATAGATAAGCAGTTATAAGAGTAAATATAATTCTTAAAACTACTGCTGCTCCAATTCCCCAAAAAATAATTTTTTTTCTCTGTTCAGTTGGAAATTGAGATGCAACCATTCCAATTATAATTGCGTTATCTCCTGCTAAAACTAAATCGATAAAAACTATTTGAAAAAAAATTACTATTTGTTCGGTCATCTTCTACTATCCTCAATTATCATATCAGCTGCTTTTTCCGCAATCATTATTGTCGGTGCATTTGTATTTCCTGATGTGATATGAGGCATAACAGAGGCATCTACAACCCTTAAATTTTCTAATCCATGAGCGACTAATCTATCATTAACAACAGCATTTTCATCTTTACCCATTCTACATGTGCTAACCGGATGGAATATAGTATTCGCAAATTTTCCAGCTTCTGTTGCTAATTCTTCATTATCAGTAATATTGATTCCCGGTCTAAGCTCTTCAGGTTGATAATCTTTATAGGCTTTAGACTCCATAACAATTTTTCTTACAATCTTTAATGCTTTTCCAGCAATCTCACGATCTTCATCGGTTGATAAATAATTCATTTTTATTTTTGGTGAAACTCTGGTGTCTGGAGATTTTAATTCAATAGACCCTCTGCTTGTTGGTCTTACATTTGTAATTGTTGGAGTGAACGCCGGAAATTTATGTAAAGCTGATTTTCCTAAAAGATCAGTACTTGCTGGTGAAATATGAAAT
Source organism: uncultured Pelagibacteraceae bacterium (assembly GCA_902586025.1). Lineage (GTDB taxonomy): Bacteria > Pseudomonadota > Alphaproteobacteria > Pelagibacterales > Pelagibacteraceae > Pelagibacter. The sequence goes on from CACIFV010000006.1 coordinate 32,161, forward strand.
TGAAGATTTGGAGTTTCTAAATGTTCATCACTTTTAACAAAACCACAAACATAACTAGCACCAACTGTTAATGGTCCTTTTCTTAAGAGAAGAAACTTTAAACCAGATAACATTTTTTTAGTAAAGCTGTAGTAAATATCATTTAAAGTTTCTAAATTTTTAATTTTGTAAACAGGTCTTAGCATTAAATGATCAGTTAGATTTCTTCCAACTCCTTGATGATCTTTTAATACATTAATATTATTTTCTTTTAGAAGTTCTCCTGGTCCAATCCCTGATGCTTGCAATATATGAGGCGAACCAATTGTACCTGCGCTTAAAATAATTTCTTTATTTGTTTCAACAGAAAACTCTTTTCCATCTATCCAATAATTTACTTTTTTTGCTTTATTATTTTCAAATTCTATATTTTTAATATGAGCCTTAGTAATAATTTTTAAATTTTTTCTACTCTTAACTGGATTTAAATAACCTACAGCTGTACTACATCTAAATCCGTTTTTAATTGTGAATGGAAAATATCCCATTCCTTCATTATCACCATTGTTAAAATCATCAGTTCTTTTATAGCCATGTTCTTCAGCAGCTTCTAAAAATAGATCAAGAACTTTAAATGTTGCTCTAATTTTCTCAACTGCGATAGGCCCTCCAGAACCATGAAATTCATTTTCTCCAAATTGAAAATCTTCAGATTTTTTAAAATAAGGAAGAACATCATCCCATGACCAACCAACATTACCTAGTTGTCTCCAATAATTATAATCATTTGATTGACCTCTAATATAAAGCATTCCATTGATAGATGAGCTTCCGCCTAGTGTTTTACCTCTTGGATAAACCATTTGCCTGTTATCACAGTTTGGCTCTTTTTCCGTATTAAAACACCAGTCAGTATCTGGATTGTGCATGGTTTTAAAATAACCACCAGGAATATGGATCCATGGATTAGTGTCTTTACCACCAGCTTCAAGTAAAAGAACTTTAGTATCAGGATTTGCTGTTAATCTATTAGCTAACACACATCCAGCTGAGCCTGCACCAATAATTATGTAATCAAATTTATCCATATTTTTTATAAATAATCTTTAATGAATATTTAATGATTTTAAACATTTTTCTCATAAAAACGTCGAAATGACACTTGTATGTGGCTTTGATTTTTGAGAGGATCTTCACATTATAAATAAAAAGAGAGGGATATAATGAAAAAAATCGTTTCAGCGTTGTTTGCCGCGTTCTTAGTATTTGGATTTATTTCAAATGCGAATGCTGCAAAAACGTTAAAGTGTCAGACGGTTATTAGCGCTAAAGGTGATGAAGCGGTAATGTTAAAAGACTTTACTGACAACGTAACAAAACTAACAGGTGGATCTCTAAAATTTGAAATTATGCCAGCAGGAACAGTAGTTGGAGTTAAAGAAACTCTTGATGCTGTTGATAAAGGTTTGATTGATTGCGGATTTGCTTGGACACACTATTGGTCTGGAGAACATCCAGCTGCTATGTTATTTGGTTCGCCAGTAGCAGGTGGTGGTGTAGGAATTGATAACATCGCATTCTTATCATGGTTTTTATATGGTGGTGGAGAACAACTATATGACAGACTTTGGGGAGAAATGAAAAGAGACATTAAAGGTTTCATGCTTCAACCAGTTGGTCCAGAAGCTTTAGGATGGTTCCCAAGAAAAATCAAAGATATGGATGATTTCAGAACATTTAAGTTCAGAACTCCTCCAGGAATTCCAGGTCAAACTTATAAAGACATTGGAATAGCTTCAGTTGCAATGGGTGGTGGAGATATTCTTCCAGCATTGGAAGCAGGAACTATTGATGCTGCTGAGTGGTGTTGTCCTCAACCAGATAAAGTGTTTGGTATACATAAAGTATTAAAACACTACTATCTACAAGGTTTACACCAAGTAGTCGTAAATGCTGACTTTTACTTAAACAAAAGCACTTATGACAAATTCACTGACCATGAGAAATTTTCAATGAAGATGGCTGCTGATGCATCGTTGATGAGAGCTTTAGCTTACAGAATCAACACTAATGGTTTGGCACTTAAAGATCTAACTGAAAATCATGGTGTGATACTTGAAGATACACCAGCTGATTATTTCCCAGCTTATATGGCTGCAGCGAAAGCAACTTTAGAGAAAAATGCTAAAGAAAATGCATTCTTTAAAGAAGTTTATGACTCAATGATAAGCTTTGCTAATACTGCTGTACCATTCTGGTCTGGTGCACAAACATCGAATGCTAAGCTAGGAATGGCTTATGCTAATTCGTTGAAGAAATAAATAAAGTTATTAAGCGGGCTTTATAAGCCCGCTTTTTTTTTCAAAAAATTATATGTCGGATAATCCAAAGTTAGATATTTCAGATGAAATGATAGCCGAAAGGCGATCAGGATCTGGAAAGATGCCTGATGATATGCCAACTTGGATGGCTAAAACTATAGTTAACATAGATAAATTTAGTAAATTAATAGGAAACATAGTTTGTTGGATTACGATCCCACTAATGCTTGGGATGGTTTATGAGGTTTTAGCAAGAAAATTATTTTTAGCTCCTACAATCTGGGCTTATGATATGAGCAGATTTTTTTATGGAGCATTGTTTATGCTGGGAGCAGGATACGCTCTTTCAAAAGGTGTTCATATTAGAGCAGATTTTTTATATAGAAATTTTAAAGTTAAAACTCAAGGCAGAATAGATTTTTGGCTTTACTTATTATTTTATTTTCCAGGATTAATAGTCTTTTTATATATGACAACAGGCTTTGTCCAAGAAAGTATAATGAGAAACGAAAGAGGAATGGATACAACATGGATGCCATATATGTGGCCGATAAAATCTTGTCTATGGATTGGAATTGTTTTCCTTTTAATCCAAGGTATTTCAGAACTTTTTAAAAGTTATTACGCAGCCGTCAAAGGTAAATGGCCAGGTAGTTAATGCTTTCACATTTAATAGACCCGGCAATTTTAGGTTTCATACTTATTGGTGTGATGTTGTTTGCCATATTTATAGGATTTCCAATTTCATTTACTCTTATTTTTTTAGGATTTGTTTTTGGATACTTAGGTTTTGGAAAATTAGTTTTCTACTTAATGACACTCCAATTTTCAATGGTGATGACCGAACAAACTCTCGCCGCCGTCCCCTTATTTGTATTTATGGGAATAATGATGGAACAAGCAGGTTTAATGGAGAGATTATTCTCAGCTTTCCAAATGATGTTGGCAAGAGTTAGAGGCTCTTTATATTATGCAGTTTTATTTGTTTCAGTAATATTCGCAGCTGCAACAGGAATAGTGGGTGCATCAGTTACAATTCTTGGAATTATGGCTGCAAAATCAATGAACAGGTCTAATTATGATGTAAAATTAGCTGCTGGTACAATTACTGCTGGAGGAACTTTGGGTATTTTAATTCCACCGAGCATTATGCTTGTAGTTATGGGTCCAATTATGGAAATTCCTGTAACTGATTTATTCGCAGCAGCAATAGTTCCAGGAATATTATTAGCATGCTTATATGCTGCATACACAACATTCAGATGTATGATGAACCCAAAGTTAGGTCCACCCATACCAGAAGAATTAAGAACAACGGATTTAAAAAAATTATGGCTAGAATTTTTCTTAGGATTAGTTCCACCCGCTGCATTAGTATTTGCAGCATTAGGTAGTATTTTATTTGGATTTGCTACCCCAACAGAAGCTGCAGGATGTGGTGCTGGTGGTGCATTATTGCTTTCATTAGCTTACAAAAAATTAACATTAAAAAAATTACAAGATGCTTTAGTTAAAACTTTAGAAATTTCTGCATTAATTATGGTTTTAGTTGCTGCTTCTAACTTTTTTGGAGCAGTGTTTGCAAGATTAGGAACTCCGATGGTTTTAACAGATTTTCTTTTATCACTTGAGATGAATAAATATTTAATTTTAGGAATAATCATGATTATGATTTTTCTTTTAGGATGGCCATTAGAGTGGGTACCAATTGTTATGATAGTTGTTCCTATAATTTTACCATTAGTTGAAGCATTAGGATTTAATTTAACTTGGTTTGCAATTCTTGTTGCTGTTAATTTGCAAACCGCTTGGCTCTCACCCCCCGTAGCGTTATCTGCTTATTTTTTAAAAGGAGTAGTTCCAAGTTGGGATTTAAAAGACATTTATCTTGGAATGATGCAGTTCATGGTGTTACAGATAATTGGATTAATTATAATCATAGCTTATCCAAAAATAGTACTGTGGTTGCCAACTCTCTTATATGGACAGCAGTAAATAATTGATTAATATCATATAGGTGAATCAAAGCGAAAAATTTCAACTTAGAAATTGGGAATTAGTTTCGATAAATCCTAATAATAGAGACTGGAGTTGGAAAAATTACTTTAACTTTTGGGCTATAAATATTCAAACAATAGTTGGGTTCTCTTTAATATCAGCTTTATATTTATTCTATGATCTAAATTTTTTTGTTGTTTTGACAGGATCATTGTTAGCAGGATTATTAGTATTCTTTTTTGCTAACATTATTGGAAAAATTTCTCAAAGCAGCGGTTTAAGTTTTCCAACAATTCTCAGACTTTCAATGGGTTTTACTGGTGCAAGATATGTAGGGATGATCAGAGGATTAGTTGGTTTATTCATGTTTGGTGTACAAACATTCTTTATATCAAAGTCTCTAGGATATATTGCAAGGATCGTTCTATTTAAAATTGATAATCAAATCTTACAGAATGAAATATTTTTATTATTCTTTTTTGGTTTGAATTTAATTGATTGGGTTTGTTTATTTTTAACTTTAATATTTCAATACATCCTTTTTACAAAAGGACAGAATTTTTTAAAATCATTTATTAATTTTTCAGGTCTTTCAATATATTTAGGACTTTCTGTTTTATTAATTGTTATTTTATCTGAGTATTACAACGAACTACTAAATGGAATAAAACTAAGCTTAGTCTTTAGCAATTTTGCAATTCAATCGAATATAGCTCCTATAATATCAATCACAGGAACTCTATTTGCTTATTTTGCTATAGTTCTTCTAACTTTTGGAGACTTTTCTAGATACTCAATGAATTACAAGGAAATGACCAAAGGAAATTTAAGTATAATATTAAATTTAATATTCTTTTCTTTTTTCTCTGTTTTGATCACTTTAGGTTCGGATATAATTCTTACTAGCAAAGGTTTAAATGCTTCAAGTCTGCTTACTAATCCAAATGATATAATTGGTAAATTTAATAATAACTTTCTAACTTTCTTTTGCTTGATATTTATAATTATATCTTCGTTATCAACTAATTTGATAGCAAATTATATTCCTTCGCAAAATACGTTGATAAATTTCTTCCCGAACTCTTTAACGTTAAAAAAAACAGGAATTGTAATATCAATTATTGGATTAATTATTTCAACATTTTGGCTTTCAATTTTCAGTAAAGCTAATGTTTTAATATTTGTTGAAGCCGTAGCGACGACTTTTGGGCCAATTTTTGGAGTATTGGTTGCAGATTATTATTTGTTTAAAAAACAACAAATTAATCATAAAGAGCTTTTTTATCCTAAAGAACATACGGAATATATTTATAGCAATGGTTGGAACCTCAAAGCATTGTATGCTCTGTTAATTGGATCAATATTTTCATTATCATCTTTGCTGAATGAAAACTTAATACAATATCAATCTTTTGGTTGGATTATTGGAGCATTCGCATCTTATTTAGTATATTATTTATTAAATAATAAGTAATCATGAAAGCGCTTGTTTATACTGGTGTAGAAGAAATGGAATTTAGGGAGGAAAAAGAACCTTCTGAAAAACCTGGGGAAAGTATTCTTAAAGTACATGCGTCTGGTATCTGTGGCTCAGATATGCATGCTTACCACGGAAAAGATGAGAGAAGAATTCCACCATTAATTTTAGGTCATGAAGTTAGTGGTCAAATAATTAACGGTAAACTTAAAGATCAAATTTCAGTTCTTAATCCATTAATAACTTGCAGAAATTGTGAATATTGCAAGAGTGGAAGAGAACATTTATGTCCAGATAGAGTTCTTTTAGGAATGAATAGACCTTACGAAAGACAAGGTGCATTTGCAGAACTTATAACAGTTCCAGATCATAATATTTTTAAAGTTCCTGAAAAACTTGATGTAAAAGAGGCTGCAGTTGCAGAACCAACAGCAGTTTCATATCACGCAGTATTATTAGCAGTAGAAGCATCAAAAAAACCATTAAATGAATGTAGAACACTTGTTCAGGGTGGTGGAGCAATTGGCCTTTTGTGTGCATTAATTTTGTCCAAGATCCAAGGTAATAAAAATTTGACAATTTCTGATCCTAATCAAAAAAGACTAAATGAATGCTCAAAATACGTAGATGCAAAAACAGTGTCACCTGATCATAAAGATATTAAAGAGAGCAACTTTGATTTAGTTTTTGATACTGTTGGACTTGAAGTTTCACGACAACAGGCAATCAGTGTAGTAAAACCGGGTGGAATAATAGTTCATATCGGACTAACTCAGCCTGCAGGATCTTTTAATTTTAGAAAAGCAACACTTCAAGAAGTTACTTTTATTGGGACTTATTGTTATACAAACAAAGAATTTGGAGAAACTATTGATATTTTGACTAATAATAAGCTAGGCAAGATAGAGTGGATTGAGTACAGAAATCTTAAAGATGGTTGGGGAGCTTTTAAAGAAATTCATGATGGAACCTGTTCAGCCCCTAAGATAGTACTTCTGCCTTAAATTCTTGGTTTTTTAAGAGGTACTAATACCTTTTTTTCTCCAAATTTTTCAGAATTTTTTGAAATTACAGGTGCAGTTATAATTATAGACCAATAAATCATTAAACCGAAAAGAACTGTTAATTTCATATCATCAAAATAGAGAACAATAATGATTTATGCATGTTTAAATAATGTCAAAATTTTGAATTTGAAAATTATTTTATCTTTTATATAGAGAGGACATGTTTAGATTTTTATTTAAATTGATTTTGGTTACAGTGTTGTTTCAAACAACTTTGTATGCCGAGGAAGTAAAAGTATTTGAGTTTACAGACAAAGAACTATCAGAATTGACAGTTAGAAAAGTAAGAGGGGCAGATAATAAAACTACATATTCAGTTGGATCTAATGAGAATGGTAATTACTTAAAAGCTATTGCAGATAATGCTGCTTCTGGTCTAGGTAAGGAGATTAAAATTGATCTAAATAGAACACCTTTCATAAACATAACTTGGAAAATTGAGAAAGATATACCAGGGATAGATGAGACAGCTAAAAAGGGTCATGACTTTGCAGGAAGAGTATTCGTCATTAAAAAAACTGGAGCAACACCTTTATCCAATAGAGCAATAAATTATGTTTTTTCAAGCAATCAAGAAGTTGGAAGCAACTTTCCAAGCCCATATACTAAAAAGTCCATAGATAATGTACTTGCTACTACCAAAACAAATTTAAATGAATGGGTAACTGTTAAAGCAAACGTTAAAGAAGATTTCAAGAAATTCCATAATTTAGATGTTAATGAGCTAGATGGTATAGCGATCATGTCAGATACAGATAATTCAAAGAAAAAATCAATTACTTACTATCAAAATATCTATTTTTCTTCTCAATAAATTTTATTAATATCAATTGATGAAAGTATTTAAGTATAATTTAAAAGTATACTATGAGGATACTGATTTTGGTGGAATTGTTTACCACGCAAATTATTTAAAGTACTTTGAAAGAGCAAGATCTGAGCTTATTTATTACCTGGGATATTCGAATAAAAAGTTATTAGATAAACATAATGTTTTAATAGCAGTAAAAACTTGCAATGTAGATTTTAAAAAACCGGCAAAATTTGAGGATAAAATTACTGTTTTCACAAAAGTAAAATCTAATACTTTGACTACAATTACAATGTCACAAGTAATTAAAAGAAAATCAGATACTTTATGTGATGCAGAGATTAAATTAGTATCTCTAAATAAGTTTGGAAAACCAGTAAAACTTCCAAAAGAACTTATTAACAAATTAAACTAGTTCTTTTACTTTTTTAAATAGTTTAGTCATTTGTTTTTCATTAATTCGTCCAGTATTAACATTTCTTGGACTTGGATGATAACACCCCATTAACAATACATTATTAGGTAATTTAAAATATGTTCCATGACCAAATTTTACTCTCTCAGTGTAATCAAAATTTTCTCTATAAAATTTTACACAAGTATCAAAGGCAATTTTCCCTAAAGCCACAATTATTTTAAGATTTTTAAGTATTTCAAATTCAGATTTAAAATAACCAAAGCAATTTTTTAACTCTTCATTTAATGGTTTATCTCCTGGAGGAACGCACTTTAGAGCTGGTGTTATAAAGGTATTTTTTATTTTTAATCCATCATTTATATGATCTGAATTACTTTGATTGGCAATTTTTACATTGTGTAAACATTTATATAAAAAATCTGAGGATTTATCGCCTGTAAATACTCTGCCTGTTCTTGTTCCACCATGAGCAGCTGGTGCTAGACCAACAATCATTATTTTTCCATTTATATCTCCAAAACCTGTAACTGGTTTTCCCCAATAAGTTTGGTCCATATATTGTTTTCTTTTTTCCGTAGATATTTTTTTTCTAAACCTCACAAGTCTAGGGCATTTGTTACATTTAATTATTGTTTTTTTTAATTTTTCAAATTTAACGGTCATTAAGTTTAGAGAAGCTTCTTTTTGTGTGTCCATGGACCTTTTATTGTTTTAGGTAAAAACTTTCTAAGGTCAAAAAGGACTTTTTCAGACAATTTTCTGTAGGTGGTTAGTTTTCCTCCATATATATTCAATAAAGGTAATTTTTTTATAATTTTTAAATCAAAAACATAATCTCTTGTGACTTTTGAAGCTGTATTAAAATCTTCAATTAGAGGTCTTATCCCTGAATAAGTATCTACAATGTCCTTTGTTCTGATTTGTTTTTTTAAGTAATTATTTACTGAACGAATTAAATATGTAATTTCTTTTTTTGATATTCCTTTATTTTCTGGTGATTTAACCTCAACTTCTGTAGTTCCAATTAAAGAAAACTTCCCTTTATAAGGTATCACAAATATTATTCTTTTATCAGTATTTTGAAATGTGAATGCAACATTTTCTTTGTACAATTTTTTTGTAATAATATGACTTCCTTTAACTAATCTTATTTTTTTCTTAGATTTAATTTTTATATTTTTATTTAAGGTTTCGTTTATCCATGGTCCAGATGCATTAATTAAAATTTTTGATTTTACTTTTTCACCTTTTTCAAGACTAATAATCCATTCATTGCCAATAATTTCAGCTTTTTTAACTTTGTTATATTTTAGTATTTTAGCTTTATTTCTTTTTGCATCTTTAGCATTTAGTTTCGTTAATTTTTTATCGTCAATTTGTATGTCAAAATATTGAAAACCAGTTTTGTATTTTTGCTTAAGAATATTTGAAAATTTTTTTGTAAGATCAAACGTTTTTGATTTTGGTATATTGCTTTTGCCACCTAAATTATCATACAAAAATAAACCAATTTTAATTAACCAGGCTGGTCGAATTTTATCTGCATAAGGAATTATAAAAGGAATCGGTTTGGAAATATGTCTGGCAATTTTATAAACTATTTCTCTTTCTTTCAGAGATTCTCTAACTAGTTTGAATTCATAATTTTCTAAATAACGAAGACCACCATGTACTAATTTCGTCGACCAAGATGAGGTTGCTCCTCCAATCTCACCTTTGTCAGCTAAACAAACTGATAAACCTCTACCTGCAGCATCTCTTGCAATACCTGCACCGTTTATACCGCCACCTATTATGAATAAATCAAATTTTTTAGACATTTAAATTATGATTTGTTTTAAAATATACAACCTCTTTTAGAAATTTAAAATTTTTAAATGCAATTATTTACAATTTCATAATATCTTAACATTAATAAATTATTAATAAAAAATTAAATAAACTTAACAGAAGGATAGATATGAAAAAAATACTTAGTGTTTTAACAATTCTATTTACTTTCTCTTTTACATCACACAGTTATTCAAAAACAGAAATTCATTGGTGGTACGGAAACAGTGGTTTTCTTGGTGATGTAATTATTGAAATTGCAAATAGATTTAACGCTTCACAAGATCAATATACGGTCATTCCTACAGGAAAAGGAAGTTATGAAGATAACATGGCGGCAACTATTGCTGCATTTAGAGCAGGCGACCAACCACACTATTCACAGGTTTATGATGCAGGTGCTGCAATCATGGTAGCTCAAGTAAAAAATGGTGTTGTTATCGGTTTTGAAGAAATGGCTAAGAAATATGGCATTGATGTAGATGCTGACAACTATATTCCAGGCATTAAAAATTTCTATGCCGACTCTGATGGAAAAATGATTGGTGTACCTTTCAATAGTTCAACTTGTTTGATGTATGCAAACATGGACATTTTGAAAGAGGTTGGAATTGAATCTGTGCCAAAAACTTATGAAGAATTTGAGGCCATGGCTCCAAAAATCAAAGCTGCTGGATACATTCCTTTAGTTCAAAGTCATAGTCCATGGATTTGGACTGAAAATTTCTTTTCTAGACATAATTTATTAATGTTAGATGGAAATAATGGTTACGATGCTGTTCCTACAAAAACTTTATTCGCTGAAACTGATGCATTTGTCTATCATTGGAAGAAAGTTAAAGAATGGTATGATAAAGGTTTATATGGCTATAAAGGAAGAGCGTGGGGAGACAATCAAGCACCATTTATAGCAGGTGAAGCTGCATTTTGGTTTGGTTCTGCTGCATCATTTGGTGGAATGAAAGGTGTTGTTCCAAACTTTACAGTTAATCATATTCCTTACTGGGATTCAGTAACCAAAGGAAAAGAGTATCCAACTTTTATAGGTGGTGCTGCTAACTGGATCTTAAATGGTCATACTGAGGAAGAGTACAAAGGACTTGCTAAATTTATAGAATTTATGGGTTCTCCAGAAATGGATCTGTATTATCATAATATGACTGGTTACTCTGCAGTGACTAAAGGTGGTATAGAGTTAGCTGAAACTATAAATTTCTATAGAGCTTCTCCATATCATAAAGCAGTTGGTGAACAATTAAGCTTAGAAGGTTCAACTATTCCTGGTGGATATAGAGCTGGTAATTGGCCCCAAATTCGTGAAGTAATTTACGAAAATATTGAGCCAATGTTAAACGGCAAAATATCAATCGAAAAAGGATTGCAGAATATGGACAAAGGTGCAGCTAAATTGTTAAAGCAATTTGCTAAAACTTTGTAAGAATAATTAAAACAATAAGGAGGGTATTAATTTACCCTCCTTATTTATTTTTACAAAAGTATGAAAAAAGTCCAATTCAAATCTAGCTATTCACAATATCTTTTCTTAGCTCCGCAGCTAGGTATATTGTTAATTTTTTTATATTGGCCAATCATACAAACCTTTAGAGATGCATTTACAATGCAAGATGCTTTTGGATTTGGATCGAAGTTTGTATGGTTTGACAATTTTTTATTTATTTTTGATGATCCAGCTTATTTCATAGCTTTCAAATTTACTATTATTTATAGTTTTGTTATTACGTTAATTACAGGCTCAATTGGATTATTACTTGCCGTTCAGGCTAATAATGTAATGCATGGTAAAAGCACTTACAAAACACTTTTAATTTGGCCTTATGCAATTGCGCCTGCGGTAGTCGGTGTAATGGCAAATTATTTTTTTAGTGAAAGATTTGGTCTTCTTTATCATTTATTTCACGAACTGTGGGGATTTAATTGGTACGAAAGTGTGTTCGACTCTTATATTTACGTAATCATAGCTGGTTCTTGGAAGCAAATCAGTGCTAATTTTATTTTCTTCTTGGCTGGACTTCAAGCTATACAAAAATCTGTAATTGAAGCATCAATGATTGACTGTAAAAATAGTTTTAGAAGATTTTGGACAATTACATTCCCATTATTAATGCCAACTACATTCTTTTTAATAATTATTAATATAACGTATGCTTTCTTTGATACATTTGGAATTATTGATACCACAACAATAGGTGCTCCTTCTGGTGAAACAAGAACTCTAGTTTATAAAGCTTACATGGATGGATTTAGAGGACTGGATTTAGGAAGTGCAGGAGCTCAATCAATAATGATGATGTTGATTGTATTAGTAATTACGATTTTTCAATTTAGATATATCGAAGGGAAAATACATTATAATTAATGACTAGATTTATCACATCAAGTTTTTCACATTTAATTTTACTCATTGGAATACTAATCATGGTAGTTCCTGTATGGATGATTTTTGCTAGCTCTACGCACACGAGTTCAATGATTAATATGAATGGTCTCCAAATGTTTTTAGGAGATAGCTTTTATGAAAATTACTTACGAGTTTTATTATATCAGGGTGGTTTTTTTAAAGAGATAACAGCATTAAAAATGTTTTTTAATAGTTTTATCATGGCTACAGGAGTTGCAATATTATCCGTTGTTACATCTTTAATGGCTGCTTACGCGTTGGTTTATTACAGAATAAAATATGCAACATTATTGTTTTGGATTATATTTATTACAATTTTAGTACCATTAGAGTTAAGAATTTTCCCCACTTATTCAGTAATGGCTGAGCTTAATCTAGTGAATTCTTACTTTGGATTAATAGTTCCTATTTCAGCATCAGCTATAGCAACATTATTCTTTCGCCAATTTTATAAAACCGTTCCAGATGAATTACTTGAATCCGCAAAACTTGATGGAGCAAATACCTGGAGATTTTTTGTTGATTTTTTAATTCCTTTGTCAAAAACAATGATTGTAGCGATGTTAATATTTATGTTTGTTTTTGGCTACAATCAGTATCTATGGCCATTATTGGTAACAACTTCAGAACAATATTGGACAGTGGTTATGGGATTAAAAATGATGTCGGGTTCAATTGTTCATCGTTTTGCTTTCGTGATGATGTCTATGGTGCCACCAATTTTAATTATAATTGTGTTGCAGAAATATTTTATTAAGGGGGTTTTTCAAGATAAATGAAAATTAAACCACTTCAAATAATTGCTCATATTATTTTAATACTAGGAGTCTTGTTAATGGTAGTTCCTATTTGGATATCTTTTGCAAGTTCTTCGCATGACTCTGTAACTATATTAACCGAAGGTATGAAGTTTCATATAGGTGATCAGCTAGCAAGAAACTATAACGAAGTTTTAAATGAAAAAGGTGGTTGGTCAGAAGAAGTGACTGCTGCAAAAATGTTTATTAATAGTTTTATAATGGCATTAGGAATTGCAACACTTAAGGTAGTTATTTCAGCAATGTCAGCATATGCTTTGGTTTATTATAGATTTAAATTAGCTGTACCAATTTTTTGGTTAATCTTTATTACTCTACTTGTTCCTTTGGAGGTAAGGATTTTTCCAAGCTATAAAATTGTATCTGATTTAGGTTTAACAAATTCATATACAGGCCTTATCCTTCCATTAGTTGCTTCAGCTACAGCAACATTTTTCTTCAGACAATTTTATAAAACAATTCCAGATGAACTCTTGGAGTCAGCAAAATTAGACGGAGCAAATGCTTGGAGTTTTTTCATAGATTTCTTGGTTCCATTATCTAAAACCATGATAGCAGCAATGTTTATCTTTATGTTTGTATATGGATACAGCCAATATTTATGGCCACTAATAATGACAACTGCAGAAGAATACTGGACTGTTGTAATGGGAATGAAGATTATTTACACAGAAAGCTATGAAGGAGTTGCTCTGCCAAGAACTGCAGAAAGATTTGCGTATATCATTTTGTCAATGATCCCACCAGTTTTAGTGGTAGTATTTTTACAAAAATGGTTCATAAAAGGATTAATTCAAACGGAGAAATAAATGAGCTTTTTAGATTTAAAAAATGTGACTAAGATTTACCCAAATGGAACTAAGGCTGTTCATGAAACTTCATTAAGTGTTGATGAAGGTGAGTTTATGGTTTTTGTAGGACCTAGTGGATGTGGAAAATCAACTTTATTAAGAATGGTTGCAGGCTTAGAGGATATTACAGAGGGTGATATTAATCTTGATGGAAAATTAATTAATGAGGTAGATCCGTCTGAAAGAGATGTAGCAATGGTGTTTCAGAACTATGCATTATACCCACATATGAATGTTTATAATAACTTGGCTTATGGTCTAAAAAACAGAGGAATTGACAAAGAAACAATCGAGCAAAAAGTAAATGATGCAGCTAAGCTGTTACAAATTTCAGATTATTTACAGAGAAAACCTTCAATGTTATCCGGAGGTCAAAGGCAAAGGGTTGCAATGGGTAGAGCAATTGTTAGAAATCCAAAAATATTCTTATTTGATGAACCTCTTTCAAATTTAGATGCAAAATTAAGAATTCAGATGAGACTTGAAATCAAAAAACTTCAACAGAAAGTTGGAGTAACAAGCATATTTGTTACGCATGATCAAGTAGAGGCCATGACACTTGCTGATAGATTAGCAGTTATTAACAATGGAATTATTGAACAGCTTGGAACTCCTATTGAGATATATGATAATCCAAAATCATTATTTGTTGCTGGTTTTATTGGCTCACCTCAAATGAATTTTTTAGATGGTAATATAAAAAATAAAACATTATCTGCAGAAGGTTTTGAAATTAAAGATATTGATAGTGACTTTGAGGGAGAAGTAAAATTAGGAATAAGACCTGAACATTTAAGTCAAAGTGAAAATAGTTTAATTAATTTAAAAGTAGACTTAGTGGAACAACTTGGTTCGGATAATCTTGTTTATGGTCAATTAAAAGACAAAAAAGACTTTTGTTATAGGTGTCCGGGAAATCTAACTATTGAAAAAGGTGCTGATCTAAGTCTTAATATTGAGAACAATAAATATTATATTTTTGATAAAAGCACTGGCAAAAGAGTTAATTAATTTTGATTTTAAGCAAACCAAATCATATAAAAATTTATGGTCACCGAGGAGCAAGAGGAGATCTTCCCGAAAACACTCTAGAAAGTTTTAAATACTTATTTGAAAACAATATTAATGCATACGAAACAGATATATTAATTTCTAAGGATCTTGTACCAGTTATTGCTCATGATTTTAGATTAGATCCAAGCAGAACAAAAGATAATGAGGGGAATTGGATAGAGGATGAAAATTTAAAAATATTTGATTTAACTTATGCAGAACTTTCAAAGTTTGATGTAGGTTCAGTAAATAAATTATCCAGATACGGAAGAAGATTTATTAATCAAAAAAAATTAGAAAACCAAAGAATACCAAAACTTTCTGAATTATTAGAAATGTCTTCAAAAAATAAATCTGAAAAATTATTAATAAATTTAGAAATTAAATCTACACCAGAGGAAGAAAATTTGACACCAGAACCAGAAGATACAGTAAAATTAATTATGAACGATATAAATGAATCATCTTTAAAAGATAAAATAATCGTTTCATCATTTGATTGGAGAACTTTATCAGTAATTAAAAATCAGTATCCTGAAATTCCAAGAGCTTACTTAACTCAACATTTGACAGGAATTAATATTAATCAAACTATTTACAACAGATCTCCATGGTTGAGTTTTTTGCCTTATTATGAAGATCATGAATTGCCAAAAATTATAAAGTCACAAGGTGGAAAAGCTTGGCATCCATACCGAAAAGACATTACAAAAAAACTTGTCGATATTTCTCATCAAGAAGAATTGCCAGTAAATGTATGGACAGTAAACAAAGAGTACGAAATGTTAAAGATGGTTGAGTACGGTGTAGATGGTATTATGACAGATTATCCATTAAGGTTGAAAGAACTTTGTGAGAAAGAAAATATAAAATGGTTTTAGTTTATCTTAATGGATTTAAATATAGTTAATAACCAAGAGAAATTTTTAGCAGGAAAACTTGAAGGATATACTTTAAAAGATGCAGAAAATAAATTTGATGATAGAGGAAATCCTTTACCATTTCCAGGCTGCACAATAATTTGCAATATTCCTCTTAATACTAATTTATCTGATCAAATTATTAGTTTTCAAAAAAATATAGAGAATTTTAACCCCAAAAAAACTTACTTCTATTTACCTCCATCCAGTTTTCATATGACATTATTTGATTGTTGTAATTTTAATACAAAAGACACTAATTATTGGCCATCAGATATAGATCCTGATATGGATTATAAAGATATAGCTGTTGAATTAAATAGAAGAATTCAGAACTATATCTTTCCAAAAGAATTCAATCTTAAACTAAAAATGTTTTTTGGAGGATACAGTATTATTTTAGAACCATATTCTGAAAAGGATGAAAAAATATTAAGAAATTGTAGAGATGAACTAAGTAGCTTATTAAAAATTAAATTTGAAAACCATCAAAGATATACTTTTCATATTACTTTGGCATATATCTTAAGAGAGCTTAGTGAGATTGAAATAAGTAATTTAATTGAATTTAATAAAAAACTATTTTTAGACTTTAGTAAAAAATTTCCAAAAATTACTTTTTCAAAACCTGAAATGTGTACTTTTGAGAACATGTTAGAATTTAAAAGTGTTAATCCTTCCAGTCTGTAACAGTTTTTAATTCTAAATATTCTTTAAGCCCCAAACTCAATCAGCTCATAATAGATATGATTATTTGTTATTATTAAAATTTTCATCAAATTTAAAATTGTTTTTTATCGAGCATAAGTAATAATTAGTTTAAATTTTTTTAATAAATCTTTCACTTTTTAGTAAAAATACTTTCATATTTTATAACGATTATCCCGTCATGAAATTATTTTTAATTATTTTTTCACTTATTTTAAGTTCATCAGCTTTAGCAGATAAAATTACCATTTTACATATAAATGATCATCACTCTCATTTGGAACCAAATAAAAGACTTGATTTAAATTTAGATGGTGAAAAGACGAGAGTTGTATCAGGCGGTTTTCCATCTGTCGTAGCAAAATTTAAAGAATTAAAATTAAAAAATGAAAATGTTATCAAGCTTCATGCGGGTGATGCTATTACAGGGACATTATATTACACTCTTTTCAAGGGCAAAGCAGATGCAGAAATGATGAATCAAATTTGTTTTGATGCTTTCGCTATAGGAAATCATGAATTTGATGATGGTGATAAGAGTTTAGTTGAGTTTTTAGATTATCTTCATACTGATAAGTGTAAGACTCCAGTTTTGTCAGCAAACATTAAAGCAAAAATAAACTCACCTTTGTCAAAAAAAATTAAACCTTACACTATAATCAATAAAGGAAATCAAAAAATTGGAGTAATTGGAATTGTGATCTCAAAAAAAACGAGAGAGTCATCAAATCCAGACGACACAACTTTATTTTTAGATGAAATTAATTCAGCACAAGAAAATATAAATAAGCTTAAACAACAAGGAATCAATAAGATAATTCTTTTAACTCATTATGGATATAAAAATGAGATTAACATGGCTAAACTTCTCACAGATGTTGATGTTATAGTTGGAGGTGATTCTCATAGTCTAACTGGAGATTTCGATAATGTAGGACTAAATTCTAATGGGGCCTACCCAACTGTAGTCAAAAATAAAAATGAGGAAGATGTTTGTGTAGTTACAGCATGGGAATATTCTCAAATTGTTGGAGAACTTAATATCGAGTTTAATAACGATGGCACCATCAAGTCATGTGATGGAATACCACATATAATGTTAGATGATTCCTTTAAGAGAAAAGATTCAAATGGAAAAAGAGTTGAGATAGATGGTAATTATAGAGAAGCCGTATACAAGGCTATCGAAGTTAATCCAAATATTTCAATCGTAGAGGCTGACGCACAAGCATCAAAAATATTAGAAAAATACAAAAATGAAGTTAAAGAAAAAAGCAGTGAAGTAATTGGCAGAGTAACTGATGATTTATGTCTTGAAAGAATTCCTGGACAAGGAAAGTCAAAACTTTGTGATGTATCAAAAACTGAAAAAAATGGATCCGATATTTCGAATATTGTAGCACACGCCTTCAGAGAAATGTCCAAATTAAGTGATATTGCAATTCAAAATGGTGGTGGAACAAGAATAGATATAAAAGAAGGCAATATTACAATTGGGGACGCGTATACTTTATTACCTTTCAGTAATACTATTGTAGAATTGAAAATGAGTGGAGAAGAAATTAAAAATGTTTTGGAAGACTCAATTGATTATGCTTTAACTCCAGATGGTTCTACAGGAGCCTATCCATATGCTGCTGGATTGAGATGGGATGTTCAAGCAAGCAATAGTAAAGGAAATAGAGTGATAAATTTAGAGTTTAAGGGTAGAACAGACAAGAGTTGGGTAAAGATAAATCCAAGTAAGACTTATACAGTAGCAACAAATAACTATATTGCAGCTGGTAAAGATGGATATAAAACTTTTGGAATTATATCTAAGCAAGGAAGAGTAGTAAATACATATCTCGGCTATGCTCAATCTTTTGTAGATTATGTCAAAAAGATAAAAACTTTATCAAAACTTCCCTTGTCAGAATATTCAACTCAATCTTTCACTAAATAATTTAAATTTCATATCCTTCCAGCTTGTATTAGTTTTTACTTTTAGAAAAAAAAATTTAGGTATAGACTTAAATTGTGAAAAAATTTCTTGTTGCTATTGACCAAGGCACAACATCAACTAGAGCAATTCTCTTTGATTTAGATGGTAATATAAAATTTACATCCCAGTTTGAATTTAATCAATATTTTCCAAAAAATGGATGGGTGGAGCATAATCCAAACGAAATTTGGCTTACAACTCTAAAAGCGTTGAAAAAAGTAATAAAAAAAGCATCACTATTAAGAGGAAAAATATTAAGTATAGGAATAACTAACCAGAGAGAGACAACTATTCTTTGGAATAAGAAAACAGGAAAACCAGTCTACAACGCAATTGTTTGGCAAGATAGAAGAACCCAAGACTATTGTGAAGAGTTAAAGAAAAAAAATTATGAAAAAATTTTTAGAAAAAAAACTGGATTATTTATTGACCCATATTTTTCTGCAACTAAAATTAAATGGATACTAGAAAACGTAAAAAATGTTAAGAAACTTTTAAAATCAAATAATTTATTATTTGGTACTGTTGATACTTTCCTTATTTGGAAACTTACTAATCGGCAACATCATTTAACAGAAGCAACTAATGCTTGTAGGACCATGTTATTTAACATTAATAATAATAAATGGGATAAAGAAATCTTAAAAAAACTTAAAATTTCTGAAAATATTTTGCCAAAAGTTAAAAATTCAGCTGATAATTTTGGTTTAACAAGTAAGAGAATTGTCGGCAGTGAAATACCAATATCAGCAGTTCTAGGAGACCAACAAGCAGCTGCAGTAGGACAGTCATGCTTTGAAAGAGGTTCAGTAAAAAGCACATATGGAACTGGTGCCTTTGTCATAATGAATACTGGTTCAAAAAAAATTTATTCTAAAAATAAATTATTAACAACAATATGTTACAGATTGAATGGAAAAAATACTTATGCTCTTGAAGGATCTATTTTTATTGCAGGTGCAGGTGTACAATGGTTAAGAGATAAATTAAAATTTATTAACAATGCTTTTGATACGGAAACAATTGCTCAATCAAAAAAAAATAATGAGGGTGTATACGTTGTGCCTGCCTTCAGTGGAATGGGAGCACCTTATTGGAGGCCTGATGCAAGAGGGGTAATAACAGGTTTAACAAGAAATAGTGATTGGAAAACCTTAGTTAGAGCAGTATTAGAGTCAGTTGCCTATCAAAGTAATGATTTATTTAATGCAATGAAAAAAGATGGTTTAAAACCAACTAAACTTAAGATTGATGGAGGCATGGTAAAAAACAACTGGTTTTCGCAATTTTTATCTGACATCATAAATATAAATACAGAAAGACCAAAGGTATTAGAAACAACTGGTTTAGGAGTAGCTTTACTAGCTGGATATCAAATTGGATTATTTAAATCATTATATCAAATCAAGAGGAAATGGAAAAAAGATAAAATTTTTAAGCCTAAAATAAACCGAAAAGTTAGGAACGATTTAATAAATGGTTGGAAATTATCAGTTCAGAAAGCTCTATTATAAAAAATACAGATAAAAATTTAATTGTCGTTTATGAAATATATAAATTTTATTCTTTTATTTTTGCTAAGTATTTTTAATTCAAATTATTCACAGGCTAATGATTTAGTAATAAGCGAACTGCAGAAGGGTGGGAAAATTGTATTTATAAGACATTCACTTGCACCTGGAAATGGAGATCCTAACAATATTGATTTAACAAAATGTGATACTCAAAGAAATTTAAATCAAGAGGGCATAGAGCAATCAAAAAAAATTGGAATATTATTTAGTAATAATAATATTCAAATTGATAAAGTATTATCCAGTGAGTGGTGTAGATGTAAAGATACTGCAAGATTTGCCTTTAATAATTATGAAACCTTCAAAGGTTTAAACTCTTTTTATCAAGAAAAGTTTTATAAATATAAAGATGAACAAATTAAAAGTTTAAAAAAATATATATCTAATTGGAATAGTGATAAAAATCTTGTTTTAGTAACACATTTTGTAGTTATTTCTGAAATGTTAAATTTTGGTACTTCATCTGGTGAAATTGTTGTTATAGATAAAGATTATAAATTTATAGGAAATATTGAAACATTGAACTAACTTTTTTTACGTATAAAATTTTAGATTATTTAAATGAAAAAAACCTTAGGCACATTAGAAAAAGTTGAATTAAGAGAAGTTTGGGAAAGAGAGAATTCTGACTTCACTCCTTGGTTAGCTGGAGAAGAGAATATTAATATTTTAGGACAAAAAATTGGATTAGATTTAGAGGTCGAAGCTCAAGAAAAAAGTGTTGGTAAATTTAAAGCTGATATTCTTTGTAAGGATATAAATACTGATAATTGGGTGTTAATTGAAAACCAGTTGGAAAAAACAAATCATGGACATCTTGGTCAATTATTAACTTATGCCACTGGATTAGATGCAGTAACAATAGTATGGATCGCAGCTTCATTTAATGAAGAACATAAGGCAACCTTAGAGTGGTTAAATAAAATTACTGATGAAAATTATAATTTTTTTGGATTAGAAATTGAATTATATAAAATTGAAGATTCAAAAATTGCCCCAAACTTTAAAATTGTATGTCAGCCAGACAATTGGTCTCAAAGTATTTCAAGAGAAGCCAAAAGGATTGAGCAAGGTGAAGTTTCTGAAACTAAATTAAAACAATATAAGTTTTGGACAGAGCTAGGTAAAGAGTTGCAAACAGCAGATACTCCACTAAAGTTACAAAAAGCCCGCCCTCAACACTGGACAAATTTAGCTGTTGGAAAAACTGGTGTTCGTTTAGCAGCAACATTTAATACTCAAGAAGAAAGAGTAAGTGCTCAATTATATATCGTTCGTGACAAATCTATGTTTAAGGCTTTAGAAAATGACAAAGAGGCAATTGAAAAAGAATTAGGAGAAAAATTAAGTTGGCAACTTCTTCCCGAAAAAGCAGCTTCAAGAATTGCTTTATATAGATCCAACTCTGACATAGAAAACAATGATGACTGGAAAGAAATGTTATCATGGCTTGTTGAAAAACTTGAAAAACTCCGTTCAGTTTTTTCACCAAGATTAAAAAATCTTAGATTAGAAAGTGAGGAAGAAAATTAAATTTAATTATGAAAGTTGGATTTATAGGTGTTGGATGGATGGGTTTTGGTATTGCAAGTAATATACTTAAAAATAATCATGAATTATTTGTAATTGCTAACAAGAACAGAAAGCCAATTGATAGAATTGTTAAAGAGGGTGCAAAAGAAGTTAAATCCTATGATGAGCTTTGCAAAAGTGGATTAGATGCTTTGTTTTTATGCGTAACGAATTCTCCTATAGCTCACGAAATTGGAAAAAAAATAGTTTCATTACTATCTGATAAAACAATTGTCATTGATATTACTACTCATAATCAAAATGGATCTGTTAAAATGGAGCAAATATTAAATGCAAATTATATTCCTTATTTAGAGTGCCCTGTAATGGGAGGTCCAGTTCAAGCAGAAGAGGGAATATTAGGTGGAATTGTTGGTGGATCTGAGGAAAATTTAAAAAGATCAGAAGAACTTTTAAAATGTTTTTGTAAAAATTATTATCATTTTGGAGGGATTGGAAATGGCGCAAAAACAAAATTATTAAATAATTTTCTATCTTTAGGAACAGCTACTTATGTAATTGAATTAATAAAAGCTGCAAAAAAATTAGATATTGATCTGGATAAACTTTATAAAGTCGCACAATTAGGATCAGGTAATTCTAATGCTTTAAAAAGGATTTTTGATAAAGTTCTTGAGGATGATTACACAGGTTTTAAGTTTACAGCGACTAATACACTTAAAGATTTAACATATATAACTGACCTTTTAAAAGGTATGGATAATGCAGAAAAATTATCAGATTTATCGAAATCCTTTTATAAAAAAGCTGTAGATGCTGGTGATGGTGAACTTTTTATTAGTGAACTAATAAAGAAGAATTAATCTTTTTTTTCTTCTTTTTCTTTTTCAGCGAAGAATAAAGCAATTGCAAATAAAGTTGTCCATGCAATTCCTAATAAAGCTTTTGGACTTGTTTCAGCACTCCATATATCTAAAAAGATTGCACCTAATGCAAGACCGACTAGATAAATAACAATTGCAATATTTGTTTTGCTCATATCAATTAAGCTAATGTTTTACACTATTATTCTAATTGGACAATTATAAACAATCATATATAAAGCACCAATAATTTGGGCGAGTGGCGGAATTGGTAGACGCGTTGGTCTTAGGAACCAATAGTGCAAACTGTGAAGGTTCGAGTCCTTTCTCGCCTACCATATTTTATGAAAGTAACAGTAGAAAATAAAAAAGGTTTAGAAAAAGATATAAAGGTTTTTATCGATAAAAAAACTATATCTGGATATCTCGAAGAAAAATACGAAGAGATTAAAAAAGATGTCGTTTTAAAAGGATTTAGACCAGGAAAAGTACCTACAGAAATTTTAAAAAGACAGTTTGGAAAAGCAGTCTATGGAGAAGTGATAGAT
>CACIFV010000007.1 GCA_902586025.1 uncultured Pelagibacteraceae bacterium
TCCTCCTATTGTAACTCCCTTTGATAAACATTTTTCTTTCTTCATTATTTTAAAAGCTTGTTTCCATGTTTTTCTGGGTTCAATTTGAGCTGCATCATAAAATTCTTCTAGAGATTTATAAAGTTTATGTTTATTTATCATCCACTCACCCCAAGTAGGATTAGTTGCATAACCTTTATCATCAATGAAAAAATCTGGACACTTTCCAGTTGTCATTGCACCTCTTACCTTAAATGGTTTTTTACCCATATGAAATTCATGGTACCATCCTTCTTTTATATCAATTTCTATTTGATTGGGTTTAGCTTTAATTCTTTTAATATGTTCTACACATGGTTCCGCTAAAGTATAATCATCAGCGCCACCATGAACATATAATAATTTTGTATTAGTTGTTAGTTCTGGATTTGCAAATAAACCAGCCGAGTGGCATTCGGCAGCCTCAGGTAATATTGCATCAAAACCTTCGGTCCCACCTAAAAATAAAGATGTAAATTTTTTATCTGCCATATAAAGACTATTAGTTCCTCCTCTAGAATGCCCAGTTGTTCCAAATTTTCCGTTGGACCTTGGGTGAGACTTAAGTAATTTTAAAGCTAAAATTCCATCAATTGCACCATTAATTAATGGCACCTTTGATTGATCTCTCCATGTGTCTTTTGCCCCCCTAGGACAGAAATTATCTATGAACATAACTCCTATTCCTTCTTCTAAAAGTTTTTTGTGTGCATGATAAGTAAAGTCATTCCAAATATAATTTCCTGGACCACCACTGCTGTGTGTCCATATAACAATAGGTACTTTTGAATCTCCTTTTGGAAGCTGAAGATATCCTGTTATTTCAATCGGATTTTCTTTGTGACCACCAATAATTACAGTCCTTTGATCAAATCCAGTGTAAGACTGATATTTAATTAATTCTCCACCTTTATAATATTTATTTTTAGAAACCCAATTAAGCATTGATTTGCTTTTTTTACATTCTACTTTTGAATCTAGGCTTAATTTTTTTGTAGAATGTGAATAAGCCATAGTTGTGAAAAGTACAAAAATTATTAGCAGAATTAATTTTTTCATTCTTTTCCTCCAGCAACATCTGGTGTTTGCCAGTTCAAGTTTTGGCCACTATCAATTGCTAAAACTTGACCAGTAATAGATCTATTTTTAATAAAAAAGTCAACTGCATTGCAGATTTCTTGTACATTTGTCTGTCTTTTAAGAGGTGTCGCCATGTATTGCTTTTTAAAGTGCTTGTCAGACTGTCTTTTATTTTTAATAGTTGGACCCGGAGCAATTCCATTCACTCTAATATTTGGGGCAAGACTCATGGCACTAGTTTTGGTTAAAGTGTAAAGACCAGTTTTACTTAATGTATATGAAAAAAAATATGGTGTTAATTTAAATACCCTTTGATCAATTATATTAATAATATTATTGTTTTTGCCTCTAGCATTTTTAGCAAAACCCTTTGATAATAAAGCTGGCGCTTTTAAATTAGCTTTTAAATGGCTTTCCCAACTTTTTGTTGTAAAGTTCTCAAGCTTGTCGTTTTCAAATAATGAGGCATTATTTATTAAACAATCAAAATATTTCAATTTTGTTTTTGAAAACTTTAACATTTTCTCAATCTCATTTTCTTTAGTTAAATCTGCTTTTACCAAATAAATTTTTGTACCACTTTTATTTAAATCTTTTTCAAGACTCTCAGCCATGGATTTAGATTTGTTATAATGGATAACAATTTCAATATTAGGTCCAGATAATTTTTTAGCTATCGCAGCCCCCATTCGAGTTGCTGCTCCAGTAATTATTATCTTCCGTGCTTCCATTTTTTATCTCTTTTTTTTGTAACTCTTGTTCCTGGCATACCTAATGTGGATCTACCTTTAGGATAAATTTTATTTTTAACATCGTACTGTCTAATTTTGGGGTTTAAAGTAATTTCTAATTCAGTACTTTGAAGTTTTCTCATCTCATCTCTAATTTTAGCAGCTTCCTCAAATTCCAGATTAGATGCAGCTTCTTTCATCTTTTTGTCTAATCCTTTTAAATGTTTTTTAAGGTTACCACCAATATTGGAACCCTCACTTATTTTGACATAATCTTTCTCGTAGACACTTTCTAAAATGTCACTTATTTCTTTTTTTACAGATTTAGCGTCGATTTTATTTTTCTTATTGTACTCTAATTGAATCTTTCTTCTTCTCTCAGTTTCTTTAATTGCTTTCTTTATACTTTTTGTTTCCTTATCGGCATAAAGAATAACTTTTCCATCCACGTTTCTTGCAGCTCTTCCTATTGTTTGAATTAGTGAAGTTTCTGATCGCAAAAATCCTTCCTTATCAGCATCTAGTATTCCAACTAATGCACATTCTGGAATATCTAAACCTTCTCTTAATAAATTTATTCCAACTAGAACATCAAATACACCCATTCTAAGATCTCTCATAATCTCTATTCTCTCAAGTGTATCTATATCAGAATGAAGGTATCTTACTTTTATCCCATTTTCATGAAGATACTCGGTTAAATCCTCTGCCATTTTTTTTGTAAGTGTTGTAACCAAAACTCTATAATTATTTTCAACTACTTTTTTGCATTCATGCATAAGGTCGTCTACTTGATTTTTTGCTGGTCTAATCTCAACTGGTGGATCTATTAATCCTGTAGGTCTTATTACTTGATCAATAAACTTGCCTTTAGTTTGTTCTAACTCCCATGGTCCAGGAGTTGCTGAAACAAATACAGTTTGTGTTCTCATTAAATCCCACTCTTCAAATTTTAAAGGTCTATTATCCATGCAAGATGGCAATCTAAAACCGTACTCAGCCAATGTGCTTTTTCGAGATCTATCTCCCTTAAACATCCCGTTAAGTTGAGGAACTGTAACATGAGATTCATCAACAAAAACTAATGTGTTATCAGGAAAATATTCAAAAAGGGTAGGTGGCGGCTCTCCTGGTTTTCTACCTGATAAAAATCTTGAGTAATTTTCAATTCCTGCACAAGATCCAGTTGCCTCAATCATTTCTAAATCAAATTTAGTTCTCTCCTCTAATCGTTGCGCTTCTAATAACTTGTTTTCTGCTTTGTGTTTTTTTAAAGTTTCCTCTAATTCTTTTCTTATTTTTATAATTGCTTGTTCTACAGTTGGTTTGGGAGTGATGTAATGAGAATTAGCATAAACTTTTACTAGACTAAGATCTCTAACCTGATCTCCTGTCAAAGGATCAAATTCCTCAATCTTCTCAAGTTTATCACCAAATAAACTTAGTCTCCATGCTCTATCCTCTAGATGAGATGGAAATATTTCTAAATATTCTCCCCTAGCCCTAAATGTTCCTCTAAAAAAATTTTGATCATTTCTCTTGTACTGAAGAGCAACAAGAGATTTTATAATTTGTTCTCTATTATATTCATAGTTTTTCTGAAGAGTTAAAGTCATTTTGCTGTAAGCTTCAACTGACCCCAAACCATAAATACAAGAAACACTTGCAACTATTAAAACATCGTCTCTTTCAAGAAGAGATCTTGTTGCCGAGTGTCTCATTCTATCAATCTGCTCATTTATAGAAGCTTCTTTTTCGATGTAAGTATCTGATCTTGGTACGTAGGCTTCTGGAGTGTAATAATCGTAGTAAGATACAAAATATTCAACAGCATTATCAGGAAAAAAAGTTTTCATCTCACCGTAAAGTTGAGCCGCCAAAGTTTTATTTGGTGCCAATATTAATGCCGGTCTATTCGTAGCTTCTACAACTTTTGCCATTGTAAAAGTTTTTCCAGATCCAGTTACTCCTAATAATACTTGATTAAACTCATTTTTTTTAGCTCCTTGGACAAGTCTCTTAATTGCATCTGGCTGGTCACCAGCCGGGGTAAAATCTGACTTTATTTTGAATTTTTTACCACCTTCGAGTTTTCCACCGATTTTTGGGTTTTTACTCTGAATGTCTGTAATTAGGTCTTGATATGTATTCTCCATATATTAAACAACGTAATTGAATAATTTCATAATTCAATGAGCATAATATCTAATAATTTAAAAAGAATTAAACCATCACCAACTATTGCAGTCACTCAAAAGGCAAGAGAATTAAGAGCTGCAGGAAAAGATGTAGTTGGACTTGGGGCAGGGGAACCAGATTTTGATACTCCTATCAATGTTAAAAATGCAGCTATTAAAGCAATAAGAGACGGAGATACAAAGTATACAGCAGTTGATGGAACTCCAGCATTAAAAAAAGCAATTTTAAAAAAATTTAAAAGAGAGAATAAACTAAATTATAAACTAGATGAAATCACAGTTGGAACTGGAGGGAAACAAGTTCTCTATAACACTTTTATGGCAACTTTAAATAAAGGAGATGAAGTTATTATTCCTGCTCCATTCTGGGTTTCATATCCGGATATGGTTCTCTTAGCAGGAGGAAAACCAAAAATAGTAAAATGTGATGAAAAAGATGGATTTAAAATTACTCCTGCAAAATTAAAAGTTGCAATTACAAAAAGAACGAAATGGATAATCCTTAACTCACCATCTAATCCAACTGGATCTGGATACAGCAAATCGGAAATTCAAAAATTAGCTAAGGTTTTAATCAAAAACAAAAAAGTTCACATTTTGAGCGATGATATTTATGAGCATGTTAAATATGATAATTTTAAATTCTTTACTATTGCTCAAATTTCAAAATTAAAATCTCGAACATTAACAATGAATGGCGTGAGCAAGTCTTATGCAATGACTGGTTGGAGGATTGGTTATGCGGCTGGACCTAAAGAAATAATTTCTGCAATTAGAAAAATTCAATCTCAGTCTACCTCGAATCCTTCATCAATTAGTCAAGCAGCAGCTGTCGAAGCTTTGAATGGTAAACAAGATTTTATTAAAAAAAGAGCAAAATCATTTAAAGAAAGAAGAGATTTTGTTGTAAAAAGTTTAAATAATATTGATGGTATTAGCTGCTTGAAACCTAATGGTGCATTTTACGTATTTCCGAATTGTAAAAAACTTTTAAATAAAAGAACTAAACTTAAAAAAGATACCGATTTTGTCCAAAAGCTTTTAGAAAAACAAAATGTTGCCGCTGTTCAGGGCTCAGCATTTGGTTTAGATGGATATTTTAGAATTTCATATGCAACTTCAATGGCAAAACTTAAAATAGCAATGTCTAGAATTAAAAAGTTTTGTGAGGATTTAGGATAAACCTATTTTTTTTTATTTAATCCAATTAGAGAAGAATTTCTAAATCTTAAAATTACAATTGCTAAAGCAATTAAAACAATCGCACCTGCTTCATATAGTAATATCTCTGGATTTAGAGATTTTCCTTGTAAAATAATAAATCTAGCAAGTGCGGTTATAGCAATAAATAACGGTAGTGTAATTTGAATTGATTGGCTTTCCCAAAATACTCTAACCATTGCAAGCACTTCAAGATATAAAAAAAGTAAAAGCAGATCGGCTAAAGTAACTCTTTGCACGAGTATCATCTGGTACATTTCTTGCCCAAAAGCAATAACTGTACTAACTAAAATGATTACTAATGCTACAAGCTGGATTTGCTTTACAATGTTTTCCATTTACATTCTTTTATAATTTAAAATAACTTTTTATTCTATACTGAAATAGCTTGTAAATTATTGATGTTATACTAATCCAAGTCTAACTACTGATTTTGCCGCATCCTCAATACAACCTTTAGCCGGCTGAAATTTAAATCCCAATAAATCTTCAGCATACGAAGCATCAGTTTGCATTTGTAACCCTAAATCTGGAACCATCATTTTTGCACTGGTATCTAGATGACTAATTATTCTCACTAAAAAGTTTGGCAACACTCTTTTTGGAAGTTTTTTTGAATATTTAGGTAATGCTTCAGCCATAATATTAGAAAAATCTATCATTCTTTTGACCTCAGAGCCAATTATTAGTCGTCTTCCACCAACATCTGGTCTAGTTAAAGAATTGATGTGAGCTTTCACTACATCTTTCATATCTGAGACTAAAATACTAAAATCCGGAGCACCTGGATATTTACCTTCTAGAAATAATTTAACATAACTTATCGAAGTTTTTTCTTTAGTATCTAAAGCGTCTCCAAAGACACCTCCAGGACATATACATACCAACTTATTCTTTAAACTTTTATTCTCCATAAATTCCCAAGCTGCTTTTTCAGCCTTGATTTTTGAAACAAAGTAATCATTACAACCTTTCCAACTAGCATCACTCCAATCATTTTCACCAAATGTATATGGATTTGTCCTATTAGGTTTTCTAAACATTGTTGCAATTGAAGAAGTTTTAATAATACGTTCAACTCCCGCATTAACAGCAGCTTTTAAAACTCTTATAGTTCCATCTTTAGCTGTTGGAACAAGACTTTCACGATCTCTAGAGGTCTTTAAAGGGAAAGGAGAAGCCACATGCATTACATACTTACAGCCTTTTAATGCCTCATCCCAACCTTCGTCTTTTAAAAGATCTAATTCGACAAATGATAATTTATCAATTGATGCATATTCATTTATGGTTTTTTTTGTTTGCTCTATTAAACCAGAATCTCTAACAGTGCCTAAAACTTTATATCCCGATTTTAATAATTCAATTGCAGTGTGTTTAGCAATCCATCCACTTATACCCGTTAACAATACTGTTTCATTCATTTATTCAGATAAATGTTTTTCAGCCTCTAATGCTGCCATACATCCCATACCAGCTGCTGTAACTGCCTGTCTAAATACTTTATCTTTCACGTCACCAGCAGCAAAAACTCCTGGTATATTTGTTTCCGTAGACTCTGGTTTTGTTATTAAATAACCCTCATTATCCATTTCTAGTTGGTCTTTAAATAATGAGGTTGCTGGATCATGCCCTATAGCAATGAACAAACCATCAATTTTTAGTTCGTCTATTTTATTTGTTTTAACATTTTTAATTTTTAATCCAGTTACATTTTTAGGATCATTATCCCCAATAACTTCATCAACAACAGAGTCCCAAATTATTTCAATTTTTTTATTTTCCATTAATTTCTTTTGAAGTAATTTTTCTGCTCTCAAACTATCTCTTCTGTGTATAAGTTGAACTTTTGAAGCAAATTTTGTTAAAAACATAGCTTCCTCAACTGCAGCATTTCCACCTCCAACAACTGCTACAGTTTTGTCTTTAAAGAAAAATCCATCACATGTTGCACATGCAGATACACCAAAACCTCTAAAGCTTTGTTCTGAATCAATATTTAACCATCTTGCTTGAGCTCCTGTTGATATAATAATTGAGTCTGCCTCATAAATTTGACCACTATCTCCAACAGCTTTAAACGGCTTAGATTTTAAGTCTACAGATGCAATATGATCTTGAATCATTTCAGTCCCAACTACTTCTGCCTGACCTTTCATTTGATCCATAAGCCATGGTCCTTGTATTACATCTTTAAATCCAGGAAAATTTTCAACATCAGTTGTTGTTGTTAATTGGCCACCAGGTTCCATGCCATGAACTAATATTGGTTTTAACATTGCTCTAGCAGCATAAATTGCTGCTGTATATCCAGCGGGACCTGACCCAATTATTAACACTTTTGTGTGTTTAGTTGGATTTTCACTCATATGAAAGCTATATAATGATTAATGACTAAATTGAAAGGTATATTATTAACAGAAGGTATGCATGGGATGATTAGCCAAGTTGAAGGTTTGGCTAAAGCTTTAGATATAAATTATTCTCACCACACAGTTGAAACAAAAGGTTTCTGGAAAGTTATACCGCCAAAATTCACTCCAATATCCGACTCAGTTTTTAAAAAAATTGAATGCGAAGATGTTGATTTAATAATTTCATGTGGAAGAAAAAGTATTATTCCATCCTTATTCTTAAAAAAAAATTCAAAGAAAAAAGTATTTAACATTCATATTCAAAACCCAAAGATAAAACTTGATAATTTTGATCTAGTTATAGTGCCAGAGCACGATAATCTTGATGGAGATAATGTATTAAAAACAAAAGGAGCTATTCATTATTTGACAAGTGAAGAAATTGAAAAAGACAAAGAATATTTGTTTAGTATTTCAAGCAAATTGAGGGATAAAAATATAATTTCTTTAATAATTGGTGGTCCTACCCAGTATTATGATTATTCAGATAGAAATATCCAAGAAATTTTTTCAAAAGTAAATTATTTAGTTAAAGAAAATAATTTTAATTTAGTAGTCATCCCTTCTATGAGAACGCCAAAGGGAACTATAGAACATGCAAAAATATATTTTGGAAACGATCATTTAGTATTAGATGGTGTTGATAAAAAGGCCTATTTAAGTGCGCTTGCACTATCAAAACATATAGTTATTACGTGCGATTCAAGCTCTATGATTTCAGAGGCAGCTTTAACAGGCAAGCCAATTTATATTGCCACTATTCCACCTAAAAAAAGCGATAAAAGATTTAAAAATTTTAGAAAATTATTTCAAGAAATGAAAATTGTTAGAGAATTAGGAGAAAAATTAGAAAATTGGAACTATGAAAAATTAGATGAAACGAATAGAGTAGCAAATATCATTAAAGATAAAATTCAATTATAATGGCATTTTTAAATTCAATATTAAAAAATTCGTCAAATCATAAAATTCCTTTTGAACATTGGGAATTAAATCAACCACTAACTGACGGCCAAGTTCAGGAAATTGTAAACGCTGATATAGCTAATCCGATAGAACATAATTTAAACTATGATGGCACAAGAGCAATTGATGGAGGTGAAGGTAAGTTTAGAGAAGGTATATCAGACGGAGGCAAGGCATTAAAATTTAGATGTTTTGTGACAAAAGAAAATTCAAATCAATTCCCTAATCTTGTTGAATTTATTAAAGAACTTCAAAATCCATCAACTTATAAAAAAATTTCTGAAATGATCAATAAAGATCTTTCAAATTCATATGTAAGAGTTGAAGTTATCTGTGATAGAAAAGGATTTTGGTTAAAACCACATTGCGATATTAAAGAGAAACTGATGTCATGTTTATTATTTGTAAATAAGCATAATGAAAAAGAAGATTTAGGTACAGATTTTTATGATGAAAATCTAAAATTAGCAAAAACTGTTCCTTATAAGGATAATTATGGTTATTTCTTTTCAAGTGGCCCTAATACTTGGCACGGTATGGAAAAAAAAGAAATAGTAAAAGAGAGAAGATGTCTTCAAGTAAATTATGTTACATTTGAGACAGATTGGAAAGTCAATTAAAATTAATTATCTTGCAGAGATTTTACTCTTAACTTGGTTGTTTTTAATGATTTTATTGCTTCTAAGAATGAATAGGCTGTAGACATATTCGTACAATAAGGAATTTTATTTGAAAGAGTTCCTCTTCTTAACGCCCTTGCATCACTAATTCTGTGTTCAGAATTTCCACCTCCAGTATTTATTACCAAAGATATTTTTTTAGAATTCAAAACATCTACTATATGTGGTTTACCACTGCTCACTTTATTAATTTTTTTACATTTTATTCCATTTTGTTTTAAAATCTCTGAAGTTCCTTTGGTTGCAGAAAGTGTGAATCCAAGTTTAATTAATCTTTGTGCGATACCTATTATTTCTTGCTTGTGAGAGTCTTTTACTGATAAAAATGCCATTCCTTTAGTTGGCAATGAATTAGAGGCAGCAATTTGACTTTTTGCAACAGCCATTCCAAAATCATCATCAAAACCCATTACCTCACCAGTAGACTTCATCTCAGGGCCAAGCAATAAATCACTATCTGGAAATTTATTGAATGGAAATACTGCTTCCTTAACAGCAAATTTTTTATTCGTTTTATATTTTAATTTATATTTACTTAACTTTTCCCCAGACATTATTCTTGATGCAATTTTTGCAAGCGGAATACCGTTTGCTTTTGAAACAAAGGGGACAGTTCTGCTTGCTCTAGGATTAACTTCAATGACAAAAATTTCATCATTTTTAATTGCAAATTGAATATTTAAAAACCCTTTAACTTTTAAAGCCAGAGCTAATTTTCTTGTTTGTATTTTAAGTTCTCTTAAAAGATTTGCCTTTATTGATACCGGTGGCAAGCAGCAAGCAGAGTCTCCTGAGTGAATTCCTGCTTCTTCGATGTGTTGCATTATTCCAGCAACATAAACATCTTTTCCATCGGAAATCGCATCTACATCTACTTCCATCGCGTTGTCGATAAATTTATCAATTAAGATTGGATTTTGTTCTGATGCTTTGAAGGCTTCATTTATAAATTGTTTCAATTGACTTTTGTCATGAACAATTTCCATAGCCCTTCCACCCAAAACATAAGAAGGTCTCACAACGACTGGCAATCCAATTTTTTCTGCAACATTTATAGCTTGATCGAATTTGTAGGCTATTCCACTTTCAGCTTGTTTTAATTTAAGCTTTATAAGCAACTCTCTAAATCTGTCTCTATCTTCTGCAAGATCAATTGATCTATATTGTGTACCTAAAATTGGTAATTTATTTTCATCTAAAAATTTAGCTAATTTGATAGGAGTTTGGCCTCCAAATTGTGCAATAATGCCAATTAGATTTCCTTTTGATTTTTCTTTTAAAATTATATTCTCAACATACTCTTCAATCAAAGGCTCAAAGTACAATCTATCGCTTGTATCATAATCTGTAGAAACAGTTTCCGGGTTACAATTTATCATTATTGTTTCAAAACCTGCTTCTTTTAAAGAAAAGCTAGCTTGACAACAGCAGTAATCAAACTCTATACCTTGACCAATTCTATTTGGTCCTCCACCTAAAATTATTATTTTCTTTTTACTGCTTGGCTCAGCTTCACATTCAGTTTTAATAGAAAAATTTCTTTGATATGTAGAATACATATAAGGCGTGAAAGACTTGAATTCAGCAGCACAGGTATCAACTTTCTTAAAAACAGGCATAACTCGTAGCCCTTTTCTTCTTGATTTGACAACTGTTTCTTTTTGACCAGTTAATTGCGAGATCTTTTTGTCAGAAAAGCCTATTGATTTTATTCTATTAAATTCTTCAAAAGTCTTGGGCAGTCCTTTTGAGATTAGTATTTTTTCTTCATCAACTATTTCCTTAATTTGATTTAAAAACCAAGGATCTACCTTTGATAATTTATAAATAACATCTAAAGAAATTTTTTTTCTAAAAGCCTCCGCAATCAGAAGTAATTTGTTTGGAATATTGATTTTTAAATTTTTTATAATTTCTTTTTTGGAATATTTAAAAATATTATCTAATCCTGATAAACCAGTTTCAAGTGAAACCAGGGCTTTTTGAAAAGACTCTTTAAAATTTCTTCCAATTGCCATTGCTTCTCCTACTGATCTCATGGATGTGCCTAAAATTGCTTCTGTGTCAGAAAATTTTTCAAACGTAAATCTTGGAATTTTTGTTACAACGTAATCGATTGTTGGTTCAAAAGAAGCGGGTGTTACTTTAGTTATTTCATTTTGTAGTTCATCAAGAGTATAGCCAACTGCTAATTTTGCGGCCACTTTTGCTATTGGAAAGCCAGTTGCTTTAGAAGCTAATGCAGATGATCTTGAAACTCTGGGGTTCATTTCAATAATTACCATTCTTCCATTTTTTGGATTTATGGCGAATTGAACATTTGAACCTCCTGTCTCAACACCTATTTTTCTTAAGCAAGCAATAGATGCATTTCTCATTACTTGATACTCTTTATCTGTTAAAGTTAATGCTGGAGCTATTGTAACAGAGTCACCTGTGTGAGTTCCCATTGGATCAACATTTTCTATTGAACAGATTATTATACAATTATCATTTCGATCTCTTACAACCTCCATTTCAAATTCTTTCCATCCATCTAAACATTCTTCAACCAAAACCTGATTTTGAGGAGACTCGTTCATTCCTTCTTTAACAATTTTGAAAAAATCTTTTGATGTTCTGGCAATTCCTCCACCTAATCCCCCTAAAGTAAATGAAGGTCTAATAATTGCAGGAAGACCAATTTTGTTTAAACATTTTTTTGCGTCTGAAAATTTATTAAGCACTTCTGATTTTGGTAAATCAATACCAATATCAGACATATTCTTTCTAAATTTTTTTCGATCCTCAGCATTTGCTATAGCCTTGGAGTTTGCTCCGATAAGTTCAATTTTATACTTTCTTAGTAAACCAATTTTCTCTGCGTTAATTGCAAGATTTAATGCTGTTTGACCGCCCATTGTAGGCAGAATAGCATCAGGCCTTTCTTTTTTGATGACTTCCTCAAGCACTTCCAAAGATATTGGTTCTATATAAGTTTTATCAGCAACTCCTGGATCAGTCATTATAGTTGCTGGATTTGAGTTTATTAATATTACTTTATATCCTTCATCTTTCAATGCTTTACATGCTTGTGTTCCTGAATAATCAAATTCACAAGCTTGACCAATAATAATTGGCCCAGCACCAATGACTAAAATTTTTTTAATATCTTTTCTTTTTGGCATATTTTTTTATATCTTTAATAAAATTACTAAATAAATATTTACTGTCTTGTGGTCCAGGATTAGCCTCAGGATGATACTGCACTGAGAAAACTGGTTTATTTTTTAATCTTATTCCTTCTATAGAATTATCAAATAATGATAGATGAGTTATTTCTGTATTTTTTTTTAAACTTTCTTTAACAACCTCAAATCCATGATTTTGACTAGTGATTTCAACTTTCTTTGTAATTAAATTTTTGACAGGATGATTTGCACCTCTATGTCCTAATTTCATCTTTTTGGTTTTTGCATCTAATGCTAAAGCTAATATTTGATGACCTAAACATATTCCAAATAATGGAATATTTTCTTTTATTAAATTTTTGACTACTTTAATTGCATACTTTCCTGTTGCCGCCGGATCGCCAGGACCGTTCGATAAAAAAATTCCATGAGGCTTTAAATTAATTATTTTATTTGCATTTTCTTTGCAGGAAACAACTTTAACCTCACACTCAAAGTCAGAGAAATATCTAAGTATATTTTTTTTAATTCCATAATCTATTGCAACAACCCTAAATTTTTTCTTTTTAATTTTTTCATAACCCTTATTTTTTTTCCAAGTTTTATAACCTTTCCAAATATAAGTTTTTCTGGTTGTTACCTCTTGAGCAAGATCCATTCCATTTAAACCAGGCCATTTAATTGATTTATTTATTAGTTTATTAATATTAAATTTACCATTTTTGTTGTTAGATATCGTTCCTTTTGGAGCACCCTTATCTCTTATAAAATTTGTTAAACTTCTTGTATCTAGACCAGTTATGCCTACTATTTTATTTTTTTTAAGCCATTTATCTAAATTTTGAAGAGACCTATAATTAGACGGATTTGTTATCTCTGAATTAAAAATAACACCTCTCGTCCATATTTTATCAGACTCTATGTCTTCATTATTAGCTCCTACATTACCAATATGAGGAAATGTAAAATTTATTATTTGTCCCGCATAAGATGGGTCTGATATTATTTCTTGATAACCTGTTAATGAGGTATTAAAGCATACTTCTCCCGTTGCATCTCCTATATATCCTAGCCCAATACCCTTAAAGACTGATTTATTTTCGAGAACTAAAACAGCTGTGTTAAATTTTGAGAGATGTGAGGTTTTGTTTTTTCGTTTTAAAGTCAATTACAACTCATAAGTTAAAGGTTAATACAATAAAACGTATTTATCCGCAACAGATCTATAATAATTTCTTAAAAATACAATTTTTTCTTTTGAACAATTTTGTCTATGAAGTACATTCTAGTATGTCCCTTCGAGATAAAATAGATAACGATTACAAAAATGCTTTAAAATCCAAAGATAAAAATAAGATATCAACTTATAGGTTAATTTTGTCAGGAATTAAGGACTTAGATATTAACAACAGGTCTGGTCCAAATAAAAAAGAGACAGATGATGAGGATATTAAAAAACTCTTAAAAAAAATGATTAAACAAAGATCCGAATCAATTGAAATATACAAAAAAAATAACAGATCAGATTTATTAGAAATTGAGCAAGGAGAGCTTGATGTTTTGATCGAATATTTGCCTAAGCAATTATCTGAGGCGGATACAAAAAAGATATGTGAAGAAATTATTAAAATTTCTGGAGCGTCTTCAATTAAGGATATGGGTAAAGTCATTGGTGAGTTAAAAAAAAAACATGCTGATACAATTGATTTTTCTAAGGCAGGACAGATTATAAAAAATTTACTTAATAACTAATGAAATATCCAAAGGAATATTTAGATGAAATTAAAACTAGATTAAAAGTTTCAACAGTTGTCTCTAAAACTGTTAAACTTAAAAAAAGAGGCAAGGAGTTTATTGGTCTATCTCCATTTAAAACAGAAAAAACTCCATCATTCACAGTAAACGATGAAAAAGAATTTTATCATTGCTTTAGCACAAGTGAACATGGAAATATTTTTGACTTTGTAATGAAAACTCAAAACCTTAGATTTGGTGAAGCGGTTAAGATGCTTTCAAATCTAGCAGGCATGCAACCTTATACATTTTCAAAACAAGATGAAGAAAGAGAGAATAAATGGAAATTATATAAATCTATATGCAGTAATTTTTCTGAGTTTTATAAGAACGAATTATTTAAAAGCGAAAATTCAATTAAGGCAAAAAATTACCTAAAAAAAAGAGGACTGTCTGGTGTTGATGTTAAAAATTTTAATCTTGGTTTTGTAACAGAAGATTTAGATTATTATGAAATCCTAAAAAAGGATTTTGATGAAGAAATAATTAAAATTACAGGCCTATTTTACTTTGATGAGAGCAAAAAAAAATATATATCGAGATTTAGAAATAGAATTATTTTTCCAATAAATAATATATCAGGAAATATAATAGGATTCGGTGGACGAATTTTAGATGATAGTAAAAATTTAGCTAAATATATTAATTCACCCGAGACACCTTTTTTTAAAAAAGGATCGAATTTATATAACCTTGATAAAGCAAGAAAGTTATCAAATAAACTAGAAGATGTTTATTTGGTAGAGGGGTATATGGACGTTATTGGTTTATTTAGAAATGGAATTGAAAATACTGTTGCAAATCTTGGAACTGCTTTAACAAGTAAGCAAATACAAATTTTAAATCAATTTTTTAATCACATAATTATATGTTTTGATGGTGATCGAAGTGGCTACAAAGCTGCTTTAAGAGCCGCAGAGATTATTATTGATGAGTTAAAACCTGATAAAAAAATTTCATTTTTACTTCTAGAAGATAATTTTGATCCAGATAATTATGTAAATAAATTTGGTAAAGAGAAATTTTTAGAAATTTCAAATCAAAAAACTATCCCTATACATAAATTTATTTTTGACCATTATATGGGTCAAACAACTGAAAGTCCTAGTTCTCGAGCAATATTTGAAAAAAAACTTAGAGAGATTGCATCAAAAATTAAAGACAGTTATGTAAAAAAATATATGCTTGAGTTTTTTCTTGAAAAGTTGTCAGAATTAACTCCAAATATTAATTCAAAATTTGCTAAAAATTACAAAATATTTCCAAAATCTCTTGAAAAAACTAAAAGTTATTATAATGAAACAAAATCGTTAAAATCCTTTGAAATAAAAGAATTCTCATTTTTATACATTTTACTTGTTAAGCCTAAATTAATCCATGAAAACTTTCATTTAATAGATAACGTCAAATTATATAGTGATGAAAATAAGCAATTATTTTCTGAAATATTAAATCAATCACAAAATTTGTTAAAATTAGATGTTCAAAAATTAAATGTAGACAAAAATCTTATTAACAGAGTTATGAATTATGCTTCTGTTAAACATATAATCTCAAAAAAACTTAATGACGATGATAAAATAATAGAAATTTTTTCTGAAATAATTCAAGACCTTAAGAATTACGAGTTGGAACAAAGAATTTTAGATTTAGAATCGAAATTTTCTCAAGATCTTAGTGAGGACACTTTTAATGAGTTAAAAGAGCTTAAAAAGCTCCAAAAAATCAATTAAATTTAAAAAAAATCACATAGATTTTTTTAATTTAAGGATTATATAAGTCCTTCAAACATTTTATTGTGGAACGAATTATTACAAAATCATTTGCAAGATTAATGGGTCGAGGGATCCATCGTGGGTTTATAACTCATGAGGAACTAAATAAATCTTTAGGTAAAAGAAATTTATCAAGCGAAAATCTTGCCCAAGCATTAATACACATACTTGATGAAAGTATTGTTTTAGTTGAAAAAAAATCCGATTACAAAGTTCTTAGAAAAAAAGACGGTAATTCTAAAGATGAAGGAAAAACCATAGAAAAAAGTGATGATCCTATCAGAATGTATCTAAGAGAGATGGGAGGTGTTGAACTTTTATCGAGAGAAGGTGAAATCGCAATTGCAAAAAGGATTGAGGCTGGAAAAGATGTAATGCTTAATGCTTTATCTCAAAGTCCTATCACTGCCCAGCAATTTTTTGAATGGGATGCTAAACTTCAAAATGATGAAATTTTAGTTAGAGAAATTATAGATATAGATACAAATTATATGGATGATGACGAGAACAATAACGGTTCAAAACAAAAAAAACAAGATGAGGAGCAATCCACAGAAGAAAATAATAATTCAGAAGATGATGAATTTAATCCAACATTGGCTGCAATGGAGACAGAGATTAAGCCTAAAGTTTTGCAAACTATTCACACTTTAACTAAAGAATATAATAAGTTGATCAAATACCAAAAAGAAAAACTTGACTGCGTATTAAATTCTCAGAAATTTTCAATATCAAAAGAGAAGAACTATAAAAAAATAGTAGATGATATATTGGATAACATTAAATCTCTGCAATTATCTCCTTCAGTTCTAGAAGAATTAGTACAAAAACATTATACTGAAAATAAAAAAATAGTTTCTTTAGAAGGTAACTTACTTAGGTTAGCAATTGAATCAAAAATTTCACGAGATGAATTTATTAAATTCTACGTTGGAAATGAGATAAATCCAAATTTGAAGGAATTTTTGGATACAAATGAAATTTGGAAGAAATTCTTTCAAAAAAACAAAAATGAATTTAAAAATATAAAAGATAGATTAATTGAGATAAGTAACAAATTAGGTATTTCTGTAACTGAATATAAAAAACTTGTAAGCAGAATTCAAAAAGGTGAAAAAGAGTCCAGAATTGCTAAGAAAGAAATGGTCGAAGCTAATTTGCGTTTAGTCATTTCAATTGCAAAAAAATATACAAATAGAGGTCTTCAATTTTTAGATCTAATCCAAGAAGGTAATATTGGATTAATGAAAGCTGTTGATAAGTTTGAATATAGAAGGGGATATAAATTTTCAACTTATGCAACTTGGTGGATCAGACAGGCAATAACAAGATCTATAGCTGATCAAGCTAGAACTATTAGGATACCTGTACACATGATAGAAACAATTAATAAAATTGTTAGAACACAAAGGTTAATTTTAAGCGAATTTGGTAGAGAAGCAACTCCAGAGGAACTGGCAAAAAAATTGAGAATGCCTTTAGAGAAAGTTAGAAAAGTTTTAAAAATATCTAAAGAGCCAGTATCTTTAGAAAAACCAGTAGGAGATGAAGAGGACAGTAGCCTAGGGGATTTTATAGAAGATACAAAAGCATTGGCACCTCTTGAGCAGGCAATTAAATCTAATTTGAGTGAGGCAACAACAAAAATTTTATCTACTTTAACTCCTAGAGAGGAAAGAGTTTTAAGAATGCGATTTGGTGTTGGAATGAATACGGACCATACCTTGGAAGAAGTGGGTCTACAATTTTCAGTTACTAGGGAAAGAATTAGACAAATTGAAGCTAAAGCGTTGAGAAAATTAAAGCATCCTAGCAGGTCAAAACAATTAAAAAGCTTCTTAGAAAGTTAGGGCCGTTAGCTCAATAGTAGAGTACTGCATTGACATTGCAGGGGTAGTTGGAGCGTAACCAACACGGCCCACCATTCACAGATTATCTACAATTGCTAACTTAAAAAAAATGGTATAATTAAGTGTTCAATATAGGGCCTGTAGCTCAGTTGGTTAGAGCAGTACACTCATAATGTATTGGTCCCAGGTTCGAGTCCTGGCGGGCCCACCAAATCAAGTAAAATCAATATTTATAAGTTATAGTTTTTCAAAATTTTAGTAAATTTTGTAGTATTATTAAGTAGATGAATTTTAAAATCAAAATTAAACCTAAGATATCATACTATGTTTCAATATTTGTATGCTCTGTAATTCTTTTTTATTTTGCCTACAAAGGAGTTGTGGCATATTTAATTCATAAAGAATTATATGGTGGTGGATTAGATACATTAGTTTTATTGAGAGCATCTATTTCAGGAATAATGTTTCTTCTAATACTTTTATTTGTACAATTTATAAAAATACCTGATTTAAAAAGTCATAGAACGATTTTAAGAGGAGTTTTTATTGGATGGACAAGTGTTTTTGTAATACTTGTCATAGTTAATCTTAGTTCAATTTACTTTGTAATATTAACTTGTTTAGTGTCTTTTTTTTCATTAATAACTTTATTTAGTTTAGAGGACCAAATCAAAGATGAAAAAAATACCCTTACAGACAAAGAAATTTACCTTCTTCAACAACTTGCAAAAAAAAAATAGTTTATTATTTAAAATAATATTTTTAATTTTTTTTTTATTGTGTCAAAGTATTGCCTATTCTAAAGATATGATTTTAGATCAATTAAAAAATCCCAAATTTACAATTCAATCTCAGAAATGGAATTTTATTACCGATCAAGTAATGGGAGGGGTATCAACAGGAAAATTTAGTGTTGAAAAAGTTGATGGAGTGAATTGTTATAAAATGACAGGAAATGTATCAACTAAAAATAATGGAGGATTTATACAAATCAGAGCAAAATTAAGTCCTGAAATTAATAGTAAAGATTACAGTGGTTTATATATTAAAGTTTATGGTAATGAAAAAAAATATAATCTTCATTTAAGAACTAATTTAACATTGGCTCCCTGGCAGTATTATAGCTATAGTTTTAATTCGCCGAAAAAATGGATTAAAATTAGAGCCCCATTTACTGAATTCACAAAATCTAACTTTTATCAACCCAAAGGTATCTTAGGACAAAATATAAAATCAGTTGGGTTGGTGGCTGGTTTCAATGATTTCAATTCAAATATTTGCTTAGGAGAAATCGGTTTTTATTAAATTATTTTATCAAAAATTCTTCAAGAGTTTTGAATAATGCATTAATGTCATTTTCATTATTTTGAATTATAGAATTAAACTCCTCTTTTTGAGTTCTAGCCAAACTTAATCCTTCAACGATTAAATCTCTGATTAAAGGTCTTTCAGGATTTTTAGTATATATACGCCAATCTATTTTAACCTGAGGTCTTTTTGAAGTAGCCTCTAAAATACTATTTACAATTGTGTACTTATCATTTATTTTTTTTTGAGATATCACATTTATTCTTGGATTT
Organism: uncultured Pelagibacteraceae bacterium; assembly: GCA_902586025.1. GTDB lineage: Bacteria > Pseudomonadota > Alphaproteobacteria > Pelagibacterales > Pelagibacteraceae > Pelagibacter. Next base: position 19,478 of record CACIFV010000007.1, read on the forward strand.
GTATAATCCACCAATCGACTAGAAAAACTCTTAAGAAAATAACTTTTAAATAATTTTCTATACTTTATTTTTTGATCATCACTAATCGTTTTCCTATATTTCCCTAGAGTATACATTCCAATACCATCTATATCCACACTTCTTTCGGCAATTGTATTTAATTTTATAATTTTTGATTCAACTGGATCTTCACTAGATAATATAGATGCTGCTTCATCAACAATTTCGTTTATTAATGCGCTTGGATCTTTAGCCAGTGAGATAGAATTTAAGTTTATAAATAAAAATATAAAAACAAAATATTTTTTATAATTCATTAAATTTAAATTATTGACTATCTACTTCTTCCCAGTCGTCATCACTTAAAGTATCAGTAGTTTTATCAATATTTTTTATTTTTCTATACCTGTCTTGTAAATAAAGACTTCTTACAGAGGCATAAAGATCAACTGAATTTTTTTCAAGACTATCAAAAGACTCTAAATTTTTTGCTCTGAAATCAACACCATCTATTAATCTTGAAGCATAATAATCTGCTTCAGAAAAGTATTGAGTGTCTTTTACCACAGTAATATTGTACCATGCGTCTCCACCTATTAAATTAACTACTGATCCTAACGAGTCTCTAACTGTTGTTGGTCCTAAAACAGGTAGAACAAAATAACAGCCTTCACCTGCTCCCCAAACACCTAAAGTCTGTCCATAATCTTCTTTGTCAAGTTTTTTCAACCCATAATATGAAGCTACATCAAAAATTCCCCCTATACCCAAAGTTGAATTAATTAACAATCTTGCTGAATTCACTCCCGCGTACTTAAATTGACCTTGAAGGACATTGTTTGGAATAGTTACAACATTTCCTAGGTTGCTTAGTGCATTACTTGTCCCGGACCTTATTGGTTTAGGAAAAATTCTATATCCTTTTGCAAGTGGTTTGAAAATTGCTTTGTCTAAAATCTGGTTAAATGAAAAAATTCCCCTATTAATTTTTTCAAAACAGTCATTAACCTCTAAATATCCATTATTATTTCCATTCAATTTAATTTTTCCATCATCACCTGCAAGTGCATAGTTATGAAAAAATAGAAGTAATAGTATAATTAACACCGAAAGAGGTTTATTCATAAAATAGTTATATTATATTAACCAGCAATATAAAGATAAATTGTTTTAATTTATGCAAAAAAATGTTGAAAAAATGTCAATAAATTACTCTCCAAATTTTAATATGCAAAAAAGAAGTCCTGCAAAAGTTAAATACATAATATTTCACTATACGGGGATGAATTCCGAAATCAGCGCAATTAGAAGATTGACCAGTAAAAATTCAGGAGTTAGTTGCCACTATTTTATAAAAAATAATGGTCAAATAATTCAAATCGTTCCAGATTTATTTATTGCTTGGCATGCCGGAGTTTCATTTTGGAAAAAAGATAAATTGCTTAACAAAAGTTCAATAGGTATAGAAATTTCAAATCCAGGTCATGAGAATGGTTATAAAAAGTATAATTCAGAGCAAATTAAATCAATTATAAGATTAAGCAAAAAGTTAAAACAAAAATATAAAATAAAAAAAGAAAACGTACTCGGACACTCAGATATTGCACCACTAAGAAAAAAAGATCCTGGAGAAAAATTTCCTTGGAAATTACTAAATAAAGAGAAGATATGTTTATGGCACAATTTGAGTGAAAGAAAATGTAAACAATTAAGAAAAATTAAATTAAGTGAGAGTAAAAAATTTTACAAATTATTACATAAGTTTGGTTACAAAGTGCCAAACAAAATATCAGATAAAATTAAAGTTTATAAAAATTTTCAAAGAAGATTTCGACCTCAACTAATAAGCAATATTGTCGACAAAGAATCTTATTCAATTTTAAAATCCTTGATTTAGTTGAATTAAAAAGAGTTGAAATTTAAAATAAAAGTAATATTGCTTTCAATGCCAGATAAATGACTTATCGCTTTATAAATTAAATAATTAAAGAGGAAAGTCCGGGCTCTACAAAGACGCAGTGCCAGTTAATGACTGGCAGGGGAAACCCTAGGGATAGTGCCACAGAAAATAAACCGCCTTATCAAGGCAAGGGTGAAAAGGTGTGGTAAGAGCACACCGGCTAAGTTGGTAACAGCTAGTGCATGGAAAACCCCACTGAGAGCAAGACTGAGTAGAGATGACATTGTTAGAAATAACTAAAAGCAGTCTTTGGCTAGTCATCAGGGTTAGTTGCTTGAGCTTTAAAGTGATTTAAAGCCTAGATAAATGATAAGTTTAAAAGACAGAACCCGGCTTATAGTTTATCTGGCATTTCATTAATATAAATCCAAATAATTATTAATTTTTTACATTGTAGTTCCATAATATTAGCTATTGACGCTAACGAATAAAACCCATAATATCCCATAAAAACCCAAATTTAGGATAATATGGTTTATGTTTTTATCAACTTACGAAAACAAATTGGACAAAAAGGGAAGGGTTTCAGTGCCTGCATCATATAGATCATATTTATCAAATATAGGCTACAATGGAATAATTTGTTATCCGTCATTTAACAATTTATGTATTGAGGCATGGCCACAAGATCGAATTGAAAAAATATCTAATGCAATAGACTCATTAAATCCATTTGAAGAAAAAAAGGATTATTTTGCAACATCTATATTATCGGAAAGTATAAATTTACAATTTGATAGTGAGGGTAGAGTTCAAATAACAACAAAATTATTAAAACATGCAAGAATTAAAAACAGCATGTTATTTGTTGGTCAAGGCAAAACATTTCAAATCTGGGAACCAACACTCTTTGAAAAATTTAGGGCAAACGCTAGAAAAAAATCAAATATTAATAGAGCAAGTCTTAAATGGGAAAAACAATTTAATAACTAAAAGGGGAGAAAATGACTATAAACTTTAAAACACCAGATATAAAAGAACTTAAGCCAAGGATACTAGTATTAGGAGTAGGAGGAGCTGGAGGAAATGCAATTAATGGCATGATAGACGCTGGCTTACAAGGTGTTGAGTTTATTGCGGTTAATACCGATGCACAAGATTTAAGATTAAGTAAGGCTCAAACAAAAATACAAATGGGATTAAATTTAACTAAGGGATTAGGTGCTGGAGCAAAATTAGATATTGGTCAAGCCGCTGCCGATGAGTCTTTAAATGAAATTGTGAATATTTTGCAAGGTGCAAATATGGTTTTCATAACTGCAGGAATGGGTGGAGGAACTGGAACAGGTTCTGCTCATGTTATTGCTAGAGCAGCAAAAGAACTTAATATCTTAACAGTCGGGGTTATAACCCTACCTTTCTTATATGAGGGCCCTTCAAGAATGAGAAAAGCTCAACAAGGCTTAGAAGAACTGAGAAAACATGTTGATACTATTATAGTTGTTCCAAATCAAAATTTATTCAAGATTGCAAGTGAACAAACAACTTTTGAAGAATCTTTTGAATTATCTAACGATGTTCTATTACATGGTGTTCAAAGTATTACTGATTTAATGGTTAGACCAGGGCTTATTAACTTAGATTTTGCAGATGTTGAAACTGTTATGAGTTCAATGGGCAAAGCTATGATGGGTACAGGTCAAGCTGAAGGAGAAGGAAGAGCTGTCAAAGCTGCTGAGTCAGCAATTAATAATCCATTGATTGACGATTATTCTTTAAAAGGGGCAAAAGGACTTTTAGTTAATATTACTGGAGGTAAAGATTTAAAATTATTTGAAGTAGATGAAGCTGTGAATAAAGTAAGAGCCGAAGTCGATCCAGAGGCAGAATTAATTATAGGAGCTATAACTGATGACAGTTTAGATGGTCTAATGAGAGTTTCAATCGTTGCTACTGCTCTAGATGGTCAGCAACCTGAGCCCAAGTCCGTTATTAATATGGTTCACAGAATCCAAAACAGAAATCCAGGTTATTCAGAGTTTTCAAATAACGGATCGTCTCAGTCATTCCAATTTTCAAATAATAGTAATTCTATAATTACCAACGGTGCAAATGCTCTCAAAATTGATGAAGATATAAAAAATGAAGAATTGAGTACTAATAATGTAGATAGCGATCAAGTCAATGAAGCGTCTAACACCCTATCTAATGAAGATGTTGAACAAACCGAAGTTCATAAAACTATTCAAATAAATAATGATTTTGAAAGTAAAAAAGATGAAAATACATCAGAAAATAATGGACTTGAGAATTTTGAGTTGAGTGATGATGATACTCTTGAATTATTTAATTCTGAAACCAATGATGAGCTATCAAGTTCTTCAGAAGAAATAAATTCAGAGGAAGAAGAAGATTTAGAAATTCCAGCATTTTTGAGAAGACAAAAGAATTAATGGTCTTCAAGAAAATAAATGAATGCCACCATAAATCTGGAAAAACATTTTCCAGTATTACTAAAAGAATTAGTTAGTATTATTTCCCCTCTTTATGGTGGCACATTTATCGATTGTACTTTTGGCGCAGGAGGTTATTCAAAAAAAATATTAGAGAATAAGACTAATAATATAATAGCGATAGATAGAGATAATTCAGTTAATAGTATCGCCACTAAATTTAAGTCAAAATACAAAGAAAGATTTGAATTTTATAACATAAAGTTTTCAGAAATTGATCAAATCCAAAAAGATAATATTAAAGCGATTATATTTGATCTGGGATACTCATTAAATCAGATTTCTGATTTAAATAGAGGTCTGTCTTTCAAAAGCAAAGGTAAATTAGATATGAGAATGGGTTTGAATGATTTTTCTTGTGATGAAGTAATTTCAAAAATGAGCCAGCAAAGTCTTTTTAAAATTTTTAAATATTTTGGCGATGAAAAATATGCAAAACCTATATCAAAAAAAATTGTTCAGTTAAGAGAAAATAAAAAAATTGAAACTGAAAATCTTGTACAAATTATCGAGGAAATAAAAAAAAAGAAAAGCGGAAAAAATAAATCAACTAAAATTTTTCAAGCACTTAGAATTTTTGTAAATAAGGAAATTACTGAGCTGATAAATGGATTAATTAAGGCTTATAATATTTTGCCAATTGGAGGAGTTATGGCAGTTGTTACATTCCATTCGATTGAAGATAAAATAGTAAAGTTTTTTTTTAAAGAATATTCAGAAATAAAGAATGCCTCCAGGTATTTGCCAAAAAACATTTCATCTAAAAAATATTTTAATTTAATCAACAAAAAACCTATAATACCATGCCGTACGGAGGTTAAATTTAACCCACCCTCAAGATCAGCAAAACTTAGATTTGCCTATAAATTAGAGAATGGATGTGATTTTAAAAAATTTTTAAAATATTTTGATTATTTAAAAGAAATAGAAAATTTAAATTTCGATGCTTAAAAAAATACTTTTAATTATTCCGATTATTATTTTAATAATTTCTACAACTTTAACAAAAAACTCTACAAAAAAACTTGATAAAAATATCTTTGAAACTCAAGAAGAAATCAGGGCTTTAAATGATATTTATGAGCTAGTTTTATTGGATTACAATTATCTTACATCACCAAATAAGTTAATGGAGTATTCAAAAATGTATTTTGATAAAGAATTAAAAAAAAAAAAAATTACATATTTTAAAATTTTTAAATTTAAAAATGAATAATATTGATGAAAATTTTAAATTTGAGGAAAATAGATCAAATTTAAAAATATCTTTTGAACGCATATCATTTATTTTCTTTATATTTTTTATAATTACAATAATTTTTACTTCTAAAACTATCTATTTAGGATTTAAAAAAATAAACCAAATTCAAATTGTAAAAGAAAAAGAAAAATATAGAGCATCTATCATGGATAGAAATGGAAATATTATTGCTAAAACGGTGCGTGTGACTAATTTGGGCATAAATCCAAATCAACTAATTAACAAAGAAAAATTATTAATTTCTTTAAAATTAATATTTCCTGACAAGAATTTTGAAAAAGAAATCAATGGAAAAAAGTTTTTTTATGTCAAAAAGAAAATATCTCCAGCAAAACTTGAAAAAATAAAATTATTGGGAGAAAAATCGTTCAAAGAGGAAGAAAACATTGCTCGTGTTTATCCTAACGGTAATCTTTTCAGTCATATATTGGGACAGATTGATACAGATAACAATGGTGTATCTGGTATAGAAAAATCTTTTGACTATGAATTAACAACTTCAAATAAACCATTAAAGATTTCTTTAGATACTGAAATACAATATTTAATAAGAGAGGAATTGATAAAATTTCAAGAAATTTTTAATAGTTATGGAAGTACAGCTATATTAATGAATGTTAATAATGGGGAGATACTTTCAATGGTTTCTCTTCCGGATTATGATTTAAATAAAAGAAAAAATATTTCTGATAAAAAATTTATTAATAGATCAACAAAAGGTGTTTACGAGCTTGGCTCAGTGTTTAAAACATTTACACTTGCTGCTGGACTTCATCAAAATGTAATTCAAAAAAATACTCTATTTGATAATTTACCAAAGAAAATAAAATGTGCTGGTAGATCAATTTCTGAATATGATTTAGATATTCCATCTAGTCTTACGGCAGAAGAAATATTAATTAGATCTGGAAATATCGGTTCAATCAAAATTGCTCAAAAAGTCGGTTTAGATAATTTTAAAGATTTTCTAGAAAATTTAGATTTATTAAATAAAATACAATTTGATATAGAGGAAGTTGGAAATCCAATCCCGTTTAAATGGGGAAAATGTAAATTAGCTACATCAGCATATGGCCATGGTATAACAACTACCCCCCTACAACTCGCAAAAGCATATGCAATAATTGCAAACGGTGGATATAAAATAAAACCCACTCTAATTAAAAAAGATGAAAATTTAAAAAAGGGTGATCAAGTCATAAGTGAAGAGAATTCGAAACTAATTAATCAAATATTAAGAAAAATTGTAACATCCGAACAAGGCACTGCTAATTTAGCAAATATTGCTGGTTATGAAATTGGTGGAAAAACAGGAACAGCTCAAAAATCTATAAAAGGAAAATATTCAAAAAAAAAAATAAATACTTTTGCTTCAATTTTTCCAATAACCTCTCCAAAATATGTTTTAATTGTTTTGTTAGATGAACCAAAATTGAGTGAAACTTATATTTATGAATATAATGATGGTAAAAAAAGGAAGATAATAGGTACACCTTTTAATACTGCTGGCTGGACATCAGTTGAGGTAGCCAAAAATATAATTGAAAAAATCGGGCCTATTTTAGCCATAAATTATTAAGAAATTTCATAATGATATTAAAAAGCTTTTTTAAAAATCTTAAAAAAGATTTTAATAATAAAAGTTTTAACGGATTTGAATTTAATTCAAAAAAAATAAAAAAAAATTATATATTTTTTGCAATACAAGGTAGTAAATTTAATGGAATTAATTTTATAAATGATGCCATAACAAGAGGAGCTCGAATAATTGTTTCAAATAAGTTTAAAACTGGAATCAATAAAGGTGTATTATATATAAAAGTAAGTGATCCTAGATTAGCCTTATCAAATTTTGCAAATAAATATTATAATAAAAAACCAAATAATATAATTGCTGTAACTGGTACAAACGGTAAATCGTCTATAGCCGATTTTTATTACCAGATATTAAAACTTAATAAAAAAAGAGTAGCCTCAATTGGAACTTTAGGTGTCAAATCGAATGGGGCTAGTTTAAAACTTAATAATACAACTGCTGATGCTATCACAATTAATAAAATACTTGCAAATTTAAAGAAAAAAAAAATTGAGAATGTAATTTTAGAAGCATCAAGTCATGGCCTACACCAAAAAAGATTACATGGAATTAAATTTAGCACATCTATATTTACTAATTTAAGCAGAGATCATTTGGATTATCACAAAAATTATAAAAATTATTTTAATTCTAAATTAATTTTATTTAATGAGCTTACAAAGAAAAATGGAAATTTGATATTTGATAATGATTTAAAATATGCACATACTTTTAAAAAAATAGCTGAAAGAAAAAAATTAAATTTTTTAAACATTGGTACATCAGATGGTCATATAAAAATTAATTCAATTAAAATTTTAAATAATTACCAACATGTAAAGTTTACTTTTCAAAATACAAAATACCAATTCAAAACAAGTCTAATTGGAAAAATACAAATTAAAAATTTAATGATGGCCGTTGCAGCAGCAATTAAAAGTAATCTGAAAATTGATGATATTGTTAAAAAACTTGAGTATATTAAACCTGTAAAAGGAAGGCTCGAGATAATTGGAACAACGAAAAATAATTCAATTTTTATTTTAGACTATGCTCATACTCCAGAGGCTCTTAAAACTAGTATAGAAAATATTAAGGAACAATTTGGTTTAAGAAAAATTAATATTGTATTTGGGTGTGGAGGAGAAAGAGATAAAGAAAAAAGACCAATAATGGGTAAAATTGCTAACAAACTATGTAATTATATTTATCTTACAGACGATAATCCTAGAAGTGAACATCCAGAAAATATCAGAGCAAGTATTAAGAAATCAATTTTGCCATCTAAGATGATTGAAATACCATCAAGAAAATTAGCTATAAAAAAAGCAATTTTAAATAGTAAGTCTGATGAGGTTTTAATTATTACGGGAAAAGGACATGAAAACACTCAAGAATATATTAAGAAAAATAAATTTTCCGACAAAGATAATATAAAAAAATCGATAATTTTAAAAAATAGAATTTTATCAAATGATTGGAAATTAAATATACTTAAAGAAATTATAAATAACAAAAAATTAGATAGAATAAAAAATTTAAAAATTAGCACAAATTCGAAAGAGCAAAATAAAGGTAAAATTTTTCTTGGAATTAAGGGGAAATCTTTTAATGGAAATGATTTTGCAGACAAAGCTCTAAAAAATGGAGCAAAATTAGCAATACTACAAAATAACAAAAAAGATAGTAAAAAAAAAATTAATGTTAAAAGCACTCTAGAATTATTAATTAAATTTTCTCAAAAGATAAGAATTTCTTCTAATGCATCTCAAGTTGGAATTACAGGATCTTCAGGCAAAACTTCGCTGAAAGAATTGTTAGGACAATGTCTTCAAAAAAATTATTCCACAACATTTTCAAAAAATTCATTCAATAATAAATTCGGTTTGCCGATTTCTTTAATAAATTTAAATAAGGATACAACTTATGGAATATTTGAAATTGGAATGGATAAAAAGGGAGAGATAGATTATTTATCAAAAATAATTAAACCAGATGTTGGAGTTATTACAAATATTAGTTATGCGCATGCGAAAAATTTTAAATCTTTATTGGATATAGCTAAAGCCAAATCGGAGATTATTTTCAACATAAGAAAAAATGGCACAATTGTATTGAATAAAGATGATAAATTTTTTGATTTTTTTTCAAATTTAGCAAATAAAAATAATTTAAATATTATTTCTTTCGGTAAACATAAAAATTCTAATATTAGATTATTTAAATTAAAAAAATCTGTTAAATCTTATATCATTTATATTGATGTAGATTCTAAAATTTTTAATTTTAAAATAAATAATAACTTATTACCTTATTTAGATAATATTTTAGCTTCCATAGCAGTTTGTAAAAGTTTAGATATTATTGATGAAATAAACAGCAACTTTTTTTCTAACTATAAAATACCAAGCGGTAGAGGAAATATAAAAAAATTCATTTTAGGTTCTAAAAAAGTTAACATAATTGATGAAAGTTATAACTCAAATCCATTATCTCTGAATTTCTCAATTAAAAAATTTAATAATTTAAAAGTAAATCCAAATAAAAAATTTATGCTACTAGGCGATATGTTAGAATTAGGAAAATTTTCAAAAAAACTCCATATTGAAGCTGCAAAAGATATCAATAATGCAAAGTTCAAAAAGTTGTTTGTTTATGGGAATTATATCAAAGAAACATTTAACAAAATTAGAACACAAAAAAGAGGAAAAATACTTAAATCAACTAGTGAAATTCTTAATATGATAAAAAATGATTTAAATAATGGTGATTTTTTAATGATAAAGGGCTCAAATTCTACAGGACTAAATCAAATAACCAAACAAATTGGATCAAAATCTTAATGTTGTTTGAACTTTTTTCAATTCTAGTAGATCAATTTAGTTTTTTGAATGTTTTTAAATATTTAACAGTAAGAACTGGTCTTTCTATGTTTACAGCTATGGTTGTTGTTTTTTTAGTTGGAAACCCATTAATTAATTTTTTTTCTTCAAAGCAGATTCATAATCCAATCAGAGAAGATGGACCTAGCGATCATATAATTAGAAAAATTGGAACACCTACAATGGGAGGACTAATAATATTACTAGGTGTTTTTTCAGGAGTATTGCTATGGGGTGACTTATCAAATCCTTACAATTGGTTTTTAATATTTATTGCAGCTTCTTTTGGATTATTGGGAGCTTATGATGATTATAAAAAAATAAAGTTAAAAAGTTCGAATGGAATTTCCTCTAAACTAAAGTTCTCTCTACAAATTATTTTAGCTTTGATTGGTATATTTATACTTTATATCACAAGTAATTCTGATCAAATAAACAATCTATATTTTCCTTTTTTCAAAAACTTAGTAATCAATCTTGGCTGGTTTTTTATACCTTTTTATATGTTCATATTAGTTGGAGCTTCAAATGCAGTTAATTTAACAGATGGTTTAGACGGATTAGCAACAGTTCCTGTTATGTTAGTTGCCGCTTGTTTTGCATTTATTAGTTACGTTTCTGGTAACATAATTTTTTCTGATTATCTTCAGATTGCATATATAGAGGGCGTAGGAGAAGCTTCGATTTTTTGTGGATCAATAATTGGGGCTTGTTTAGGTTTTTTATGGTTTAATGCACCACCAGCAAAAATTTTTATGGGAGACACTGGATCTTTATCATTAGGTGGTTCACTGGGAGCGGTTGGTATAATAACTAAGCACGAAATTGTGTTAGCAATAACAGGTGGATTGTTTGTTTTAGAAGCTGTTTCTGTAATAGTTCAAGTTATTTCCTATAAATTAACAGGTAAAAGAATATTTAAAATGGCTCCAATACACCATCATTTTGAAAAAAAAGGATGGCCAGAGTCAACGGTTGTAATTAGATTTTGGATAATTTCTATTATTCTAGCGATGATTGGATTAGCAACTTTGAAACTTAGATAATGAAATTAAAAAATGAAACGTTAAGTAAAAATTTTTTAATTTATGGTTTTGGAAAATCTGGAATTTCAACATTAAAATATTTAAAAAAGAAAAATAGGTGTTTTATTTTCGATGATAATAAGAAAAAAATTAAAAAAAAATATAAAAAATTTTTTATTTCTAAATCAAAATTATTAAAAAATAATTTTGATTATATAGTTATGAGTCCCGGTATTAATATAAATAGATGCCAGTTATCAAATTATTTAAAAAAGAACCAAAAAAAAGTTATTACTGATTTTGATATTTTTTATAAATTTAACCCTGAAGTTTTAACAATTACGATTACTGGTACAAACGGAAAGTCAACTACAAGTAAGTTGCTTTATGATATTTTAAAGAAACACCATTATGATACTAGGCTAACTGGAAATATTGGAAATCCTATTTTAGAGGAAAAAAGAGTTACCAAAAATACTATCTTTGTTATTGAGGCTTCTTCTTATCAGCTGGCTTATAGTAAATATTTCAAATCAAAATTTTCTATAATCATTAATATTTCCCCAGATCATTTGGAAAGGCATAATACAATGAAAAATTATGTGTTATCAAAATTAAAATGTGTAATAAGACAAAACGAAAATGATGTAGCAATAATAACAAACACCAATTTATTGAAGGAAATATTAAGAACTAAAAATATAAAATCCAAAATAATATATGTAAGCAAAAATAAGTATGCATATTTAAAAAATAAATTAAGTAATGATTATTTTAAAAATTCAACAAATTTTCAAAATTTAAATTTTTTATTTGAGCTATCGAAACATATGAAACTTAAATTAAAAACGGTAATAAAAACAATTAATAAATTTAAACCTTTGAAATTTAGACAGGAAGTGATCCATCAATCAAAATATTTAAAAATAATAAATGACTCTAAGTCAACAACATTATCTTCTACTGTTCCATTTTTAGAGTCTAATGAAAAAATCTTATGGATCTTGGGAGGATTATTTAAAAAGGGCGACAAATTTAATTTAAATAAAAAGTATTTTAAAAATTTAGAAGTATATATTTACGGGAAAGATAGACAAGTTTTCCTCAAACTATTTAAAAATAAAATTAAAGTTAATCTATCAAAAGATCTGAGAAATACTCTCAAATTAATTCCAAACCTTAAGGATATAAAAACAAAGGTTACAGTTTTATTTAGCCCATCGGCCGCATCATTTGATCAATACAAAAATTTTGAAGAAAGAGGTAGACAATTCAATATGTTAATTAAAAGATATTTACCAATTGAATGAATAAATATTTTGATACATTTTATGATTGGTGGAAAAACATCGATAAAACAATTTTTTTGATAATAAGCTTATTATTTTCACTAGGATTGTTCTTTTCTTTAGTTTCAACTTCAATAATCGCATCAGATAAATTGAACACGAATTCTTACTATTTTTTTTTAAAACATTTAATTTTTGTTTTAATAGGAATATTTTTAATTTTATTTTTATCTTTACTCGATCAAAAAATTTTAATTAGGTTATCAGTCGTATTATTTGTTATCACATTTATAAGTTTATTCTTAGTTCCCTTAATAGGAGTGGAGGTCAAAGGTTCAAAGAGATGGTTAGATATTGGCTCATTGCCTAGGTTTCAACCTATTGAAACTTTAAAACCTTTTTTTGTTATTGTTATTTCACTAATAATTTCATTAGAAAAAAAAAACCTTTATATAAAATATCTCTTGAGTTCAGTCATTTTAGTTCCAATTATAATTTTACTCTTATCTCAACCAGACTTAGGACAAACATTATTAATAATATCTGTTTGGTTTGCCATTATTTTTGTTTCAGGAATAAATTTATTATTTTTCGCAATTTCATTATTAGCTGTGGGTTCATTAACTCTATTTTTAGTCTTGTTGGTGCCAAAGTTTGAATACATAAGAATAAGATTAATGTCATTTTTAGATAATTCTAGCGGTAATAATTACCAGGCTGACAAAGCGAGCGATGCAATATCCAGCGGAAGTTTTTTCGGAAAAGGAATAGGTGAAGGAACTTTAAATTCAAGAATACCAGAAGCACATACAGATTATATAATTTCTGTAATTGCAGAAGAATTTGGAGTAATTATCTTAATAGGTATAATATTACTCTATTTAATATTATCTTATAGAGTTTTAAAAAAAATAAATTTTACAAAAAATAATAATTTTAAACTTATATTAGTTGGAAGTATTTCAATAATACTATTGCAAACTTTTATTCATATTGGTGTAAATATAAGAATGCTTCCTACTACAGGCATGACTATGCCATTTATTAGTTATGGTGGTTCTTCAATAGTTGGAACATCAATTTTAACTGGAATAATATTAAATTTGACGAAAAGAAAATTAAATTAGTATGAAAAATATACTTATAGTAACAGGTGGTTCTGGTGGCCACGTAGTACCATCTACCACTTTGTTTGAACATTTGAAATACAAATTTTCTGTAAAAATGGTATCTGATTTGAGAGGAAGTAAATATATAAATACTAAAAAATTTAAATATGAATTAATAGATGTACCTAATTTATTTTTAAAACCTTATTTACTTCCAATAAATATTTTTAAATATTTTCTAAACATTTTTCAATCTATTAGATTTTTAAAAAATAATAAGACAAATATTGTGATTAGTACTGGTGGGTACATGACATTTCCATTTTGCTTAGCTGCATTTATATTACAAAAAAAAGTTCTTTTGTTTGAGCCTAATTGTGTTTTAGGTAGATCTAACCGCTTTGCTTTGAAATTTTCAACAAAAATAATTTGTTACGATGAAAATTTAAGAAACTTCCCAATAAAATACAATTCTAAAAAAGTTATACTCAAACCTATCTTAAAAAAAGAAATATATAACTTAGAAAAAAATATAATTAATTTAAAAAAGGAAATAAAAAAAATTCTCATCATCGGAGGCAGTCAGGGTGCATCGTTTTTTGACGAAAATATTACTGAATTAATCATTGAAATTTCAAAAAAACGAAATTTCGAAGTTATACAACAAATATCAAATATTAATAATTTATCTTCAATAAAAAACAAATATGACAAATCAAATATAAACTACAAATTTATTGAATTTACCAATGATAGTCATGAACTCTACAATGGTATAGATTTAGCAATTACCAGAGGAGGCGCAAGTACATTAAGTGAACTTTCATTCTTAAATATACCATTTATTTCAATACCTCTCCCATCCGCAAGAGATAATCACCAATTCTATAATTCAGAATTTTATTATAAAAAAAATTGTTGTTGGTTAATAAAGCAAAAGGAATTCGAATTTAAAAAATTTTCAAAGATGATATTTGAAATATTTGACGATTATAAAAATTACTACGAAAAATGTAAAAATCTTGAGGAAATTACTAAAAAAAATACTTGGAATAATATAAACAATAAGATTATAGAAATTATAGATGAAAATTAATATCGGAAAAACTGAACTAATTCATTTTGTTGGAATTGGTGGTATTGGCATGAGTGGCTTAGCATTAATAATGGATAGTTTAGGCTTTAAAATACAAGGAAGTGACAAATCAGATAATAAAAATCTTAATTTACTAAGAAAAAGAAAAATTCCAATTTGTTTAAATCATAATAAGCAAAATATAAAAAATTGTACTGTATTAGTAGTTTCATCAGCTATAAAAAAATCAAATCCAGAATATAGGCATGCTAAAAAATTAAACTTACCGATATATAAAAGAGGAGAATTGTTAGGTCATATAGTTTCTTTAATGAAAAATATTGTTGTGACAGGATCACACGGCAAAACAACAACAACATCAATTTTGTCAAACATTATGAACTACGCAAAATTAGATCCGACAATAATTAACGGAGGTGTTTTGAATTCAATAGGAAGTTCGGCAAAATTAGGAAAAAGCGACTGGAGTTTAGTTGAGTCAGATGAGTCGGATGGAAGCTTTCTTCAAATACCTTTTAATTATTCAATAATAACAAACATTGACAATGAACACTTGGATTATTACAGAACTATGAAAAATTTAAAAAATAAATTTATAGAATTTATTGATAAAACACCTTCTTTCGGAAAGGCTTTTCTGTGTTTAGATGACAAAAATGTAAAAAATATTTTACCAAAAATTAAAAATAACAATTACTATACATTTGGTTTAAATAAGAAATCAAATTTTCATATTTTCAATATTATTCAGAATAAAGATTATTCAAAATTTAATATTAAAATAAAAATACCGGGCAAAACAAAAATTATAAAAAATATTTCAATACCTTTGTTAGGTTTGCATAACATAAAAAATGCAACATCTGCATTAGCGGTAGCTTTTTCAATTGGTGTATCGGATAAAAT
This sequence comes from uncultured Pelagibacteraceae bacterium, assembly GCA_902586025.1. Taxonomy (GTDB): domain Bacteria; phylum Pseudomonadota; class Alphaproteobacteria; order Pelagibacterales; family Pelagibacteraceae; genus Pelagibacter. The sequence goes on from CACIFV010000007.1 coordinate 35,035, forward strand.
AATTAAATTAGGTCTCAAAAACTTTAATGGAGTCCAGAGAAGATTTAATTTTTTATTTGAAATTAATAAAGTGCCATTTTTCGACGACTACGCTCATCATCCAACTGAAATTTCATCAGTGTTAGATGGTGTCAGTAAAGTATATAATAAAGAAGAAATAGTTTGTATTTTTCAACCGCATAGAATTTCAAGAGTAAAAAATTTAAAAATTGAATTTTCTAAATGCTTTAAAAATGCAAATACAGTTTTACTTTGTCCAATTTATAAAGCTAGTGAAACTATAAAATTAGGATTCCAATACACTTCATTTGCAAAATTAATTGCAAAAAATTCCAAAGTTAATCTGATAATGCTTAAAAATGAAATAGATTTAAAAAAAATTACTAAAAACCTTGCATTCGGAAATAAAATTTTTATTGCAATGGGTGCTGGATCTATAACAAATTGGGTAAGAAATCTTAGTTAATATGGAATTAAAAGATCTTGAAGATTTTAAATATAAATATAATGCAGATCTGTTTTTTAATACTGATATAAAAAAACTTAATTGGTTTAATATAGGGGGTAAATCAAAAATCTTTTTTAAACCAAAAAATCTTATAGAATTAAAGGAATTCCTAAAACTGTATAATAATAGAGGAAAAATGTTTATATTAGGAATGGGTTCAAATGTGTTATTTAAAGATAATATTTATGAAGGAGTAATAATTAAACTTAGCAACAATTTTGGTACATTATCAAAATTAAAACCAGACACAATAATAGCAGGCTCAGCTTGCTCACAAAAAAAACTTTCAGAATTTGCACTAGAGAATGGAATAAGTGGTTTTGAATTTATGTACTGTATTCCTGGTTCTGTTGGAGGGGGTCTCCAAATGAATTCTGGATGTTTTGGAACAGAATTTAAAGACAAATTAATCTCTCTTCAATGTATTGATACAAAGGGAAATATAAAAGTTATCCCATCTAACAAAATTAAATTTCAATATAGAAAAATAGAATTAAACGAAAATTTAATTTTTTTAAGTGCCACTTTTAAAGGTGATTTATTAAATAAAAATAAAATAAAAAATTTAATGGAAGAATTGGCGATAAAAAAAAATAATTCGCAACCCTCAAAAATTAAGACTGGGGGTAGTACTTTTAAAAACCCAATCGATCAAACAACAAAAAAAGCTTGGGAACTAATAAAAGAATCAGTTCCAGAAAATATAAATTTTGGAGATGCTAGTATATCAAAAAAACACTCAAATTTTTTTATTAATAAAAAAAATGCGTCATTTGAAGAAATGAACTCTTTAATTAATTTTGTAAAAAAAAATGTTAAAGATAAAACTGGAATTAATATTAATTTAGAAATCAAAATTATAGAATAATGAAAAAAATTCTAATTTTGGCGGGTGGATACTCAACAGAAAAAGAAGTTAGTATACAAACTGCAAAAAGCGTTTACTCAGAATTAAATAAAGATAAAAAATATAAAATTAAGTTAGTAAATCCTGATGGACAATTTATTAATTTATTAAGAAAGTTTAAACCAAATGTAGTATTAAATTTGTTGCATGGAAGATATGGAGAAGATGGTTACATTCAAGCAATTTTAGAATCAGAGAAAGTTAAATATACTCATTCGGGAGTATTATCTTCATCTTTAGCAATCGACAAGGAGTTATCAAAAAAAATATTTATAAAAAATAAAATTTATACGCCGAAATTTTTGAAATATTCTTTTAAAAACTCACATAATAAAAAAAAAATTATTGAAACATTAAAAAGAAGGCTCGGATTCCCTCTTGTCATTAAACCATTAAATGAAGGCTCAAGTGTAAATGTTTTTATATGTAATAAAAAAGATGTATTAAAAAAATTGTTAAAACTTAAAGATTACGGAGAAATTCTTATTGAGAGATATATACCCGGAAGGGAGATACAAGTTGCTATTTTATCAGGAAAGGTTCTTGGTGCCATTGAATTAATACCAAAGAGAAAATTCTATGATTATCAAGCTAAATATAATCCTAAATCTAAAACGGAACATGTTATACCAGTCAAATTATCCGAAAAAAATTATAATCGTGTTTGTAAAATTGCGTTAAAAGCACACAATTTACTAGGTTGCAGAGGTGTAACTAGGTCAGATTTTAGATTTTACAAAAATAAATTTTATTTGCTTGAGACCAATACACAGCCTGGAATGACTTCATTATCACTTGTGCCAGAAATTGCAAAATTTAATAACATTACTTTTAAAAATTTGATAGAAAAAATTTTACAAGATGCTTCTATTAAAAAGTAAAAACAAAATATATTTTTATATAATTTTATTTTTCTTTCTAACATCAATAATAAACCTAAATATAATTAATAATATTAAAAAAAAGTTTTTAATTAATTCTATAAAAATTAATTCAAATAATATTGAAATAAATTCAAAAGTAATGGATAGGATAAAATATGTTTTAAATAAAAATATTTTTTCTTTAGAAAAAGAAATATTATACAATAATTTAAATAACCTCAAATTTTTAGAAAATATATCTATAAAAAAAGAATATCCATCTTCAATAAATGTATATGTAAATAAAACCAAATTTATAGCTACAACTTATGTTGATCAAAAAAAATATTATGTAGGTGAAAATGGAAAGCTTATTAAAACAAGCGAATTTATTTCAGAAAATGAACTTCCAATAATTTTTGGTCAATTTAATATTAACGAATATCTAACTTTTATTAATATTTTAAAAAAACAAAATGTTAATTTTGATAAAATTAATAAATTTTATTTCCATAAAAATAAGAGATGGGATTTATATTTTGAAAATAACATTTTAATTAAATTTCCTCATAAAAATACTATTAATGCAATCAAACTATACAATCAATTTAAATTAGATAAAGGATTACAACATAACACTATTTTAGACTTAAGAATTCCAAATAGAATTGTTTTAAAGTATGAGTAGTAACGATTATTTTAGTTTAATTGATTTTGGATCATCAAAAATAAGATTTTCAGTTTATAATACTTCTTTAAAAGAAAAGTATACAGAGTCAAAATCAATTTTGTTTGATGATGACTATAAAAATCATTTTAATTTTATTACTGAGACAGTAAAGAGAGCAGAAAAAGAACTTTCATATCATATCAAAGATATTATCCTATTATTAGATTCTTCAAAAGTTTTTACAATAGATATAGCTTTGAGAAAAAAATTAGATAAAAAGTCTATGTTTAATAAAGTTTATGAGTCGATTATTTTAGAACTAAATCGATTAATTTATAAATATTATGATAAATATAATATTATACATGCTATTTTTGATAGATGTTTAATTGATGGTAAAATTTTCGATAAATTACCAGAAAATGAGATTGTTAAAAGTGATATAAAAATAGATTTTAGAGTTGTTTGTTTACCAAGCAAATTAATATTAAATATAAAAAATAAATTTAATAAAAAAAATTTAAATATTTTAGATATTTTTTGTAATAGCTATATAAAATCTTCATCATACAGTTTAAAACTAGATCATAAGAAAATTTCTTTTTTAGAAATTGGTTGGGAAAGAACTTCATTAATGTTTTACGAAAATAATAAATTAAATTTTATTATATCTATTCCCATAGGTAGTCACCATATTACAAAAGATATTTCTAAAGTATTTAATATTAATATCGAAGAGGCAGAAAAATTAAAAAAACTATTCAATAAATCTGAAAATGAATTTTCTTATGACAAAAATGAATCAGAAGGTATAATATCAGCTAGTGATATTATTAAAAAAAAAATTTCAATAGATATTTTAAAAAAAGTCATTTTATATAGGATACAAGAGATAATCGATTTAATTTATAAAAATACAAATGAAAAAGTAAACAAAAATAAATTTGAAGATTCTGAACTCTTTCTGATAGGTGAAGGATCTAAATTACTTAATGATAATTCCTTTTATTTAGAGGATAAATTTAAGTTTAATTCAATAAAATTTTATAAAGAAACAGATAGTCAAATATGTAAAAATGGATTTATTTATTATTTGAATAATCAGAATGCGACTAAAATAACTAAAAAAAAACTAGGTATATTTGAGAAATTCTTCAATTTTTTCAGTAATTAATTGTATTTTCTTGTAATATTTATTGAGTACTTCGGGATAGTAACATTTTATATAAATAATTTATGTCTATTCTTACTCAAAAAACTATCGCAAAAAAAATTTCTTTTAGTGGGATAGGCATACATACTGGAGAAAATGTTAATTTAAATATTATTCCAGCTTCTCCAAATTCGGGAATAATATTTAAAAGAGTCGATTTAAAACAAAATAACTTAATTTTTGCAAATTACGCAAATGTTGAAGATACAACTTTATGCACAACTATATCCAATTCATACAAAATTAAAGTTTCAACAATTGAACATTTAATGGGAGCATTGTATGGAATGGGAGTAGATAATGCTATTATTGAATTAGACTCCCAGGAAGTTCCAATAATGGACGGATCAGCAAAAATATTTGTTGAGAAAATCAAACAAGTTGGTTTAAAGTCAAGTGATCAACCAATAAAGATTATAAAAATTAATAAATTTATAAAATTTGAAGAAAAAGATAAATTTATATCATTAGACAAATCTAACATTACTAGCGATATCGAATTTGAAATAAAATATAAAAATAAATTTATAAAGACCCAAAAAAATAAGGTAAATATATTGGAAGATAATCTTGATATAGTTTTTAATTCAAGAACATTTTGTTTATATGAAGACATTGAAAAGTTAAAAAAAATGAATCTTGGTAGAGGTGGTAGTTTAGAAAATGCAGTTGTCATTAAAGATGATAAAATTTTAAATCCCGGAGGATTAAGAAATAACTTAGAATTTGTAAATCATAAAATACTTGATTGCATGGGAGATTTATTCTTATCTGGTTATAAAATTATTGGTGCTCTTAAATGCTCACAGGGCGGTCATTACCTAACAAACAAACTGTTAAAAAAAGTATTTAGCGATAAAGAAAATTATTCTTTAGTTGAAATTAAAGGCAAACAGTTACCACATAATTTAGAAAATTACTTTAATTTAAAATCAATTGCTTAAAGATTAGAAATTTAAAATTTATCTGATAGAAATATCAGATGAATGTTAAATTTGTTTTCAAATATCTAACACTTTTTATTTTTATTTTTTCATGTTCACAGAAGGAAGAGCAGATTTCTGTTTTAAAACAAAATAATTTAGAGTTACAAATGATCGAAACATATAAAGATGCTTATAAAGAATTTGAAAGAGGCGATGTTATTTATGCAGGTAAAAAATTTGCAGAAGCAGAATTACTATATCCACAATCGATTTGGGCTCCTCGAGCAGTTTTAATGTCAGCCTATGGATATTTTTCACAAGGTTATTACAGTGATGCCATTAATGACCTGGAAAGATTTTTAAAGAAATATAAAAACCACCCTCATACAAGTTATGCTTATTATTTATTAGCACTTTGTCATTATGATCAAATCATTGACGAGAAAAAAGATTTTAACGAAATAATAAAATCAAAAAAATATTTTCAATATATTGTAAAAAATTACCCAAAGACAGAGTATGCATTAGATTCAAGTTATAAATTAGAATATATAACTGAAATTACCGCATCTAAAGAAATGTATTTAGCAAGATATTATGTGCAGCGTGAAAAATGGATCCCTGCAATAAATAGATTTAAAATTGTTGTAAACAACTATGATACAACAATTTATGTAGAGGAAGCATTACATAGATTAGTAGAACTTCATTATAAGCTTGGATTAATTGATGAAGCAAAAAAATATGCCTCATTATTGGGCTATAATTATCAATCAAGCAAATGGTATGAAGCAAGCTATAGAATAGTTAATAAAGATTATTCAAAAAACAAAGTTAAAAAAAAGGATGACAGAGATACTATCTTAAAAAAATTTAAAAATCTTTTTAAATAATCTTGAGAAAAATGGAAAAAAAAGATTTAAAAAAAAAGTATAATTTAAAAATAAAAGAATTATTAAAGCACAACAAGCTTTATTACGAGAAAAGTAAACCAATAATTACGGATGCTGATTATGATAAGTTAAAAAATCAAATCAAAGAATTAGAAGAAAATAATAAATTTTTAAATACAAAAAATTCACCAATTAATAATGTTGGTTATAAGCCTTCTAAATTATTTGAAAAATATAAACATAAAGTTCCGATGTTATCCTTGTCTAATGCATTTTATGATGAAGATCTTATAAATTTCGAAAAAAAAATTTTCAACTATTTAAGCAAAAAAATAGATATCAATTATAGTGTTGAGCCAAAAATAGATGGAGTTTCAGCTTCATTAACTTATATTAATAAAAAATTAATATATGGTGTTTCAAGAGGTGATGGAAATATTGGCGAATTAATTACAGAAAACTTAAAAACTATAAAAGACATTCCATCAGAGATAGTTTATCCAGGTTTTCCAAATGAAATAGAAATTCGTGGTGAAGTATTTATAAAAAAAAAGGACTTTTTAAAAATTAAAGATAAATTTGCTAATCCAAGAAATGCAGCATCAGGATCTTTAAGGCAAAAAAATCCTGATGAAACAAAAAAAATCCCCTTAAATTTTATTGCTTATAGCTTTGGGTATATAGGTCATAATAATTATAAATATCATTCAGACTTTTTAAAAGATCTTAAAAAATGGGGATTTGTTGTTAATAATGATAATAAAGTCCTATCAAATATTAATGAGCTGATTGAATTTCATAAATTTATTGAAAAAAAAAGATTTAGTTTAAACTACGATTTAGATGGATTGGTTTATAAAGTTAATGATATAAATCTACAAAATAGACTGGGTTACACTTCTAATGCGCCTAGATGGGCAATCGCTCACAAATTTTCACCAGATAACAGTACTACTAAAGTATTAAATATAGAAATTCAGGTTGGACGAACTGGAGCTCTAACCCCAGTAGCCAAAGTAGAACCAGTCAACATAGGTGGAGTAGTAGTTTCTAATGCAACACTTCATAATGAGGATGAGATTAAAAGAAAAGATATAAGAATTGGAGATATTGTAAAAATTGAGAGAGCGGGAGATGTTATTCCACATATAATATCTGTAGACAAAAGCAAACGAAATAAAAATTCTAAAGAATTTATTTTTCCAATTAAATGCCCATCTTGTGGTTCGAACACTCTTAGAGAATTTAATCAGTTAACAAAAAAAAATGATGCAGTTAGAAGATGTACAAATGAAAGCTATGAATGTAATCGAATTGCTATAGAAAAAATAAAGCACTTTATATCAAAAGATGCTTTAAATATTGATGGATTAGGAAAAAAAGTTATTGAGAAATTTTGGGATTTAAAATTTATAAGAAAACCGCAAGATATTTTTAATTTAAATTATTCTAAAATAAAAATTTTAGAGGGTTGGGGAGAATTATCTGCTTCAAATCTTAGACAGTCTATAGAAAGTGCTAAAACAGTTACTTTGAACAAGTTTATTTATTCATTAGGTATTAGACATATTGGGAGTGAAAATGCGAAAACCATCAGTGAAAATGTTATGAATATAGATAATTTTATAAAAATAATTGGAAAGAAAAATTTTGACAATTTTTCGAATATTGATGGAATTGGTGAAACCCAAATAAATTCATTAAAAAGCTATTTCTTAAATAAAGCAAACTTAAAAATTGTTATAGATTTAAAAAATATCTTAAATATTGAGACTGAAAAGCAAATTAAAAATGGGATTTTAGTTAATAAAACTTTTATGTTTACGGGTAAACTTGATGGAATAAGTAGAGCAGAAGCTAAATCATTAATAGAAAAAAATTCAGGAACTACACTTAGCAGTATAAGTAAAAATCTAGATTATTTAGTAACGGGTGAAAAACCAACAAAAAGTAAAATCAATCGAGCAAAATCTATGAATATCAAAATAATAAGTCAAAATGATCTTCTAAAATTACTTAATTAAACTTACTAACCATTTCTTTTCCTTATTGTTTAAATACTTTGAAATTTTTGAATAAACTTCCAGGTGGTAAGTAAATAAATAATCTTTCTCTTTTTTTGTTAGCATTTTGAAATTTACCATATCTAGATCTAATGGGGCCAAAGTTAAGTTTTTAAAAAATAATTTATTTTGTAATTCTTCAACATAAATTAAGTTTTCTATTCTGATGCCATAATTATTTTTTTTGTAAAATCCAGGCTCATTGCTTATAATAATACCCTTTTCAATTTTAATTTTGTTAAATTTTGAAATACTATGTGGGCCTTCATGCACATTTAAGAAAAATCCTACACCATGACCTGTTCCATGCGAATAATCTAAACCAACTTTTTTTAGATATTTTCTTGCAAGCTTATCAATTAAGTATCCGTACTGATTTTTTTTTAGATCGCACTCAACAACTGCAATATGCCCTTTTAAAACTCTAGTATAATTATTTTTTATGTTATTTGAAATTTTACCAGAAAAAGTAGTTCTTGTTACATCGGTTGTACCCCATTTATATTGTCCACCTGAGTCAATAAGCAAAACATCTTTTTTTTTTAATATTCTATTCGTTATCTTACTGGATTTGTAATGAATAATTGCTCCATTAGGTCCTGAACCTGCTATTGTTTCGAAACTTGGAAATAAATAGTTTTTAGATCTCTTTCTAAAATTTTCTAATTTTTTCTCAATTTGTATTTCACTTATAGGTTTAGTATTATTTTTAAACCAATATAAAAATTTTGTTAATGCAACACCGTCTTCTATATGTACTTTAATTGTATTATTTATTTCAGTCCTATTTTTAATAGATTTAAAAAAGTATAAAGGGTCTGTGATAGAAGTGATATTAAATTTACTTTTAATAATTTGTTCGTCAAATACTGAACAAGTATTTTTATCTATACAAAACCGACCTTTTTTTAAATTAATAATTGTTTGAATAAAATCTTCTTCATTACAAAAAATTATATTTTTTAAATATTTTCTGATTGAATTATCAACTTTTTTCAAGTTTGTAAAAAAAAATATCTTTCCTTTATCTGTAAGAATGAGTTTGCAATTAACCAATGGACTATTTGGAAGATCTTTACCTCTAATATTTAATAACCAGTTAATATTTTCACCTGCACTAATATATAAATAATTAATTTTTTTTAGATTAAGAAATTTCTTTACTTTTTTTATCTTTTGAATGAAACTTTCACCAGTGATTTTATCATTCAAATAATAAATTTTATTAATTTTTTTTTTAAATTTATTATTAAATTTAATTTTAATGGGTACTAATTTGCTATTATATTCAAAATATTTTTTTAATGTATTTGATGTGAATAGTTTTGGGTCAAAACCAATTTTTTTACCTTTAATATTTGGTAAATCTTTTGGCAAAATATTTGGTACTTCTCTTATAAAAAAATTCTTTCCAGACTGGTTTTTAGCTTGTAAGACGTATCTACCATCTACAAATAAATAATTATTTTTTTTAAGTATTATTGCAAATCCAGCTGATCCACTAAATTTAGAAATTTTAAATAAATTATTTTGATATGAATATTCAGTAAAGTAATGGTCATTTTTTGGTATAATTAAACCATCTATATTATTTTCTTCAATTAATCTTTTTAATTCTTTAATCACTTTAATTTCTTTTGGTATCTAAGCCATCCAGGACTTCTTACTTCATTCTCAAATTCAATATCTTGATTAAATTCAAAATCTTCTTCTTTGTCATTTGTAAAACTACTATTTTTTTTTACGTGCTGATCTGGGAGTTCATCCACAAACCTCGAGGCCATACTATCTATCCAATCTCCTTGATAAAATCTGTTCATAGAAAAAGAGATTTTGGCAAATTTTTTTGCTCTGGTTATTCCCACATAAGCCAATCTTCTCTCCTCTTCCAATCCATTTTCACCTTTTTCCTCAATACTTTTTTGATGTGGAAACAAACCCTCTTCCCATCCTGGAAGATAAACTATATCAAATTCTAAGCCTTTTGAGGCATGTAGAGTCATTAGGTTTACTTTCTCGCTTTCCCAGTCTTGATCTAAAGATGTAGCTAAAGCAACGTGTTCTAAAAAACTTTCTAAATTGTCGAACTCCTTCATTGCACTAAGCAATTCTTTTATATTTTCTAATCTATTTTCATTTTCTAAATCTTTTTTATTTTTTAACATTTCGCTATAACCAGACTCGTCGAGAACTATTTGAAGAAGTTTATTATGATTTATTTTTTTTTTTAAATCATATCTCCATTTATCTAATAGATTAAGCAAAGAGATCAACCCAATTTTAATTTTAGGTTTTATTTGATTTATCTCAATTAATTTTCTAGAAGCAATTTCCAAAGAGCAAGAATTTTTTTTTGCAAACTCTGAAATAATTTTTATGGTTGCATCTCCAATTGATCTTTTTGGAACATTAATAATTCTCTCAAAAGCAAGATCATCTTTTGGCTGATTTATACATTTTAAATATGCAACACAATCTTTTATTTCAGCTCTTTCATAAAATTTGATACCTCCTATAATTCTATAAGGTATTCCTACTTTTAAAAATCTTTCTTCAAACTCCCTTGTTTGGAAAATTGCTCTAACAAGAATAGCTATTTGATTTAAAGAATAATTTTTTTTAAATTCCTCTATGGAAGTACTTACTTCGATAGCTTCATCTTTAACATTTCTGAAGCAATCTAATGTTACAAGCTCACCCTCTTCCTTATTGGAATATAATGTTTTGCCAACCCGATTTTGATTATTTTCAATCAATTTTGAGGCAACAGTTAAAATATTCTGAGTTGACCTATAATTTTTTTCCAATCTAATTATTTTTGTATCTTTATATATTTTGTCAAAATCTAAAAAATTTTTAATTTCTGCACCTCTCCAACTATAAATTGATTGATCATCATCACCAACACAACATATATTATTATTCTTTTCCGATAAGTATTTTAGCCATTCACTTTGTATAAAATTCGTATCCTGATATTCGTCTACTAATACATATTTAAATTTTTTCGAATAAATAGAACTTATATCTGAATAATTTTTAAATATTTTTACTGTATGTAAAATTAAATCAGAGAAATCAGCACAATTTAAGTCGATAAGTTTTTGTTGATAAATTTTATAAATTTTTAAAAAATTTCTTTCTAAAACATCTTTTTTTTTTAAATTCACATCATCAGGATAAAACCCTTTATTTTTCCATTTATCTATAACAGCCAGTATATATTTTGGGGAAATTTTTTTTATATCGATATTCTCAGCTTTGCAGATATTTTTTATTAATCTTATTTGGTCATCTTGATCAATTATAGTAAAATTTGATTTTAACATGACTGCCTCAGCATGTTTTCTTAATATTTTTGCACTAATAGAATGAAAAGTACCTAGCCATGGCAGGCCAGTAGCTTCTTTTCTCAGTAATTTTGAAACTCTATATTGCATTTCTTTTGCCGCTTTATTTGTGAATGTTACGGCCAGTATCTGACTTGAGAATGCTTTGTGACTTCTTATAAGATGAGCAATTCTTGAGGTTAATACTTTCGTTTTGCCTGAACCAGCCCCAGCAACGATTAAAAGTGGGCCATTTAGGTGAAGCACTGCTTCTTGTTGCTTTTCATTTAAATTTAACAAATAATTAGAATTTAACATTTATTTTATTTATAAGCCTTTAAAGTTTTAATGAATAAAATTAAGCAAAATAAAGTCAATTTTATACTTATATTAATTACAATAATTTTATCTTTTTCATCTTTAACCCTTTTATCTTTACCAGTTTTATTCAATTATGAAAGCAAAGTAGCAAAAATTGAAAAAAATTTTTATCAAAATTTTAAGATCTACTTAAAAATATCAGGAAAAATTTCTTATAAACCTTTCCCTAAGCCACACTTATTAGTAGAAAATGCTCAAATAAGTTTAAATGAAACAAAAGATAATAATTTAATTAATACAAATAATTTAAAGATTTATGTTTCATTTAAAGACATGTACACGCGGTCTTTTAAAAATTTTAATTCAACAGAAATTTCAAATACAAATTTTGAATTTAAAATAAATAATATTAAGGAAATTAGAGATCATTTATACAAAAAAATAAATAAACCAATAATTATAAAGAACTGTAAAATTTTTTTAAGAAACAATAGTGATGAAGTAATATTTATTTCTCCAATTAATAAAATATCCTATAAAATAAATGAAAAAAATAAACAGAAAAATTTTATAATCGATGGAAATATATTTGGTATAAACTTCAAATCAAATTGGTTTAGAAATTATATGTTTCCCAATATCTCAAATCACAATTTAGATTTATTTAAACCAAATATAGAAATAGAAAATAAACTAGAAACGAAAGGCAATGATAATTTTGAAATTAATACATCAATTAAATATTTGCAAGAAAAGCTTAGATATAAATTAATTTTTGAAAATAACAATATTAATATATCTTCTCCTGTTAGTGAAAATATTAATTTTCTAATTGATGCTTATATTAAGCTAAATCCATTTTATTCAGATG
>CACIFV010000008.1 GCA_902586025.1 uncultured Pelagibacteraceae bacterium
TTTATATGTGAAAAATCATATTGAGTTTTCAAGAATACTCCAAATAGGGTCTAGCAAAACAAAAAATATAAAAAAAATATATTTTGATTTAGAAAAAAATATCGGATCTGCAGAATTTACTGTTTCAAATGTTAAAATAAATAGTGCTGCAGATATTCATAATAAAGATAAAAAATTTATAATTAAAAATATTCAAAACCTCAGATCAAATTTTAGAAAAGTAATTGATTAAATTGGATTAATCATTTTATTTGGATTTATCAAATTGTCATAGTCTTTCTCGCTAATAAGTCCTGATTTAATTGCTTCCTCTTTAAGTTTTGTATTATTTTTTAATGCTGATTTTGCTATCTTAGCTGCATTATCATAACCAATCTTTGGAGCCAATGCTGTTACAAGCATTAATGAGTTATCTAAATGCTCTTTTATCTTTTTTTTGTTAGCTTTTATTCCATTTACGCAATACAAACTAAAATTTTTTACGCTATCTGCCAAAATATCTATTGATTGTAATATATTGTAAGCGATTAACGGTTTAAAAACATTTAATTCAAAATGTCCATGGCTTCCAGCAACTGTGATTCCAGTATGATTGCCAATTACTTTTGCACAAACCATAGTTACTGCTTCGCATTGTGTTGGGTTAACTTTTCCAGGCATAATTGAAGAGCCAGGCTCATTCTCAGGTAGTATTAATTCTCCATAACCTGCTCTTGGTCCAGAGCCTAAAAATCTAATATCATTTGAAATCTTCATTAATGCTACTGCACATGAGTTTAAAGATCCAGAAAAACTAACTATTGCGTCATGTGCAGCTAATTCGGAAAATTTATTTGGAGCTGGATTGAAATTAATTTTACAAAATTTTTTTATTTCACTTACTATCTTTCTGTCAAAATTTTTTCTTGAATTTATACCTGTTCCGACCGCAGTCCCACCTTGTGCAAGATAATATATATCTTTTAAACAATAATTTATTCTTTCTATACTTTTTTTAATTTGTTCATGATATCCTGAAAATTCTTGACCAAGTGAAAGCGGAGTTGCATCTTGGAGATGTGTTCTCCCAATTTTAACAATTTTATTAAATTGTTTACTTTTTTTTTTCAGTGAAATTTCAAGCAACTTTAAACTAGGCAAAAGTTTGTTAGTGGTTTCCGTTGCAACAGAAATATGCATAGCAGTAGGAAATACATCATTTGTAGATTGAGATTTATTTACATGATCATTAGGATGCACTGGATCTTTAGATCCTTTTTTTCCTCTTAAAATTTCAATAGCTCTATTAGCTATCACTTCATTAACATTCATATTTGTTTGTGTTCCAGATCCTGTTTGCCAAACTTTTAGAGGAAAGTTTTCTTTCAGTTTTCCACTTATAACTTCGTTAGATGCTTTAATAATTGCATTTGAAATTTTAGATGAAATTAATCCATCTTTTTGATGAACTATAGCAGCACTTCGCTTGATGATTGCAATAGATCTTATAATTGATTCTGATACATATATCTTACCAATATTAAAAAATTTTTTTGATCTTTGAGTGGAAGCACCCCAATATTTATCATTTGGTACGTTTATACTACCGATACTATCAAATTCTTTTCTTGTTTTCATTTGTTTGAAAAATTAACTGAATAATTTATATACTAGTTTTTATTAATCTTACAGGAGTAAAATGACAAATTTTCAAAAAGTAAAAAATTTTATGGAGACTTTTGGGCAAGAAGTTAAATCAACACCATCTTTCAGTTCTGAAAAAATTAATATGTTGAGGTATAATTTGATCAAAGAAGAATTGGATGAATTTAAACAAGCTTTAGATAATAATGATCTTCTAGAGGTCGCAGATGCTTTAACTGATATATTATATGTTACTTATGGTGCTGGACATGCATTTGGAATTAATTTGGATGCTTGTTTTGAAGAAGTTCAAAATTCAAATATGAGCAAGTTAGGAAATGATGGAAAACCTATTTATAATGATCAAGGTAAAGTTATGAAAGGACCAAACTATTATAAGCCAGATTTAACTAAATTTATTAGGTAATTTGTAACCAATCAGGTTTCTTAATTTTAACTTTAGCGGAACCACAATTAAAAGTTTTTCCAAAATCTAATTTTTCATTCTTAACTTTGATAAGAGCATAGGGATAATCATCATTTATTAATACTTTTCCTATTTCGTCATTCTCAACTGATATAATTTCATTTTCTAAATTACCTTCTATTACTTCAATTGGTAGAAGACGTTTGTTTAATTTATCCTTTAATTTAATTCTTGCAGTATTTTCTTGGCCCACATAACAACCTTTTTTAAAATCTATTGCATTTAATTCATCAAAATTACATTCAATACCAAAAAGTTTATTTTGAAGTTTATCAGTATTTTTTTGTGGAATACCAATTTCATGGCTCAATTTGTAATATTCATTTTTATCTGCGCTTTGAAGACCAAGTTTTTTTAATGATAAATATAATTTTTCTAAATTAGTTACTATTCTTGCTCCAAGCTCTATATTTCTAGGATCTAAAAAAATACTATCCTCTCTAAATTTAATTGTACAACCAGCATAAGAACTTGAATTTTCCATATCCGAAAATCTTTCTTTACTAATGACTGCAATTACAAATTCATTACTTAAATTTAAAATTTCTACTTTTGATCTAAGTTTGTATAAATTTAATTGGTTAAATAAATTATCAATATTTTTTTTCTCACAATCTAAAAAATATCCAGACTTATGTTTTAATATATTGAAATCATACAAATATTTTCCCTGTGGAGTAAGTAAAGCAGAATAACATGAATTTTTTTCATCTACTTTGTTAATATTATTAGTAACTATATTTTGTAAAAATTCTTTACTGTCTTCACCTGAAACATACAAAAGTCCTCTGTCTTCTAAAATATAAACATTATTTCTTTTCATGATTGAATGGTTCTGTATAATAATATAATAACTATTTCTTAAAATGTTAGATCTTATTATAAAAAATGGAGAGTGTTATATCGACGGTAAATTTACTAAGACTAATATTGGAGTTCAGAATGGAAAAATCATAACAATTGGCGATTTAAATTACGAAAAAAGCAAAGAAACTGTTGATGCAAGTAATTTACTAGTTTTACCCGGTTGCATGGATACTCAAGTTCATTTCCGTGAGCCCGGATCAACTAATGCTGAGGACCTGCATACTGGAAGTAAAGCAGCTATTGCCGGAGGTATTACGAGTGTTTTTGAGATGCCAAATACAAACCCCCCAACATCAAATATGAAAGAATTTAATAATAAGCTTAATCTTGCGAAAAATAGGATGTATTCAAATTATGCTTTTTATTTTGGAGCAACTCCAGATAATTCAACTGATTTAGCAAAGCTTAAAGGATTAGATGGATGTTGTGGAGTAAAACTTTTTGCAGGTTCCTCAACTGGAAATTTATTAGTCGACAAAGAAGAAGATATTGAAAAAGTCTTTCAGAATACCTCAAAAATAGTTGCAGTTCATTCTGAAGATGAAGAAATAATTAACTTGAGAAAAAAATTAATTGAAAAAGGCAATGTTCATACTCATCCTGTATGGAGGAATGAAGAATGCGCAATGTCGTCTACAAGAAGGATTGTTAGGATTGCAAAAAGACTAAATAAAAAAGCACATATATTGCATGTTACAACAAAAGATGAAGTAGATTTCCTTTCTCAAAATAAAGGAAACATAACTTTTGAAATTACTCCACAACATCTGACAATATATGCGCCTGATTGCTATGACAAACTCGGCACCTTTGCACAAATGAACCCTCCTTTGAGAGACAAGTCTCATTATGATAGATTGTGGTACGCTATTCGAAATAACTATAATGATACTATTGGTTCAGACCATGCACCTCATTTAAAAGAAAACAAATTTAAAGATTATCCTCAATCACCATCTGGCATGCCTGGTGTGCAAACATTGTTACCCGTTATGCTAAATCATGTGAACGATAAAAAACTTACATTAGATCAGCTAATTAAACTTCTTTGTGAAAACCCAGTTTCTGTATTTGGTATTAAAAATAAGGGTTTCATTAAAAAAGATTATGATGCAGACTTTACAATAATAGATATGAATCGAACAATTGAAATTAAAAACGAAAATATTCATAGTAAGTGCGGATGGAGCCCATTTGATGGGTATAAATTTAAAGGTTCGCCAGTTTATACAATCATTAATGGGGATATTAAAATGAAAGAAGACGAAATTTTAGGTGACCCTTCTGGCAAACCAATTCTTTTTGATTGAGTTATATAGTTTTACTTGAATACATATTTACAAGTGTTACTCCAACAACGATTAGAAACATACCCAATATAGCTTGCCAACTTAAAGATTGTTTAAAAAATATATAACCTAATATTGCTATGGTAAAAATACCAAGTCCACTCCATGTTCCATAAACAATCGCAATAGGTAGTTTATCAACAACAAACGTCAGTAAATAAAAAGCAGATAAATAAAATGCAGCTAAAAGCACTGTTGGTGTTACTTTTGTAAAGTTTTGAGTAACAGGAAGAAGCATTGTTCCACAAACTTCACAAATAATTGCTCCGATTAAAAAAAGATATGTCTTAAGCATTATTTTAAAATATTGCTGTTTATTAAGTCTTTTTTTATTTCATCAAGAATAATTGGATCATCAATTGTTGCAGGCATTTTATATTCTTCTTTGTCAGCAATTTTTCTAATTGTTCCTCTCAAAACTTTTCCAGATCTTGTTTTTGGTAATCTTTTAACAACAATTGCTATTTTAAAAGCTGCAACAGGTCCGACTTTATCTCTAACCATTTGCACGCATTCTTTTGAAATAGTCTCATTATCCTTAGAAACACCTGCTTTTAGAGCAATTAAACCAATTGGCAATTGTCCTTTCAGCTGATCTTTTATTCCTATCACTGCACATTCAGCAACAGACTGATGTTCAGATAAAACTTCTTCTATTGCACCAGTTGAAAGTCTATGACCTGCAACATTTATTATGTCATCCGTTCTAGACATAATCCAAATATATCCATCATCATCAATATGCCCTGCATCGTAAGTTTGATAGTAGCCATTATAATTTGACATATAATTTTCTTCATATCTTTCATCTGCATTCCACAAAGTAGGGAACGTACCTGGAGGCAATGGAAGTTTAACAACAATATCTCCCATCTCATTTGGTTTTGCTATTGTTTGATCTTGTTTAATTATTTTTACATCATAACCTGGAACTGCTTTACAAGCAGATCCATATTTTGTTTTTTGCATTTCAATTCCGGTACAATTCGAACTTATCGCCCAACTCGTTTCAGTTTGCCACCAATGATCAATTACAGGAACCTTTAGTAAATTTTCGGCCCATTTAATTGTATCTGGATCTGCTCTTTCACCTGCCAAAAATAATGACTCAAATGAACTTAAGTCGTACTTGGTGAAATATTTACCTTCTGGATCTTCTTTTTTAATTGCTCTAAATGCAGTTGGTGCTGTGAATAAAGATTTGATTTTATATTCTGATATTATTCTCCAAAATACTCCAGCATCGGGAGTACCCACTGGTTTGCCTTCAAATAGAAGAGTTGCACAACCTTTGAATAATGGAGCATAAACAATATAGGAATGTCCTACTATCCACCCAATATCACTTGCTGACCACCATACATCATCTTGATCAATGTTATAAATATTTTTCATTGTCCATTTAAGAGCAACTATGTGACCACCAATATCTCGAACTATTCCTTTCGGAATACCGGTGGTACCTGATGTATAAAGGATATAAGCATAATCATTAGCACCCATCTCAACGCAATCTTTATCATTTGCTCCAGATAGTGCTTCATCCCAACTTATTTCTAATGGTTTATTTAATTTTACCTCGTAACCTTTTCTTTGAAATAATATTACTTTTTCAACTTGGTTTTTTGCTAATTTTAAAGCTCCATCTACAAGTGGTCTGTACTCAACTGTTCTTCCAGGTTCAAATCCACATGATGCTGTTATTAAAATTTTAGCTTTACTATCATCAATTCTACTAGCTAATTCATTTGATGCAAAACCACCGAATACAACAGAGTGAATTGCTCCAATTCTCCCGCATGCAAGCATCGCAACTACTGCTTCTGGTATCATTGGCATATAAATTATTACACGATCTCCTTTTTTAACTCCTTGCTTATCTAAAGCGCCTGCAAATTTTGAAACTTTTTCTTTTAATTCTTTGAAAGTGAACTTTGCTTTACTTTCTGTTATAGGACTGTCATAGATTAAAGCTGTTTTATCACCCCTTCCTTGATCAATGTGAAGGTCTAAAGCGTTGTAGCATGTATTTGTTACACCATCTTCAAACCATTTATAGAAAGGAGGGTTGTCTTTTTTTAAAATCTTAGTTGGTTTTTTGAACCAAAACACATCTTCAGAAACTTTCTGCCAAAATTCCTCAGGTTTTTTTATAGATTCGTCGTAAATTTCTTTGTAATTTAAATTCATTTTGATTTGCTATTCGGTATCATTTTTCTATTGAATTTATGCAACAGGTTGTATTTAATTTTAAAAAGTCAGTAAAATCAACACTTATAACGCGGCAAAAAGTCTTCAACAAACTAATTTAATTTGATATTAAGCCCCTAACTCTGGAGAAACCTTTAAGGTTTGTCCGTAGTTTAAATTTAAACTAAAAAAAACTAACGAGAGGGAGTTTTTTATGAAAAAACTTAAAATGTTTGCATTAGCAGCAGTGGCTCTATTTGGTCTTACTGGTGCAGCAAACGCAGCAACTGCTATGTTAGCTTCTGACGACTTCGTTGGGATTTCCTTTTGGGTAATCGCGATGGGTATGGCAGCAGCTACAGTATTCTTCTTCATGGAAAGAAATACTGTTGCAGCAGGCTGGAAAACTTCAGTAACAGTAGCTGGTCTTGTAACTGGTGTTGCATTCATTCACTACATGTACATGAGAGATGTATGGGTAATGACTGGAGATTCTCCAACAGTATATAGATATATTGATTGGTTAATCACTGTACCATTACAGATGATCGAGTTCTACTTAATTCTAGCAGCAGTTAAGAAAATCCCAGGAGCAATCTTCTGGAGATTATTAATTGGTTCGCTTGTGATGTTAATTGGTGGATACTTAGGAGAAGCAGGTTACATCAATGCTATGCTTGGTTTCATAGTCGGTATGGCTGGATGGATCTACATCTTATATGAAGTATTCTCTGGTGAAGCTGGAAAAATTGCAGCTAAAACTGGAAACAAGCCATTAGCAACTGCATGGGGCGCTATGAGAATGATCGTAACAATTGGTTGGGCTATTTACCCATTAGGTTACATTTTTGGTTACCTAGTAGGTGGAGTAGATGCTAACTCATTGAACGTGATTTACAACTTAGCAGACTTCATCAACAAAATTGCTTTTGGTCTAGTAATCTGGTCAGCAGCAGTTTCACAAGGTGGAGCACGAGCTAGATAATTAGCTTTTAATATTAAAAAGAGGCGGGTATGCTAAAACATACCTGCCTTTTTTTTTGGACT
Source organism: uncultured Pelagibacteraceae bacterium (assembly GCA_902586025.1). Taxonomy (GTDB): domain Bacteria; phylum Pseudomonadota; class Alphaproteobacteria; order Pelagibacterales; family Pelagibacteraceae; genus Pelagibacter. Next base: position 7,564 of record CACIFV010000008.1, read on the forward strand.
AAAAATAGAAAATGCTAAATTTCAAAAATTTGCCGCAGTCGCAAATTAGTTTATAAGAATTATTTATTAAATATGGCAAAAATCAAATATATAGAATTTAATGGTACAGAACACGAAGCAGATGTTGCAAACGGTCTTAGTGTAATGGAAGGTGCAGTACAAAATGATATTCCGGGCATAGACGCAGATTGTGGAGGTGGAATGTCATGTGCAACTTGTCATGTATATATTAATGATGACGAATGGTTCAGAAAACTCCCAGAAAAAGAAATGGGTGAAGATGATATGTTAGATCAAGCCTTTGAACCCAAATCTAATAGCAGATTAAGTTGCCAATTAATCGTCTCTGATGATTTAGATGGATTGACAGTCCATATGCCGGAGAAACAAGTTTAATGATTAAAACAGATGTAGTCATTATTGGAGCGGGACCCACAGGTTTATTCTGTGCACACCAATTAGGGATAATCGGATTAAAATGTGAAATTGTAGACAATTTAGATAAAATTGGAGGACAATGTATTGAGCTTTATCCAGACAAACCAATTTATGATATTCCTGCAGTTCCTAAATGTACAGGAGAAGAGCTTACAAATAATTTAATTGAACAAATAAAACCTTTTAATTTTAACTTTCATTTAGGTGACAGAGTTCAAGAATTAAAAAATGAAAACAATAAATGGTTAGTTAAAACATTAAATGGAAAAGAATTTGAAACACCTAATATTGTCATAGCAGGTGGCGTAGGTTCTTTTGAACCAAGAAAATTCCCAACTAAAAGTGCTGAAAAGTATGATGGAAAATCAGTTTTATATTCAATAAAAGACAAAACTATTTTTAAAGATAAATCAGTAGTTATTTTTGGAGGTGGAGATAGTGCACTTGATTGGGCCATAGAATTATCTAATTCATCAAAAGTAACTCTTGTTCACAGAAGAGATGACTTCAGAGGAGCGCCAGCCAGCGTTCAAAAAATAAAAGAATTAAGTGATAATAAAACTATTGATTTAATTACCAAATACTCAATTAAAGATGTCAAAGGAAATGGCTCATTAGAAAGTGTAGAAATAAAAAGTGAGTCTGGTGAAAGCAAAGTTATAAAAGCTGATTATGTTTTAGGTTTTTTTGGCTTAATAATGCAATTAGGACCAATTGCTGAGTGGGGTTTAAATTTAGATAAAAAAACAATTCCAGTAAATACGGAAAATTTCGAAACAAATAAAAAAGGGATATTTGCAATTGGGGATATCTGTACTTATCCGGGCAAATTAAAATTAATACTTTCAGGTTTTCATGAAGGAGCTTTAGCTGCAAGAGGCTGTTTTAAATATGCAAGACCTGATGAAAAGTATAGATTTGAATTTACAACCGCATCCAGCACTATCAAAGATAGATTGGGTATAAAAGAATGATCGAACTCTATACTGCTGATACTCCCAATGGATGGAAAATTAGCATAATGCTCGAGGAAATTGATTTTAAATATAAACTTACTAAAGTTAATCTGAGTGGAGATCAATTTAAACCAGAATTTAAAAAAATAAGTCCATTTAATAAAATACCTGTAATTATAGATCATGAGCATAATAAGACTGTATTCGAGTCTGGAGTTATCCTTATGTATTTAGGTGAGAGAAGCAAAAAACTCTATCCTGATGCAGATAGGCTAGAGATAAATCAGTGGCTGATGGCTCAAATGGCTATTGTTGGTCCAATGATAGGACAACATCATCAGTTTCATTATTACCACCAAGGAAAAAGCGAGTGGGGTGAAGAAAGATACTTTAAAATCACGAGAAAGATATATGAAGATCTTGAGGCTAGATTGGCTCAAAGTAAGTTTTTAGCAAATGATAAATACTCTATTGCTGATATTGCTACATGGTCGTGGATTGCAAGACATAAAAGACACGATATAGGACTAAATAATTTTGAAAACCTATCAAGGTGGTTTGTTGAAATTGCTGAACGTCCAGCTGTAGTAAAAGGGTTTAAAGCATTAAACAAAGATGCTGAAATAGATTTTCCTTAATCGTCAGCGTAAACTTTTTCGTCTTTTTCGTGTTTTTCTTGAGCTGCAATGCATAGGGTTGCAACTGGTCTTGCCATTAATCTTTTTAAACCAATAGGCTCACCCGTTTCTTCGCAAAAGCCGTAAGTTCCATCCTGAATTTTCTTTAATGCACCATCTATTTTAGAAATTAATTTGATTTGTCTATTAATAGCCCTCATCTCTACATTCTTTTCAGTGTATGAACTTGCTTGATCAACTATGTCAGCTGATGCACTATTATCATCCATGGACGCCTGAAAAATTGCCTCATTATTAGATCTCTTTAAATCTTTTTTCCACTCCATCAATTTCATCTTAAAATATGCTAAGTGTTTAGCGCACATGTATTTCTCTTTTTCTTTTGGAGTATAAGTTTTTGAAATTCTTACCATACTTAGCTATTTTGAGTTGGTGAATATATTCATGAATAAATGAGTGTCAAGAACGGTTTATTCATATACATTGATGAAAATGGCCTTAAACAAAAGAAATATAAATAATATTTTTTATATTTTTGTAACGATTCACTTAATTCTATGGACAATTGTTCCTACAATCACAAACTCAAATTTACCTTTAGATACAATTGAAGCTTTGGCTTGGGGTAGTAATTTAGATTGGGGATTTAACAAACATCCACCATTAAGTGCATTTTTCTCGGAAGTTTTTTTTCAAATATTTGGACCACAAGATTGGGCTTATTATTTTTTGAGTCAAATTTTTGTAGTGATATCTTTTTACATTATTTTTAAACTATCGCAGGAAATTCTTAAGGATGATAATTTGAGTTTGTTATCAGTTTTTCTTATTGAAGGGATATACTTTTATAATTTTACAACTCCAGAATTTAATGTAAATGTTTGCCAATTACCTTTTTGGTGTTTAACAGTTTATTATACGTGGAAAATATATAATAGTAAAAAAGTTGAGCTCTATGATTGTATCTTGTTAGGAGCTGTTGCAGCATTTGGAATTTTATCTAAATATCTTTTTATTTATTTATTAGTCGCAATAGATTTATTGTTTGCATATTTAATATTTTTTAAAAAATCAAAAAAGTTTGATTTTAAATATTTAGTTTCTTTAGAAGTATTTTTTGTAATTTTAATTCCACATATAATTTGGTTATTCAATAATGATTTTATTACCATTAAATATGGTTTTGCTCGTGCAGGCTTGGATGAAGGGCAGATAATTAATCATCTTAAATATCCATTGATATTCACATTAAAACAAATTGGTATTTTAATACCATTTTTAATTTTAGTTTGGCTACTAATAAAAAAAATTCCTAAAAAATTAAATTTAAAAGATGAAAAACTTTTATTTTTAATATTTATTAATGTGGTTCCAATAGTCTTAGTATTTATGACTGCTCTAATAACTGGATCAAAAATTAGAACTATGTGGATGACCCCTTTTTACTTATTCTTTGGAACTTTGATAATTTACCTTTTGAAAGATCAAATAAATATTATGAAACTAAATTCCTTTTTAATAGCATTTATATTTTTATTTTTATTATCTCCAATTTTGTATGGTTATGTCTCAATATCTCAGACCGATAAAAGAACTGATTATCCTGGAAGAGATATAGCTATAAAAGTTCAAATGGCATGGCACGAACAACATGATGAACCTATTAAATACGTGCTTGGCGATGAATGGACAGCTGGAAATTTATCATATCACATTAATTCAAGGCCTATTTGGAAAGGCTTTGTTACAAAGGAAAAATTGAATTCATTTGATAAATATATGTGTATTGATAAGATTTGCGTTGGGTCATAGTTATGAAATTCAATAAAAACATACTTTTCATGGTCTTTATTGTTGTAATAATAGAGATGTCTGGACATGGAATTGTAGCTTCTTTATTGAGGTTGCTTGCAAGTTGAATAAATGAAAATTACTATTTTAACACCAGTTTACAATGACTGGAAATCAGCTTCAAAATTAATTGAAGAAATAAATACAATTGTTAAAGATTTAGATGCTGAATTTTCTCTTGTTATTGTCAATGATGCATCAACTGAGGAAAAACCAACCTCTATCTCCAATACAGAAAATTTATTATCGATTGAAATTTTAAATATTAAAAACAATCAAGGACATGGAAGATGTATTGCAACAGGACTTAAACATATATTTCAAAATAAAGAATTTGATTATGTAATACCAATGGACTCAGATGGCGAAGATAGACCTGAAGAAATTAAAAGTTTTCTTGAATATATAAAATATGACGAAGGAAAAACAATTGTAGGAGAAAGAGTAAAAAGAGCAGAAAACTTTATTTTTAAAACTTGCTATCATTTACATAAGATAATTACTTATGTATTCACTGGCCATTCTATAAAATTTGGAAATTATACTTGTCTTCCAAAATCAACTGTTGAGAAATTGATTAATGATAAATCTATTTGGTGCAGTTTTTCAGGAGCATTGGCAAAATTAGAAAAAAATAGATCTTCATCTCCATCTATAAGAGGTCCTAGATACTTTGGTCCCTCTAAAATGAGTTTTAAAAATTTAATTAAGCATTCTTTAGCAATCATAGCTGTTTTTAAATCTACAGTTATTATTCGATCAATTTTATTTTATGCTATTTATTTAATTTTAATGGCTGATTACATTAGTGTTGTTACAGCTATTCCATTAGGTCTAATTATCGTATTTGGATTATCAGTTGTAATGATTGGAAGAAGAGAAAATTTAGAAGAGTTAAATAATGCATTAACAAATATTCAAAATATTGATAAGATTAAATAGTGAAAAAAATTTTAGCATACATATTTGTAATATCATTTTCATTTCCCTCAATTTTATATGCAGAAAAATGGCATATAAATATGAAAAAAAAAGAAAAGAAAGATTTTGCTTATTACGTTCTTAAAGCACAATCTGATAATAAAATGGTATTCAATACAAGAAATATTGAAAATCCAAATATTTATAAATTTTTTGAAAAGTTTGAAGATCATTTAGGCGTTGCTGAAAAAGGAATTGAATTTGATTTAAAGTATTCTTATGAAGGCCATAAACAAGATTGGAAAAGATTTGATATTCTTGGTCATGCTCAAAGATTTCAAATAATGGAACCATATAAAGAAACTACTAAAAAAAATAAAACTAAATGGTATAGAGTAGCTTATTTTGTACCAGGCGATATTAGAACTGATAAACACACTATATCTTTATTTGATTTTAAAAAACTTTATGGAAAAGGTGAGAAGACTCATGATGGATCTTTTGCTATTGTAAATAATAGATTTACTTGGAACTTTAACTCACCAAATTATGCTTCCCATACAAATGAGATGGGATCTGAATATTTATATCCTGAACACTATGTTGTGAATTTAGATCCCAACTTTTCTCCTTTAAAAGGAAAATGGGTTAACGTTTTACTAAATATTAAGTGGGCTGAAAAAGGCTTCATGCACTTATGGATAGATGGCAAATTAAGATCTAGTTATTTTGGAGATACGCTAGCTGGAGCTTCTAGTGTAAGATTTAAATTTGGACCATACAGGCATCATATGCATCAGGCAACTAATGAAGGTTTGCAGATACCAGACGTAAAAATTAAATATTCTAACGTTGGAAAAGCTGATAAATGCGATGACTTATGGAGCGGTTGTTCTGAAATTTTAAGTCAATTAAATGATAAATCCCAAGTTATAGGTGCCAGAGCTGTTGTTTTATGCTCAACATCTCCACAATCATCTTCTTGTAGAAACTTAGGTTATCCTAAAAATCCTAGACCTTTTTAATTAAGCTCTAATTGTTGGCAAACAATAGAAATCAGCAGTATCTATTTTTGAGTTATAATCTCTTTTCATACTCCAGGACTTTCTAACACCGGCACTTGCAAGACTTAATGTCGATCTCCCATATCTATAATTTGTATTATCAATTGATCTCATTAATCTATTAATTCTCTCGTCTTTTGCTGATGAAAATAAGTTTTCATTATTTTCAGCGTCTATTAATCCGGTTAGCATCACTCCTGCTTTTTGATAACGATGCCCCTTTCTATAGATTACTTTTAAGACAGATAAAGCATTTTTTACGATCTCTATACTATTATTAGTTGCTATAGGAAAATCAACAGTTCTGGAGTTTGAATAAAAACCAAATTGTTTTTGAAAAGGACTTGTTCTAACAAATACCATAACAGCTTTTGCAACAAGGTTTTCAGATCTTATCTTTTCTGATGCATTTAAACAATAACTAGCGACAGCTTCTTCAAGTTCTTGGAATTTTTCTATTCTTTTTCCAAATGACCTTGATACTACACAGCTTTTTCTTTTTGATGCAGTTTTTTCTAAATCAATACAAGGAACACCTCTAAGCTCCATTGCTGTTCTTGAACTTAGAACATTTGAGGATTTTTTAATCCAGGTGTTTGATTTATTTTTTAATTGTTTAGCATTATAAATCCCATTTTTTTGATAAAACTTTGTCATCTGTCTTCCAACACCCCAAACATCGTTAATATCAATTTTTTCAAGAATAGGATCGAGATTTTCTATTCCAATTAAACTTGTAACACCTGATTGTTTTTTTTTAGCTATATGATTTGCAACTTTGCTTAAAGTTTTAGTTTTAGCTATTCCTATACTGGTTGGAATACCAGTCCACTTTAAAACTGTTTCTCTAATTTCCCTTCCAACTTGCTCTACTTCATTGTCAGAAAAATTTGATAAATCCATAAATGCTTCATCAATTGAATAAACTTCAATATCAGAGTTAAATCTTTTTAAAGTTCTCATTACTCTTCTAGATAAATCTCCATACAAAGAATAATTTGATGAGAATACTTGTACATCATTTTTAATAATAATATCTTTTGCTTTAAAGTAAGGTTCACCCATTTTAATCCCTAAGGCTTTTGCTTCAGTGGATCGTGAAACTATACAGCCATCATTATTAGATAAAACTACAACAGGCTTTTTTCTTATTTTTGGATTAAATAATCTTTCGCAAGACACATAGAAAGAATTACAGTCAACCAGTGCTAATTTTTTAGTGTACTGAATGTATGACATAGGTGACTACTCCCCAAATAAAAATATCTTGTTCTTCATTAATCAAAATTCGATCGGAAAATTCTTTAGATCCTGACGTTAAAAATTGTTTATCTTTTTCTTTAACTAAAGTTTTAACAACGAGTTCATCGTGAACATTTGCTATGACAGTTGAAAAATTTTTTGGAGTTAAGCTTTTGTCTACAACTAATAAATCACCATCATTTATTCCAACATCCACCATTGATTTTCCTTGAACCCTTATGATGAAAGTTGCTGGAACATTTTTGATTAGATGTACGTTTAAATCTATATCTTCTTCTATGTAGTCAGTTGCAGGGGAAGGAAAACCAGCTCCTGCTTTATGTAAATAATAAGGTATTGTTAGCTTCATAAGTGTTCTTGTTTTGTTCTTATTAGTACATGAGTTATACAATAGTGTCAATTAGGTTGTATTTTGAGTCTGTAAGTGAATCAAAAGTGAATCAAAACGAGAACATCGAAACAAGATTTAGTATGACTGTGGATAACTTTAACAAGTTATAGTTTATGAAAATATGAGTTAAAAGTTTAAATACAAAGAATTATCAAAAAATTTAAAAGATAAAAAAATGAAAAAACTAACATGTCATTGTGGTGCGGTTGAAGCAGAGGTTAATGTTCCAGATAAATTTGAAAAAGTTTTAAGATGTAATTGTTCTGTATGTAAAAGAAAGGGCTATGTTATGTCTCCGATTGGAGAAAACGATATGAAGATTACTAAAGGAGAAGACAAGTTAACATTATACCAATTTTATACTAACACAGCTAAACACTATTTTTGCTCTATCTGTGGAATTTTTACACATACAAGGCCAAGAAGTAATCCAAAATTACATATGATAAATATTGCATGTGTTGAGGGAGTTGATCCTTTCGAATATAATGATGTTTCAATTAATGATGGCAACAATCATCCGCTTGACCAAAAATAAAATTAAATGAATTTAGTTGAGGATTGTTTAAATAAAGTAAAAAAAGATTGTTATAAGTTTATTAAAACACAAGAAACATCATCTGATAAATTTAAAAATAAAGACAAGATGTTAAAACATTATCTTGTCCCAATGAGTTTCTGGATTGCAAAAAAAACAAATATAAAGAAACCTTATATTGTTGGTTTAACAGGAGGACAAGGAACGGGAAAAACTACTATAAGCTCTATCTTAATGATAATTTTAAAAAAATACTTCAAGTTAAACGTTTTCAAAATATCAATTGATGATATTTACAAAACAAAGAATGATAGAATAAAGTTATCCAAGAAAGTTCATCCATTATTACTAACAAGAGGTGTGCCAGGAACCCATGATATAAATTATATGTCTAGCTTTATTAAAAAAGCAAACTCTAGAAAATTTAGATCAATTATATTACCTAAGTTCGATAAGGCAATTGATGACAGATTTACAAAAAAAAATTGGTACAAAGTAAATATCAGACCAGATGTAATCATTTTCGAAGGTTGGTGCGTCGGAGCAAGACCCGAAAGTTTAAAAACATTAAAAAAAAGTGTAAATATGATGGAAAAAAATGAAGATGGTAAATTAATTTGGAGAAAACACGTTAATGACCAACTAAAAAAAGGATACAAGAAACTTTATAGTAAGCTTGATTGTTTATTATTTTTAAGGGCAGAAAATTTTAGTTTATTACAAAAATGGAGAGTTATTCAGGAAAAAAAACTTAAATTAAAAAATAAGAATAAAAAAACAAAACAAAAAATCATGACAAAAAAAGAAGTTTTAAATTTTATGCAAACTTACCAGAGAATTACACAGAATATGTTTAAATATGCGCCAAAATACGCATCTATAGTTATTAAATTAAATTCTAATCATCAAATTAATTCTGTAAAGTACAATTAATGAAAAAAATAATAATAATAATTTTTAGTTTTTTTTGCTTAACAGTTCAATCGCTAGCTGTCACATTATATGAAGCATTAAATGAAACTTATAACAATAATAAACAATTAAATGCTGAGAGAGAAAATATAAAAGCATCAGAAGAAGATCTAAATATATCTAAAGCCGATTATATGCCCTCTTTGAGTTTAAGCGGCTCTAAAAGCCTAGAGGAAACGAATAAATTAACAAATCAAAGCGGAGGCGACGCAGCTATTAGCGATTCTGATCCATTCACAACATCCATAAAATTAGAACAAACCTTATTGGATTTTGGGAGAGACCTTAATTATGAAAAGAATTTGATAGGTTTAGAACTTTCAAAAGCAAAGTTATTTAAAAAAGAACAGGATGTTCTTTACAGTGCCATAGAAGCTTTTACATCTGTAATTTTATCGAGAGAAAAAGTTGCGATTAATAGACAAAATCTAAATTTACTTATTAAACAACTTGAAAATGATAAAGTTAGATTAGATAGAGGACAAATAAAAACTTCGGATTTATCACAAACTGAATCTTCCCTTGCGGGAGCAAGCGCTCAACTAACTCAAGCAAGAAGTGAATTAATGATTAATAAATTAAATTACGAAAATATTATTGGTAAACTTTTAAATACTAATGAATTAAAAAAGACAAACAGAGCAATTGTAGGAGTTCCAAGTGAACTTAGTACAGCAATCAATTTAGCAAGAGAGAACAATCCAGATATAATGATAGCTAAAATAGAATTAAATCAGTCCGAAATGGATATTGCCATTGCTGAAAGTGACTTAAAACCTAGCGCATCTTTATCTTTAGAAAGATCATATGCTGAGGATTTTAGTTCAATTTATGATCAAAGAGAAAAGGATACACTTAAAGCAACAATTAGCTGGCCATTTTATTCAGGTGGGAGTAAACGTGCAAAAATAAACAAGAATACAAATCTAAAAACTAAAAAAATTTTATTATTTGAAGATGCAGTAAAAACAACTGAAAAAAATGTTGGAAGTGCATGGTCAAATCTTGAAGCATCTAAAAGTTTTTTAAATTCTGTAAGATCTCAAGTTAGAGCAGCAAAAATTGCCAACGAAGGAATAGCTGCTGAGTATGAAAGAGGTTCAAGAACAACGCTAGATGTTATTCAATCAAACTCTTTGTTATTGGCTGCAAAAATTTCTCTAGCAGAATCTGAGAGAAATAATCTTATCGCCCAATATAATGTTCTAAAAGCTATTGGTTTATTGAATAGCGAATACCTAAAACTTAAGTAATTTGACGATTTTAATCTATTTTGAGAAATATATTGCCAATGAGAACAAAATGTGTACATTTAAATCCATGATTCGAGTGTTAAAAAAAGCAAAAAAAGAGGCAAAAAATGACTAAAAATAACCTAAAAGTGGTGAAAACCGCAAAAGATAAAGAATTGGAAAACAAAGAGAAAAATAAAGCATTAGACGCAGCAATCAGCCAAATTACAGATAGCTTTGGAAAAGGCTCAGTAATGAAGCTTGGTGAGCAAAAAGCTATGGATGTTGAGTCTATCTCAACTGGATCTTTAAGCTTAGATCTTGCTTTAGGAATTGGTGGATTACCAAAAGGAAGAATTATTGAAATTTATGGACCAGAGTCTTCAGGAAAAACTACATTAGCATTACAAGTAGTTGCAGAAGCACAGAAGGCAGGCGGAATTTGTGGTTTCGTTGATGCAGAACACGCTTTAGATCCAGTGTATGCAAAGAAATTAGGTGTAAATACTGAAGAGTTGCTAATTTCTCAACCAGACACAGGTGAACAAGCTTTAGAAATTACTGATACATTAATTAAATCTGGCTCAATGTCAGTTCTTGTTGTGGACTCTGTAGCTGCATTAACGCCAAGAGCTGAAATTGAAGGCGATATGGGTGATACTCATGTTGGTTTGCAAGCTAGATTGATGTCTCAAGCATTGAGAAAATTAACAGGCTCAATTTCACGAACTAATACAATGGTTATTTTCATTAACCAAATTAGAATGAAAATTGGTGTTATGTTTGGAAGCCCAGAAACAACATCAGGTGGAAATTCTTTAAAATTCTACTCATCAGTTAGAATGGACATTAGAAGAATTGGAGCAATCAAAGATAAAGATAATATCGTTGGCAACACAACAAGAGTTAAAGTTGTGAAAAATAAAGTTGCTCCACCATTTAAAGTTGTTGAGTTTGACTTAATGTATGGAAAAGGAATTAGTAAAGTAGGGGAACTAATAGACCTAGGTGCCAAAGCTGATATCGTAGAGAAATCTGGAGCTTGGTACGCTTACAAAGGTGAAAAAATTGGTCAAGGTAGAGAGAATGCGAAACTTTACCTTGAACAAAATCCTAAAGCCGCAGCTGAAATTGAAATGGCAATCAGAGAAAAGGCTGGTGTGATCTCGAAGAAAATTGAGGGAAACCCACTAAGCGAGGAAAAAGTAGAGGCTCAAAAAAAAGAAGAGGAAATTCCTACTAAAAAAAATTAGCAGATAACTTTTAGTTATTAAAAAAGGCGCTCGAAAGGGCGCCTTTTTTCCCTTCAGAGGTGTAGACATCAATAGAAAAAGCTGTATTTTAACAAAATATGGCAAAAACATTAAACGAGATTAGATCAACTTTTTTAGATTATTTTGAAAAAAATGATCACAAGATAGTTGAGTCTAGCAACTTGGTTCCAAATAATGATCCAACATTAATGTTTGCAAATTCTGGAATGGTCCAGTTTAAGAATGTTTTTACTGGATTAGAAAAAAGGGATTATCAAAGAGCAACTACTTCTCAAAAGTGTGTAAGAGCAGGAGGTAAACACAACGATCTAGAAAATGTTGGTTACACTCCAAGACATCACACGTTTTTTGAAATGCTAGGAAATTTCTCTTTTGGAGATTATTTCAAAGAAAGAGGAATTGAACTTGCTTGGAATTTAATTATTAAAGATTTTGGGTTAAATAAAGATAGATTATATGTAACAGTATTTCATGAGGACGATGAAGCATTCAATTTTTGGAAGAAAATAGCGGGTTTTAGCGACGATAGAATTATTAGAATAGCAACTTCAGATAACTTTTGGTCAATGGGCGAGACGGGGCCTTGCGGACCTTGTTCAGAGATATTTTATGATCATGGAGATCATTTAAAAGGTGGTTTACCTGGAACCAAAGATGAAGACGGCGATAGATATATTGAGATATGGAATTTAGTCTTCATGCAATTTGAGCAGGTTTCAAAAGATAAGAGAATTAATCTTCCAAAACCTTCTGTAGATACTGGAATGGGTTTAGAAAGAATTGCAGCATTACTTCAGGGTACACATGATAATTATGAAACAGACCATTTTAAAAAATTAATTAGTTCGATTTCTGAATTTACGAAAGTAAAACAAGATGAAAATAATTTATCGAGCTTTAGAGTAATTGCGGATCACTTAAGAGCTAGCTCATTTCTCCTTGCAGAAGGAGTATTACCTTCAAATGAAGGTAGAGGTTATGTTCTTAGAAGAATAATGAGAAGAGGAATGAGACATTCTCATTTATTAGGCTCTAAAGAACCAGTCTTTAATAAAATCTTTGATACATTGAAAGATGAAATGAAAGGAAATTATCCTGAATTAGAAAGATCAGAGACTTTAATTAAAGAAACATTAAAAATGGAAGAAGAAAAATTTTTAGTATTACTTGATAGAGGAATTAAAATTTTGAATGATGAAATTTCAAAAATAAAAAAAGTTTTACCAGGTGAAGTAGCATTTAAATTATACGATACTTATGGTTTTCCATTAGACTTAACAGAAGATATTTTAAAAAATAAATCTTTGATCGTTGATCAAAATAAATTTGATGAATTAATGAAAAAGAGCAAAGAGCTTGCAAAACAAAATTGGAAAGGTTCTGGAGATGCCTCTGAAGAAGAAATCTGGTTTGCTATAAAAGATAAAATAGGACCTACAGAGTTTCTTGGGTATGAGTTTAACCAATCAGAAGGAGTGGTGTTATCGATAATTAAAAATAATAAAGAAGCACAAAATATTTCAAATGGTGAGGAAGGGATAATTATTACTAATCAAACCCCTTTTTATGGGGAGTCAGGAGGACAAGTTGGAGATCAAGGAACAATAGTATCTGGTAATTCAGTATTTAAGGTTACAGATACTCAAAAAAAACTTGGAGATCTGTTTATACATCATGGAATTCTAAAATCTGGTGAGATTAAGATTAAAGATGTTGTAGAAATGAAAATAGATATTGAAAGACGTAACAATCTTAAGGCATATCATTCTGCAACCCATTTATTACATGAGTCTTTGAGAAGAACATTGGGAAAACACGTTATGCAAAAAGGATCTTTAGTTGCGCCTGATAGACTAAGATTTGATTTTAGTCATATGAAACCAATTACAGAGGATGAATTAACAATTATCGATAAATTAGTTAATGAATACGTACAAAACAAAACTGATGTAACTACAAGAATTATGACACCAAAAGCTGCCATTGAAAAAGGTGCTTTAGCTTTTTTTGGTGAAAAATATGGAGAAGAAGTGAGAGTAGTTTCTATGGGAGCGGAAAATAACTCTTATTTTTCAACAGAATTATGTGGTGGAACACATGTAAAAAATACAGGTGATATTGGAAAATTTAAAACTATTAGCCAATCCTCAATAGCTGCTGGAGTTAGAAGAGTTGAGGCTTTAAGGGACAAACAACTCGAAATATTCTTAAAAAACAAGGAAAAAATGTCAAACCTTTTTGCACAAAAGGATGAAGACAATATTAAGGATGTTTCTGCTCAAATAATTAAATTAGGTGGAAAACCAAATCTAGAAAATAAAGATACGAAAGGATTAATTAAAGACCTCAATAAACAACTAGAACAATTAAATATTCAATCAGTTTTAGCTGATAAAACAAAAAATATAATTAAAGATGAAAATATAAATGGCACTCAAGTTAGATTACAAAAAGTTCAAGACCTATCTCCAAAAGACCTAAGAAAACTAGTTGATGCAGGTAAAAAAGAATTAGGTGATGGAATAGTAGTTATATTTGCAAATAAAGACGAGAAAGTTGGTCTTGCGGTAGGTGTAACTGAAAATTTAATAAATAAGTACGATGCAGTTAAATTTGCTAAATTAGGATCTGAAATTATAGGTGGAAAAGGCGGTGGAGGTCGTAAAGACTTTGCACAAGCTGGGGGTCAAGATTCAAATAAAATCGATGAAGCTTTAGAAAAAATAAAAACGTTAATTTAATTTTTGTTTTAAACTTCCATCAATTACATCTAAAAACTGGTTAGTTGTTAAATACTTTGTTGAAGGACCAATAAGTATTGCTAAATCTTTTGTCATTGATCCTGATTCAACCGAATTAACACATACTTCTTCAAGTGTTTTGGCAAATTTAATTAATTCATCATTGCTATCTAACTTCCCTCTGTGCGCTAAACCTCTTGTCCAAGCAAATATAGATGCAATTGGATTGGTTGATGTTTCTTTACCTTGCTGATGCATTCTAAAATGTCGAGTAACAGTTCCATGAGCCGCTTCTGCTTCCATTGTTCTGCCATCAGGTGCTAATAAAACACTTGTCATTAAACCTAAAGAACCATAACCTTGAGCAACAGTGTCAGACTGAACATCGCCATCATAATTTTTGCAAGCCCAGATATATTTACCATGCCATTTCATTGCACAAGCTACCATATCATCGATTAACCTGTGTTCATAAGTTATATTATTTTTTTTAAATTCTAATTTAAAATCTTTTTCAAAAACACTTTGAAATATATCTTTAAATCTACCGTCATATTTTTTTAGTATGGTATTCTTTGTTGATAAATATACAGGCCACTTTTTTATTAGGCCGTAATTGAAACATGATCTTGCAAAGTCCTCTATTGATTTATCTAAATTATACATTGAAAGAGCAATACCTGGTCCTGGGAAATTAAATACTTCATATTTCTTTTCATCACTTCCATCTTCTGATGTCCATTTAACTTCTAATTTACCTTTTCCTGGAACTAAAAAATCCGTAGCTCTATATTGATCACCAAAAGCATGCCTTCCAATAATTAATGGATCTGTCCAAGATGGGACAAGTTTAGGAATGTTTTTACAAATTATTGGCTCTCTAAATACTGTTCCTCCAATAATATTTCTTATTGTTCCATTTGGCGATCTCCACATTTTCTTTAATTTAAATTCTTCAACTCTTGCCTCGTCAGGAGTAATAGTTGCGCATTTGATACCTACTCCATTTTTCTTGATTGCATTGGCACAGTCGATGGTAATTTTGTCATCCGTATCATCCCTACTTTTCATTCCTAGATCGTAATACTCAATGCCTAAATCTAAATAAGGTAGAATTAATTTGTTTTTGATGAATTCCCAAATTACTCTTGTCATTTCATCACCGTCTAGCTCGACTATGGGATTTTTTACCTTAATTTTGCTCATTTTTTGATGTATCTTAATAATTGAATTTATACTTTTTATATACATATTAATCCAGAATTATCAATTGAACGATTATGATAGACAAAATTTTTCCAAAGATTCATAACGAAGGCTATAAATTTATAGTAATTTTCGTAGTAGCAACGATCATACTATATTTCATTCATGGTTTTTTAGGTTTCATAGGATTGGTTTTAAGTATTTGGTGTTATTATTTTTTTAGAGATCCAGAAAGAATTCCAATAAATGATGAGAACTATTTAATAAGTCCTGCTGACGGATTGGTTTTACAAGTTTTAGATACAAACGGACCAAAAGAATTGGGTCTTGAAAATAAAAAATTTAAGAAAGTAAGTATATTTATGAATGTATTTGACTGTCATGTGAATAGATCTCCATGTTCAGGAAAAATTGAAGAAATTTTATATAAACCAGGAAAATTTATCAATGCTTCTCTTGATAAAGCTAGCGAAGATAATGAAAGAAATTATTATAAAATTAAAAATTCCCATGGAGAAGACATAATTGTAGTTCAAATTGCAGGATTGGTTGCGCGGAGAATAGTAACAGATACCTCAGTTGAAGAAAATGTCGATCAAGGATCTAGAATAGGAATGATTAGATTTGGAAGTAGAGCAGATTTATATTTTGAAAACTATGAACCACTCGTAAAGGTTAATCAAAGAGCAGTTGCTGGAGAAACATTGATAGCTAAAAGATAAATGGAAAACCCAAAAAAGAATATAAGATTAGTATCAAATAAAAATTCAAGAGTTATTTTGCCAAATATTATGACGCTGGTTGGAGTGTGTATTGGCTTAACTTCAATTAAATTTGCATTTGATGGAAGATTTGAATTATCCGTTATTGCAGTTTTAATTGCCGCAATCATTGATGGTTTAGATGGAAGAATTGCAAGATTAATTAAAGCCACATCAAAAGTTGGAAAAGAATTAGACTCATTAACTGATGTAATTAGTTTTGGAGTTGCACCAGCATTCATAATGTATTTTTGGGCGCTAGATAATATTGGCAGATTTGGTTGGTTAATATCTTTAATATATGTGGTTTGCGTTGCCTTAAGACTTGCAAGATTTAATGTTTCAACAGGAGGGGAACCTTCATGGAGAGATAACTTTTTTGAAGGTATTCCATCACCAGCAGGAGGAGTATTAGTTTTAATGCCATTAATTTACAGTTTTAGTGAGGTTCAGTTTATTACTATTAATAAAAATATAATTGTTCCATCTTTATTCATTATTATTTCTGTACTTTTGATAAGTAAAATTCCCACATATTCTTTAAAAAGAATCGTAGTTCCAAGAAGTACTTCAATATTTCTTCTATTTGGAATAATTTTATTTTTTGGTTTGTTGCTAATATATACCTTTAATACAATTATAATTTCAGGAATTATTTATTTACTAATGATTCCAGCAAGCTCAATCCATTACCTATTTTTGAAAAAACAAAATAAAGAAAAAGATGATAGCGTTGATCATCACGAAGATATTTTGTAATGAAAGAGAATGCAATTATTTCTCTAGCAGACTCCAATTACTATGAACTGCTAAATGAATTAATAGACTCTATTAAACAATTCAATCACAGTGAAAAGGTTGCTATTTGTATACTTGATGCGGGTTTAACAGAGGAGCAAACTGCTCTTCTAAAAAATAAAGTAGATGAGATCAAAAAAGCTGAATGGGATATTGAGGTTCCACAATCTAAAGTTAAAGGTAAAGAATGGCTAAAAAGTCAGGTATCAAGAGCATTTCTTCCAAAATATTTTCCTAACTATAAAAAATATCTGTGGATTGATTGTGATGCTTGGGTTCAAGATTGGAGTTCAATAGACTTATATTTTAAAGCTTGTGATAATGGTAAACTAGGCATTACCCAGACAATGACACCTGGATATAGAATATTAAGTAACGTTAATTGGTTATTTGGAAAATTAGCCATTATAAAGTCTCAAAATTTTAAACATGCTATTAAATCTAAAATTGATATTAATAAAGCAAGAAAGTTAGCATTTGCTCCACATATTAATATTGGTGTTTTCTCATTAGAAAAAGACTCTAATTGTTGGAATATTTGGCAAAAAAATTTAAAAACTACTCTTAGTCATGGCCAAATATTTGGTTCAGAGCAACTAGCAATAAATATATGCGTATATATTGATAATGTAGATGTTGAATTTCTTCCTCATAATTGCAACTGGTTAGCTAGCAACTTACTTCCAAAGTTTGATGAAAAGAATAAAATTTTCGTGGAACCTTTTTTACCAAATCATAAAATTGGAATTATACATTTAGCTAGTGGTATTAAAGTAAATGATAAAGATATGAGAAACGAGAAAAATCTAGAGATAGAATTAAATACTTTGGATAATAATAAAATCTCAAAATCTTTAAGGTTCAAAACTAATTGAAAAAAAATAAAATCTCAAAAAATTGGATTAATAAGCAGAGAAGAGATATTTATGTTAGACAATCAAAAGTTGAAGGATATAGATCAAGAGCCGTTTATAAATTAAAGGAAATTAACGAAAAATTTAAATTTTTAAAAAATAATATATCAGTAATAGATCTTGGGGCTGCTCCTGGAAGCTGGTCTCAATATATATCAAGTAATTTAAAATGTAATAAGCATTTAGCAATAGATTTAAAAGAAATAGAAGAAATAAAGAATGTAAAAATTTTAAAAGGAGATTTTACGGATACTGAGCAACAAAATAAAATTAATAATTATTTTGGTGGAAAAATTGACCTAATTATTTCAGATATGGCAGTCAATACTACGGGAAATAAAAATCTAGACTCTATGGTAACTGGAGAATTAGTTTTAGAAGCTATGGATTTCGCTACAAAAATGATGAAGCCAAATGGCTATTTTGTCTCAAAATTATTTATGGGAACTTCATTTAATGAGATAATTGCATTTTCAAAAAAAAATTTTGTAAAATTTAATGTCTATAAGCCTCCAGCAAGCAGAAAAGACTCTAAAGAAAGTTTTTTAATCTGCAAAAATTTAAGATAGATACTTTCATTTTTTTAAGAATCGTTTATATAAGGACATGGATCCTATCAAAGAAGCGCTCACTTTCGATGATGTAACTTTAGCACCAAATTATTCTGAAATTTTACCTTCAGAAGTAAAGACAGAAATTAAATTATCAAAACAATTAAATATTTCTATACCCCTTCTAACTTCAGCAATGGATACTGTAACAGAGTCTAATATGGCTATTTCAATCGGTAAAAAGGGTGGAATAGGTGTTATACATAGAAATTTATCAATAAATGATCAGATAAAAGAAATAAGAAAAGTAAAAGCAAAAAAAATGTTAGTTGGTGCAGCTGTTGGTGCAAGTTTAAACGAACACATAAGAGCTCAAAAGATTTTAAAAGAAAATATCGATTTAATTGTTGTTGATACAGCTCATGGCCACACAAAAAAAGTAGCTGAAATAATAAAAAAAATTAAAAAAATTAAACCAACTAAAACAGCTTTATGTGCAGGTAATATTGCTACAGCAGAAGCAGCTAAATTTCTGATTAAGCAAGGAGTAGATATTATAAAAGTTGGAATTGGACCAGGATCTATATGCACTACAAGATTAGTTGCCGGGATTGGAGTTCCACAGCTAAGTGCAATTTTAGATGTAAAAAAAGGTATGGGGAAAAGTAAAACAACATTAATAGCTGATGGAGGTATCAAATTTTCTGGGGATATTGCAAAAGCACTTGCGGCAGGAGCAGATGCGGTGATGATTGGATCATTATTTGCAGGAACAGATCAGGCTCCAGGTAGAATTATAAAAAGAGGTGGTAAATTATTTAAAAGTTTTAGGGGTATGGGATCTATTGGAGCAATGAATAAAGGATCAGCAGATAGATATTTTCAATCAAAACAAAAAGATACATCAAAATACGTAGCAGAAGGTGTTGAAGGTTTTGTTAAATACAAAGGCACAGTTGAAAAAATAATCTACCAACTAGTAGGTGGATTAAAATCATCAATGGGATACTTAGGTGCAAAAAGAATTAAAGATCTTAGAAAAAAACCAAAATTTGTCAAAATTACTAAAGCAGGTTTTTATGAAAGTATGGTACATAACATAGACGAAATAAAAAGATGATAAAAAAAATTACCTTGGCAACAATTTTACTTTTTACTTTAATTTTTAACGTTAACGCGGAGAAAGTTAATTTTTTTGATGAAGCAAAAAATCTTTATGAAAATGAAAAATATGAAGATTCAAAATTTTTATTTCAAAGAAATATTGTATACAATCCCAAAGACTCAATGTCATATCTATATTTAGCAAAAATATTTAAAAATGAAGAAAACAAAACAGAACTGGAAAAAAATATAAATACAGTCTTACTACTCGAGCCAAACAACGAAGAGGCAATGTATCTATTAATAGATATTGAGTTAGAAAGATCTAATTTTTCTAAAGCAGAGGAACTTAGAGAAGATTTTAAGAAAATATGCTCCAACCTTTGTGATAAAATTGCATCTATTAACAAACGCCTAAAAGAGTTTGAAAAAAAAGATGCGTCTTGAAAATAATATAGATAAAATTTTAATAATCGATTTTGGGTCTCAGTTTACACAATTAATTGCAAGAAAAGTAAGAGAATTAAATGTTTTTTGTGAAATTATAAGTCACAACAAACTTAAAGTCTACAAAACTGAAAAAAATGTGAAAGGCATCATTTTATCAGGTGGTCCCTTAAATGTTTACCAAAATAAAAAAGTTAAATTCAATAAAAGTATATTAAGTTCAAATATTCCAATTCTAGGCATTTGTTTTGGCCACCAGATAATCTCTAAAGAATTAGGAGGTAAAGTAAAACGAGCAAAATCAAGAGAATTTGGGTTAGCAAAAGTTACAAAATTAAAAAAAAGCGCTTTAACTGAAAATTTCTTTTCAAAAAAATCTACCAATGTATGGATGAGTCATGGAGATGAGGTAATTAAATTACCTAAAGGTTTTAAAGTTATAGCAAAATCCTCAAATTCGAAATTATGCATGATAGAAAATGTAAAAAAAAAAATATATGGCATGCAGTTTCATCCAGAAGTTTCCCATACAGTTAAAGGCAAAATAATATTAAAAAACTTTGTAATTAAAATTTGTAAAATTAAAAAAAATTGGACATCAAAAAATCAAAAATCCAAACTTATGCAGCAAATTAAAGAACAAGTTGGAAATTCTAAAGTGATTTGTGCATTATCTGGTGGAGTAGATAGTAGTGTAGTAGCAAAATTAATTAGTAATGCGATTGGAAAAAACTTAACTTGTATATTCGTTAATACTGGTCTGCTAAGAAAAAATGAAGAAAAACAAGTAGTAAATACTTTTAGAAAAAAATTTAAATTGAATTTAATTTATGTAAATGCTGAACAATTATTCATTAGCAAATTAAAAAATGTAACGGATCCAGAAAAAAAAAGAAAAATTATTGGAAATTTATTTATCAAACTTTTTGAAAAATACGCAAAAAAAATAAAAAATGTAAAATTTTTGGCTCAAGGAACTCTATACCCTGATCTAATTGAAAGTAAGTCTGTTACAGGAAGTCAAACTTCAAAAATTAAGTCTCATCATAATGTTGGTGGTTTGCCAAAAAGAATGAAATTAAAATTAGTTGAACCATTGAAGTATTTATTTAAAGATGAAGTTAGAATGTTAGGTCTAGAATTAAATTTAAGTAAAGAAATTATTTCTAGACATCCTTTTCCTGGTCCTGGTTTAGCAATTAGAATGCCAGGCATAATTAATAAAGAAAAAATAAAAATTTTAAAAGAAGCAGATAATTATTTTGTAAATGCATTAAGAGAACACAATCTATATCATAAGATATGGCAGGCTTATGCCGCATTACTACCTGTTAAAACAGTTGGTGTAATGGGAGACAATAGAACCTATGAATATATATGCTTGCTAAGAGCAATAACATCTGAAGATGGAATGACAGCAGATTACTTTCAATTTAACAAATCATTTATGCAAATGGTATCAAATAAAATAGTTAACAACATTCGAGGTATAAATAGAGTAGTCTATGATGTGACCTCTAAACCACCAAGCACTATTGAACTAGAATAAAAATAAATTATAATTTTACAATGAAATATTTACACACAATGATCAGAATTTCTAATATTGAGGAGTCTTTAAAATTTTTTTGTGATGGACTGGGTTTAAAAGAGACAAAAAGAATGCAAAATGAAAAAGGTAGATACACATTAATTTTTTTAGCTGCACCAAACGACAATGATGCAGAAATTGAACTTACTTATAACTGGGATGGAGATAACTTAGGAGAGGGATCTAGAAATTTTGGTCACTTAGCTTATAGAGTTAAAAATATATACGAAATATGCCAAAGATTAATGGATATGGGTTATACAATTAATAGACCTCCTAGAGATGGTCATATGGCATTTGTGAAATCACCAGATAAAATATCAATTGAAATACTTCAGGAAGGAAATCTTCCTCCTAAAGAGCCTTGGTCATCAATGGAAAATACTGGAACTTGGTAATATTAGAAATATTTTATATATTTTTCATTAATATTTAAAATTTCTAAATCGACTAGTCCGCCTATTACTAATTGGATAGCAACCAATAATATAAAACCTAAGCCTATATAAGCTATCCACAAATGTTTTTGTATATAATTTGCTAAATAAGTAGCTAAGGCTCCAGTAAGAACCACTGATAATACTAAGCCAAAAATCATAAAACCAAAATTACCTTTAGCTGCACCCACAACGCCAATAACGTTATCAAAACTAATCGTAATATCTGCAAATAATACTTTGTAAATACTTTTGATAAATGAAGGTTCCATAGATTTCTTTTTAGGTGACTTAATTTTTTGAATTTCAAATAAATCTTTTCTTAAGTCATTAACAATCCAAATTAAAAGTAATCCACCGAGAATTTTAATGAAGTAAAACTTAAATAAATATGTTGCAAATATTGCAAATATGACTTTGAAAACTAACGCACCAACTACTCCCCAAAATATTATCTTTTTTCTATTTTTTGGAACGAAGTTAGCAGCAATCAATCCTATTATTATTGCATTATCTGCAGCTAGAATAATATCTATAAATATAATTTGCAGTAAAATGAGTGATTGTTCTATCAAGATGCTATTATAATAGTAATTATTTATTATATTTCAATAAAACATCAAAAATTTTTATTGATTTAAGTTTTAATACATAATGAGATATGTTTTTTAAAAATATGGAGGATTTATGAAACTTTTCAAAATTTTGCTCTCTGTTTTATTTTCTGTTCTTTTAACTGCTAATGCTTTTGCTACAGAAAAATGGGATATGGCACTAGCATATGGTGCAAGCAACTTCCATTCTGCCAATGCAGCTGAATTTGCTAAAAATGTTTCAGAAAAAAGTGGGGGAAAATTAACAATAGTAACTCACCCAGGTGGATCTCTATTTAAAGGTGGAGAAATATTTAGAGCTGTTAGAACTGGACAAGCTCAAATTGGTGAGAGATTTATGTCGGCTCTAGGTAAAGAGGATCCGTTGTTAGAGATTGACTCACAACCATTTCTTGCGACATCATATGATGATGCTATGAAATTGTATCAAGCATCTAAGCCTGCAATAATTAAAGGTTTAGATCAAAAAGGTCTTGTATTTTTATATGCTGTTCCATGGCCTGCGCAAGGTCTTTATAGTAAAAAAGAGATTAACAGTGTTGCTGATTTAAAAGGTTTAAAATTTAGAGCATATAATTCTGCAACTATTAGAATGGCTGAGTTGACAGGTATGGCTCCTACAAAAATTGAAGCAGCTGAAATAAGTCAAGCATTCTCAACCGGCGCGGTTGAAAGTATGATTACTTCACCAACTACTGGTAAGAACAGTAAAATTTGGGAAAATGGAGTAAAGTATTTTTATGATATTGCGGCTTGGTTTCCAAAAAATATGATTGTAGCTCACAGAGGTTCTTGGAATAAGTTAGATAAAGCTACACAAAAAATGATAATGGAAGAGGCGGCAGTTGCCGAGAAAAAAGGTTGGGCACTTTCAAAAAAAGGAAATGTTGCTGATAAAAAAGCTTTAGCTGATGCTGGAATGAAAGTAGGTAAAGTAAATGCAGCCCTTGAAAGTCATTTCAAAAAAGTTGGTGCTACAATGGCAGAAGAATGGAAGAAAAAAGCTGGCGATAGAGGTGCTAGTGTTCTTGCTGCCTATAATTAAATCATTATAATTAAAAAGGCCGTATTAAACGGCCTTTTTATATGTTTACTAAAGTCAATAAATTTTTAAATAATCTTTATAGTTATTCAGGCTATATCGCTGCATTCTTTCTTATTTTGGTTGCAGTTTTTATTTTAATTGGAATTTCATCAAGAATATTTGGTTTTTATATAAGAGGCCTAGCTGAATATTCTGGATATTGTATGGCTGCCTCATCTTTCTTTGCTTTATCTTATACTTTCGTGGAAGGTGGTCACATTAGAATTACTTTATTTTTAGAAAAAACTACTGGGATTAAAAAGAAAATTTTGGAATTATGGAGTTTGATAGTTGCAACTATATTTTCTGGTTATTTAGCATTCTATTTTTTGAAAATGCTAAAAATATCTTATGAATTTCAAGAGAGAAGTGAAGGAGCTGACGAAATTTTAATTTGGATACCACAAACTAGTGTTGCTTTAGGATCACTAATATTTTTCATATGCGTATCTCATCAATTAGTTTTGCAAATACAAACAAAAAAAAATGACTGAAATTTTACTTACTATATTTTTCATAAGTGTTCTCTTGATATTTTTAGGCTCAGGAATTTGGGTTGCTATAAGCATGGTTGGTGTTTCATCTATAGGAATGATGCTGTTCACCACAAGGCCAGTTGGTGATGCGATGGCAACAACAATTTGGGGAGCCTCATCCTCATGGACTTTAACTGCACTCCCTTTATTTGTTTGGATGGGTGAAATTTTATTTCGGACGAAGTTATCTGAAAATTTATTTGAAGGATTATCCCCATGGATGCAGAAACTACCCGGTGGCTTAGTGCATGTTAATGTAGTCGGATGTGCTTTATTTGCAGCTATTTCGGGATCTTCTGCAGCAACTGTAGCCACAGTAGGAAAAATGTCTATCCCAGAACTAAGAAAAAGAAAATATCCGGAAAGTATTCTACTTGGAAGTTTAGCTGGTTCTGGAACGCTGGGTCTTCTAATTCCACCTTCAATTATTTTAATTATTTATGGTGTGACTGTCCAAGAGTCGATAGCAAAACTATTTATTGCAGGAATTTTACCAGGAATAATGATTGCGTTGATCTTTATGACATATGTAATGATTTGGTCTTCAATAAATAAAAAATCCATGCCCACTTTTAAACAAGACTTCACACTTATGGAAAAGGTAAGGAAATCAGGAAAACTGATACCTGTAATATTATTAATAGTTTCAGTTATTGGCTCAATTTATACTGGTATAGCAACCGCAACTGAAGCAGCTTCTTTGGGTGTAGTAGGTGCATTAATTTTATCATACTTTCAAAAGAGTTTGTCTTTAAGAACATTTAAAGAGTCTCTCTTGGGTGCCACTAAAACTTCTTGCATGATAGCTTTTATATTAGCTGGAGCAACTTTTTTATCTTTGGCAATGGGTTTTACAGGATTGCCAAGAAATCTTGCTCTATGGATTGAAGGAATGGAACTTTCTCCTTATGTTTTAATTTTTGTTTTAATGATCTTTTATATAATTCTTGGAATGTTTCTTGATGGTATCTCTGCTGTAGTTTTAACAATGGCTATAATTGAACCAATGATTAGACAAGCAGGTTTTGATATGATTTGGTTTGGTGTTTTTCTAGTTATTGTTGTCGAAATGGCTCAGATCACGCCGCCGGTTGGTTTTAATCTTTTTGTTCTTCAGGGTATGGCTAATAAAGATATGGGTTATATAGCAAGAAGCGCGTTTCCACTCTTCTTGCTAATGATTTTTGCTGTTATCTTGGTTGTGATATTTCCAGAAATTGCTCTTTGGATGCCTGAGCAAATGATAAAAAATATAAACTAGTATTTTGATTTTTTAGATCCGTCTATAACACCTTTTAGCTGATTGTATTCTTCACAATTACATCCCTCTAGAACATTCAATCTTTCTTTTGCTAAATTCATTCTATTGGTTGCAACATATAATTCACCTAAATATTCGTTAATTCCTATGTGATTTGGCTCAATCGCTAAACCTTGAAGATAATATTTCTCACCATTTTCAAAATCACCAATTTTTCTTGTTGCAAATCCAAGATAGTTTAAAGTATCTGCTTTATTTGGTTTCATCTTATTTGACTTTACCAAAAATTTAATTGCTCTTTCGTATCTTTTAATCGCTTTCTCGGTTTTACCTTTTTTTTCTAATTTTTTTGCCATTTTTATTTGTTGTACAGCTTTATCATATAACGTTTCCTTTGAGCTCGAGTCACTTGAACCAGCAGCAAAAGATGTTTCTGCTAAAAAAATTAAAAAGAACATTGAAAAAAATATTTTTTTTATCATTATTTAAATTTCCTTAAGTTAGTTAGTGTTTTTAGCTCTAAGCCATTATCTATTAAATTATTTTTTATAGATATAGCTGTAGATAGTGAACTTTCATTATCCCCATGTATGCACACAGAGTCTATTTCACAAGGTATTTGCTTTCCGCTGTGACAATTAATGGCCTGGTTCTGAACCATGCTTAAAACGTGACTTTTTGCTTTATCTGGATCTGTAATAAGTGCATGAGGCTCTTTTCTAGACACTAAATTTCCATTATCTTCATAATTTCTATCGGCAAAAATTTCACATGCTATCCTCATATCAAATTTCTTTGCAGCCTCTTCCATTTTTGAACCTGTCGGCACCAAATAGATTAAATCTTTATTAAAATTGCAGATTGATTTTGCAATGATGGTTGCAAGTTCAATATCCTCGCAAGCCATATTATTTAATGCACCGTGTGGTTTAATATGTGTAACGATTTCACCATGTTTTTCAGCTATATTTTGTAAAATTTCATACTGATCAATTAACAATTTATTTATTTCATCTGACGATAAATTTAGTCTTTTACGTCCAAAGTTTTCCGGATCATTAAATGATGGATGCGCACCTATGCTCACACCGTTTTTCTTACAAATTTTTACAACTTGGTTCATGCTATCTTCATCACCAGCATGATAACCACAAGCAACATTAGCTGAATTGACAATTTCCAGTAATTTTGGATCATTTTCATCTGAATGATGCTTTGATTTTTCACCCAAATCACAATTGATATTAATTTCCATACTAATAAATCATAAGTATAACATGGTATGATAAAAAATATATTAAATCTTGGTGACGCAGCTTTGTATTGCGATTTTGGAAGTGAAGTAAATCAAGAAATTAATTCAAATGTTATCAAATATTTTTACCATATAAAAAAATTAAATTTAAAAGGTATTACAAACTTAACTCCATCTTATAATAAATTAATAATTTCATATGATTTAAACATACATTCTTTTTTATCTTTAAAAAAAAAAATTGAAAATATGGAGATTAAAGAAAACAATAAATTAGAAAAAAACTTAATCGAAATTCCTGTGTGTTGTGATAATAATTTTGCATTAGATATTAAAAGAGTTGAAAATAAATTAAAATTAAAATCAGAGATAATCCTAGAAAGATTTTTTAGCAAAAATTACTTTTGTTATATGACAGGATTTGTGGCTGGCATGCCTTTTCTCGGTGATCTTGAAAAGGATATGAGATTAAAAAGATTAGAAACACCAAGAGTTAAAGTTCCAAAAGGTTCAGTTGGAATAACGGAACAATTTTGCAACATATATACTTTTGAAACACCTGGGGGATGGAATATTTTGGGAAATACACCACAAAATATTTTCGACACATCTAATCAATCAAATCCTAATCTTGTTAATCCAGGAGATACAATAAAATTTTATAGAATAACTTTAGATCAATATAATGAAATCAAAAGATAGAAACTACTTTAAAATTTTAAGAGCTGGTATCAACTCCACATATCAAGACTTAGGAAGAAATAATTTATACCATATTGGTATTCCTTTTAGTGGAGCCATGGATAAAAGAAATTTTCAATTGTTAAACTCACTTCTACAAAATGATTACAATTCACCGGTAATAGAATTTGCTTATCAAGGCCCGCATTTGAGGTATTTTGGAAAAGATATTTTTTTTTGTATTTCTGGAAATGTATCATTTAAAATTATAACAAAAGAGGGTGTTATTGATGGTAATTCCTACCAATGTTATTTGTTAAAAAATGGTGATGAAGTCGATATTCATTCAACCAACAAGTCTGTTTATGGATATTTTTCGATTAATGGAACTTTTGGTGTTGATTATTATTGGGGAAGCTGTTCAATAAATACACAAGCTCAAATTGGACCAAATAACGGGAATAAATTTTCTAAAGATTTAGAAATTGAAATAATTGATATTAATAATTCTTTTAACAAAAGAAAACTTGATTACTTAGGTAGCACTATTGAAAATATAAGGGTCATTAAAGGCACAAACTATGATTATTTTTCTGAGTCTTCACAAAATAAATTCTTTAAAGAAAGTTTTAAAATTACAAAACTTTCAGACAGGATGGGTATGAGATTAGAAGGTCCAAAAATTGAAAATATCGTTGATCCTAATATAAAATCTGAAGGTCTAGTAAAAGGTGTAATTCAAATAACATCTGCTGGAGATCCAATAATTATGTTATCAGATCATGGGACTATTGGTGGATATCCGAAGATTGCAACCGTCATATCTGCTGACTATGATCGACTGGTACAATTAACACCAGGATCTAATATTAAATTTAAAGATGTAAGTTTAGAGGATGCTGAAACATTATATAAACTTTATCAGATGGAGACTAATAATATTATTTCTCAAATTAAATGAATTTAATTACAAAATTACCAGGACCGCTTTTGATTTTTTTTGGTGCTTTCAGTTTAAGTTTTGGAGGACTGATAGTCAAATCTTTCGAAGGCTCCACTCTATGGCAGATTCTATTTTGGAGATCAGTTTTTTTTATAATTGTAGTTCTGATCTTTCTAATTATTAGTTATAAGCAAAATTTTATTTCGGCATTTTATAAATCTGGAATCCCTGGTCTTATTGGAGGCATTATACTTGCCTGTGGCTTTAGTGGTTATGTTTTTGCGATGTATAATACTACTGTGGCAAATACTAATTTTATAATTCAAACCCAAACATTATTTTTAGCAATCTTTGGATATATCTTTTTAAAAGAAAAAATAAACTTAATAACATTAACTTCTATAGTTTTAGCAATTTCAGGAATAATTTTGATGGTTGGAAGCTCATTAACAGTTGGACAGATGAGTGGAAATATTGCTGCATTTATTATGCCAATATCATTCGCAACATTAATTTTAATAGTTAGAAAATTTCCAAGTGTAGATATGGTTCCATTACAATTTATTGCAGGCGTTATTGCTTTGATCATTGGATATTTTATGTCTAAAACAATCTTTATATCTTTAAATGATATTTTTTTGGGATTTTTAGCTGGTTTTTTCCAACTTGGTTTTGGTTTTATTTTTATTACAATTGGTGCAAGATCTACACCTTCAGCCTTAGTTGGAATCATAATGTTATCAGAGGCAGTTTTAGGACCTTTTTGGGCGTGGATGTTTATAAATGAAAATCCTCCTACCAGCGTTTTAATTGGTGGTTTAATAGTGATATTTGCAGTTTTAATACAATTTCTTTCACTTATGAAAAAAAAAAAGTGCAACAAATTAGAGCTATAAATTTATATTAGTTATGTTATAAGATTTTACACGGGAGAGACTACTTTTGTAGCGCCGAAGGAGCAACCACCCCGGAAACTCTCAGGCAAATGGACCGTACATATTAACTCTGGAAAGAGAATTATTCTCGCCGAAGGAGCAAATCTCTCAGGCAAAAAGACAGAGGGGGCACAAAGAGTTAATATGAGTATAAAAAAAACATCGTTAAATAATCTCCATATCAAGTATGGCGCAAAGCTTGTAGAGTTTGCTGGATATCAAATGCCCATCCAATATAAAGATGGAATTATACAAGAGCATAAATACACACGTTCACACTCTGGTATTTTTGATGTTTCTCATATGGGTCAATTATTTATATCGGGTGGTGATGATCTTACAAATGAGCTCGAGAAGATTTTTCCTGCGGATTTGAAAAAATTGAAAACTAATCAAAGTAAGTATTCATTTTTAATGAATAACAAAGGAGGAATTCAGGACGATCTGATAATTACCAAAACATCTGATGGATTTTTAATTATCTTGAATGCTGCATGCAAGTATAATGATTATAAAGTAATAAAATCTAAACTTGATAATCAATATAAATTAAATCTTGACGAGTCATTGTCATTAATTGCATTACAGGGCCCCGAAGCAAAAAATGTTTTAAATAAAGTTATACCTGGTTGTGACAGTCTAAAATTTATGAACGGAAACAATTATGTCTATAAAAACGAAAAAGTATACATAACTAGATCAGGATATACTGGTGAGGATGGATTTGAAATTTCTATAAAAAATAGTGATGCTGAAACTTTTGTAGAAAGTTTGATAGAAAATGGATCTAAATTGATTGGCTTAGGAGCAAGAGATACATTAAGAATGGAAGCTGGACTCTGCTTGTATGGAAATGATTTAGACAACGATACAAGTCCTATCGAAGCTAATCTAAAATGGGCAATACCTAAGAGCAGAATTGAGACTGAATTTGTTGGATCAGAAGTTTTAAAAAACCAATTTCAAAGCGGAGTAAAAAAATTGAGAGTTGGCATAAAACCAGACAGCAAAGTAATTGCTAGAGTAAATACCAAAATTTACAATGATAAAAATCAAGAAATTGGGAAAGTAACAAGTGGTACATTTGGACCGAGCGTTGAACATTCAATAGCAATGGGATATGTCGATAATAGTTATTCAACTGTAAATACAAAAATATTTCTTGAAGTTAGAGGAAAAAAAATTCCTGCAAATATTTGTAACTTACCGTTTTATAAAAAAAATTACGTAAAAGGGGAAATTAATGTCTGAAGTTAAATATTCAAAAGAACATGAGTGGATTAAACTAGATGGAGAAGAAGCTACAATTGGAATAACTAAGCATGCAACAGAAATGCTTGGGGATATAGTATTTGCAGAACTTCCAGAGAAAGGCTCACATGTTGATAAAGATGGAACTGCTGGAGTAGTTGAGTCAACGAAAGCTGCTAGCGATGTTTACACTCCTGTTAGTGGAGAAGTTATAGACACAAATCAAATGATAGTTGATGATCCATCAAAAATAAATGAAGACCCAGAAGAGTCTGCATGGTTTTTTAAACTTAAAATAAAAGACAAATCTGAAATGGATAGTCTTATGAATAAAGAAGAATATGAAAAATTTGCAAAGGAGACGTCAGCATAATGTTACCAAATTCAGAAAAAGATTTTATAAAAAGACACATTGGACCTTCTAAAGAAGACCAATCAAAAATGTTAAAAGAATTAAATTATCAATCAATAGATGATTTAATGAATAACACTGTTCCAGAAAAAATAATGTTTAAAGGTGAGCTTAATATCGGAGAACCTAATTCAGAATATGAGGCGTTAAGAAAATTAAGAGCAATTTCAAAAAAAAATCATGTTTACTCAAATTTTATTGGAATGGGTTATTATGGAACTTATACACCATATGTAATTTTAAGAAATATTTTAGAAAATCCAGGCTGGTATACATCATATACACCTTATCAGCCTGAAGTAGCTCAAGGAAGACTTGAGATGTTATTAAACTTTCAGCAAATGATTGTTGATTTTACTGGAATGGATATCGCTAATGCTTCTTTATTGGATGAAGGTACAGCAGCAGCAGAAGCCGTGGGCCTTAGTCATAGATTAAATAAAAAAGATAGCAATTTAGTTTTTGTATCTGAGGATTGTCATCCTCAAACTATAAATGTAATTCAAACTAGAGCTGAACCAATGGGGTTAAAAGTTTTAGTTGGAAAAGAAGATGAAGTTTTAGACCAATTAAAAGAAGATCTTGTTTGTGGAATTTTACAATATCCTGGAACTTTAGGAGATATTAAAGACCCAAGTGAAGCAATTAGCAAAATTCATAAAAAAAACGGTAAGGCTGTATTAGCTTGTGATTTATTAGCTTTAGCAAAATTAAAAACTCCAAGAGAACTTGGTGCTGATATAGCGGTAGGAAGCTCTCAACGATTTGGAATCCCAATGGGGTATGGAGGTCCACATGCAGCATTTTTTGCAACTAAAGACGAGTATAAGAGATCGATGCCTGGTAGAATTGTTGGAGTGTCAGTTGATAGACATGGTAACAAGGCATACAGATTATCTTTACAAACTAGAGAGCAACACATCAGAAGAGATAAGGCGACAAGCAATATTTGTACTGCACAAGCTTTATTAGCAATTGTTTCAGCAGCATATGCTATTTATCATGGTCCAGATGGAATTAAAAATATTTCTGAAAGAGTTTCTCAATTAGCAAAAAGTTTTGCTGATAAAATAAAACAGTCAGGTTATGAAATTTATTCTGATTATTTTTTTGATACTGTTACAATTATTACCAAAGAAAAGACTGATCAAATTTATAAAAATGCTCTAAATCAGAAAGTTAATATACGAAAAGTAAATTCTGAAATGCTTGCTGTCTCTTTCGATGAAAGAAAAAACGTTTATAGAGTAAATCAATTATTAAAAATTTTTAACGCTGCAGAATCAATAAAAAAAGAGGATCCTTCAGTTAAATTACCTAATTTACCAAAAAATTTAATAAGAACTTCAAAATATTTAGAGCATCCAATTTTTAACTTATATCATTCAGAAACTGAAATGCTTAGATATCTTAAAAAGCTAGAGGATAAGGATATAGCATTGAATAGAACTATGATAGCACTTGGGTCGTGCACAATGAAGTTAAATGCTGCTGCTGAAATGATCCCGATTTCTTGGAAAGAATTTGCAGAACCTCATCCTTTTGTTCCAGTTGAACAAATGGAAGGTTTTAGAGATTTGTTTACTGATTTAAAAAATTGGTTGA
Organism: uncultured Pelagibacteraceae bacterium; assembly: GCA_902586025.1. GTDB lineage: Bacteria > Pseudomonadota > Alphaproteobacteria > Pelagibacterales > Pelagibacteraceae > Pelagibacter. The sequence goes on from CACIFV010000008.1 coordinate 40,229, forward strand.
GATCTATAACAGGTTTTTCCGGTGTTTCTCTACAACCTAATGCAGGTGCTCAAGGAGAATATGCAGGTCTAATGGTTATAAGAAAGTACCACTTAGATAGAGATGAAGCTCATCGTAATATATGTTTAATCCCAAGTTCGGCACATGGTACAAATCCAGCAAGCGCACAAATGGTTGGAATGAAAGTGGTTGTCGTTAATTGTGATAAAGAGGGAAATGTAGATTTCGATGATTTAAAGAAAAAAGTAGAGCAACATTCGGAAAATCTCGCAGCTTTAATGGTAACTTACCCATCCACCCATGGAGTATTTGAGGAAAAAATAAAAGATATTTGTGAGTTAGTTCATAAACATGGTGGACAGGTCTATATGGATGGAGCAAATTTAAATGCCCTTGTTGGAGTTGCAAAGCCTGGAAATTTTGGTCCAGATGTTTGTCATATTAATCTGCATAAAACATTTTGTATTCCTCACGGTGGTGGTGGACCTGGAATGGGACCTATAGCTTGTAAAAAACATTTACAAGTTTATCTGCCTAATCATCCAGTAATAAAAGATTGTGGACCAACAAGTGGAATTGGAGCAGTATCAGCAGCTCCTTGGGGTAGCTCAAGTATTCTATCAATCTCTTGGATGTATATTAAAATGATGGGATCAGCAGGATTAAAGCTTGCTACTCAAGTTGCAATTTTAAACGCAAATTATATTGCTCACAGACTAAAAGATCACTTTCCGATTTTGTACAAAGGTGCAAATGGCAATGTTGCACATGAGTGCATAATTGATATTAGAAATATTAAATCTGAAACAGGAGTAACAGAAGAAGATATCGCTAAAAGAATGATAGATTTTGGATTTCACGCACCAACTATGTCATGGCCTGTTGCCGGCACTATGATGATAGAGCCAACCGAAAGTGAAGGGTTATCAGAAATAGACAGATTTTGTGACACTTTAATTAAGATTAAACAAGAAATTGAAAAAATTAAATCAGGTGAATTTGATAAAATTGATAATCCAATTAAAAATGCTCCTCACACTGATACTGAATTATCGTCAGATGTATGGGAACATAAATATTCAAGACAAGAAGCAGCATATCCTGCAAGTTTTCTAAAACAAAATAAATTTTGGCCTCCAGTTGCCCGGGTAGACAATGTTTATGGAGATAAAAATATATTCTGCACATGTCCAAGCATGGATGAATTTAAAGAAGACGCAGCTTAACCTTAATGCGAATTGCAGTAATTGGATCAGGAATCTCTGGTTTATCAGCAGCACAAAAGCTTTCCAAAAAACACAATGTTGATTTATTTGAAAGTGAAGATCATTTTGGTGGTCATTCATATACCTTAGATACTTTAATTAATGGTAAAAAAGTTCCTGTAGATATTGGCTTTATTGTTTTTAATCATGAAACTTATCCAAATCTCATAAATTTTTTTAACGAATTAAAAATTGAAATTGAAAAAAGCGATATGTCATTTTCTGTTTCTGTAAAAGATACTAATTATGAATATTGTGGCAGAGGTTTAAACGGAATTTTTGCAAACAAATCTAATCTTTTTAATTTAAAATTTTTAAAAATGTTTTTTGATATTATAAATTTCTACAAAAAGTGTGATCAAATTAAAAGTTTAAATGAAGAGATTACTCTTGGTGAATTTCTTGAAAAAAATAAATGGTCAAAAAATTTTATTAATTTTCATCTAATCCCAATGGTTTCTGCTATCTGGTCTATGCCACCAGTAGAAGCAAATCAAATGCCAATTAAATTTTTCTTAAAATTTTTTCAAAATCATGGACTTTTTAAATTAAAAAATAGACCACAATGGTACACAGTCACAAAAAGAAGCAGAACTTATGTAGAGAAAGTATTAACTCAAATAAGTGGAGAATATTTTAAAAATTATAAAATTAGTTCGATAAAAAGAAATAAAATTGGTGTTCAAGTATATTACGGTGCTAGCAACGAATTTTTTGACTATGATAAAGTTGTTATTGCTACTCATGCAGATGATGCATTGAAAATTTTGAGTGAGCCGACTGAGGATGAAAAAAAAATACTATCAAATTTTAAATACAAATCAAATCTAGCAGTAATACATACTGATGATGTATGTATGCCAAATAATAAAAAAGTTTGGTCTTCATGGAATTCCTTAGTTGATAAATCAGATATTAGTAAGACATCATTAACTTATTGGTTGAACTTATTACAAAATCTGAACACAGAAAAAAATATTTTCTTAACCTTAAATCCTTTTTTTGAAATAGATCAAAAAAAAATCCTACAAAAAGTTACTTTTACCCACCCTTATTTTGATCAAGATGCTTTGAATAATCAAAAATTATTAAAAGAAATACAAAATAAAAGAAATGTATTGTTTTGTGGAAGTTATTTTGGTTACGGTTTTCATGAAGATGGAATAAAATCATCTATTAATATGATTGAAAACCTAAATGATTAAAAATTCCAATATTTACGAAGGTAAAGTAATTCATAAAAGATTTAAGCCAAAATATCACTTTTTTAAATACAACGTTTTCTCACTCTTTTTAGATCTTGATGAAATTAATTTGATACAAAAAAAAATTAAAATTTTTTCTAACAATAGTTTTAATATTTTAAGTTTTTATGACAAAGATCATGGACCTAGAGATGGTAGTGATTTAAAAGCCTGGGTTATAGATAATTTAAAATCAAACAACATTCAATTTGAAAACATAAAAGTAAAATTACTTTGTTATCCTAGAATATTTGGTTACGTATTTAATCCATTAAGTATTTTTTTCGTTTATGATAATCATTCAAAAATTATAGCTATATTGTATGAAGTTAAAAATACTTTTGGTGAGCAACATACTTATATATTTAAAGTCAACGACGAAAAAATAATTACAAATAGCTGTGAGAAGAAGTTTTTCGTTTCACCATTTATTGAAATGAAAAGTAAATACAATTTTAGAATCCTCAAACCTGAAAAAATGTTATCCGTAATAATTGATCAAAGTGATAATGAGGGAAAATTGTTATATGCTTCACAAGATGGGGTTGCAAAAGAAATTAACAATAAAAATATGCTTATATCTTATATTTCTCACCCTTTAATGACTTTTAAAGTTATTGCCGCAATTCATTTTGAAGCATTAAAATTATGGTTAAAGGGAGTTAAGCTAGTTAAAAAAAATATAAAAATAAAAAATAATATTACGTTTGAAAAAAAATGAATTTTAATCTTTTGTCAGATAAAATCGTATTTAATTCTCTTAAACTAATAAAGCATGGATTTCTTGAAATTCAAAATCATGATAACAAAATATATAAGTTTGGTAATGAGAGTGAATTATTAAGAGCAAAGATTAAAATTAACAAACCTGGTTTAACACTTCAAATAATAAAATCAGGAAGTGTAGGACTTGCAGAAGCATACATGCGAAATGAATTTGAAACAGATAATCTAACTAATCTAATAGAAATAACAGCTAAAAATATAAAACTTATTTATAAATTTTCAGGTATCTTTGATTTATCAATGATTAATAAACTAAAGAGTATTTTCATAAAAAATAACAAAAGCAGAAGTAAGAAAAATATTTCAAAACATTATGATTTAGGAAATGATTTCTTTTCATTATGGTTAGATCCATCACTTACTTATTCAAGTGCAATTTTTGAAAAGCAAAAAGATGATTTATTCTCTGCTCAACTAAATAAATATAAAAAGCTTACAGAATTAATAAAGCCAAACGTAGGAAATAAAATTTTAGAAATTGGCTGTGGCTGGGGTGGCTTTGCAGAATATGTGGGAAAAAATTATGATGTAAAATTAGATTGTATAACAATTTCTAAAGAGCAATTTGAATTTTCAAAAAAAAGAATATTTGAAAATGGATTGAATGAAAAAGTGAATATATTTTTGAAAGATTATAGAGATGTAAAAGACAAATATAATTCCATCGCATCAATAGAAATGATAGAAGCTGTCGGTCAAAATTATTTAGTCAATTATTTTAAAAGTATTAAAAAAAATTTAACTGAGAATGGAAAGGCTGCTATACAAGCCATAACAATCGATGATAGTTTGTTTGACAGATATAAAACTAAAGAAGACTTTATACAAAAATACATATTTCCTGGAGGTTTTTTGCCATCAAAGAAAAAATTATATGATTTATCTTATAGCAACGGCTTAGAAATTGAAAAATATGAGTCATATGGATCTCACTATTCCAGTACTTTAAAAATATGGAGAGATGAATTCCTAAAAAAATGGGAAGAGATTTCAAAACATGGATTTGATATTAAATTTAAACGTATGTGGCATTTTTATTTGTCATATTGCGAAGCAGGATTTAAATCAAAGAATATAGATTTAATTCAATTTTCCATGCAAAATAAAATTTAATATGATTAACAGAAAATTTTTGAAAGTATTTTTATTGATAATTTTTACAGGATTAATTACAAGCTGTATAAATAATCAATCTATGAAACCAGAAGATTTTAAAGATCAAAAACCAAGATTAATAATTGAAGAATATTTAAGTGGAAATGTCAAAGCTTGGGGCATACTACAAAACAGATCAGGTAAAGTTACAAGACAATTTTCAGCTGACCTAGATGGCAAGTGGGACGGTAAACAACTTATATTAGATGAAAAATTTATTTGGAATGATGGTGAAATACAAAATAGGCAATGGGTGATAGATAAAATTGATGAACATAATTATGAGGGAACTGCAGGCGATGTAGTTGGTAAGGCTAGGGGATATTCATATGGCCCAGCATTTAAATTTGAGTATGTTTTGTTAGTTCCGGTGAAGGGAAAAAACATCAAAATTACTTTTGATGATTGGATATTCATGCAAGACGAAAGAGTAGCTATCAACAGAGCTAAAATGACAAAATTTGGAATTAAAGTTGCAGAGCTGACTGTGATGTTTGTTAAAGATTAATTTTATTTTTTTTGTAATTTAGTCAATTTCCGTATTAAATAAAAATATAATCGATCAGGAATTATTTTTAAAAATTTAAGGATCAAAGTTAATTCTTTTGGGTAATGTATTTCAAAATTAGAACCATTAATAAGCCCTTCATAAATTTTGTCTGCCGAGAATTCTGGAGTTTTTAGAAAAGGCATCTTAAAATCATTCTTATCAGTCATTGGTGTTTTGATAAAACCTGGAGAAACTAAACAAACCCTCACGCCATATCTTCCAAAATCAAAATGTAAACTTTCAGCAAGATTACTTAAAGCAGCTTTGGATGGTCCATAGCCACTTGAGTTAGGTAAGCCTTTGTATCCTGCAATCGAAGATACAATGGTAATAATACCTTTACCTCTTTCCCGAAAATGAGTTTCAACTGCTTTTATACAATTTAATGTTCCAAAAAAATTTACTTTAAATACATTTTCAATTTGCTCTACATCAATTTCTTTTTCTTTTTTTGGATCCCAAGTACCTGTAGAAAAAAAACAAATTTCAATGTCACCAAGTTCCTTTTTTATATTTTCAGAAACAGACTTACACTTTTCCTTATCATTTACATCAAGTGGAAAAGATTTAATATTTTGATGCTTATCTTCAATTTCTTTTAATAAATTTTCTCTTCTTGCAGAAATAGCAACTGTCCATCCATTATTAGCAAATTTTAATGCAAGTGCTTTGCCAATTCCTGTACTTCCGCCGGTGATCCAAATTACTTTTTTATTCATATTTAACTGCTGTATAGTACTTAAATGCTAAAAAATAAAATTTTATCTTTTATTCTCTTTGCAATTACTACGTTTTCAGCTTCATTTATTGGAGGTTTGGTTACTATAAATTTTAAAGAACCTTGGTATTCAAATTTATCTAAACCTCAATACAATCCACCAGATTGGATATTTGGGCCAGTATGGACATTACTTTATTTATTTATGACAATAGCCATATGGAATGCGTGGCATAAAAACACAAAAAATTTAAATATTGTATTTTTATATTTCATTCCATGCAGGTTCAAGATCTTCTGCATCAAAAACTGAAATTGGAGAACCTGCTAAATATTCTTTTCCTTCTGGTCTCCAATATACTCCTGTTGTTAGATCTCCGGATAATGGCATCTCTGGAATATGTTTAGGACATTTAACTCTAAAGACTGTATGTTTTTGAGGTACTACAGGAATATCTTCAAGTAGTTCCTTAGTCCAACACCCAGCTGCAGAAATAATTGTTTTTGCATTAATTTCGGAAAGGCTCTTAACCTCTCCCTTAATAAATTCTGCCCCAAGATCAATTGCTTTATGCTTTAAAGCGCTATGAAATAAAAATGGATCAATCCATCCTTCGCTCTTGTTATCAGTAAATGTTGCAGTTTCAATTCCTTCCTCATTAATGTAAGGAAAATAGTTTTTCAATTCAGAACCTTTAATATTTTTTGTACCAGCTTCACATTCTTTATGATTTTCTAAAGCTCTGTATTGCTCTTCTGCATGATCTGGTCCAAACATTAGAAGGTATCCATTGGGCACCATGCTAGCTGTTGGATTTGGATTTTTTTCAGTTTTAAGTAATTCTGGTATTTGAAATATAAATTCCCTTGCAAATTTTCCTAAAAGAATATTTTCTTTTTGAAAAAACTGTCGTCTAAATCCACCAAGTGATAATGGGAATGATGCAGTTTTATAAGTTGGATCCCTTTCAATGACTTTTACTTTTCTGCCTTCTTTGGACATAAAGTATGCAGTTGCAGCTCCAATTATACCACCACCTACTATTACAACATCAT
>CACIFV010000009.1 GCA_902586025.1 uncultured Pelagibacteraceae bacterium
CTCCTTTGAAACTTCATGAAATTTTAATTTTGTTTTTTTACACTCTTTCAGAAAACTCGATCCTGTTAATTCAAGATTTAAATATCTCTTAACATCATTTTCGTTAATTATAACAGGCTGTCTATGATGTATTTCTTTAATATTTTCATCTGCATCCTCGGTTATTAAACAAAATTGATCATTGTCATAAATAGCTGCTAAATACATAACCTTTTTATCCTCTCTTAAAAAATAATAAGGTGTTTTATTTTCTTTTTCTCTTTTCCACTCATAAAAACCATCTGCTACAGCTACACATCTATGTAGTCGAATTAATTTTTTGAAAGACACTTTTTCATCTATAGTTTCTAGTCTTGCATTTATTAATGGTTTAAAATCTTTTTGCCTAGCCCAGCTAGGTACTATTCCCCACTTTAAATTTTCTAAAGTATTTCCATTATTATATTTTTTAATTACAGGTAATTTTTGAAATGGATGTGCATTATAATTTTCATTATCTTCAACTTGTATAGCTGACTTAACAAGTTTTTTTGTTTTTGTAACAGGGCTAGTTATTACGTATCTTCCACACATATTTAATTTTCTTGGTTTAATCTAAATTTAGATTATATGTTTTTCAAAACTATGAAATCAATAGAAAATAATTTTGATGATCCGCAAGTAAATGAGTTGCTAACTAAGCATTTTATTGAATTGAGATCAGTTTCTCCTGAGGGGAGTTCGCATGTATTAGATATACCTGGATTAAAGGATCCAAGTATAAAATTCTGGAGTTTGTGGGAAAATAATGAATTAATTGGTTGTGGAGCTTTAAAATTATTTGATGAAACACATGGAGAATTTAAATCTATAAGAGTTTCAGATAAGTTTAGAAATAAAAAATATGGTGGAAAAATAATTTCACATCTTATTGAAAAATCTAAACAAATAGGAATCACTAAACTAAGTGTCGAAACTGGTGCAGGTGATTTTTTTGCACCTGCTAGAAAACTTTTTAAAAGTTTTGGTTTTGAAGAGTGTGGGCCTTTTGCGCACTATAAAGATGATCCTAATTCATGCTATTATTCAGTAGATATTTGAGGAGTTTAGTTTGGAAACTGATAAATCGAGACCATTTGTATTATTTGTTGCCGAAATCATTTATCAAAAGATATATGAAATCAAAATTAAGAACCCTAATTTAACTAATATTCAAGCTTTTGAAATATTTATTGCATCAGATGATTATAATGAAATTAGTTCAGGAAATTTTCATGATAAGTGGTTTAAAGAACTTGAGAGCAATGACTACGTAGATAAATCTACAAAAAAAAAGATTAATCAAGAAACTTTAAGACTTTTACAAATACAAAAAGATACTATGATTAAACAATTAATGAAAATCCCAAAATTATATTATGCAAAAAGTCACTTTCCGTTGGAATTATCTCAAAGAGCATTTGATCATTTGTGGAGAGTTTGTGAAAGTTATGAACTTTGGTGTAAAGAAACTAAACAAAATGGATTAATATTATTAAATTTAACAGAATAATTTATGAGTAATAAAATTTTGAGATTTATAGATAGTACTTTAATAGATTTAGGAAGACAGTTTAAGTGGACCTATCTACCACCATTGATGATTTATCTTGCTGCTGGTATTTCAGGACTAACAGGTATTGTTGGAACTTTTTTTGTTAAAGACTATCTAAACTTATCTGCTGCTTTTCTTGCTGGACTGGGTTTTTGGGCTGGAATTCCATGGGCATTGAAGATGCCTTTAGGTCACCTTGTTGATCTAATCTGGAATAAAAAAAATTACATGGTTTTTGTAGGAGCATCCTTAATATCATTAAGTTTAATTATAATGTACGGTTTAATAATTCATACTGAATGGATGTCATCAATTCTTTCAGTAGAAACATGGTTTGTGATCAGTGTTTTACTTGCTCCGATTGGTTATGTTGTGCAAGATGTTGTGGCTGATGCTATGACTGTAGAAGCAGTTCCTTTAGTTGATGACAGCGGAAATAAATTTTCAAGAGATGAAATCAAACTTATGCATACAACAATGCAAACTCTTGGAAGATTTGCAATAATTGGTGGAACTGTTTTAGTTGCTTTAGCTAATGTAATTCTCTTTAAAGGAGTAGACGAACTTGAACAAGCAGATAAGATAAGTTTATACGGTTCAATTTATATATATGCTTTAATTATTCCAATTGTATCTGTACTAGGAATATTTCTTGCTTCATATCTAAAAAATCAAAAGAAAAGAAAGCTTATTGAACAAGGTTTAGAGGGTGACCAAGATTATGCTCCTTCAGAGAAAACTGAAGTTAACTGGTGGATATTAGGTGGAAGCATAGTTTTTGTTATCTTCACTTTAGGTATTGGTTCATTCAAAGTGCCTTTTGCTCAAGAAATTGTTTTTGTAGGTTCAATGGCAATTATTCTATTTTTAATGAATAAATTAGTTAAAGAACTTCCTCAAGATTTAAGATTTACTGTTGTAGGAACGGCAATAATAATTTTTATTTTTAGAGCAATGCCAGGACCTGGTCCAGGTTTATCGTGGTTTGAAATTGATGTACTTGAATTCAATGAACAATTTTTTTCTGTATTATCTCTTATAGCTTCTGTTTTAACGCTTGTTGGTATTATTTTATTAAGACCATTTATGGCAAACAACTCAATAGCTAGAATAATAGTGATTTTATCTGTTGCAGGTGCAATTTTATTTTTACCAAGTGTTGGTATGTATTATGGATTTCACAATTGGACATCATCAATTACTAATGGAGTTGTTGATGCCAAGTTTATTGCAATATTAAATACTGCACTTGAGTCACCTTTGGGACAAGTCTCAATGATACCTTTGCTTGCATGGATTGCTAAAAATGCGCCTTCGCATTTAAAAGCAACTTTCTTTGCAGTATTCGCATCTTTTACAAATCTTGCTTTATCAGCAAGTGCTTTAGGGACTAAATATTTAAATGAAATTTATGTTATTACTAGAGAGGTAAAAGATAAGGTAACAAACGCTATTCTTACCACTGCCGATTATTCAGATCTAGGTATTTTGTTAATAACAGTAACACTAATAACTTTAATAATTCCAATTGTGTTTGTGGTTATTATTCAAAAAACTAAATTTAAAACTTCAGAATAATTTTTATTCAGCTTTATAGCCAAATTCTAAACAAGCATCAGTTATTGAATGATAAAGAGATTCACCAAAACTTCTTAAAGCAAATATTCTTACTTTTCTTGGATTTGAACTAATAAAATCAATAGTTATTGTAATTGCATGAAAAGCAGAATTAGAACATTTTCCTTCATCAAGACCATCTAAATTTAACGGACAGCCTTTTTTCAATACTTCATCTACCAAAGAACCTTCTAATTCAAGTATTGTTCTTGAATGAGATAGATCAGTTAATGCAAAATCATCATGACTTAGGTTTTCTAAAATAGATTTTTCTATTTCTTTGTTTGTTGAAACGACTAACCAATTATCAGGTCCCATCCATAAAATTCTTGTATTAGGATTTGAAGATACCGAAAGAGTCTGAGGTAAATTTAAATTATCTATTTTTAATTTATCTATACTAATTGAAGATTTTTTATATTTAACAATTTGATAAATCAAAATATTTTTAATTTCCCTAATATTTATTAGTTCGTCTTTGCTATCGTGATTACCAAACAATCCATGTTTATGAATATTTTCTAGTGCAGAAACATTTTTCATGATCTAACTCTTTTTCCTTCTGGGTCAACATAATGTGAAGATATAACTTCTACTTCAATTGATTTATTTTTTAATGGTGATACTGCAAAAAATTTTTTACCTATCATGTTTTTTCCATCTTTCATAATTGCTAGAGAAAATGGATTATTATTTTCTACACTCCAACAAGAAGAAGAAACGTGACCAAGTTTAGGATTAGGTAATTTTGCATTCTGATCTTGGACGATATGAGATCCTTCAGGAATACTAGACTTTCTATCAATTGGAATAAGTCCAACAATTTTTTGTCTGCTTTCAACGTTAAATGCTTCTCTTCCTAAAGAATTTTTACCAATAAAATCTTTTTTCTTTGAAACTAATCCATTTAGTGAAACATCTGATGGGATTGTTCGGCCATCTAATTCTGGTCCTGCAATGTGTCCCATTTCTATTCTTAATGTTGATAAAGCTTCAGTTCCATAAGGCTGATTTCCAAATTCTTTTCCTACTTCCATCATTTTCTCCCACATAAACATGCCGTGATCTGATTTGACATTAATCTCGTATGCAAGCTCACCGGAAAATGAAATTCTAAAAATTCTTGATGGAACACCAAAAAAGTCTGATTCTTTATAGCCCATAAAAGGCAATGCATCATTTGAAACATCTAAGTCTGGATATAATTTTGATAACATGTCTCTAGATTTAGGCCCTGCAATTGCAGCTCCTGCCCATTGCTCAGTTGTAGATACAACATTTACATTTAATTCAGGCCATACAATTTGAAGATAATATTCTAAGTGAGATAAAACATTTGCGGCTTGTGCAGTTGTAGTGGTCATATGATAATGATTTTCTGAAATTCTTGTTGTTGTTCCGTCGTCCATGACAATTCCATCTTCTCTGAGCATTAATCCGTATCTTGCTTTTCCAATAGGTAATTTCATCCAAGCATTTGTATAAACTCTATTTAAAAATTCTGCTGCGTCTGGACCTTTGATATCAATTTTTCCTAATGTTGTTACATCGCAGATACCAACATTCTCTCTAACATTTTTTGCCTCTCTTTTTGAAGCTTCAAATAAAGTTTCATTTCCTTGTTTGTAATATCGAGGCCTCTTCCAAGCACCTGCATCAACAAAAACAGCATTATTTTTTTCATGCCATTCATGCATTGGAGTTTTTCTAGTCGGCATATACTCCATGCCTACTTCACGACCAACTATTGTCCCAATTGTAATTGGTGTGAAAGGCGGTCTAAATGTTGTGTGTCCTACTTCAGGAACTATTTTATTTTCTATATTAGATACCAATTGAAGACCATTTAAATTACTTGTACGCCCTTGATCTGTTGCCATTCCAAGAGTTGTGTATCTTTTGACATGCTCTATTGATCTGTAACCTTCTCTTAGTGCGATTTCTATATCAGAAACAGATACATCATTTTGAAAGTCAACAAATCTTTTTGGATTTTCGTTTTTAGGTAACGGCATACACCAAAATTTATCATGAGCTCCATATTTCTTTTCATTTACATTTGGAATTGAGATTTCTGCTTTAGTCTCTGTAATTTTTGCTGAAATATTTGAACCATTTTCAAAACCATGTTTTAAACTTTCTTCTAATGTAAATGATCCATTTGCTGCACCGACTGATGTTTCCTGTTGTTTCTTCTTATCAGGAATAAATGCATCAATTTTTTCCTCATACTTAAGTTTATTTCCTGATTGTGATGCTAAATGAACAGATGGTGTCCAAAATCCAGACACACAAATACAATCACAATCTACAGTTTCTATTTTATCAAAAGAATTTTTATGTTTATTTAGTTTACCAATTTTTGCAGATTTAACTTTTTTGTATCCATTAGCAACAATAACACCATGAGAAAATCTTATATCAATTCCCTTTGATTTAGCTTCATCAATTAATTCTGATGAATGTTCTTCTCTTGTATCTAATATAGTTGGTTCAACATTATTTTTTTTGAACTCTAAAGCTGTTTCATATGCGCTATCGTTATTTGTAAATATTAAAGGTTTCTTTCCAACCAATACTCCGTAGACTTTCATATATTCTTTTGCAGCTGCTGATAAAAAAATTCCTGGAGTATCATTGTTTCCAAATACAATTGGTCTTTCAATTGAACCAGTTGATAAAATTGTTTCTTTGGCTCTAATATACCAAAGTCTTTGTCTTGGAGTGAATTTTGATTTTTTCTCTAAATGATCACTAACTCTCTCAAACATAACCAGCATATTATGATCATAGTAACCAAAAACTTGAGATCTATTTTTTACTGTTACATTAGGCATAGATTTTAATTCACTAATTATTTTTTCTGCCCAATCTTTTCCTGATAAATTATCGATGCTTACATCATCGGTTAAAAGTGTCCCTCCAAATCTTGGTTTATCCTCAGCTAAAATTACTTTTGCTCCATTTTTTGCAGCAGCATAAGCACTTGCTAATCCAGAGGGTCCAGATCCAGTAACTAACAAATCGCAATACTCAAATTTATGTTCATATCTTTCTTTATCTTTTTCTATCGAAGCAACCCCTAACCCTGCGGCTTTTCTAATGAAAGGTTCGTAAATTTTATACCAGAAACTCTTAGGCCACATAAATGTTTTGTAATAAAACCCAGCAGGGAAAAACATTTTTAAAAAATTATTAATTGCACCAACATCAAAATTTACTGATGGCCAACAGTTTTGGCTCGTTGCAGACAAACCTTCAACGAGTTCCATTTCTGTTGCATTAACATTGGGTTCTGAATGACCATTGAATTCTACTTGAAGCTTTGCGTTTGGCTCCTCTACTCCTGCACCAAAAAAACCTCTCGGTCTATGATATTTAAAACTTCTACCAACTAGGTGTATTCCATTTGCTATTAAAGCAGATGCAATTGTATCACCTTCATATCCAAATAATTTTTTACCATTAAAAGTAAAAGATATTTTTTTGTTTCGATTAATTAATCCCTCTTTATTTAATCTAAATGGTTGGCTCATCTTATTTCTTCTGTGACTTTTGCTGTTTGAAAAATTTCATGTGTAGCAGTGTCTCTTTGCACTTTAATCCATTGTCTACATCCAGCTATATGTTGCCATAACTCTATATGTTTCCCTCTTGGACTTTTTCTCATATAAACAAAATTATCCCAATCCTCGCTTGATACTTCTTCATTTATATTAGGTCTTTTTACAGTTGCATCACCTCCATATGAAAATTCTTTTTGTGCTCTTAAACCGCAATAAGGACATTTGATGTATAACATTTTTTAACCAATCCAGGTTTTAGTTCCTAAACCTTTTTCATCTAAAAGATGACCTGTAGAAAATCTATTTAATCTTAATTCTGAATTTAATTCATGAACTTGGTCTTGCGCAATTGTATGAGCAAAAGTCCAACCTGAAACAGGAGTTGATTTAAAACCTCCATAACACCATCCGCAGTTTAAATATAAACCTTCAATATGAGTTTTATCAATTATTGGAGAACCATCCATAGACATATCCATGATCCCTCCCCATGTCCTTAACATTTTTAATCTACTTAAAAATGGAAACAAAGCTAAGCCACCTGTCAATACATGTTGTATAGTTGGCAAGTTACCTCTTTGAGCATAACTATTATATCCATCAAGATCACCTCCCATTACCATCTCACCTTTATCTGATTGACTTATATAAAAGTGGCCTGCACCAAAAGTTACTACTCCATCTAATAATGGTTTTACAGGTTCTGAAACACAAGCTTGCAGTACATGAGTTTCTATTGGCAGTGTCATATTTAATTTTTCAGCTAATATATTTGTACTACCTGCAACACATATTCCAACTTTTTTTGCTTTAATATCTCCTCTTGAAGTTCTAATTCCTTTTATCTTTCCGTTAACAACATCAAAACCAGTGACCTCACAATGTTGTATTATATCTACTCCCATATCATCTGCTTGACGTGCATAACCCCAAGCAACAGCGTCATGTCTTGCTGTACCAGCGCTTGGTTGCATTAAGCCTCCAAAAATTGGAAAACGTACTTCATCACTAAAGTCAGCCATTGGAATTAATTTTTTAACTTCGTCTCTATTCAATAACTTTGCATCTATTCCATTTAATCTCATAGAGTTTCCTCTACGAGCATATGCGTTCATTTGAGCATCTGAGTGGGCTAAGTTTATTATTCCCCTTGGAGAAAACATCACATTAAAGTTCAGTTCTTGACTTAAGTTTCTCCATAAATCCATTCCAAATTCATTAAATCTTGCATTAGCATCGTACATAAAATTTGATCTTATGATCGTTGTATTTCGACCAACATTTCCACCACCAATCCAGCCTTTCTCAATGATAGCTACATTTCTAATATTATGTTCTTTTGCTAAATAATATGCAGTAGCAAGACCATGTCCTCCACCTCCGATGATGACTACATCATATTCACTTTTTGGAGTTGGATCTTTCCAAGCAACTTCCCAATTTTGATGATTGGAGAAAGCATTTTTGATTAGACTAAATACTGAATATTTCTGCATTCGTAAGTTTTATAAAATTAAATATAAGTTTTTGCTAATTTTTTTTATATATATTTTTTAGATGTTTAAATACGTGACAAAAAAGGATAGTAATTCTGCTCATTAATAACTAATTAGATTTATGTCAAAATCAGATATCCAAATTGCACGAGAAGCAAAAATGAAACCCATTAATGAGATTTTGGGTAAAATTAATGTTCCAGACGAACCAAGTGCTTTTAGCCCTATGGGACGTCATATTGCCAAAATAAATTTAGAATATTTAGATAGTTTAAAAGATAAACCAAATGGAAAATTAATTTTGGTTACTGCTATTACACCAACTCCTGCAGGTGAAGGAAAAACTACTACTTCAGTTGGTTTAAATGATGGATTAAATAAAATTGGTAAAAATTCTATAGTGTGTTTACGTGAACCTAGTTTAGGTCCTTCATTTGGAATGAAAGGTGGAGCAGCAGGTGGAGGATATGCTCAAGTTGTTCCAATGGAACAAATCAATTTACATTTTACAGGGGATTTCCATGCAATTACATCTGCTCACAATTTATTGTCAGCGTTAATTGATAATCATATTTATTGGGGAAATAAATTAAACATTGATGTAAGAAGAGTAGTTTGGAGAAGAGTTATGGATATGAATGATAGATCTTTAAGATCTATCAATATTAATTTAGGTGGAGTTGCTAATGGTTTTCCAAGAGAAGATGGTTTCGATATTACAGTAGCATCTGAGATAATGGCTATCTTTTGTTTAGCAAATGATCTTGAAGATTTGGAAAAGAGAATCGGCAATATTACAATTGCTTATACTAGAGATAGAAAGCCTATTTTTGCAAAAGATTTAAATGCTCACGGACCAATGACTGTTTTGTTAAAAGAAGCAATCAGGCCTAATGTAACTCAAACGTTAGAAAATAATCCAGCAATTATTCACGGTGGTCCTTTTGCAAACATTGCGCACGGTTGTAACTCTGTAATAGCAACTAAAGCAGGTTTAAAACTAGCTGATTATGTTGTAACTGAAGCTGGATTTGGAGCAGACCTAGGAGCAGAAAAATTTTTAGATATTAAATGTAGAAAATCAAATTTAAAACCTGAGTGTGTAGTCATTGTTGCAACAATTAGAGCATTAAAAATGCACGGTGGTGTAGCTAAAGATGATTTAAAAAATGAAAATGTAGGTGCGTTAAAAAAAGGTTTGGTAAATTTAGAAAGACACATTGAAAACGTAAAAAAATTTGGTTTACCGGTAGCGGTTGCTGTTAATCATTTTGTTGCTGACACTGATAATGAAGTGAAAGAGTTAATAAATGCTTGTGATAATATGGGAGTTAAAGCTACTTTATGTACTCATTGGTCAAATGGTGGTGAAGGAACAAAAGAACTTGCCACACATGTTGTAGATTTAATTGATCAAAAACAGGCAAATTTTAAATTTTTATATGATGAAAAAACACCTTTACTAAAGAAAGTTGAAACTGTTGCAAAAGAAATTTATCGAGCAAACGAAGTTGTTGCTGACATTAAAATAAAAGATCAATTAAAATCTTTTGAAGAAGCGGGTTATGGAAATTTACCTATATGCGTAGCAAAAACACAATATAGTTTTTCTACTGATCCAAACGCAAAAGGTGCTCCAAGAGGCCATTTATTACCAATTAGAGAAGTAAGATTATCTTCAGGTGCAGAATTTATTGTTGTTATATGCGGAGCAATCATGACAATGCCAGGACTTCCTCGAGTTCCTGCAGCAGACTCAATTAAGCTTAATGAAAAAGGTGAAATAGAAGGCTTATTCTAATTTAAATTATTTAGCCAATTTTCTAATTCTCTCATTCTTGCATCTTTATTTGAAATTTTATTTTCATCTTCAATAATTTTTACATGAGAGTCTATTTCCATTTGGTCAATAAATGCTTTTTTTTCTAAAAGTCGATCTCTCCTAAAATGAATTAAACTTATCATTTTGGCATAAGTTATCTCTGGGTGATATTGTATTCCCCATACATTCGTTGAACCAACATTAAAATTTATACCCATGACTTTATTTATAGGATTTGATGAAAGTAATGTAGAGCCCTCAGGTAATTTTACAACTTCATCAAAATTAAATGCAGGGGTATTAAATTTTTTATTTTTATTTTTATAAATCGGATGTTTAAGACCGTTTTCATTTATTTCTATGTCATGAGCTATTCCCCTATGAGCACCATTAGGGCATTTCTTTACTTCACCGCCAGCAACCGTTACAGCAACTTGCATCCCCCAACAAATTGCAAATATATTTTTTATATTCTTTTGACATTCCCTCATAAAGTTTATTTGTCTTCTTATTTCTGGAGTATCATTGTAAATATTTAAACTACTGCCACCCCATATCATTCCATGATATTTAGTTAAATCTTTAGCTACTTCGTTAATGTTTTCATCCGAGGAAGGATTGACAACATCAATATCTAATTGATCTGTAAAATAACTAATACTGTCTTTTAAACTTTCAGTATGAGTTTTAATTCCACCATCAGTAAAGCTTTGATTTTCTTCTCTAAGATTACCTTCAACAATAAGAATTCTTTTCATTAAAATAATTTACCTGAAATGCTGTGTTCATAAAGTGCTTTCATGTCATCCTTACTCATTGTCCTTGGATTGGTAGAAGTGGATGGATCCTCTAATGCCATTAATGATAACTGTTCTAAATTTATTTTATTTACATCAACAATTTCTGATAATTTATGTGGTATATTTAATTCTTTTCTTAGTTCTAAAATCCAGTGTAAAAAACTATCAAAACTTTTATCCAGTTCGAGATAATCACATATAGAAATTATCCTTTTTTCAATTATTTCTTTATTAAAAGTTAATACATAAGGCATAAAGATTGCATTAGATAAACCATGGTGAACATTAAATTGAGCATTAATAGGGTGGCTTAAAGAATGAATAGCACCAAGGCCTTTTTGAAAAGCGGTAGAACCCATACTGGCTGAAGCTAATAATTCTGCTCTAGCATTTAAATCTTTACCGTTCTTAACTGCTTTAATTAATGAGTTTTTAATTAACTTCATTCCCTCAATCGCAATTCCATCAGCCATCGGGTGAAATCCAGGCGCACAAAAAGCTTCTAAATTGTGCGCCAAAGCATCCATACCTGTCGCTGCAGTCAATCTTGGAGAAAGATCTAAAGTTAAATTTGGATCTAAAATTACAATTGAAGGTAAAAATTTTGGGTGGAAAATAATTTTTTTTATACCTGTTTGTTTATTGATTATAGCTGATGCTCTTCCAGTTTCTGAACCTGTCCCTGCTGTAGTGGGTACAGCAATGATAGGTGCAATGTTAGTTTCATCTGCTCTTTTCCAATAGTCACCAATATCTTCAAAATCCCATATTGGTCTAGACTGTCCTGACATAAAAGCAATAGCTTTACCCACATCAAGTCCACTGCCACCACCAAATGCAATAACTCCATCAGAACCTAATTTCTTAAACTGTTCTACGCCCTCTTCCACATTTTCACCAACAGGATTTCCTGAAAAATTTGAAAAAACTTGAAGATGATTAAAGGTTTTTTTTAAATTTATAATAATATCTTTTACCATTTTTAGATTAATTAAATCCTTATCTGTGACAAATAATGGTTTATCAATTTTAAGATTTTTACAGGCTAAGCTTAAATCTTGAATTCTGTTCTCTCCAACCCAAATTGTAGTAGGATAATTCCAATTAGTTTTCATATTAAAATAATATTTAATTTTTCTATTTTTCTTAGTACAGTATATTTATAATTTTAATTAATACTCAACCAAAAAGTTTGAAAAGGATTAAAAACTAACTCTTTATCAAAAGTAATCTTAAATTTTTGGCCTAATAAATTTTTAGATTTTAAGTATTTTGAGTTGATTTTTAAAACTTGAGTTTTTGATGTTAAATTTGTGATTGCTAATATTTTTTGTGATTTGTCTAAACTTATTCTTTCCAGTGCATAGAATTTTGACCCAAAATTTAAATTTTTTCTTTGTGCGTTTGGATGAAATGCTTTTTGCTTTCTCCTAATTTTTATTAAATTTGTCATTTCATTGTAAAATACTGATTGTTTGGAATTCTTTATTTTTAAATTTTTTACAAGTCTTTCATTGTTCCATTTATATCTATTTAAATCTCTTTTATTATCTGTAATTATAAATTTACTGATGTCATTTGAGGTTCCAAAAAGAGAATTGAAATAAAAAGCAGGAACTCCTTCGAATGAAAGAATTATACTATGTGCAGCTAAATAACGTTCTAATGAATAATTTCCATTTTCATCAAAATCACTTGCTTTAAAAGCGTTATATAAAGTAATGTTTGCTTCATACACTTGCTTTTTTGAACCATTTATTTTTCTGTATGAAAATTCACCTCCATTTTTTTTTAGACGACTAAATAGTTTTTTTAAAGATGATTTGGTTAATAATCCTTCAACTGGTCTCATTCCTACTCCGTCATGAGAGGCTAAAAAATTTAGATAGCTAGTTCCTTTTTTTAAACATGGAAATTTTTTACTCCATTTAGTAAGTTCTGTGCCATTCTCAAATAGCAAACTTTTAATTATTAAAGGAGGTAGTGAAAAATTATAAATCCAATGCGCTTGATCATTTTTTCCAAAGTAACTAAGATTTTGTTTTTCAGGTAAATTAGTTTCAGTGATTAAAATTTTTTTTTGTTTGAGATTAGAACAAATTATTCTGAATAGTTTAATTATATTGTGTGTATTTGAATGGTTAATACATTTTGTGCCACTTTCTTTCCACAAATATGCTATTGCATCTAATCTAAAAATATTCACTCCACGATTTATTAAAAAGAACATTATCTTAATAAATCTAATTAATACTTTTGGATTTTTGAAATTTAAATCTATTTGGTCAGGGCTAAAAGTTCTCCACAGATAAGTGGTCTTATTACGAATTTTTATTTTTTTTAATAATTTATGTTCACGGGGTCTTACAACGTTTTTAGAATTAAATTTTTTATCTATCGTAAAAAAATAATCGTTCCCTGGTGACTTATTTAACAAAAAATTTTTAAACCAGATACCACGTGAAGAAGAATGGTTTATTACGATATCCGCCATAATTGAATTATATTTTGACAAATCTTTAATATCTTCCCAGGTACCTAATTTACCGTCTACTTCAAAATGGTCTTTAACTGAGAAACCGCTGTCACTACTTGAGGGATAAAATGGTAAAAAATGAATTGTATTAAAGTAATTTCTTAAAAATCTTGCATAAAAACTTTTAAAAATTTTAAGTTTTTTTTTATTTTTTCCAGCAGTAATGTTGTCTGCATAAGTTATTAGAACTGATAACTTTTCATCTATTATTAAATTTTTGGATAACTTTATTCGTCTATTACAATCATTTATTAAATTAGATATTTCAGATGAATAAAATTTTAAATCATTTTTATCCTCATAACTTTTGTACAAATCATGAAAAATTTTATTTATTTTTGATATGTAAATAGATTGATCCATTAAATATTTATCAGAAATTAATTATAGTAATCTTTTATAATTTTTCAAAATCTATAAATTAAATTTCCTTGTAAGTTCCATTTTTTATTAACCTTTAACACTTCCTGCAGTAAGACCACTCACTAGATATTTTTCAAAATAAACAAAAATTATTAAAATAGGCAAAGTTACCACTACAGACCCCGCCATCAAATATTGTCTAGGTGTTTCAGCTCCAACATTCAGAAACTGAATAGCTCTTGATAATGTGAATGTATTTGGCCGGTCTAAAAACATTAATGAAAATAAAAATTCATTCCAAGCTATCATAAATACATACAAGGCTACCGATGATATTGCAGGCAAACTTAGCGGAAGTATAATTTTAAAAATTATACCAAGCCAATTTTGACCGTCTATTATGCCAGCTTCTTCAAGTTCTTTTGGTATACTTTTAAAGTAACCTTGCAGCATATAAATTGCTACAGGTAGAGTTGTAGCTGTATAAACTATTAGTAAACCCTCAATAGAATTTCGTAAACCAAGTTGACTAAAAATTGTATATAAAGGTATCACCAAAACTATCGCTGGAAATAAATAAATTATCAATATGGATGTTGATAAAAAATTTTTCCCAAAAAAGTTAAGTCTTGCAACTGCGTAAGCAGCTGGTATTGCAAAAATTAATGTTATAATGACTGTGCCTAAGGAAACTATTGTGCTCGTGAGCATATATCTTCCAAAATTGTAATCTTTGAAGACTATAAAATAAGATTTGAATAACTCTGGCAATCCTTGTGCAAAGTTAATACTAAAGTCTAATGGATTTAATAATAATAATGCTTGAGTTTTAAAGCTAGTAACTAACATCATATAAAAAGGGAAAAGAATTACAAAAGAAAACAGTGTAATTCCAAACAATGTTAAAAAATTAAAGAATAATTTTTGAGAAGAATGATTTTTAGACAAAAAGTTTTTGTCGTAATTTTTTATATTATTGAAAAAAAACAATGAAATTAAGAATATGCCAAAACTATACCAAATAGGTAAATTTGTTGAGATGAAATAATCAAATATAGAAAATAAAAGTGCTAGTAAAATTATTTTGATATTTAAATTAAATTTTTTTCCAATTAAAAGATTTATTGTACATAGGACTATTCCAAAGGTAAACAATTTATTAAAATTAAAATTTATTAATTCAATTCCTTGTAATGTAACTAAGATTTTCCAAATACAAATTAATGAAAACAAAAATAAAGATGAGATAAAGCAATAAGTGAATATATTTTTAATTTTCATCAGCTCTTTTTCCTAAAAGTTTAAAATAGATAAACATAAAAATTAAAAGAAACACAACAATCACAATAGAAACTGCAGAACCCATGCCAATATCACCGATTGAAAAACCTTGTTGATATACATTTATTGGCAATGTTCTTGTACCTGATGCCCCGCCAGTGAGTAAGAAGATGTCTTCAAATTTATTAAAATTCCAAATAAATCTAATCATAAATAGAATTGAAATCACTGCTAATATCTGGGGCAAAGTAATATTAAGAAATTTTTGGATAGGATTTGCACCATCAACATCAGCTGCTTCATAAAGTTCTTTTGGAACTGCTTGAAGACGAGCAAGAATAAATAAAAATGCTAGAGGAAAATATCTCCAAATTTCAAAAATAATTACAGTTGTTAATGCTAACCTTAATTTAACATCAAATCCAAGTATATTTAAAGTTACATATTTTTGACCTAGTAAATTTATGGGTCCATCAATAATTTGATAATTAATTAATAAATTATTTAAAGTTCCACTTGTAGGATCAAGTAAAAGTTCCCAGGTATAAGCAAGAGCAACTACTGGTGCAACATAAGGAAATAAAAGAACACTTCTCATAAATGTTCTTCCAAAAAATTTTTGATTTACCATTTGTGCAGCCAAAATTCCAAAAACTATTGCACCTATAGTTCCAAAAAAAGTGTAATAAAAAGTTGTTGATAATAGATCTATAAACGCTTTGTCTTTAATTACTTTTTTGAAATTATTTAATGTAAATTCATAAGTTAATAATATATTTTGCGACTTACCTGATAGTTTAGGCTTATAAGATTTTAGTTCTTTCTTAGAAATTTCTTGATTATTAGTACTTTTAAATACTATTTCTAAATTTTCTCGATATTTTTTTGGCCAATTACCTAACTCACACTTAAGTAAATTTGATTTAAATTGACATTTATTATTTAAACTTATTGGTTCGATATTATCTGAATATTTATCTTTAAATTTTACATTAGTAATTTCTTGTGTAAGAGAGCTATTTCTTAATTTATAAATTACTTTTATTTGATTTAGATTATCATTAATTGATTTTACTAATTTTTTTGCTCTTGGTTCAGGAATTCTTAAATCTTTAAGCTCTACATTTTTAAAGCTAATCCAAATGTTGGAAAATATTGGAAATAAAATTATAGAAAATACTAAAAAAACCGATGGTAATATTAATAGATAAGCTGTTCTTTTTTCAATTTTTGCAAGTTTTGAACTCATAAAAAAAAGCGGATAATTAATATTACCCGCTTTTTTTAATTTTTTAAATTACTAGAAGCTAGCTAGCACAGTATTAATTTCATCTACTGCTTCATCTAACGTCAATTGATCGTCAATATATTGTCTAGTGATTCTATTAATAAACTTATTGTTAATAATTTTAGATGCTCTAGATAGTTCACCTTCTTTAACACCCCATCTATTAGCAGTATCTAAACCTGCAACAATATTATTTATTACATCTGCAGAATATAGATCTGTTAAAGGAGCTTTTCTATCAACTCCAACAGGCAGTTTACTCCAAGCTGTTGTAAATGCATTTGGATCACTTGCATTACCTCTTCTTACAGGGAACTTACCTTCTGGTGCTATAGATAAAGTACTAGTGTATCCCTCATCCATTGAATAAAGAATAAACTGCTTAGCTTCATCAGTATCAGCATCGGCTGTTATACCAAAGTATCTAACATCTGCCCAAGCTGCTCCTTTTACATTATTTGGTCCACTAAAATTAGTTATAAAACCAGTTTTAGATGCCAATTCTGGTGATGTAGGATCACTGTTAATTGTTGGTGGAGCTGAGTCTCTTAAACCAGCTAATTCATCCATGATAAATGGTGACCATATTATCATTGGAGTTTTACCAGCAAAATAAAGTTCTCTTGATTGTTTCCAATAAAGTTCTCCTGGAGGGCTAGCTTTAGCTAATTTTTTATAAAACTGTAAAGAATTTTTTAAAGCTCTTCCTTGTTTTTTTGTTCCACCTTTTTTTACAATGTTTACTCCATTTGCAAGCATGACATGTTCCAAAACCTGACTCATAAAGTTTTCGTCAGTTTTAGTTGCCGCAACAAATCCAAACATATCATTACTAGATAAAGCATCTATTGCTTTCTCGATGTTTGCGTATGTAGTTGGTGGTTCTAAACCAGCAGCTGCAAATAAATCTTTTCTGTATACAACCATTTGCGTCCAGCCATCTACTGGTACAGCAGCAATTTTGCCACCTTTTTTAGCCATCTTTAAAGCACCTGGAGCAAAAGTTTTCTTTCCAAGTGAGTTAACGATATCATTATTTGCATCAACGTCTAAAATTCCTGCTTCAGCCCATGGCAATACATACTGTAGTGTATGATAAATTACATCAGGAAGATCTCCCGCTGCCGCTGCAGCTGTAGCTCTTGTTCCTAGATCTTTTTCATCAATAGGAATAACTTCAACTCCGATACCAGTTTTAGCTTCAAACGCTTTAGCCATCTCTTCTTGCTTAGCCATTCTTGCTGGTTGAGTTTCTGTTGTCCAGAATTTGATATCTGCAAATGCAATTGAATTAAAAACAAAAGCTATTGCAGAGATTGTTATTAATATATTTTTAAACATATATTCCCCTCTTGTTTCATGTTTCTTAAGGATATTAAAAATGTAAACTAAATGGAAGATTAAATTTAAAAGAGAAATATAAAGAATTTAAATATACAATACTACCTGAGATTGATTTAGGAATTTTTAAAAGAAATACCTTTATTATCAAATAAATGGCAACGAAATGGATCAAAACCTATTTTAACGGTATCACCTACCTTAATATTTGTGTCTCCATCAGTTTGTACAACAAGAGGATCTCCCTCTTTTTCTAAATATAAATATGTTCCTGACCCTAATTTTTCTACTACGAAGACTTTGCTCTCCCATAGTGAATCTGATTTTGCATTTAATATCAAATGCTCAGGTCTGATTCCAATTTTTATACTGTCTCCTTCTTGAATATTTTCGGAAATTTTTGGTACATTTAACTTTCCAGTCCCCATTATATCTACCTCTGAACTATTCGAACTTTTGCTTAAAATTTTACTATCTATAAAATTCATTTTTGGAGATCCAATAAAACCACCAACAAACAAATTATCTGGATTATTATATAGGTTCATGGGTGATCCCTTTTGTGAAACTATACCTTGATCCAAAACAACAATATCGTTTGCAAGTGTCATGGCTTCGGTCTGATCATGAGTTACATAAATCATTGTTGCATTAAGTTGATCATGTAATTTTGCCAATTCTACTCTCATTTGTACTCTTAGAGCTGCATCTAAGTTAGATAATGGTTCATCAAATAAGAAAACTTTTGGTTTTCTTGTAATAGCTCTACCTATAGCTACTCTTTGACGTTGTCCTCCAGATAATTGTTTGGGTTTTCGCTCAAGATACTCTTCTATTTGTAGAATTTTAGCAGCCTCCATTACTCTTTGCTCTATTTCTTCTTTTGATTTTTTTTCAATTTTTAAACCAAAAGCCATATTATCAAAAACTGTCATATGCGGATAAAGAGCATAGGATTGAAATACCATTGCAATATTTCTTTCTTTAGGTGGTAGATCGTTAACAACTTTATCATCAATAGATATTGTGCCAGAGTTGATTTCTTCTAAACCAGCAATCATTCTTAAAATTGTAGATTTACCACAACCACTTGGTCCTACTAGAACAGTAAAAGACTCGCTCTTTATATCAAGAGAAACATCTTTGATAACATGTGTACTTCCAAAATACTTGTTTACTTTATGTATTTTAATACTCGCCATTTTTAATTTAATATTAATTTTTTATTGTAAATTATAGATTTAATTAATTTTGTCATCAAAGGGATTTTTTTTTGTTGGATTTTTTTTAATATAAATGGAGCAATTTCTCTTGCAAGTTGCTCTCCTTCTACAGTTTCATTTGGCATAAATTTTCTTTTAGCATTATTAAATGTATAACCTTGCCCCAAGTAACCTCCCATTTTACTATTTCTACCTCCAGCAGCACTGACGTATAGATCTCCAACTCCAGCTAATCCAAGAGCGGTTTCAATTTTTCCTTTAAAATATTTAGTAATATATATCATCTCATTAATAGATTTTTTGAATAAACTTGATGACATATTTAAACTATCTCCAGCTCCAATTATCATAGAATAAATATTTTTTATTGCTGAACAAATTTCTATTCCAATAATATCTTTTGAAGTCTCTGTTATGTAATATTTTGTAGAAATCATTTTGCATATATTCTTTGCAGTTTTTATATTTTTATTAGCCACAACAACACTTGTTTGTTTTTTATTAGAAAGTTCTTTTGCTAAACAAGGTCCTTTTAAGACAGATATATTTATATTTTTAATATTTTTTTTTATATCTTCAGAAATAGTATAAATTTTTTCCTTTTTTCTATCATACTTTAAGCCTTTAGTGAGAATTAGGACTGGACTTTTAATTTTTGATTGTTTGAATTCTTCACTTATAAATTTTATTCCTGATAAACTTAAAGCAACAACAACTAAATCATATTTTTTTTTTAGTAAGTTTGTCGAATATTTTTTATATTTTAGCTTACTAGGTAAATTTTTTTTCAAACTCGAATGATATTTATTATTTGAGGATAAATTTTTAATAAAAACTTTATTATATGGCTCTGTTATTATTACTTTATTTTTATTATCAATACATGGAAAAGTAAAAGCTGATCCCATTGCTCCTCCACCTATTATTAATATTTCTTTCACTAGTTGATAAATCCTAATTTTTTCTTCATTTGATTTGACCATTCAACTAACAATCTATCTGCAGTCAAACCTATAAATGCAACACATAATCCTATTATTAAACCTTTGCCCCCATCACTAAAAGACAATGCCCTAAAAATTTCTTGCGACAAGTCAACAGTTCCAATAAACCCAGCTATCATTACCATAAATAAAGCAAACATTAATGTTTGATTTGCACCTAGTATAATTTCTGGAAAGGCTAAAGGCATTTTTACTTTCCATAATAATTGTCTTTCTGTACATCCAGAAGTTATAGATGCCTCTATAATTTGTTGTGGAACATTTCTTAATCCAAAAACAGTATATCTTATCATCGGTATTGAGGAATATATAACTATTGCAAATATTGCTGAAACATCACTTATTTGAAATAGCATTATTGCTGGAAGTAGATAAATAAATGATGGAAATGTTTGAAAAATATCACAAATATTTAAAACTAACTTTGTTCTGCTCTCTTTCTTTGATGCCCATATCCCCAAAGGAATTCCAATAAGTGCACATATTACTAATGATGCAAATACCATATATAAAGTAATCATTGCTCTTACCCAATAACCAGATGATGCTATAAAGAATACGAATAACATTACTGTTAACGCAAGTCTCATTTTACCAAGTTTCCACCCAATTGCTCCGACAAATAAAATTACTCCAGTCCATGGCATAGATTGAAATACAGCTTTAAGAGGCATCAAAAAATATATTAACATCCAATCTCTAAATATTCCTAACGGTACAAACAAAGATCTTGTAAATGATTTAATGGCATTATCTAAATATACAGATGCTGAAACTGTTAACTCCTTTGGATATTCATTAAAGAATGGAAAAAGAAAAACTAAGATAGAGCAAATTATAATTGCAAAAAAAGTTGCGCATAAATATGGATTTCTCTTTACAAAATTTCCCTCTCTTCGCTCTGGTTCTTTTAATGCTAAAGCTTGACTATACCTATCAAGTGTAATTGCAATCAAAACAACTGCAACACCAATTTCAAAAGCCTCACCTAGCCTTAAGCCTTGTAATCTAATTAACAAGTCATGACCTAAACCAGGTTGTCCAATAAATGCTGCTATAACTATCATTGCAAGACATTGCATTATAACTTGATTTATTCCCAGCATAATTGGGGATCTAGCTGCTGGAATTTCAACTTTAAATAACATTTGCCACTTTGTGCAACCAGCCATCACACCAGCTTCTTTTATTTCTTGTGATATATTTTGTAATCCTAAAATAGTTAATCTAGCCATTGGTGGAAATGCAAATATTACAGTAGCAATTACTCCAGCCTTAGTCCCTATTCCAACAAATATAACTACTAGTATTAAATAAGAAAAATGAGGCAAAGATTGTAAAATATTTAACATTGGCCATAAAAAGTTTGCAAATTTTTTTCTCTTGACCGCAAGTATACCCAAACACAATCCTATTAATGCAGCCAAAGGTGCAGAGACAGAAATAGCTGCTAAAGATTTCATCGATAGCTCCCATATTCCCCGTTTGCTAAATAATATTAAATACGCAAAACATGTTCCCCCCAACAATGCCAATCTCCAACCTCTCAAATAAAAACCTAAAATCACTGTAAGAGTTATTATAAATATCCATGGCAAAGGTCCTATTTCGTAGCTTGGAAAACCTTTGTGCAAGACTGCTTCTGTAAAATCTAAAAATTTATCGACGTAGTTTGCTATACCTCTTGTGAAATCTCTAAAAGTAAACAAACCGAAAATTTCATACTTTCTTAGAAATTGAATTAATGCGTTTGTCCAATCTACAAAAGGTATAAATCCATCTATTGATCCGCATCCTCCCAAGCAACTTTTTGGAGGTATGTAAGCCCAGTGTGGTGTTTTAGATGAAATCGTATAATTAGGAACAATATAACGAAGCAACCATAATAAAAAGAATGGTCCAAAAATAAATAAAAATTTTCCTTTAAAAATGGTTTTAATTTTATTCATTCTTATCTTCTGCAAATAAAGCTTTGATTATTTCTTTTTTGCTTAATGAACCAATAACTTTTTTATTTTCATCAATAACAGAGTAAGATCCTTCGGATTTTAAAACTTTTGATGCGATTTTTTCAATCTTTTCTTTATAGTTAACAGTATTATCATAGAGTTTTTTATCCTTATTATTCATAACACTTTCAGCGTTTAATAACTTAGATCTAGGAATATCTTTTGTAAATTCCGCAACATAATCAGTAGCTGGTTTTGTGATTAATTCTTCAGGAGTGCCTACTTGGACTATTAATCCTTCATACATTATTGCTATTCTATCTGCCAATCTTATAGCTTCATCAAAATCATGAGTTATAAAAACAATTGTCTTTTTAAGCATATTTTGAAGTCTCAAAAACTCGTTTTGCATCTCTTTTCTAATCAATGGATCTAAAGCTGAAAAAGGTTCATCTAAAAACCAAACATCTGGTTCAACCGCTAAAGACCTTGCTAGTCCAACTCTTTGTTGTTGACCACCCGAAAGTTCTCTAGGATAATATTTTTCTCTACCTTCAAGACCAACTAATTTAATGACCTCTTTAGCTCTATCTTCTCTTTTAATAGGTTCTATTCCTTGCACCTCTAAAGGAAATGCAACATTTTGTAAAACTGTTCTGTGAGGTAATAAAGCAAAATGCTGAAATACCATTCCCATTTTATGTCTTCTTATTTCGATTAACTCTTTATCGCTAGCTTTTAATAAATCTTTACCCTCAAAAAAAACTTGACCATCAGTTGGTTGAATAAGTTTAGACATGCATCTTAATAATGTTGACTTACCAGATCCACTCAATCCCATAATAACCAATATTTCTCCAGTTTTTACATCAATAGATGCATCTCTAACCGCAGGTATATATTTATTTGATTTTAGTTGTTCGGTTGATGGATTATTATTATTTTCTTTTAAGAACTTTTCTGGATTTTCTCCATATAATTTCCAAATATTTGAGCATGAAATTTTGATTTGATCGTCCATAATAAATAAAGTTAAGAGAACTTAACATAAAATAAAAAAAAAACGAACCGACTTAAGATTATGTCGGTTCGTTTCTAAATAGACTAAAAATTACTTAATCCAATTGCTCCATTTAGATTTGTGGTCATCTAACCATTTTTGAGCAGCTGCTGATACTTCTAAACCATCCGTGTCCTTGTAGTTAGCCATTTTATCAATGTCTGGACCAGAAAAATTCATCTGTTTTAACAACTTATATCCCGCAGGATGATTTTTTTTGAAATCAGCATTAACTGCTAATTTTAAATAACCACTTGCTGGGTTTCCACAATCATAAAGTGCAGTTTTATTTATTCCCCATGAAGGATCCTTTGTACAAGCTGGATCATGTTTAGGGAACTCAACAAACTTACCTGGATATTTTGCACCGATGAAATTTGGTGACCAGTTAAACACAACTACAGCTTTTCCTTGCGCTACACCTGCATCTAATTCAGCCCAAATTGCATCTGCAGAACCTGCATTTTTAACCATGAAGTTCATTCCTAGAGCCTCAACTTTTTCAGCATCATGTTTTAACCAATCAACAGGACCACCGATAAATACTCCTTTACCTCCAGAGTCTGCTCTTGCAAAAAGATCTGCACATTTATTAAGAGCTTTCCAATCTGGTAGACCAGGGCAAAGTTTTTCAACATGGTTTGGATACCACCAGTCCTCTCTAGTTACTGCATCGTGAGTAAGAATTTCTTCAATTCCACCACCAGCTTTTGCTTTTTCATAAGATGCTCCAAACGCACCTTCCCAAATTTCATGAACTAGATCAATATCACCATCTGCCATTGCTTGGTATACTGCTTGTGAGTCCATATTAATATACTCTACTTTCTCACCTACCATTTTTAGTAATTCACCAACAACTTCAGCTCCAACTAATTGACTTGACCAATTGTGTGTTGGGATTTTAACAACTCCGCTTTTATCTGCATTCGCACCTGTAAAACTTAGAGCAAATGTAATCAAAAAAGCAGAAATTATTGATAAAAGTTTCTTCATTTATTTCTCCTCTCTTAACATATTAAGTGTTTAATTATCCTTAAATTTAATCATACAGTCAACAAAAGTTGGTACTAAAATTTATATATACAATTAATCAGTACTGATTTATTCTCAAACATAAGTAATCATTGATATAAAATGTTAGAAGAAAATTTAAGAATAAATGAACCTGGTTTAAATGTTTTGCCACCTGGGGTTGAAAGATATGTAATTAATGGTGGTGGACTTACAGGAGTTCAGATTTTTCCAGATGATGAAATTGAAATTATTAATAATGAAGGAAATCAAATTTGCGAAATAGTTGTTTTTAATTCTGATGGAAATTCAGATCCATCAATTTTAAATTTAAAATCTTCTAAATTAGAAAATGATATAATTAAAATTTTAAATAAAAATGAAGAAAGTTCAAAAATTGCATTGCGTCAATTAGAAAAAAGAAATCTTAAAATTGCAAATTCTAAATCCTCAATCCTTTTTGATAAAGACACTCCACCAGGAGAAAAAATTAAAATAAGTTCCAAAGATAAGTGTTATTGCATTTTTTCTGCACCTGGTAATGATATGTTGGTTCATGAACAAAATCCGCCAACAGAATTAACTTTATTTATTAAAAGAAATAATATTGTTGATTATAAAGAACATAGAATAATTCCAGATCCAATTTTTGATCCAATAGACGAAAAAAATATTGCAAAACAATCAGCGATTTCTTTTGAAGTTAAAGAAGGAGATTATATTCAAATAATTTGTCCAACTGGTAGACAATGCTCAGATTTCGTTGCTTTTGATACAGCTAAATTAGGTAAAGGTATAGAGAAAGGTTTAGATTGGCAAACAACCAGGACCTTTATGGGTAATACTTTTCCAGGTCCGGGATTGTATTCAAAATTTTATGATACAGACCATGAACCTTTAGTAGAAGTAATAAGAGATACTGTTGGTAGACATGACACTTTTAATCTTGCTTGTACATCGAAGTATTACGAAGATGCTGGTTATTTTGGGCATCCAAATTGTTCAGATAATTTAAGTGGTGCTATGGAAAATTTTGGGGTTAATAGACAAAAAGGATGGCACGCTATAAATTTATTTTTTAATACTTCAGCAGGAGGTTTAAATACAGTACTTTCTGATGAGTCATTTGCTAGACCTGGAGATTATGTAATATTAAGAGCTTTAAAAGATTTAACCTGCGGAACATCAGCCTGTCCAAGTGATATAGATCCATGTAATTCATGGAACCCTACAGATATTTTTGTTAGAACTTATGAAAAAAAAAGAGAATTTACAAAATCTTTTGCATTTAGAATGAAACCAGACTCAGAATTAAAACTAACAAAAAATACAGGATTTCATGAAAGAACTTCTAAATTAACAAGAAATTTTGTTGATGCTAGAGGATATTGGCTACCAAATGATTACACTAAACACGGAGTAATAAATGAATATACAGCGTGTAGAGAAAAAGCAGTTCTAATTGATTTATCTTCATTAAGAAAATTTGAAATATTGGGTCCTGATGCAGAAGAATTGATGGACTATACTTTAACTAGAAATGTTAAAAAATTGTCGGTTGGACAGATTGTTTATTCTTCGATGTGTTATGAAAATGGTTCTATGTTTGATGATGGAACATTGTTAAAAATGAATGATCATGGATTTAGATGGGTATGTGGTGATGAATATGCAGGTGAATGGTTAAAAGAACAGGCAAAAAAGAAAAAATTTAATGTTTTAGTTAAAAACTCTACTGATCAAATAAATAATATTTCTCTACAAGGACCAAACAGTAGGAAAATTTTAGAAAAGTTTATTTTTACTCCACCAACACAACCTTCTATTTCAGAATTACAATGGTTTAGGTTTACAATCTGTAGAGTAAGAGAACTTAGTGGAATTCCATTAATGGTTTCTAGAACTGGATACACAGGCGAGTTAGGATATGAAATATGGTGTCACCCTTCAGATGCACCAGCGGTTTGGGATGTGCTCATGGAAGCTGGAAAAGATGAAGGATTAATACCTGCTGGTTTTGGAGCATTAGATTTATTAAGAATTGAAGCTGGTCTAATATTGTTTGGTAATGAATTTGACGGCCAAGTTGACCCGTTTGAAGCAGGTGTTGGATTTACGGTTCCTTTAAAAACCAAAACAGCAGATTTCATTGGTAAAGAAGCATTAATAAAGAGAAAAGAAAATCCGCAAAAGAAATTAGTTGGATTAGAACTTGTAGGCAAAGAAAAAGCTAATCACGGTGATTGCGTTCACATTGGAAGATCCCAAGTTGGCGTAGTTACAAGCGGATGTCTATCTCCTACTTTGAATAAAAATATTGCTTTGTGCAGAATTGATGTAGGTCATTCAGAAATAGGTATGAATGTTGAAGTCGGTAAAATTGATGGACATCAAAAAAGAATACCTGCTAAAGTTGTCGGTTTCCCGCATTACGATCCTCAAAAAACACGTGTAAAATCTTAATGTCAAAATCATCAAAGGATTTACTGGAATTTTGGGAAGATCAAATGAAACTGTCCCATACATCCAGTAATTACTTTTTCAGAAAGTCTCCTTCACATTATCACATGATGTTGATTGTGATGAATTCCTATAAATTAAATGAAAACTTATCTGTCGAAGAACTTAAGACTAGACTTTTCAAAACTTCAAGACCCAAATCTGCGCTTATGATTAAAGAAGCTTGTGATAAAGAATTTTTTTACCTCGAAAAAACGGGAAATGACCATAGAAAAAAGTACGTTTTACCCACACAGAATTTTGTTAATGAATTTAACGAATATTTGAAAACTCTCAAAAATTTGAGTTTTTAATTAAAAATCTAATAAATATTTAGAATTTATATAAATTATATATAAAAATTATTATATTCTTTCCTTTGCTAAAAAATTAAAGTTCGCTCATGTCGTTACCGACAAAAGCAAAAGTTGTAATAATTGGTGGAGGAATTCACGGGTTAAGTACTGCTTGGAAACTTTCCGAAAAATATAAAAATCCAAACGATGTAGTTGTCCTAGAAAAAAAAGACACTGCTGCAGGTGCAAGTGGAATTGCATGTGGAGTTGTTAGAAATAATTATTTTCAACCAGCAATGAGAGAATTAATGGCTCATTCAGTTAGTGTTTGGGAAAGTGATCCAGAGGCATTTAAATATAATGCTGTTGGCTATATGCAAATTTCTCCAGAAGTAATGCATAAAGATGTTGCAAGTATTTATGAACAACAAAAAGCTATTGGATATGAATCAGAATTTATAGAAGGTGAAAAAGATTGCATGAAATATATGCAAGGAATTTTTAGTGATTGGCAAGCAAAAGGTATTACATCAGTTTTGCATGAAAAAAAAGGTGGATATGCATTTAATAAAGACTCAATTAAAGCACTAGAGAAAAAAGCAAATTCAAACGGTGTAAACGTTCATAAAGGAGTAAAGGTTACAGGTTTTAAAAGAGGGAGTAACAGCAATGCAATTACTGGCGTGGTTACAGATAAAGGTACAATAGATTGTGATCAGGTAGTTATTGGAGCAGGACCATGGGTAAGAGATTTTTGGAATATGTTGGAGTTACCAAAAACTACTAACATAAAAGATGCTAAAAATGGAAAAATGCATGAAGTTGAAATGTGGAAGTACTGGTTTTTACAAGAAGGTGTATTGGGTGTAGATGCAGATTATTTAAAAACTAATGAAGGTAAAGCGCCTCCAGTAATCCATGTTGATACAGATGCTCCACTTTATTCTGATAAAGATGGTAAAATAATTACAGAAGACTTATGGGGTATTTATTATAAACCTGATATTGAAGGTTTGGGAGTTCAAGGTGGAACATCGCCTTATATAGTTCAAAAACATTTTGATGAAGTTAATGTTGATCCATATGGAATTGACTCTCCTGAATATCAAACTACTGATAAATTTTCTGATATGTGGACTTCGGCACTTGCACATATCCAAAAACGTTTTGTTGGTAAATCTCATTTGTATAGAAAGGGACCATCAGGAGGATTGGGTTGTTTAACTCCAGATTCATTCCCGATATTCGATAGATTTTTTGAAAATGTTTACATGATTGCTGATGCAAATCATGGTTATAAAATGATAGGTGTTGGGCACCTTGTTGCACAAGAAATTTTAGGTCAAGAAAGCGAATTACTAAAACCGTTCAGGTTCGATAGATATGAAAAAGGCAAACTTCATCCGACATCGAACAGTCCGTTTCCTTGGAGTTAATTTATCTAAGTAGACAAACGTTTTTTTTTCAGTTACCTTTTTGATCTGAAAATTCAAAGGGGGAAGAATGACGGATCTTGAAAAACACGTAAACCAACCAGGTAGAGCTAAACTCGTCAAAAAAGTTAGAGAAAAAATAAACGAATTAGGAATTACTTATATATATTATCAATTTATTTCAGTAACTGGAAGAGTTGTTGGAAAAGGAATACCAGCAGATCATTGGGAAAGAACTGCAGAAAAAGGTTTTCAATTAGTTTATGGAGCAACTGCAAACTTATTTTTAGATCGTCATAATAATTATATTGGTTACGGTCCAGAAGCTATGGAATTGGTAGGAATACCTGATCCAGAAACTTTTGTTCAGTTACCTTGGGATAAGAGAGTTGGGAGAGTTTTTGTTACGTGTTTTAGAAACAGAGAAGAAAGAAAAAATCCAGGTGGTCATTTAACAAGTGACTGCAGAGGTAATCTTAGAATTTTCATGAATGAGTTCAAAAAGAAACATGGATTAGAGTTAAGAGTTGGAACTGAGCCTGAAATGATGTGGTTAACAAAAAATCCTGACGGAACTCCAACGGGTCAAGGTTTCTCTAAACCTTTCTGTTATCACATTGATCAATTTGAATCTTTAAGACCTGTGTTTATGAAGGTTATTGAATACGCAAAAGCGATGGGTCTTGATATGATTCAAGGTGACCATGAAGATGCTCCTGGTCAATTAGAGCTTAACTGGACATTTGATAATGTTTTAAGAAACGCAGATAGATTATCTACGTATAGACAAATTTGTGCTCAAGTAGCAAGAGAACATAATCTTATAGCTTGCTTTATGACTAAACCATTTATGGGAGTTTCAGCAAGTGGATGTCACACCAACATGTCTTTGTGGAAGGGTGGAAAAGTATCAGTAAACAAATTGGGTAACAAAAAACTTCCAGGTGTAGAGGAAGTATTTAGTTATGTATCAGGAGGTACTAATACTTTCATGCCGGATACTAAGGATATGCAATTACCTGGAAAAATTGGTTTACAATCAATTGCAGGGATAATGAAACATTTACCAGCTTTAACAGCGATTGGTTCGTCAACAGTGAATTCATATAGAAGATTATGGGATCAAGGTTTTTGGGCTCCAGTATATGCTGACTGGGGTTATCAAAATAGAACTTGTGGTTTAAGAGTATCAGCTCCGGGCAGATTCGAGTACAGATCAGTTGACTCTATGCATAATCCATATTTATTAGGTGCAGCATTACTTAAAGCGTGTGATGAAGGAATATCTAAAAAAATGAAACCAGCTAAACCTGAGTCTAGAAATATATATGAAGCTCAAAAAGCTGGAAAAGATGTTAAAAAACTTCCACTAAGTTTGGGTGAAGCTTTAGATAGATTGGCGGAAGATGAAGTAATAAAATCATCAATGCCAGATGAAATGTATAAAGTATTTAATTGGTACAAACGAGATGAGTGGGAAAAATTCTTAGGTGCAACAACACAATGGGATCTTGATACTTATCTGGATTGTTTACCATAATTTAGTAAGGAAATTATATGTGCGGAATAGCAGGATTAATTCATAGAGGAAATACATCAAATGTAGGTTTTGAACTTCAAGGAATGCTTCAAGCATTAAAGCATAGAGGTGAGGACTCAACTGGATATGCTTTGTATGGAAAAACTGATGGAGAAAATTTCATCATGCGATTTAAGGTTGGTGAAAATGTTGCAGAAGGAAGCTCTTCAGTAAAAGAAGATGTATCAGTTTATGATGAAAGAAAAAAAATTGTTGATTCTTATCTTTCTGAGCTAGGCGCTAAGGTGATAAAAGAAGATAGAATTCTTCCTTATTCATTACGATATGAAATTCAGTATGACAAAGATTTAATGGAATTTTCTCAAAAAATAGAAAGTGTTGAAGGTGTAGAAATATTATCTATGGGAAAATCTCTAGAAGTAATTAAAGATCTAGGAAACGCTGAAGTTGTTTGTAACAGATATAATTTAGATAAAGTTGTCGGGACACATGCAATTGGTCATGCTAGAATGGCAACAGAGTCGGGAGTGGATATTAAATCTGCTCACCCATTTTGGGGTTATCCTTTTAGTGATGTGTCAGTCGTTCATAATGGACAACTAACAAACTATTGGAATAATAGAAGAGTATTGGAAAACAAGGGCATGAGATTTATGTCGGAATGTGACTCGGAATTAATCGCTGTATATCTTGCAGAAAAAATGAGAAATGGAGCTACATTAGAAGAGGGAATGAAGGAGTCTCTCGTCGGTTTAGATGGGGTATTTACTTATTTTGTTGCTACAAAAGATAGCTTAGGAATGGCGAAAGATACAATGGCTGCAAAACCACTAGTATTGTATGAGTCAGATGATTTGGTTGCAATGGGGTCAGAGGAAATTGCAATAAGATCAATATTACCACAAGAAATCGAAACTTATGATCCTTTTGATGGAGAAGTTAAAGTATGGCAAATTTAAAAACATCAGAAAAAAAAAGTAAAGCTCAATCAATGGGACTTCATACAGAAGTCTTAACTGGAAAAACACAACAAAAATTTTTTAATCCAGATGAGGCTGAGAATTTTTATTACTTTGGGACATATGATGTAGATTTTAACAAAAGAACTGAAATTGACGTTAAGAACATGGATTGTCGTGAAGCAAATAAAAAAATTGATGAATTAATGAAAGATGGATACGGAACTATTGTAATAAAGAACCCACAGGGAAAACATAGCTTGGGAGTTGGAATTCTCAATAAATTAAATTTAATATTTGAAGGTAGTTTGGGGTACTTTGGGTGTGGATCAATGGATGGTCCTATTGTCAGAATTAATGGAAGAGTGGGATGGTCATGTGCAGAAAATATGATGGCAGGAAAAGTAGTAATTGAAAAAAATGCAGGTTCTTGTTTTGGTGCGGCAATTAGAGGTGGAGATCTGATATGCAAAGGAAGCGTAGGTGCCAGAACAGGAATTGATCAAAAAGGTGGAACAATAATTATTGGCGGAGATGCTGGTGCTTTTACAGGTTTTATGATGCAGAGAGGGCGAATTATTATTCTTGGAGATGTTGGAATAAATTTAGGAGATTCTATGTATGATGGGACAATTTTTGTAGGTGGAAAAATAGGATCATTTGGTAGTGATGCTGTCGAAGCTGAATTAACTGATTCAGATCAAGACTGGCTTAAAAGAAAATTAAAGGTTGCGGAGATCGGAGAAAACTTCGATGTTTCTAAGATGACCAAAGTTGTAGCAGGAAAAAAACTTTGGAATTACGATGCTCTTGAACCTACAGAAAAAAAAGGAGCAATTTAAATGGCAAAGAAAAAAAATGGTAATGGAAAGTCAAACGGACATTCTAATGGTAATGGAATAGCTTCAAGAAACAAAAGTTTGTTGGGACATAACGCTATTTTTACTCCAGAGGTTATGGACGACATTCATATCAAAGCGGAATTAGGAAGATACAGAATGAGAGGAATGGCTTTGATGAAAAAGATTCCTACTTTTGATGATCTAGTTTTCTTGCCAGGTACATTAACAAGATTTGTTATTGAAGGTTACAGAGAAAAATGTGAGACCAAAACTATTATTGGTCCAAGATGTGAAAATCCAATTGAGCTAGATATTCCAGTTTACATTACGGGAATGAGTTTTGGAGCTTTATCTTATGAAGCAAAAACTGCATTAGCTAGAGGTGCTACAATGGCTGGTAGCGCAACATGTTCTGGTGAAGGTGGAATGATACCAGATGAGAGAAGATATTCAGAAAAATGGTTTTATCAGTGCATACAATCAAGATACGGTTTTAACCCACACCATGCACAACTAGCTGATGGAATTGAGGTATTTATTGGACAAGGACAAAAAGTTGGAATGGGTGGTCATTTGATGGGTCAAAAAGTTACTGACCAAGTTGCAGAAATGAGATCGCTACCTGCAGGTATTGATCAAAGATCTCCAGCAAGACATCCTGATTGGCTGGGTCCAGATGATTTAGCTTTAAAAGTTCAAGAGCTTAGAGAATTAACAAAAAACAAAGTGCCAATTCAATTAAAACTTGGAGCAGCTAAAGTGTATGATGATGTAAGGATGGCAGCAAAATGTGATCCAGATTCAATTTATCTTGATGGAATGGAAGGTTCAACAGGTGCTGGACCACACATTGCAGCTGCAAACACAGGTATCCCAGGAATAGCTGGAATTAGAGAAGCAAGAAGAGCTTTGGATGATGTAGGTAAAACCGGAAAAGTAACTTTAATTTATGCAGGTGGTGTTAGAGATGGAGCAGATATGGCTAAAGCTTTAGCACTTGGTGCAGACGCAATTGCAATCGGAACAGGCGCAATGGTGGCTTTAAATTGCAATAAGGAAATACCAGAATCTAACTTTGAAAAAGAAATGGGTGTACCCGCAGGTCATTGCTATCACTGTCACACGGGTAGATGTCCTGTAGGAGTTGCTACTCAAGATCCTAAATTAAGAAAAAGATTAAATCCTGATGATGCAGCATTAAGAGTGTATAATTACTTGCATGCGATGACATTGGAGGCTCAATTGTTGGCTAGAGCATGTGGAAAAACAAATATTCACTCGCTAGAACCAGAAGATATGGCTGCATTAACAATGGAGGCGTCTGCTTTAGCTAAAGTGCCTCTTGCAGGAACAAATCATACAGTAGGAGTTAAAGATTTCCATAAAATCTAATAGCAAATATGCCAAAGAAAAAAGGTAAGAAAAAAGTCAAATCAAAAGAGATCAAAGGTCAATTAGGCAAGAAAAAAGAGACTGCTAGAGAAAAAATGATTGGCCAAACAATTGGCTATCGATATGACGTTAATCTTTTGCCTGACTATAGTCGACTCACTCCATTTTTAAAAAAATATATAGAAGCTATGGGTTGGGATGATCTTAATTGGTTAGAAGATGTTCATATGGGATATGAAGAAAATAGACCTGCTGTATTCGATAGAAATGCTAACGGTTGGGTAACGATACCAAGTAAAATAAAATTACCTAATAATCAGCAGGATAGAGATATGATAGCTAGAGAATTATTGGTAAAGTTTCAAATGTCCCCGAATCATCCTCTGGTTGACCTTAAAAAAGCATATTTAAAATTCTAATTTCAATTTCAAGTTGATAAAATAATTATTAAATTCTACTTTTTATAAATAAAATAAAATTGTCAGCGTAAAAAAAATTTCATAGAGTCTATTAACTATTAATAGGAGAGAGAAATATGACTGATCAATTAGGTGCTCTCACAACCTTATTTACAGAATTTTACTATTGGGTAACTGTGGTTCTTATGTTTTTGATCCACGTGGGATTCTGTATGTATGAAGTTGGGGCATCTCGTTACAAACATCACCAACACACTCTTATGAAAAATACAATGCTGATACCACTGGTAACAGTCACATGGTTTTTCTTTGGTTGGTGGATATACTGGGCATTTCCAACAGGACCCGGATTAGCTCCTTCGATTATGACCGAAAGTACTGGTCTAGTTCTTGGAGGTGGATTTGGTGGAAATGATCTTGCTAATCCTACAAATGCATTGATGGCCGTAAATCTTAATGATCATATAATGGGTGTCTTCTGGGCAGCCTTTTTATTATTTTCATGGACTGCAGCTTCAATTGTATCTGGAGCGGTTATTGAAAGGATAACTACTTTTGCATTTGGAATACTTGCAATTGCAATTGGATCTGTTTTCTGGACAATAGATGCTTCATGGGGATGGCATTTTGATGGATGGATGTTAAAAATATTAGGATATCACGATGCTTATGCTTCCGGAGTAATTCACGCAATTGCCGGAGGTTTTGCCTTAGGTGTTCTAATTGTTTTAGGACCAAGAATTGGAAAATTTTCATCTAGCGGAGAACCGAGAAACATTGGACCAAGAAATCCTTGGTTAGTGACTGTTGGATTATTCTTAATCTATACAGGTTTTTGGGGCTTTTACGCTGCATGTAATGTACCGATTTATGA
Source organism: uncultured Pelagibacteraceae bacterium (assembly GCA_902586025.1). GTDB lineage: Bacteria > Pseudomonadota > Alphaproteobacteria > Pelagibacterales > Pelagibacteraceae > Pelagibacter. The sequence goes on from CACIFV010000009.1 coordinate 34,188, forward strand.
TCTTGGACCTGAATATGGTATGGAAGGTGTAACTTTCTTTACTGCAACGAACATCTACCTAACTCCCACCACACTTAGTGGAATAACGATGAACTTTTTAATGTCGTTATCTGGAGGGTTGTTAGCAGGGTATGTGGTCTCGAAGGGAGATCCTTTCTGGACTTATTCATCAGGACTTGCAGGAATAATATGTGCATCTGCAGGTAATGATTTATATCATCCAATACAATCAATGATAATCGGTATGATTGGAGTAGTTATAGCTTACAAAATGCATTACTGGGTCGAGAAAAAATATAAAATCGACGATGCAGTTGGAGCAGTAGCTGTTCATGGTTATGCTGGATTTGTTGGTCTTGTGATATGTGGTTTCGTTTTAAATGGTTATCCTTCATCTGGATACAGTGTTGGAGCTATGTGGGATGGAACTAATTATGCAGCAATTAATCCTCTTGGAATGTTTATCGGTGCAATAATAATGTTTTTTGTACTAGGTATGCTTCCTGGATATATAATTGCAAAAGTTCTTCACGGAATGGGTAAATTAAGAATACCAAGAGAAGTAGAGCTTGCAGGACTTGACTATACAATTATGGAAGAGGCTAAAGAAGACGAAAAAGCTGTAGTCTCGGCCAGTAGATAAAGGAGGTTATGTAAATGGCAACAGTATCAAATTGGATAGATCATTTAAGTGCCTCTGAGGTACAAGGATCTGTCTATCCAGGTGTTGGTTCGGAAGGAGTGCTAGTTATAATAGCAATTCTTATTTGGGTTGGCTGGCATATTATTTCATCTAAACAAGAAGATGGTAAGATGAATGCAATTGTCAGAAAAAAACCAAGTGCTAACGACTGGAAAAGCAATATAACAGACGGTTAAAACTTTTAAGAGGGCGCATGAAATACTGTGCCCTCTTTTTTTTTAATGCAAAATTCTGAAGAAAATAATCAAAATGAAAATAAAACTCCTAGCAAAATGGCACGTCTTGCATGGCCAAAAGCAAAGTATGGAGTAATTATAGCGATATTAATTATTATTGGTGTAAATTTAATTTATTACAAAGATTTCTTTTTATCATTTTTTAAATAATTGTGTTACGTTATTAGATGGCAAAAAATTTATTTAAAATTTCAAAACAAAAAAAAATTAAATATTTTTTGATAAGTTTTGTAGATTTATTTGGTGTCTTAAGATCAAAATTGGTTCCTGCTCATGCAATAAAAGATATGCAAGTAAATGGTGCTGGATTTGCTGGATTTGCAGCTTGGCTGGATATGACACCAGCTGATTCTGATATGTTTGCAATACCTGATCCTGACAGTTTAATTCAACTACCATGGAATAAAGAAGTTGGTTGGTTGGCTTCGGATTTATGGATGAATGGTAAACCAGTCGATGCTTCACCAAGAGTGATGTTAAAAAAACAAATAAAAAAATTATCTGAATTGGGTTATAGCATGAAGTCAGGTGTGGAGTGTGAGTATTTTTTGATTTCTCCTGATGGGAACACAATTGCAGATAATAGAGATACTCAATCTAAACCTTGTTATGACCAATCTTCCTTAATGAGAAGATATGAGCTTATAAAAGAAATATGTGATTGTATGATTGAAATGGGATGGGGTCCTTATCAAAATGACCACGAAGATGCTAATGGGCAATTTGAAATGAATTGGGATTATTCAGATTGTCTAAAAACTGCTGATAGACACACTTTTTTTAAATTTATGGTTAAAACTATTGCAGAAAAACATGATTTAAGAGCAACATTTATGCCAAAACCTTTTGAAAATTTAACTGGTAACGGATGTCATGCACATATTTCTTTATGGAAAGGAAAGAAAAATATCTTTCTTGATAAACATGATAAGCTTGGGCTAAGCAAGACAGCTTATAACTTTTTAGGAGGCATCATGAAGCATGCTTCATCCTTATCTACTTTTTTCAATCCAACAATAAATAGTTACAGACGAATAAATGCTGCACCAACAAAATCTGGTGCCACATGGTCTCCGAGCAGTATATCATATACAGGAAATAACCGTACACATATGATAAGGGTTCCTGATCCGGGAAGATTTGAATTAAGACTTATGGATGGATCCGCAAATCCTTATTTACTTCAAGCTAGTGTATTAGCTGCAGGAATAGAGGGATTAAGTAAAAGAATTAATCCTGGCAAACCTCTTTTTTGCAATATGTATGATGATTATAAAAAATATCCAAACCTTTCTAAATTACCAAATGAACTAAAAGATTCTCTTGATAAAATTGAAAATAATAAAGAAATGAATAAAGCATTTGGAAAAGAAGTAATTAAAAGTTACGTCAAGTTAAGGACTTCGGAATTAAAAGATTTTAATGATAACGAAAAATTTGATAAGTCCAAACCAATTACAAAATGGGAAAGACAGAATACTCTAGACTGTTAAAGTGAAAACCTTTGATAGCACTAGAAAATGGAAATATACAAAATTTTTATCGAATAAAAATTATAGTTTTAATCGAAACTATATTTTAAATATTATTTCGTCAAAAATAATCACTGATGCTTTTAATTCTATATCTAAGTGGAAAAACTATAAAAAAACACCATTATTAAAATTAGAGAAACTAAACAGAAATTTAAAACTTAATAATATTTTTTACAAAGATGAGTCGAAAAGATTCCATTTAAAATCATTTAAAGCTTTAGGTGGAGCATATGCTGTAGAAAAAATATCTAAAAAGAAAAAAAATATAATAATATCATCTGCAACAGCTGGAAA
>CACIFV010000010.1 GCA_902586025.1 uncultured Pelagibacteraceae bacterium
TATAAAATTTATTGGAAATACTCATGAAAAAAAAGAAATTAATTCTCAAATAAAAAAATTAGGTCTTTCAATTCAGTATGGGGGTAGAGTCTCTAACCTTGGTGACAAAGTTAATAAATCTAAAGCAATTAATGTATTTTTAAAAATGGTTAAAAGTAAAATTAAAAATCCGATCAAAACTATTGGGGTTGGAGACAATCATAATGATATAAACATGCTTAAAAATACTGATATTCCATGCTTAGTTTTTAATAAGTATTTTAAGACAACTAACTTAAATATAAAAAAATTAATAACTTCCAGTAAGCCATCTCCTCAGGGCTGGGCTGATGTGATCAAAAAGGCGGTACTTAAATTAAAATAATATGATTAATAGCAGCCATGAGTGAATTTTCACAAAATGGTATAGTCTCAACATTGCATGATTTTGGGACCAAATCCACCAAAGAAATAGAAGGTGAACTATTAAAATTTTCTAGTGAGAGAAAAATGGAATTAATTTTACCATGTCTCTTCTCAGAGATTGAAGGTGATGCTTTACCCAATATTGTTTCAGAAATAAAAAAAACTAATTATTTAAATCACATAATTATTGGTCTCGATAAGGCTAACGAGGATCAAGCTAGAAAGGCATGGACTTTTTTCGAGCAACTTGAAACACCTTTTACAATTTTATGGAATGACGGACCAAATTTAAAAAAGTTAGACAAAGAATTAAAACAAAAGGATTTAGCCCCAAGTGAAAAAGGTAAGGGTAGAAATGTATGGTATTGTATAGGAATGTCCATTGCTAGAGATACGGCAAGATCTGTGGCTTTACATGATTGTGATATAAAAACTTATGACAGACGCATGCTAGCTAAATTGTTTTATCCTGTTGTAAATCCTCTTTTTAATTTTGAGTTTTGTAAAGGATATTATCCAAGAGTTGCTGATGGTAAAATGAATGGCAGAGTTGCAAGATTATTGGTTTTTCCTTTATTGACAGCTTTGGAGAAAACTATTGGTAAAAGTGATTATCTAGATTTCATGAAATCTTTTAAATATCCTCTCGCAGGGGAATTTTCATTTAGGCGTAATGTTTTACCTGAATTAAGGATTTCCTCTGACTGGGGTATAGAAATTGGAATTTTATCTGAAATGCAAAGGAGTTATTCTCCACAAAACATATGTCAGGTTGATCTTGCAGAAACTTACGATCACAAGCACCAGAAACTATCTATTGATGATGAAACAAAAGGTTTGTCTAGAATGTCTATAGATATAATAAAAACTTTTATTAAAAAATTAGCCACGCAAGGACATTCTTTTAGTAGAGAAAAATTTAGATCTTTGAAAGCAACTTATTATAGGTCAGCTTTAGATTTAATTGATATATATAGAAGTGATGCACAAATGAATGGTCTAAAATTTGATTCTCACACAGAAGAGAAGGCAGTAGAACTTTTTGCAATAAATATAATGAAAGCTGGTGAGGCATTTTATTTAAATCCTATGGATACACCATTTATTCCAACTTGGAGCAGAGTTAAAAGTGCTATTCCTGATTTTTTAGACAGACTTCAAGATGCTGTAAATGAAGATAACAAACAATACATTTAATTTTCCTTTTTATTACAAACAAAAAATAACTTTCTTGGAAAAGAGCCCTCTTCGAAATAATCAATAGATAAATTTTCATATCCGTTTATCAGATTTTGAATTTTTTTTTTTGAAAAAAAATGAATTATAAAACCATCGATTTCGTATAGATCTTCTCCTCTATGAATACCTTTTTTATAATCTCCATCGTCAGTATTTCTTACTGTGTAAATATTTATTCCTCCTGGTTTTAAAATTCTATAAATTTCACCATTAATTTTGTTTAAATCTTTCTGGGTTAAAGCCATACAATAAAGCATATGAGAGTAACAAGCATCAAATGAATTACTTTCAAATGGTAATTCCTCTCTAATATCAAATTGTAATGTTGATATTGAAGATTTTAGATTTTCTTTTTTTATTTTTTCATTGATAACTTTAATACCATTTTCACTATAGTCTAATGCTGTCACATTTATCGAATTCTTTCCAAAGTAAATAGTATCCCTACCTAGGCCCGCTCCCAACTCAACAATTTTAGAATATTTGTTTTCTTTAAAAATATTTAAAGCTTTTTTTGCTGCTAAACTTGGTTCTAAACCAAACATCTCAGGCTTATTTGAGAAATTTATTTCCCAATGCTGAGATTGCTGGTTTAAAATATTTTTATCCAATTTATTTAGAAGGATCTGGAACCTTTCTTAAATAAGGTTTCACAGTTTCCCATCCATCAGGATATATTTTTTTCGCCTCATCATCTTTTATGGCTGGCAAAATAACTACATCTTCACCTTTTTTCCAATTAGCAGGAGTAGCTACTTTGTGTTTAGCTGTTAACTGCATAGAGTCTATTGCTCTTAAGATCTCTAAAAAGTTTCTTCCAGTTGCCATGGGATATGTAAGATATAAACCAATTCTCTTATCAGGTCTGATTACAAAAATAGTTCTAACAGTTTCATTGTCAACTGCTGTTCTACCCATTGACGTTGTGCCGGCATCACCCTCCAACATGTTAAAAAGTTTTGCAACTTTTAAGTCTTCATCAGCTATAATTGGATAATTTGGTTTTGTGCCAGATACATCTTTAATATCATCTAACCACTTTTTATGGTCCTCTACTCCATCAACGCTTAAACCAATCACTTTTACATTTCTTTTATCGAACTCGTCTTTCATCAAACCTAGGGCACCAAGTTCTGTAGTACAAACTGGTGTAAAATCTTTAGGGTGTGAAAAAATAACTCCCCAACTATCACCTAACCATTCGTGGAAAGAAATATCTCCTTCAGTTGTTTTAGCTTGAAAATCAGGACACATACTATTTATTTTTAACATTGTCTCCTCCTTATAAAAAAATATTATATGAAAGATTGTTTTACTAAGCAAACTTTTATAAGGTTAGTTATTTATGATATTTGAACAACTTTTCGATCAAAAATCTTCTACATACACTTATATAATTGCAAGTGGTGAAGGTAGAGAAGCGCTTATAATAGATCCTGTTATTGAGCATTCAGATGAGTACTCAACTATTTTGAAAAATTTAGATCTTAAACTTGTCAAAGTAATTGATACACACATTCATGCTGATCATATTTCAGCATTAAATGAATTAAACAAAAGAACAAACTGTATAAGAGTTATGGGAGAAAAATCTAAATCTGAAGTTATTGATCTTAGAATAAAAGATGGTGAAAAAATTAATGTTGAAGAAGTTGAACTTCAAGCAATTTATACTCCTGGTCATACTGATTGCTCATATAGTTTTTTGATGAATGATAGAGTTTTTACTGGAGATACACTTTTAATAAATGGAAGTGGTAGAACAGATTTTCAAAATGGTAATGCTTACGATGCTTACGATTCTATATTTAATAAATTATTAAAGTTACCTGAAAAAACTTTTGTATTTCCAGCCCATGACTACAACGGTAAGAAATTTTCCACTATTGAAAATGAAAAAAATAATAATCCAAGATTACAAGTAAGCTCAAAAGAAGAATATGCAGATATAATGAACAATCTAAATCTTGCAAATCCTAAAATGATGGATGTCGCAGTTCCTGCTAATGTAAAAGGGCTTACTTTAGACAATATTAATTAACTTTAAATTTCAACATAAGTAACTATATAGGCTGTCTATGAATGACTTTTTGCAATCTATTATTGACAGAGATCCTGCTGCAAAATCTAAGTTAAGTCTAATTTTAACTTATCCTGGAGTTAAGGCGATATTTTTTCACAAAATTGCAAATTTTTTTGCTACTGCAAAATTTGATCTTATCGCAAGAATTATTTCTCAGTTTTCTCGTTTCTTGACCGGTATTGAAATTCACCCTAAAGCTAAGATTGGAAAAAATTTATTTATTGATCATGGTATGGGCGTTGTAATTGGAGAAACATCAGACATCGCAGACAATGTAACTATTTATCATATGGTTACTTTAGGTGGAATATCCCCTAGTATTAATTCTAATGATCAAAGAGAAGTTAAGAGACACCCTACTCTTCGTGACAATGTTGTAGTTGGTTCAGGTGCTCAAATTTTAGGGCCAGTAATAGTTGGAAAAAATGCTAAAATTGGTGCGAATGCAGTTGTCACAAAAAATGTTCCTGAAAATGCTGTTATGGTAGGAATACCTGCTAAGAATGTTGGAACAGCAACTGAAGAATTTAAACCTTATGCTGTAACTAATGGCAGTGAGGAAAACGAATAATGAAAAATTACAAGGATGATTTTATCCAATCAATTGGAAATACTCCTTTAATAAAACTAAAAGCTGCATCTGAGATAACTGGTTGTAATATTTATGGTAAAGCTGAATTTTTAAATCCAGGAGGATCTGTAAAAGACAGAGCAGCACTTGCTCTTATAAAAGACGCTGAAGAAAAAAAATTAATATCTAAAGGTGGAATAATTGTGGAAGGTACCGCAGGAAATACTGGGATTGGATTATGTTTATTAGGAAATTCACTAGGTTACAAAACTATTATTGTAATGAACGATAATCAAACTCAAGAAAAAAAAGATACATTAAGAAATATTGGTGCAGATTTGAAATTGGTTCCACCAAAACCTTATAAAGATGAAAATAACTTTGTTAAAATTGCTGCTAGAATGGCTGAGGAGCTAAAAAGTTCAAATAATCATGGAGTTGTCTGGGCAAACCAATTTGATAATACCGCAAACTCTAAAGGTCACTACTATACAACGGGTCCTGAGATATGGGAGCAAACGGAAGGAAAAGTTGATGGATTTGTATGTTCATCTGGAACTGGAGGAACAATTGGTGGAGTAAGTAGTTTTTTAAAAGAAAAAAATAAAGATATAAAAATTTATCTATCAGATCCAAAGGGATCCTCTCTTTTTAATCACATTGAAAACGGCGAGTTAAAAGCTGAAGGTGGATCAATAACTGAGGGTATTGGATCCAGCAGAGTAACTGCTAATTTTGCAGAAGCAAAAATAGATGGAGCCTTTTCAATTGAAGATAAAGAATCTTTGCCAATACTATATGATTTAATCAAAAATGAAGGTTTAAGTCTTGGAACAAGTTGTGGAGTAAATATTGCAGGTGCAATTAGATTGGGTAAAAAACTAGGCCCTGGAAAAACTATTGTCACTATTCTTTGCGACAAATCAGACAGATACAACTCAAAGATGTTTAATAAACCTTTTTTAATTGAAAAAGGTTTACCTTATCCCGACTGGATATAATCACGCATACCAGCACTGTAATAAAACCATTACATTTTTAATTTAGAATAAATAAATATTATCTAATAATCAAAGGAATTTTATGAACGCAAAAGAAGTAGTTAAAAAAGGATATGAACTTTTTGGCAAAGGAGATATGGAGGGATTTATGGAAATGGTACATGATGATATCACTTGGATTTATCCTGGAGATAAGCATCCAATGTCAGGAACTCATAAAGGCAAAGAAGCATATATGAAAACCATGATGCAAGTTCCAGATCTATGGAGTAATTTTTCAGTAACCCCTGATATGATGATAAGTGAGGGGAATAAAGTGTTTGTTAAAGCAATTGCTAAGGCAGATGGCATGGATACTATTTTTGGTCATTATTTTGAAGTAAGCGATGATGGTAAACTGACATTGTTTATTGCGTTTGACGACACATTGAGCATGTTCAATGCAATGAAAAAGTAAGAGTTTATGAAAAAATTATATTTTTTTTTAATTATTATATTTATGTCGAGCACAGCTTTTGCTGAACAAGGACAAATTAAACAAAACGGTTTTTTTGCAGGTACATCAAAGGTTTTAGGTGACGATAAAGGTAATTTTACAATTATCTATGATGGTATGTTGGGTTTAAAAGCATTAGATGGAACGACTTTTGGAGATAAATCTTCAATGAGATGCGTAGGTTCAATAGTTGTTTTTGCAGGAAAAGGATATGAAAGTGGTACTTGCGTAAATAAATTTGAAGATGGTGGAACAGCAACTTCACAATATAAAGGTGTTTTTGGAAAAATGTTGAGATGGAAATATGTAAGTGGAACTGGAAAGTATGAAAATATATCAGGTGGTGGAACTGCGACTATAAAAGGTATGAATTCTGCACAAGAAGGGATTGTTCATTCTTACAATGAAATTACAGGAAATTATAATTTAAACTAAGGAGAAATATGTCAATTTTAGAAAAACTTAATAAAGCAATTTTGGAAAAGGATGGGGCTGCAGCTGGAGAGTTAGTGCATGAAGAATATAAGATGTTTTCTCATCTTAAAGGCGAATATGTGCATATGGGTAAAGAAGGTATGATAGAGGCTGTAAGTAAAGGAATGATGAGTCCTGTTAAACATAGAATTCTTTTTGAAAATGATGAGATAGGTTTTGATCATTCTTATGTGACTTATCAAGATGGAAACACAGAAGCGTTAATGTGTTGTTGGAAGTTCAAAGATGGAAAAATCATCGAAGTTGAAACAGGCGCAACAAAATTACCAAAAGAATAAATTAAGGAGGATTATGAGTGGCGCAGAAACAAAAAGTTTTGATAAACCAGATCAGGAATTTAAACAATTTGACAATGCAGACATGTACCATGTGAATGTTGGTGGACAGAGGTTAGTACAAATTAAACTTCAACCAGGTTGGAAATGGTCAAAAGATGTTAAACCAAAAATAGACTCCGACGCTGCAAGTTGTCAGGCAAATCATATTGGGGTTATTGTAAAAGGAACTGTGTGTGCAAAACATGACGATGGAACAGAAATTACTTATACCGCCGGTAGCGCTTACTCAGTTAAACCAGGTCATGATGCATGGGTAGTTGGTGATGAGCCAGTTATTGCATACGAGTTTGGTGGAGTGTGGGGCGAATAATGGTGAAGATGGTAGGTAGTTTTGAAGTAAAAGATTGGGATCACTGGAAAAAATCTTTTGATGCCCATAAAGAACCTAGGGAAGCTGCTGGTATAAAAACAGTTTATGTTGGAAATGAAATAGATAATCCAAATAAAGTTCATATAGTCATGGAGACTCCCGCAGCAGATACAATGCAAAAATTTATGCAAGACCCAGATAATGCTAAAGTAATCGAAGAATCTGGACACAAACAAGAAACAACAATGATGAGCGTTTGCTCAGATTAAAACAAACTGAAAGGTAATATGAAATACTATATGGTAACTCACACGTTTAAATCTAAAGAAATGAAAGAAAAATTTAATGAAACTTTAGGCGGAATGACTAGAGAACAAATAATTGAATCATCAACAAGTGATAAGGCCAAATGTCAAATGACATACTACACTCCTGATGAGACAATGACTATGTTCTGTCATTGGATGGCTGAAAGCACCGATGCAATTAATGAGCAACTTTCTGCTATGAATGATTTTTTTGAACCACATCAATTTACAGAGGTAAAAGAGGAAGTATTCAATTTTAATAGTTAAACAATATAGGAAAATTTATGAAAAAAATTATAGTCGTATTATTCTTAAGTATCTTTACTTCAAATTGCTTTGCAGATGGTCATGTAAAGAGAATATTATCAACAAGTGAAACTGGTATGGGAAATGAAATTGTTTATCCATCGGGTAAAGCAAAAATAACAGCTTTTGAATTTACTGTCCCTGTAGGAGCTCCAGTAAAACCTCACACACATTCCTTTCCAGTATTAATAATGATCCAACAAGGTGAAATTGAGCTTACGATGGATGGCAAAACCAAAGTTTATAAGGCTGGTGATGCATTTGTTGAAGATGTCGGTATTGCACATGAATCTCGAAATATAGGAAATGTGCCTGCTAAAGCAATAGTAGTTGCAATCGGTGTTGAAGGTCAGAAGATTGTAAATCCAGTTAAATAGAGAGGAAACAGAAATGATAATTAAAATAGAAGAAAATATAAAATCATTTTCATCTTGGACTAATATGGTAAAAGCAAATGCTGAAAAAATTAAAGGATTTGGTGCTACTATTATTTTTGCAGGTGTATCTAAAGAAGACCCTACAAAATTTACTGTAATCGTTAAGTATGCAACCATGGAAGGTTTTGAAGCATTTAAAAATGACAAAGAACTTCATGCATCAAGAGCTGAAGCAGGTGTGGATTTAGATTCAGCAAAGGTTACACCGATGCATGATGATTTTATGGAAAATTTTAGTGGATAAACAATCAATATAAAGAAAGGATAAAATATGGAAACAGAAACACTAGTAGTAGCTCATTTAAAAGAAGGTATGTTAGAAAAATTTATGGGCTTTATGCAATCGGATGCCGGTATGGCAGAAAGATCGAAAGTTGCAAATGTATCAAAAACAATTGGAACAGTTGCACCTGACAAAAAAACAGTGATGTTTAAAATTTTCGTCACTGATAAAGCTGCACTTAAAGCGTTTATAGATGGAAGCAATCCAGTCTCAGCTCCTATTATGAATGAAGTTATGGAAAGTTACAGTATCTACGAGTTAAATAAAGTAGATATGTAATAACTTTTGTAATAGGATTTGTAATGCCTTCGGGATATATCATACTAAACATTAACGTTTTAAATCCAAAAAATTACAAAGAGTATTTGGAAAAAGCTCCTCCAACTGCTCAAAAGTTTGGCGGTGAATACATCATAAGAGGTGGCGAAAATGAAGTCATTGAGGGTGAGTGGAAATATCCAAGAACTGTTGTTATTAAATTCCCATCTTATGAAAAAGTTTTTGAGTGGTACAATTCAGAAATATATAAACCTATCAGACAAATTAGATTAGATAATACATTGTCAAATACATTAATAATTAAAGGAGCATAAAGGAGAAAAAAAATGTCAATATTAGAAAAATATAGTGCTGCAATTAAAAATAAAGATGAAGCAGCAATGAATGAACTTTTGCACGATGATTTTAAATTCACAATGCATAAATCAGGTAGTGTTTTAACTAAAGGTGATGTGATCAAATGGGCAATGAGTGGTGATATCAAGCAAGACAAAACTAGAATTGTTTATGAAAATGATGAAGTTGGTGTTCATCACGCGTTCGTAACATTTGATGATGGTAATGTAGAAGCAGTTATGGCAGTCTACAAATACAAAGATGGTAAAATGATTAGTTTAGAAACTGGCGCAACACCAATGCCAAAATAAGTGAACAACATAGATTTCTATTTTTCTATCGGAAGTACTTATACTTATCTTTCGGTCACTCGAGCACTAGAAGCAGAAAAACAACATCAAATTAAGTTTAGCTGGACTCCTTTTAGTGTGAGAGCAATAATGAAAGAAATGAACAATGTTCCCTTTCCTAAAGAAAAAAAAAATAAAGTAGATTACATGTGGAGGGACATAGAAAGACGAGCAAAAAATTATGGATTTTTTGCCAAAACACCAGTCCCTTACCCTTTAACAGAATTTGATTTAGCTAATAAAATTGCAATATTAGGTTTAAAAAATAACTGGGGTGTAGATTACGTTCAGCTTACGTATAAACGATGGTTTCAAGAAGGAAAAGAGCCTGCTGTTGAACCCAACTTGAGTGAAATCTGCGAAAAACTAAGCTTAGATAAAGAAAAGATTGTTTCAGAGGCAAGCTCTGAGGAAATAAATAATATTTATTTATCAAATACAGAAAAAGCTAGAAAAAACAAAATATTTGGAAGTCCGTCATTTGTTGTAAAAAATGAAATATTCTGGGGAGATGATAGAATGGAAGATGCAATCAAATGGTCGAAGGCAAATGAATAATATAACTGCTTATATAATTTTATTAATCGCAGTAATTCTTGGAACAGCATCTAACAGTTTTGCTAAAAGTGCTCAAGGTTTTACATTATTAATACCTAGTATAATCACAGCAGTAACAATTGTTGGATGCATGTATACTTTGTCTTTAGTTATGAAAAGTATACCAGTTGGAATAACATATGCCTCTTTTGCAGGCTTATGTATAATTGCAACAGCTGCTGTTGGTGTTATAAAATTTAATCAAGTACCAAATTTTTATACAATAATTGGATTGATTTTAATTATCTCGGGTGTCTTAATAGTTAACTTATTAGGAACAAATAAATGAAACCATTATCTGGTTATATTTATTTGGTATTAGCTATATCAACAGGAATTGCTGCAAATAGTTTTGCTAAAATTTCAGATGGATTTTCAAAATTAACTCCAACGATATTATCAATAGCTTTTATGTGTATAACTATGTATGGACTTGCAAAAGCAATGTCTATGATACCAGTAGGTTTTACTTATGCTACTTATAGTGGGATAACAGTGGCTGCTATTTTAGTCTTCGGTGTGATTAAATATAACCAGATACCAAATATGTATGGGTTAATTGGGATTTTTTTAATTATTATTGGTGTTGTAATGGTTAATTATCTTGGAAGAATTAATTAGCTTTTATTAAGTAGTAAAATTAGTACACCTACTACAAATATAATTATCCCTAAAATTTCTGTAATTTTGACTTTTTCTTTAAACATATACTTTGAAGACACATAGCTAAATAATAATTCTATTTGGCCGATAGCTCTTACGAATGAAGACTGTATTAACGTAAAAGCATAAAACCAAGATAATGTTGCGAGAAATCCAGCTAATCCTGCTGTCAAACATTCGTACTTGTTTTCATATAATTTTTTAAACTGTGACTTTTCAAATATAATTAAATAAATAGTAACTAATGTTGTTTGTATAACTAGACCAAAAAATAGGGTTGCTATAGCTTTTTCAAAGTTATTACTAAAATTTTCCAATGTTAATGCTGCTGCTCTAAAATATACAACGCTTAAGCCTAAGAAAAGTCCTGCAGATAAACCAATTAAAGTTGTTTTTGAAAATAAGTTTTTTAGAAATAAACTTAAGTCTTTAATCGAAAGTATAATTACTCCAATTGTAGATACGATAATACCTGTTATTCCAAATTTATTTAATTTGTCCCCTATTATCAAATATTCAAAAATCGCAACCTGAATAACTTCAGTCTTACTTAATGATGTTCCAACTACAAAATTAGCAAATCTAAATAAGTAAAGTAAAACAAATGTAAAAATTATTTGGAAAATTGAACCTAATAATACGTTAAATATAAATTTTTTTTGACTTAGAATTTCAGGGATTACATTTAAGTCTTGAAAATACAAAAAAAATAAAATTGTCCCAAATGGTAATGCAAAAGCAAATCTTACATAAGTAGATGCAATAGTTGATACCTTTTGATTAAGTTTTTTCTGTAAAGTTGATCTAAGATTTTGAAAAAAAGCCCCAGAAATAGCTACAATTATCCAATTCATTGATGATTATTAATATTGTATTTAATTTTAAAGTCGACTTAAATAGTCAGATTAAACAAAAAAGAGGGAAATAACATGAAAATCTTTAAAAGAATAATATTTTCTCTGATTTTCGTTTCTTTTGCCAGTGCAAGTTTGGCAGAAACAAAAATGAGAATTACACTTCAATTACCATTAAAGGCTCACTTAGGTCAGAACCTTTTGGTATTTAAAAAAGAATTAGAATCAAGATCAGACATTAAAGTTGAGATTTACGACTCTGCGCAACTTTACAAAGATAAAGAAGTTCCACAAGCTGTTGGTTCAGGAGCAATCGAAGCTGGTGTTGCATCTATAACAAGATTTGCAGGAACTAATCCTGAAGTTGATGTTTTCTATCTTCCATTCTTATTTGACTCAGAACAAAAAGTAAGAAAAGCAACTCAAGCTGGATCCGAGATAAGAGCTATTCTTGATCCTGCAATAGCAAAGACTGGAGCAGTTCCACTTTATTATCAAGCTTATGGGTCAGCAATTATGTTATCCAATGGTGGTCCGATGAAAACTCCAGCTGACTTTAAAGATAAAAAAATTAGAGTATTTGGAAAAACACTTGGAGCTTTTGTGAGCTCTTTAGGTGGTAAACCAGCATTAATATCTGGATCTGAGCAATATTTAGCTTACCAAAGAAATACAGTTGATGCAGGTATGACTGGTGTATCTGGTGTAAAATCTAGAAAATTATATCAAGTAATGGATACTTTAACGGTTACAAATCATGGCGATATCGAATTCGTTGTTGTTGCTAATGATAAATGGCTAAGCTCATTAACTCAAAAACAAAGAGACGCTATAGCTGAAGCATCAAAAGTAGCTGAAAAAGCTGTTAGAGATGACATGGCTAACATTGAAGCTGGGGCTTACAAAGAAGCAAAAGCAAATGGAATGAACATTGTAAATCTAAGTAGTTCTGAAGTTTCTGCTCTTAAAAAAGCATCGTCATCTGTTATTGATGATTACATTTCTAGAACAGGTGGAGCTGGTGGAGTTGGTGATCAACTTGTAAAAGCTGCAAACAAACTTTAAATCGTATAAATACCCCGCACTTAAGTGCGGGGTTTTCAAATGAATACCTACGACAAAATTGTAAAATATTCTGGCTATTTAGCTTCAGCGTTATTTATTATGATAGGCTTTATAGTTTCTTATGAAGTTATCATGAGATACATATTTAATTCACCTACTATTTGGGTAAACGAAATTTCTCGATTTTTACAAATTTGGGCTACTTATTTAGCTTTAACTTATACTTTTCATAAAAATGATTTTATCAGAATAACAGTTATATATGACAAAGTAGGAGATAAAGGAAAAAAGATATTAGATTTAATAAGTGCAATATTCATTTTAATTTTTAGTGGATTTGTACTTTATTATGGATGGTTAATTGCTTACGACTCTCTTAAAGTTGGAAGAACAAGCTCTACAATTTTAGATGTTCCATCCTTTCTTACAGAATTTGCGATACCATTATGTTTTGCATTTTTGGTATTAAGAGTGCTTTTCGAAGTACCTAAATACATCAAAGATATAATTAAATGACAGTAGCAATAATCTTATTTTTGTTATTTTTTGTGCTTTTTTTAGGAGTGCCAATAGCATTTGGTTTAGGTTCTATAGGATTGGGTTTAATGTTATTTGGAGATATTTCTCCTTTAATGATCCCACAAACTTTTTACAGTGTGGCAGATAATTTTATTTTGTTAGCTGTTCCGATGTTTTTGATGATGTCTAATATATTATTAAAAGCAGGTGTTGGAGAAGATCTTTTTAATTTTGCTCAAAGCTGGGTTGGAAATTTTCCAGGCGGTTTAGCAATAGCAACTATAGTTTCTTGCAGTATTTTTGCTGCTATATCTGGATCATCAGTGGCTACTGCAGCAACAATCTCAACTGTAGCATTTCCTGCAATGATTAATAGAGGTTATCACAGAAACTTTACTTTAGGTATTTTGGCAGCGGGCGGAACTTTGGGGATTTTAATTCCTCCATCAATTCCAATGATTGTTTATGCATTTGTTGTTGAAGAGTCTGTACTAAGTATGTTTCTTGCAGGAATTGGGCCAGGAATAGTTTTAGCATTATTTTTTATTATCTTTTCAGTTTTTTACGTAAAATTTTTTAATAAAGAAGTTCAAAATGTATCCAGCACTTTAGAAGAAAAAATTAAGTACACAAAAAGAGGTTTACCAATATTATTAATGGCCTTCATCATGCTGGGTGGAATTTATGCAGGAATTTATACACCAACAGAAGCAGGTGGTATTGGTTTTTTAATATCATTTATCTATGTTGTGGCTAAAAAAAGATTAGATTTTAAAGGTTTTATCGAAGCTGGTTTGGAGACAATGAAAACTACAGTTACTATATTTATCATTATTGCAGGAGCAAAAGTTTTTGGTAAAGCAATTTCTCTTTATAGAATTCCTCAAGATTTATCGTCTTTCATAGTTACTAATATTAATGAGACTGGTTTATTTATACTAGTTGTTTGTATTACTTTGCTAATCTTAGGATTTATAATGGAAACCCTGTCATTAATTTTAATCATGATGCCTATATTTTCGATTTCAATCGCTGCAATGAATATTGATTTAATTTGGTTTGGAATAATTTTTACACTAATGATTGAGTGTGCATTAATTACACCTCCTGTTGGACTAAATATTTATGTTCTCCAAGCAATTGGTAAAGCAAAAATGTCAGAAATAGCTAAAGGTGTGATACCTTTTGTCATTATAATGTTATTTACAGTATTTGTTATTTACTTATTCCCTGACCTAGCATTATATATACCTTTTAAATTATAAATATGTTTTCAAAAATAAAATCAAAAGATAAAGCAGAACAACTAAGACAATTATTAAATGGACCAGAAATAATTGTAATGCCTGGATGCTTTGATGCATTATCAGCAAAGTTAATTGAAAGAGAAGGTTTGAAAGTTGGTTTTATGTCTGGCTTCAGTGTTTCATCAACAAAACTTGGTATGCCAGACACGGGTTTAATTTCTTTCTCTGAAATGGCAGAACAAGTAAGAAATATATGTAATGCTACATCAATTCCAATAATATTTGATGGGGATACTGGATATGGAAATTCAGTGAACGTATTTAGAACTGTAAGAGGATATGCAGATGCAGGAGCAGCTGGTGTGATGATTGAAGACCAAAAGTGGCCAAAAAAATGTGGTCATACAAAAGGTAAAGATGTTGTCGATCTTGATGAAGCAAACTCAAGAATTAAAGCTGCAGTGGATGCAAGAGAATATGGAAATAAAGATATCTTAATAATGGCAAGAACTGATGCCATAGCAACTAGAGGATTAGATGATGCAATTAAAAGAATGCAATCATTTTCAAAACTTGGTGTTGATATTTTATTTATTGAAGCTGTTAAAAATAAAGAGGATATGAAAAGAATTATTAAAGAAGTACCAGGTCATCATATGTTAAATTTGATCGAAGATGGTGAAACCCCATTATTAGAAATTAATGAAATAGAGGAAATTGGCTATAAAATTGCTGTAATGCCTTTAACCCTAATGAGTGCATCAGTAAAAATGATGCAAGAATGTTTAAATAATATGAAAAATAAAATTTATAATAAAAATGTTTCTAAATTTTCAGACTTAAGAGATATAGTTGGCTTCAACGAATATTACGATATTGAAGACAAATATAAATAATGTTTCCAAAAAAATTTTCTAAAATTCTTTTCGTTTTTTTTATGGGTTTAGGAATGAGTTTGTTAATGACCCTAATTATTACATTTATAAATACAGGTTATGATGAATTTTATTATAAAAGATTTTTCAAGGCTTGGTCTATTAGTTTGCCAGTTGCATTAGTTGCAACAACTTTTGTTGCACCATTGGTTAATAAATTAGTGGAAAAAATTACTAAATAGAGAGGATGTCATATGAGTGAAAATATAGCTTTTATAGGAGTTGGTAATATGGGAAACCCAATGGCCTGTAATTTAAAGAATGCAGGGAAAAAAGTTAAGGTTTTTGATATTTCAAAAGAAATGATTGATAAAGCCGTTGAAAATAATCTTGATGTTGAGAAGGATTTTGGAAAACTAATCAATAGTGAAACATCTGTTGTAATCACTATGTTGCCCGAGGGTAAACATTCAAAAGAAGTTTATTTAAAAGAAAACGGTGTTCTAGATAAAGTTTCAAAAAATTGTCTACTGATAGATTGTTCAACAATCGATATAGATACTTCTAAGGAAATAGGAAAGAAAGCAAATGAAAAAGGTATTAAGATGATTGATGCACCAGTAAGTGGTGGAGTGATGGGTGCACAAAAAGCAACTTTAAATATTATGGTTGGTGGATCAAATGATGCATTTAATCAAGCTTTACCTATTTTAAAATTAATGGGTAAAAATATTTATCATGCTGGAGAGATGGGAAGCGGAAACGGTGCAAAGATTTGTAACAACATGTCTCTTGGAATAACAATGATTGCTGCTTCAGAGTCATTAATGTTAGCAAGAAGATTGAATATAGATATAAAGAAAGTTCATGAAATTATGAAAAATGCCTCTGGAAATAGCTGGCCTATTTCAGTTTATCCACCCTTACCTGGATTAATTGAAGGAACTCCATCTAACAATAAATATAAGCCTGGCTTTTCTGCAGGTATGATGAACAAAGATTTAAAACTTGCAAATGAATGTGCTAAAAATGCAAATGCATCTACTCCATTAGGAGAGATGGCATTAGAAATATATTCAAAGTTTTGTGAAGATGGAAATGGTTCGAAAGATTTTTCAGCTATATCAAAGGTTATTGGTGGAGATGCTTGGGATTATCCAATAGAATAATTACCAAGAGGAATTTGGACTTTCCAAAAATTTTAATTCATCTGGTGTAGATTTTCTTCCCATAACTTTATTTCGATGAGGATATCTGTGAAATCTTTTAATTGCAGCGGTATGATCTTTCCAAAATTTTTTTATCTCTTTGTAGTTTGGGTGGTTAGATAAATAGTTATCCAACAATTTATATGCTCTATCATGATCTATTACTTCTTCGCTGTGAATGTATGGTAGTAGCATAAAAAAACGCTGATATTCATCCATTTGATCAAGATACCCGTTATAGACTGCATCATTTACAATCAGTCTTGCTTTATGGTCAAACTCGAAAGCTTTTTTATCGTCTCTATATAAATTTCTTGAAAATTGATCCAATAAAATAACTAAAGCCAGAGTGCTCAATGGTTCATCTTGCCAATCATCATATTCATTCAAAGTAGCTTTTTCATGATCATCTTTGAATTTCTCTCTAATCAATTGATCAAAAATATCATCTCTTTTAAATCGCTTTTCAACGACCATATCATCAAACCAAAAATCTAATATTGCTTTAGCTCTATCATTCATAAACTTTGTCAACTTTTACCTGATATGACTCAACAAGTCTGTTGGTTTCATTTGCCATTGCAACGACTGCAATAAGTTCGCTTAACATCTCAGTAGTAGCACCTTTAGATTTAGCAGCGATACTGTGAGATTTAATACAATACTCACAACTATTTGTCATTGAAACTGCAACATAAATAAGCTCTTTTGTCATTTCATCCAAAGCACCTTTTTTCATCACTTGCTGTATAGAAGTCCAAGTTCTCTCTAAAGTTTCTGGGTTGTTGGCTAACATTTTCCAAAAATTGTTTATGTAGTCTGTATTTCTCTTCTTTTTTATATCTTCAAATACCTCTTTTACCTTTCCTGTAGCATCAGCTTCTTCAATCATATTAAAAACTGCCATTTCACCTCCTTAATTGTAAATTGTTTCTATTTTAGGCATTAATCTTAATAATTCCTTAGTATATTCATGATTTGGATTTTTAAACAACTCTTCTGTCTCAGAAACCTCGCATAGTTTTCCATTCCTTAAAACTCCAATGTCATCACACATTTGTCGAACAACTGGTAGATCATGACTTATAAAAAGTATAGTTAAATTAAGTTGTTCTTGTAAATCTTTAAGTAAATTTAGTATTTGAGCCTGAATACTCACATCCAAAGCAGATGTTGGTTCATCACAAACTAATAATCTTGGTTTTGTTGCTAACGCTCTTGCAATAGAAATTCTTTGTCTTTGTCCTCCCGAAAACTCATGCGGATATCTTTCAGCTGAAGACTTAGATAACTCTACCGAGTCTAAGAGATCATTTATATATTCATTTAATTCATTAGAGCTAATATTTGTATCATGTAACTTTATAGGCTCAGCAATGATATCTTTAACCTTAAGCCTACCATTCAACGAAGAGTATGGATCTTGAAATATCATTTGAATTTGTTTTCTGAATTTAAGTAATTCTTTGTTACTTTTTATATTATTAATACACACATCATCGAAATAAATTTCACCTGAGGTGGGTTTAAATAAATTAACAATCATTTTTGCAATTGTAGTCTTTCCACTGCCACTTTCACCAACAAGTCCAAAAGATTTTCCTTCTTGTATATTAAATGAAACAGTATCAACTGCTAATACATTATTTTGAGATTTTTCTGTAAAAAAACCTTCATTGAAAGTTTTAGAAAGATTTTTTATTTGAACTAAATCTTTTTTTGAAATTTCTCTTTTATCCCATCTGTTTAAAATTTTTAAATTAATATTTTCCTGGTTATTATTTTCTTTCTCTATAATTTTAAATCTGGATATCTTTTTATTTGTGGGAGGAACAGAACTAACTAAACTTTTTGTATAAGTTTCTTTTGGTTCTGTTAATATTTGCTTTGTTGTTCCCAATTCTACCAAATTACCATTTTTCATAACAGCAACTCTATTGGTAGTCTCTGATATAACTCCCATATCATGTGTAATTAATATAACTGCTAAATTTCTTTCTTTAGTCAGTTTTTTTATAAGTTCTAATATTTGTGATTGTATTGATACATCAAGTGCAGTTGTGGGCTCATCTGCAATTAACAACTCTGGTTCACAACATAAAGAAAGCGATATAACAACTCTTTGTCTCATGCCTCCTGAAAATTGATGAGGGTAATCATTAAATCTTTTTTCAGCATCTTTTATGCCTACTTCTTTTAAAAGATTTATTGATTTTTCTTTTGCTTCTGAGTTACTGAGATTTAAATGAGTTTGGATTGTTTCAATAAGTTGTTGTCCAATTGTTAAGATAGGATTTAAAGATGTCTGAGGATCTTGAAAAATAAATCCAATTTTTTTTCCTCTTAAACTTAGAATATTTTTTTTATTTTCATGAATATTTATGTCGCTTAAATAAATTGATCCTTCAGATACTTTCCCTGGTTCGTCAATTAAATCAATTATTGCATTTGCTACAGTACTTTTTCCAGACCCAGACTCCCCAACTAATCCTACAATTTCTCCTCTTTTTATCTCAATATTAATATCTTTTGCAGCATGAACTGTCTCTTTTCTCAATTTATAATCTACACTTAAATTTTGTATTTTTAAAAAACTCATTTTTTCAATTTAGGATTAAGAGTGTCTCTCATCCAGTCTCCTAATAGATTAATGGAAAAAGCCAAAACAACTAAGAATATTGCTGGAAAAAAAGTTATCCACCATTCACCAGAAAATAAAAAGTCATTTCCAAGTCTTATTAATGTTCCTAAAGAAGGAGTAGTTGGAGGAACACCAACACCTAGAAAACTCAATGTGGCTTCTGCAATTATTGCTAATGCAAGACCTATAGTTCCTATAACAAGTACTGGTCTCATAATATTGGGGAGAATATGTTTAAACATTACTATAAAATTAGAAACTCCAATAATTGTTGATGCTGAGACATAATCTTTATTTTTTTCAACTAAAGTTGCTGCTCTAGATACTCTTGCAAACTGTGGCCACTCTGAAATACCAATTGCAAAAATTAAAACATATATTGCCATCTCATCATGAAGTTCACGCGAAATTATACCTCTCGCAATACCATCAACAAGAAGTGCCATCAAAATACTTGGAACTGTTAACTGAACATCAGTTAATCTCATAACAATCATTTCATACTTACCACCAAAAAAACCAGCAGTAAGACCTAATCCAACTCCTAAAATTAAACTAAATAAAATTGCTGAGAAACCAACAATCAAAGATATTCTAGATCCATAAAGAATAGTCGATAACATATCTCTTCCTTGTCCATCAGTACCAAGTAAAAATTCTACTTTTCCTTCGCTAGTCCAAGATGGTGGGGTGAATGCATCCATTAATGATAAAGAAGATGGGTCGAATGGATTATAAGGTGTAATAAATTCTACAAAAAATGAACAGAAAAATATTATTGCTAATAAAATTGATGAAACTATTGCTGTAGGAGATTTTATAAAACTAAAATAAATTTCACTATCTTTTATTTTATCCCAAGTTGTTAAAGCTTTATTATCCACTAGCTGAATCTCCTTTAACTCTAATTCTTGGATCTATAAAGTAATACAAGATATCGACTATAAAATTTATCATTACAAAAACGAATGCTATAAATACTAAATATGCTGACATAATTGGAATATCTACAAACTGAACAGCTTGAATAAAAAGAAATCCCATACCTGGCCATTGAAATACTGTTTCCGTAATTATTGAAAAAGCAATTAATGTTCCAATATTTATTCCAGCAATAGTTATTACTGGAATTAGTCCATTTTTAAGTGCGTGCTTATAATTAATGCTTTTTTCATTAATGCCTCTAGCTCTTGCAAACTTTATGTAATCAGTCTGAAGTATTTCCATCATTTCAGCTCTGACGAGTCTTATTATATATGTCATTTGAAAAAGACTTAAAGTAACTGATGGTAATATAATTGCTTTTAAACCTGATATGGTTAAAAAGCCTGTCGACCAAAATCCTAGATCTACCACCTCACCTCTTCCAAACGATGGTAGAACGCCTAATATAACTGCAAAAAGATAAATAAATAAAATACCAATTACAAAAGTTGGAAGAGAAACACCTAATAAAGAAACTGCTAAGATAAAATCACTCAAAAAACCTTTTCTTTTTATGCCTGTATATACTCCCAATAAAGTACCAGAAACCAATGCAATTAGAGCAGATATTAAAACTAATTCAATTGTTGCCGGTAATCTTTCAATGATTAATTCTGATACAGGTCTTCTTAATTGATAAGATATTCCAAATTCTCCTTTAGAGGCATTAATTATAAACCTAGTAAATTGTACATGAATTGGGTCCATTAAACCCAAGGTTTCTCTTAACTCAGCTCTTTCTTCATCTGATGTTTCCTCACCCACCATGTTATTTATTGGGTCTCCCACAAAATTAAAAAGAGAGAAAGATACAAAAGCTACAACAAGCATAACCATTGCAGATTGAAACAATCGTTTAAAAAAATACTTTATCAATTTATGAAATTTTATTTTTATACAAGCCCTTTAATTAAAAAGGGCTTGTAATAAATTATTTAGTCAAAGCTCGCAAAACGGAATAACGGTTCGTTATTCGGTCTTATCGGAACATTAACATCTTTTTTTGCAGCCCAAGATATAACTTGATGATGTAAAGGAAGATAAGAAATATCATCTTTTACTATTTTCCAAGCTTTAGCTATCGCAGCATTTCTCTTATCTAGGTTAACTTCACCTTCCATAACTCTTATCGCAGCATCTACATCAGAGTTACTAAAGTTAACTCTGTTCCAGCTTGCTCCACTTTCATATAAGTAATGGAAAACATAATGACTATCTAAAGTTGGAACTCCCCAACCTAACATATAAAAGTCACCTTGATTATCTTTTAGTTCTTTAAAGTGCTTACTTTTTGTTTGGGCAAATAAATTTACTTTAACACCGATTTTACCTAACATACCAACAACAGCTGTGCATATAGCTTCATCATTTACATATCTGTCATTTGGACATCTAAGCTCAACTTCAAATCCATTCGGATATCCAGCATCAGCTAGAAGTTTTTTTGCAGCAGCTGCATCATAAGGAAGTCTTTTATCAAGTTCTTCTGTGTATCCGTTAACACCTGGAAAAGTAATTATTCCTGCAGGTTCACTTAAACCTCTCATTACTTTTTTCTTAATCGCCTCAATATCTATTGCTTGATAAAGAGCTTGTCTAACTGCTTTCTTTTTGAATGGATTATCACCTGTATTACCTGTTCTAAGTTTATCTGCTCCCTGATCCATACCAAGGAATATAGTTCTCATTTGAGCAGTGCTTTCAACTTTGTGAGCAGGTGAATTTTTAATTCTAGCTAAATCTTGCACAGGTGCATCAGTAACAACATCAATTTCACCAGATAAAAGAGCTGCAACTCTAGTAGCTGCATTTTTTATAGGTAGTAGATGAATTTCTGTTACTTTGTCATCCTTCATAGTACCCCACCATTTTTTATTACGTTTGAAAACTGTTTTAGTATTTGGTTCTCTTAATGTAATTTTAAATGGTCCAGTTCCCATAGCATTCGTAGCTGAAAATGTTTCTTGTCCAGCATCCCAGTTCTGCGCCATGACTGCAAAATTCTTTTCACTCCATTTTTTTGACATTATAAAAATGTTTGAAAGTTGGTTTAAAAGAATTGGATTTGGTTTACTTGTTGTAATTTCTACCGTGTAGTCATTAACTGCTTTTACACCTGATACTGTACTAATATATTCTTTAAAATCAGATGTTCTTTGTTTTGCTCTTAAAATACTAAATACAACGTCTTCAGATGTAAATGGAGTTCCATCAGAAAATTTAACATCTTCTCTTAATTTAAAGATCCAAGTATTAGGACCTTGAGTTCTCCACTCTGTTGCTAGTTGAGGTCCAATTTTCATATCTAATCCTCTAGTAACTAGAGCTTCATATACTTGTCTAGATACTTGAGTTGTAGGACCTTCGTTTTGAGCATGAGGATCAAGTGTTAAACTATCACCCTGCATTGACCATTTAATAGTTTTTGCAAATGCTTGTGTTGGAGCAAAAGCTAGAAAAAAAGCCAATAAAATTTTTATAAAATACCCATACTTCATTTCTCTCTCCTATATTATTAAAATAAAAATCTAACTTATTAATTATGTAAACTAAAGTGATTTAATTCACTATTTTTTTGAAGTTTTCGTAAAGAATTTTAGAATATTTGTTCATAGATTGAATATTGTCTTTCGCATCACTATCAAATTTATTAAGAGCTCCCTGTCCTAACTGGCTCTCTAAAGCAGACTTATACTCAGGCACACATCCCCATTCTCCTACAGTAGTATCTTTTATCTCTATATGAAATTGAATACCGTAAGCATGTTTTTTGTATTTAAAAATTTGGTATTTTGTTTCAGGAGATGACGCTAAAAGAGTTATATCATTATTATTTTCTAGATTTTGAACTTCATAAGAGTGCCATTGAAGTGATTTAATAATATCAGGATATTCTTTAAATAATAAATCGTCCTTTTTACTGTTTAAAAAATTAATGTCTAAAATACCTATCTCTGGATTTTTTGATTTAACTACTTTACCTCCAACTACCTCTCCTAATAATTGACAACCTAAACAAAAACCTAAATATGGTTTATTTAAGTCTACTACAAATTCTTTGATTTTTTTTTTCTCTTCTATTAACCAAGGGTAATCTTTTTCCATCCAAGTATCCATTGGTCCGCCCATACAAAACATTGCATCAAATCCAGTTAAATCATCAGGTATTTTTTCTCCTTCGTCAAGTTCTACAGTTTTAATATGAACTTTATCCTTTAACATTAAATCTTTAATATAACCAGGATCCTCAATTTTAATGTGTTGAAGAACAATTATATTTTTCATGTAGCTGGCTTGAGTAATTTTAAAATTTTTTTATGATTTGATAAATTATTTGAAACAATTATGTTTCCACCTAATGAAGCATCTTTATTATCCCATGTAGTAATTATTCCACCTGATGCTTTAATAATTGGTATTATCGGATGTATATCCCAAATTTTGTTTGCACATTGAGCTACAATATCTAGTCTTCCCTCTGCTAATTGGCAATATGTTAGTGCATCGAAACATGGAAACTGCATTCTCTTAATAAATTTCATTATTTTTTTTTGTTTTTGAAAAGACAAAGTTCCGTGAAAAGCAGCAGCTACTTTCAAATAATTAAATTTTATTTTTTTGTTAACTTTTAATTTTCTTTTTTTTCCATTTTCAAACACAAAAGCAGATTTATCATCTTGATTTAAATAGTATCTTTTCATTCTTGGAAAATTTGCTAAACCAACTATAGGGGCGTCGTTATAATTTAGAGAAATTAAATTGCTCCATGTAGGATTTCCAGCGACAAATGATCTTGTCCCATCAATTGGGTCAATTATCCATGAAAATAGACTTTTTGTCTTTTTTGCTCCAAACTCTTCACCGATAATTTGATGATCTGGGAACTTATCATTAATCTTTTTTCTTATAAATTTTTCAAAAGCTTTATCAGCACTGGTAACAGGATCATAACCTTTACCTTTTAACTTGTTATTAATTGTAAAAGTTTTGTTAAGTTTAGTGTAATAAAAATTAGTTAAATCCTTAGCAAGCTTATTCAAAAAAGTGTAATAAATCTTGAAATCTTTTGTTTTTTTGAAGGTCATTTATCTGATGAGTAATAGTTAAAATATACAACTAGTTCAAATAAAATATCTTGAAAATTTTAGAATTTGATAGAAGAATCCAGATAGATGAAAATAGAAATCGATTCTAAAAAAGTATTTATAAATAGTGGAAATAATAAAGAAGAAATACATCCATTTTGGCTTAGAGAAAGAATAAATAACGAAGATGCTCTGGATAAAGGAAATCAACAAAGATTATTTGATCCAAATTCTATAAATACTAACATTGATATAGAAAAAATTGAGAATGAAGATGGATTACTAAATTTATTTTTCAATGATGGAACCAATTATAAAATAAAAGAAGATCAAATATTAAATGAGTATAAATTGCAAAATCTTGATCCTATTTCAATTGATAAAATTAAATGGGATTCAAATTTTAATAATTTTCAAAAATTTAAATTTGAAAATGATATTTTTGAAAAAAAAATCATGTATGATTTATTAGTATCATTCTATAAATATGGTTTTGTAGTTTTAACTAATGTACCAACTGAAGATAATTTTATTATTAAATTTGCAAATTCAATTGGCAGTGTAAGAAGAACTAATTTTGGGGAATTTTTTAATGTAAGATCTGTGCCTAATCCAAATGATTTAGCTTATACATCATTAGCATTATCTCCACATACAGATAATCCGTATAGAAAACCAGTTCCTTGTGTTCAATTATTGCATTGTATTACTAATAATGTGAGTGGAGGAAATTCTACCTTGGTTGATGGCTACACTGTAAGTGAAAAAATCAAAGAGGATTATCCAGAATATTATGAAATTTTATCTTCAGTTAAAGTAAAATTTAAATTTATAGACAATACAGTTGTTTTAGAAGATATGTCTGAGTTAATTAAATTGGATGAAAAAAATAATTTTAAACAAGTTAGATTTAGTCCAAGATTAGATTATGCTCCGATATTAGAAAAATCAAAATTGGATTTATTCTATAAAGCTAGAAATAAAATTTCTGAATTATACAACTCTGATAAATATAAAGTTGAATTTAAATTAGAAACCGGAGATTTATTAATGATGGACAATCATAGATTGCTTCACGGAAGAACAAAGTATGATGTTAACGAAGGTGATAGATATTTACAAGGATGCTACATTGATTTCGACAGTACAGAAGGTAAACTTAGACATTTAAAAAGAAAATTTAATCTTTGAATAATTCTTTTATTTTTTCTTCAGCGTTTTTTATCGACTTTTCATAATCTAAAGCCATTTGATCTGCTGCAACTATATCGATTTTTTTAATACCAAAAAAATTTAACATATGTATCAACCACGGAGTTAAAAAGTCTTCTTCACCTTGTATTTTTGTTCCGCCAGAAGTAATTACTAAATAGACCTGCTTATCTTCTAATAAACCTTTTCTTCTTCCGTCATCCCCATATTTAAATGTCAACTTTACTCTGGCTGCAAGATCAGCCCAAGCTTTAAGTGTTGCTGGTGGGCCAAAATTATAAATTGGCACTGATATAATAATTACATCACATTCTTTTAACTCTGATACTAACTTATCAGACAATTCAAACATTTTTTTATGTTCATCTGTTTGCTCATTTTCTGGAATTTTCATTCCAGACTCAGTTAAACCAGATATAAAAAGCATTTCGTCATCTAGATCTCTATAAATGACTTCATCATCATCTTTTTTAACTTTATCAAGTATTTTTTTTGCAAGCATCCTTGAGGTAGAACCTTCTTTTCTAGCACTGCAATCAATTTGATATATTTTCATTTTTATCCAAGTTTTTGAAGTATAGGAAAATACTTTAATATGTAAAATCCTAAAGCTTGCAACTGGTTTGTAATCATTAATATTCCTGTTATCAATAATAATCCTCCACCAACTCTTGAAATAGTTATCATTTTTGATTTTAGATTTTTTGTTACAACCATAAAACGTTGAATCAAATAACCTGATGCAATAAAAGGCAGTGCTAAACCAAGTGAATAGAACACAAGTAACAATATACCTCGGTTCAAACTTTGCTCAATTGAAGCTAGAGCTAATATTGATCCTAAAATAGGTCCAATACATGGAGTCCATCCAAATCCAAATGCCATACCAACTAATATTGAGCTAAAATTTCCTGATTTAATCTCAGTATTAATTCTTTTTTCATAATTTAAAAACTTAATATTAATTAATCCCATAATATGAAGGGAGAAAATAATTATAATACTTCCTGCAATAATTCTTAGTTCAAAAGAGTTACTTAAAATTAAAGAACCTAAAAAAGTTGCGGTAGCTCCGAAGCTTATAAAAACAATTGAAAAACCAAAAGTAAATAAAACTATAGGGAATATATTAATCGTTTTTTTTTCTAATAATTCATTTAAAGAGCTTCCAGAAATATAAGATATATATCCAGGTATTAATGGAAGTACACATGGAGACAAAAAGCTTATCAATCCAGCTCCAAATGCAACAAATAATTCTATCATTTAACCAGTATTTTTCATTGCAGCTGAAATACCTGCAATAGATGTTAATAATGCATCATTAAGATCATTTTTTTTATCTGAATTTAATTTTTTGTTTTTAATTTTATTCATAACTACTGCTTGAATTATATTTAAAACCTCTGTGTAAATATTTCTTACAATAATTCCTGATCTAAATTTTTTTCTTTCATTTATAATTTCTTTTGGCGTAATCTTTTTATTTAATTTCTTAATAACTTCGAATTGGAACCTAAGTTTTTTTCCAACTCTTTTTAAATCTTTGTCTGCTAAATACTCCTCATATATTTTTGAAATATCTGGGTCCACTTTTGAAATTACCATATCCAAAATATCCATCATTGAATTGAAGAAAGGCCAATTTTTTTCCATATCTATTAGTGTTTTCTCAAATTTTTCTATCGATGAATATCTTAAAGCTTCTGCACTTCCAAGCCATGCTGGGAGCATTAGTCTTATTTGTGTCCATGCAAATACCCAGGGTATTGCTCTTAAACCTTTGATATTATCAATATTCTTTCTTTTAGACGGTCTTGATCCAATTGAAAGTTTTCCTAAAGACACATGTGGCGTAACGGTTTTGAAATATTTAATAAAATCCGAACTTTGATTAATATTTTTTCTATATGAACTTTTTGAAATATCAGACATTTTTTCAATTAGATTTCTCCAATCTTTTTTAGGGACTGGCGGTGGGGTTAATGTTGCCTCCATTACCGCTCCTATATAGCTACATAAATTGTAAATTGCTAAAGGTTGATATCCATATTTCTGTTGAATTACTTCTCCTTGATCGGTTATTCTAATTTTTCCATTAACTGTATTTGGCGGCTGAGATTTTAAAGTAGCTTGAATTGGGCCTCCACCTCTACCTGCTGAACCACCTCTTCCATGAAAGAAGGTAACATCTATTTTATATTTTTTAGCAATTTTAATAATTTCTTCTTGAGCCTTATATTGATGCCAACTTGCACAAATTTTTCCAGCATCTTTGCTTGAGTCTGAATATCCAATCATGACTTCTTGTTTATTTTTTATTAAATCTCTGTACCACTTTAATGAAAACAAACTGGCCATTATTGATTTTGCATTAATTAAGTCATCTAATGTTTCAAATAATGGGACAACTCTTAATCTATTCTTAATATTTGCTTCTTTTTGCAAATATAAAACGGAGAGAATGTCAGATGCAGATGATGTCATTGAAATAACATAAGCCCCTAAACATTCAGGCGGCTCTTCAGATAAAATTTTAAATGTTGACCAAACTTCTTTATTTTCTTTATTTTTAAAATTAAAATTTTTTATGAAATTTGATTTTTTTTTCATCTTAGATGATAAAAATTTAATTTTTTCCTCCTCACTCCATTTTAAATAATTAAGTTTATTTTTTTTCTTAATAAGTTCATTAATTAACTGTGAGTGTCTAGATGACTCTTGTCTAATATCTAGTTTTGCCAGATTAATTCCAAAACATTTTGCTCTTCTCATTAAATCTAATAATTCACCACTTGCTATATTTTCACTTTGATTTTCTTCTAAGGACTCACGGACAATTCTAAGAGGTTTTAAAATTTCCTCTTTTGAGCTTAGCAATTTTTTGTAGTCCAAAGGTTTTTTATTCACTATGAACTGTTCAATTGCTCGGTGAGTAAATCGCATTTTATCCCTTAGAGGTCTTAAGAAAACTCTGTAAGGCTCAAATGATTTTCCTGTAAGTTTTTGAATTTTTTTTGAACATTTTCTCATTGAATACGATCTAATTAATTTAGTGAGTTCTTTTTCATACAATTTTGCTGCTTCCCATCTTGATAATAACAAAACTTTTTTAGTTACTTTTGAAGTTACATTTGGATTTCCATCTCTATCACCACCCATCCATGATCCAAACTCAATAGGATTAAAATTTTTTGGCAAACCTTTACCCATATTTTTCAAAAATATATCATTGAGTCTTCTGTAGACTTTTGGAATAGTTTCCCAAAGACTATCCTCTATTATTGCAAGACCCCATCGCGCTTCATCGGGTGGAGACGGTTTTGATCTTTTTAAGTCATCTGTATTCCAGATAATGGTAAATTCATCATGAATTTTTTTATTTAAAGATTTTATTTTTGAAGAGTGATCTTTAAATAACTCTCTATCCTCAAGTATTTCTGTAATTTTATGGTATTTTTGAATTAAAGTTCTTCTTTTGACCTCTGTTGGATGGGCTGTCAAAACTATTCCAATATTTAAATTTTTTGCGAAACTATATATTTTATTATTATTAATTTTTTTATTTTTAAATAATTTCTCAAAAATTTCTTCTATAAAAATATTTTTTTGATTTTTGCCGTCTCTTTTATTTTCATATTGGTTTAGTTGTCTAGATGCATCAATAGACTCAGCTAGATTTATAAAATTCATAAAATGATTAAATGCTCTTGCAAGCTTGTAAGTATTTTTAGGATTAATACTTTTTATTTCACTAGAAATTTTTTTATATGATTTTTTTTGGATTTTATTTGCTTTTGATAACTTTCTAATTTTCTCAACAAGATTATAAAAGCTTTTACCTTCTTGTTCTTTAATTACATTTCCTAATGAATTTCCTAAAAACCTAACATCCTCTCTTAATGATTTTGTAGGAATTCTTTCGTAGTATAGGTCTCTTTTGATCACAATTTATTATATCAAAAAAGAGATTATATTTGGATTAAATTGCTACTACTTTTGATTTTTGTTCACCAAGAAGTTCAATTGAAAGCCTCATTTCATCACCTGCTTTTAAAAATTTTTGTGGCTTCATTCCCATTCCAACTCCTGGGGGTGTTCCTGTGGTAATGATATCTCCAGGTTGAAGAGACATATATCTGCTAACATATGAAACAATATGATCTACATTAAAAATCATTGTTTTTGTATTACCCGTTTGCATTCGTTCACCATTTAAATCTAATTCCATATTTAGGTTGTTTACATCATTAATCTCATCTTTGGTCACAAGATATGGACCAACAGGACCAAATGTATCGTGCGACTTTCCTTTTACCCACTGTCCCATTTTTTCTATTTGCCACTCCCTCTCACTTACATCATTCACTAAACAATAGCCTAAGATATAATCTTGTGAATTTTTCTCTGGAATATTTTTAGCATTTTTTCCAATAACTAAACCTAGCTCAACTTCCCAATCTAGTTTGTTTGAATAGCTTGTAATTTCAATATCATCATTTGGTCCATTGATTGAACTAGTGGCTTTCATAAATACAATTGGTTCTGTTGGTGGTTTTGCTCCAGTTTCCGCTGCATGGTCAGAAAAATTTAATCCAATTGCAATAAATTTTCCTGGTTTAGTTATGCATGAACCAATTCTTGTATTATTTGAAATCTCAGGCTGTGATGATAAATCAATTTGTTTAATTTTTTCAAATGTTTCAAAATTTAAATGAGTTGGATCTAAATCAATTATATGTTTGGATATATCTCTCAACTTTCCATCTTTATCTAATATAGCTGGCTTTTCTTTATTTTTTTCTCCTACTCTTAGTAATTTCATTTCATCTCCAATAATTATTTATAGCTTTTGTATAACGAACTATGATCATAATTACCTAAACCCTTTTTAACAAGTTTATTATACATTTTTTTTACTATTTTAGATAAAGGTAATTCTAACTTTTTATTTTTTGCACAATCAAGGATGTTATTCATGTCTTTTAATTGCGAAAAATTTTTTCCTCTTGGTTTAAAATCATTTTTGATCATTCTTAGTCCGTGAGTTTGTAATACTTTACTGTCAGCCCATCCTCCTTTCAATGCTTTGAGAATATTAATTGGATTTACGTTATTTTTTTGTGATAGTTTAATTGCTTCTGAAACAGATCCTATTGTAATTCCAACTATTATTTGATTAGCTAATTTTGCTATTTGACCTGCGGAATTTTTTCCAACTAAAACAGGATTGCCTAATTTCTTAAGTACATTTAAATTTTTAGAAAAAACTTTCTTATCTCCACCAACCATTATGGCGAGCTCTGCATTCTCTGCGCCATTGGTGCCTCCGGAAACTGGTGCGTCTAAAAAATTAATTTTATATTTTTTTAATAATTTTGATAAATTAATTGCTGTTCTAGGGTTTGCAGAACTCATATCAATGACTGTAGATCCTTTTTTTAAATTTTTTAAAAATTCTGAATTAAAATATATTTTTTTTATAGCCTTATCATCGGATAACATTGTAATTATTAGATCTCGGTCTGAAACAACTTCCTTTAAAGAATTACATACTTCTGCGCCAAATTTTTTTAATTTAAGGGCTTTATTTTTAGTTCTATTAAAAACTTTAACTTGATATTTTGATTTCAGTAGATTTTTTGCCATAGGAGCGCCCATTAATCCAATTCCTATAAAACCTATTTTTGTCATATTAATAATTCAACCGTGCCGCCCCTCTTACTCCACTTGCATCTCCATACTTAGCTTTTAAAAATTTCGTATTTATGTGTTTAATTTCCATATTTTTAGTTACCATTTTCTTTAATTCATTTAATGATGAGATTTCATTAGATAATCCACCTCCAAATACAAATACATCGGGATCAATTGTATAAATTAAGTTAACAAGTGCTCTAGCCAACCGAATTTTAAAATGTTTAATAAAAATTGATTTTGTAAACTTATCAGATTTATTAAATATTTCTCTCGCAGTAATTTTTTTATGATAAAGTTTTTCCAAACCCTTTCCTGAGGTAAATTTTTGAATTTGCATAAGTGATATCTTTTTTTTAATATACTTTTTATCGTTTAGATTACCAAAAATTGGTAGAGGAAGATGTCCCCACTCTCCAGAAATATAATTTGCACCTTTTAAGATTTTATTATTAATTACAATTCCACCTCCAGTGCCTGATCCAATAATTATGCCGAATACAACATTATAATTTTTTGCAGCTCCATCTATTGCTTCAGACAATGCAAAACAATTTGCATCATTTTCACATTTTATATTTCTTTTCAAAGCTTTTGATAAATCTATATTTAATTTTTTATTATTTAATTGTTTGGCATTTACTGAATTTTTAAGTAGTCCAGTTTTATAGTCTATAGATCCAGGATGACATACACCTACTTGAAATTTTTTTTTATAT
This sequence comes from uncultured Pelagibacteraceae bacterium, assembly GCA_902586025.1. Lineage (GTDB taxonomy): Bacteria > Pseudomonadota > Alphaproteobacteria > Pelagibacterales > Pelagibacteraceae > Pelagibacter. The sequence continues at coordinate 31,604 of CACIFV010000010.1, forward strand.
TTCTTATCTAATGTAAAAACTATTTTTGTTACATCTTTTATTATTTTTTTGTAGCTTTTAGGACAAGGAACTCTTGATCTTTCAATTTCATCTCCGTTTTTTTTTAAAATGACGCTTTCAATTTTTGTTGCCCCAATATCTATTCCAATTTTCATTTTAATAAGAACTTGATTGCTTCCAGATGTTAATATTACCATCTTTTGCAGTTTTATTAATTATTTTCATTTCAGAAGCTGAAAAACTAAGTTTGTTTAGACTTTCCAAATTCTCTTTTAATTGATTTAAACTTCTAACCCCTATTAGAGCAGATGTTACATAATTATTTGATAAAACCCAAGAGATTGCCATTTGAGATAAAGATTGCCCTCTTTTAATTGCAATCTTATTTAATTCCGAGACTATCTTTAAGTTTTTTTTTGTTATTAATGATTTATCTAGGTATGATGTAATATCACTTGCTCTTGAAACTTTAGGTATCTTTTTTAAATATTTATCTGATAGCATTCCTTGAGCTAGTGGAGAAAAAGCAATACATCCAATTTTTAGTTTTCTTATTGTCTTAGTTAAATCTTTTTCAATCCATCTATTTATTAACGAATATGATGGTTGATGAATAAACAATTTAATATTTCTTGATTTTAAAATTTTGTAAATTTGATTTGTCTTTTTAGAGGAATAAGATGAAATTCCAATATATAAGGCTTTTCCTGATTTATAGATACTTTCTAGAGCATCTGCTGTCTCTTCTAAAGGTGTATTTGGGTCAAATCTATGTGAATAAAATATGTCAAAATAATCAACTTTCATTCTTTTTAAACTTTGATCACAACTTGCAATAATATGTTTTTTTGATCCCCATTCTCCATAAGGTCCTTCCCACATATCATAACCAGCTTTAGATGATATAATGAGTTCGTCTCTATATTTTTTTAAGTCTTTACTTATTATTTTTCCAAAATTAATTTCAGTACTTCCATATGGTGGGCCATAATTATTTGCCAAATCAAAATGAGTAATACCTCTATCAAAAGCGTAAAATAAGATTTTTTTTATATTTGAAAGTGGGGTTTTGGCTCCAAAATTATGCCAAAGACCCAAGCTGATTAAAGGTAATTTCACACCGCTGTCACCGCATGTCCTATATAACATATTTGAGTATCTATTTTTAGATGCAGAGTATTTCATATGAAAAATATTAAATTAAATACATTAATAAGTAGCTCTTCCCCCGCTTAGATCAAACACTGCTGCAGTCGCAAAAGAGTTTTCTTCACTAGCTAAATAAGTTACTAAAGAAGCCAATTCATTAACTTTTGCAAACTTATTTCTTGGTATCTTTGAAAGCATGTAATTTATATGTTCTTCTGTCATTTGATCAAATATTCTTGTTTTTGCAGCCGCCGGTGTTACGCAATTTACTGCTATATTTTTTAATGCCAATTCTTTTCCTAGAGATTTTGTTAAACCAATAACTCCAGCTTTTGATGTACTATAAGCTCCAGCATTAGGATTGCCTTCTTTTCCAGCAATTGATGCAATATTAACTATTCTTCCATAATTATTTTTTTCCAAATAAGGGACAACTGCTTTGCAACAGTAAAATACTGCATTTAAATTTAATTGAATTACTTTTTCCCATTCCTCTATAGGATATTCTGCAACTGTTTTGTTCATACCAGTTATCCCAGCATTATTTACAAAGATATCTATTTTATTATGTTCAGTCTCAATATCTTTTAAGCTTTTAGAAATCTCTTCAAAGTTACATACATTTACAATTTTATAACTTATGTTTTCTGAATTTATTTTTTCAACGGCTTTCTTTGCTTCTTGTTCATCAATATCCCATATAATAACTTTTGCACCTGATTGAATGAATCTTTCTGCTATTGCAAATCCAAAACCTTGAGCACCACCTGTTATAACTGCAACTCTATTACTTAGATCAAACTTTATCATTTTATTTCTTTCTCTTTATTAATGGAAAACTTAAAGCAATTAAAGATAAAACAAAAAATGTTAATGCAATAGGTCTTTGAAGAAACATTAACCAGTTTCCATCGAAAATAACAAGCGATTGTCTTAAAGTTCCCTCTACCAATTCACCCAAAATTAAACCTATAATTACAGGCACAACTGAAAATCCATATCTTCTCATAAAGAAACCAATAACTCCAAATAATAGCATCAACCAAACATCAATAATTGACTGATTTAAAGAATATGTTCCACAAACAGAAACTGCAAAAATCATCGGCCATAATAATTTATTCGGAACTAGAGTGATTCTTGCAAATATTTTAGCTCCAAAAAATCCTAATACAAAGAATAAAATATTTGCAATTAGCATCGATCCAAATATTCCATAAAGAAACTCAGGTTGCTCTCTAAATAAATCTGGACCCGGTCTTACACCATGTATAATTAATCCCGTAAGTATAACCGCTGTAGTCGCACTACCTGGAATACCCAATGCTAGTGTTGGAACCATAGCTCCTCCGGTAGCAGCATTATTTGCTGCTTCAGCTCCAGCTATTCCTTCAATTGATCCTTTTCCAAAATCCTCAGGTTTTTTTGACCATCTTTTTGCTTCAGCATATCCTATTAATGATGCAACAGTTCCTCCCTCTGCTGGCAAAACACCAATAAATGATCCTATCCCGCTAGATCTTATAATTGTTTTCCAAGTTTTTTTATAATCATCGATTGATGGAAGTTTAACTGCCTTTAAAGCTACTCTATTAAATATTTGATTTATTAGAGTAGATTGAGTTAACATTTCACTAATAGCAAATAAACCTACTACTACTGGAATAAAACCAATACCTTCAGTCAATTCATTAATTCCAAATGTAAACCTATCTATAGATGTCATAAAATCTTTACCAACAGTTGAAATTAGAATTCCAAAAGCACCAGCAATTAAATTTTTAATAGGACTGCCCTCACCAATTGATGCAAGCATAGTTAATCCAAAAATTGCTAGCGCAAAATATTCAGGTTGACCGAATTCGTAAGCTAAATTTGCAAGTAAAGGAGCAAAAAATATAAGAACTATTACACTAGCAATTCCACCAATTACGCTTGAGACAGTTGCCATACCTAAAGCTCTACCAGCTTCTCCTTTTTGTGCTAAAGGATAACCATCTAAACATGTGGCTGCTGCTGCAGGGGTTCCAGGGGTATTTATTAAAATTGCGGTAATCGCCCCTCCATAAGTTCCTGCACAATAAATTGCAGTTAGTAATACAATTGCAGAGAGTGGATCTAGTGTCATCGTAAATGGTAATATTAAAGCACCACCTGTTGTTGGTCCTAGTCCAGGAAGAACTCCAAGAATTAATCCAAAAATTGTTCCAAAAAATAAAACAATTAATAATTTATAACTAAATAAAGGAGCAAAGATTAAACCTAAATTTTCCATTTTATCCGTAATAAAGATTTGTAATAATTCCAGGTGGAAATCGTAATCCTAAAATTGTTTCAAAAAATACAAAAACAATTAAAGGAAATATAATTGATACCATTATTAAATAGGTAACTCTTCTTTCTCCCCAAAAGTAAGAAACTATAATTGAAAGTAATGCTATGCCTAAAAAGAAATCTAAAAATTTTGAAACAGTTATAAAAACAACAAATGAAAGCAAAGTAATATAAAATGAATTAGGTAATTTTTTTTCACTTTTCCAGGGTTTTTTAAGAGAAATAAAATAAGTTAATAAAGTTAGGGTAATAATTAAAATTAATAGAGCCTTTGGAAATGTTGCTGGCTGTATACCTCTATTTAATATAGGAGGCACTATGTCAAATGTAAAAGTAAAGTATAATAAAATTGAAGAAATAACTATTATTACAGCCGAAACAATGAATGAACTTTTAAAAAAAAGGGACAAACTTTTGTTTGTCCCTTTTTCGTTATGTACATCATTCATTTAAATGTACAAAATTTATTAATTTATGTAACCCAATGCTTTGAGTTGAGCTGTCATTTCAGCAAGCATTTCTTCCATTTGCTTGCCCCATTCATCTGCACCTACAACACTAGTCTCATCTAGACCAATTTCTGTTAGGAAATTTTTATAGTAGTTGTGACTCATAGCTTTCATCATTCCAGCTTCTAGTTGTTTAACTCTGTCTGCTGGAGCACCTTTTTTAGTTACGAAACCTCTAACAGTAGATAAAGAAACAGGTATCCCTAATTCTTTTGCCGTTGGAGAGTCTCCTATTTTAGCCATTCTATTATTTGCTAATACAACTGAAACACAAAGTTTGCCTTCATTAATTTCAGTTAGGGCCTCACCTAAATTTAAAACTCCTACATCAATATCTCCCTTGATTAGATTAGTTTTAATTGGCGCAACACCTTTGTAAGCAACAATAGTTGGATCTTTTAATCCACCTTTTTTAGTAAATGCAATTGCACTAACATCATCAATTCCACCAGTGTGTGTTGTTCCATATTTTAGTGATTTTGATTTTTGCGTGCTAATAAATTTCTTAGCATCTTTAATGTCATTATTACAGTTAACAACAAATAGTTGAGGATCATCAGTTCCTCTAGCTAGCGGTTGCATATCACTTATTTTGACTTTTGTTTTACCTAAAGCCATTGATACAGCGTGACCAGTAGTCCAAGTCAAAGTATGATTACCATCAGCAGGAAGTGTCATCATATAGTCCATAGATGCAGCTCCACCACCACCTTTTTTATTAACTAATTGCATGTCTTGTTTTAAAACTCTTCTTGCTCTTAACAACATCATTCTCGTAGTAACATCTGTTCCACCACCAAAACCAGCGTGAGTAATTGCTTGTATTGGATGACCATCTGCTTTTGCAGATGTAATCATAAGTGGAAGTGCTACAACGAAAAATTCAGTTACTAAAAAAGCAGCAGCTAAAAATAGTTTAAAGCTTTTTTTCATTATTTCCCTCTTAAGTTAATTTATATTTAAATATTTAATCATAATCTGTTAGAAACAGTAAGAAAAAAGATGACAAATAAGAAA
>CACIFV010000011.1 GCA_902586025.1 uncultured Pelagibacteraceae bacterium
CAGGTGTTACGGTTGCAATGGACCCACGAACTATTGGAACACAAATAGATGACTCTTTAATGCAAAAAAATTTGAGAGCAAAGTTAATATTAATGGATAGTACCTATTTGTTAAAAGTAAAGACAAAAGTCTTGGATGGTAGAATATTTATTACAGGTAAAGTGGACACAGTAGAAGAAAAATTAAAAATTACTAAATTAGGTTGGGAAATAAAGGGAGCAAGATCGGTTAAAAATGATTTAAAGATAAAAGAAAATTTTAACTTTAAACAAGCAGCTAAAGATGTGCTGATTACTTCTCAATTAAGAACGGCAATGATAGCGAATAAAAAAATAAAGTCTGCAAATTATGATATCGATACATATAAGAAAATAATTTATGTTTATGGAATTTCGCAAAATGAAGAAGAAAGAGCTGAAGTTATAAATGAGGCCAAGAAAGTTCTTGATGTAGAAGATGTAGTTACAAGCATTTTTTTAGTTGAAGACTTGAGAGTTGTAAAAAACTAATTTGGTTTTTTATAATTAATTACTCCTGCTGAATATGCAGCAACAGATGCTAAATTTAATATGTCAGATGTGGATGATCTCAACGGTGCAATTTCTATTGCTTGGCCCAAACCGATTAATAATGGCCCAATAACTTTAGCACCACCTAAAGTTTTCATTGTTTTATAAGTTATAGCAGCACTATGTTGACCAGGCATAATTAATATATTTGCATTACCAACAATCTCAGAGAATGGATAAAGGTCTTTATATTCATCACTTAAAGCAACATCAGGCTGCATATCTCCATCAAACTTAAAGTTAACCTTTTTATTTTTTAAAATTTCTACTGCATCTCTTATATGTTTAGTTCTAGCTGTAATTGGTTGGCCAAATGTTGAGTGTGAAAGAAAAGCAACCTTTGGTTCAAAACCAAACAATTTTGCGACTCTAGATGCTGAAATAGCGATTTCAGATAGTTGTTCAGATGTTGGATATTCATGAACACTTGTGTCAGCAATAAATACCGTTTTGCCCTTATTAACAATCATGTTTAATCCAAACATAATTTCTCCAGGTCTAGCATCTATGACCTTTTTCACTTTATCAAGAGATTGCCCATACCTTCTCGAATTTCCAGTAACCATTGCATCAGCATCACCACATGCAACCATACAAGAACCCCATATAACTCTATCATTTCTAACCATTTTATCACAATCTCTTTCAAGCAATCCCTCTTTTCTTTGCAGTTTTTTAAATAAATAATTCACATATTTTTTTCTTTTATCGCTTAAAGTAGAGTTAACAATTTCAATATCAAAGTTTTCTCCATAACCAATTTCTCTAAGTTTTTCTTTAACCACTTTTTCTTTAGCCACTAATATAGGTGTACCCAGTCCACTATTTTTAAAAGCTATTGCAGCCTTTAAAGTATTTTCATCTTCACCATCTGCAAAGACAACTTTTTTATTCGTTTTTTTAATTTGGTTATTAATTCCTTGCATAATTGTAACCGATGGATCCAATCTTTGTTTTAATTGTTCTGAATATTGATCGAAATTTTCAATTTTTCTTCTAGCTACTCCAGATTTCATAGCAGCTTTTGCCACAGCTACTGGTATTACACTTATTAACCTTGGGTCAAAAGTAGACGGGATAATATATTCTTTCCCATAATTTGGTCTTTCACCACCCATTGCAGCTGCAACTTCATCAGGCACAAATTCTCTTGCAAGTGAAGCAATAGCATTAGCTGCAGCAACTTTCATTTCTTCATTAATTGTTTTTGCTCTAACATCCAGTGCTCCTCTAAATATATAAGGAAAACCAATTAAATTATTAACTTGATTTGGATAATCTGATCTTCCTGTTGCTATAATTGCATCATCTCTTACTTCCTCTATATCTTCTGGATTTATTTCTGGATCTGGATTTGCACAAGCAAATATAATTGGATTTTTTGACATCTTTTTCACCATACTTTTTTTTACAACACCGGCAGCGGATAATCCTAAAAATACGTCTGCATTCTTCATTGCATCATCTAAACTTTTATCTTTTGTATCTATCGCAAACTCTTTTTTCCAATTGTTAATATCTTTTCTCTTTTTATTTATGACACCCTTTGTATCCAACATTTTGATATTATTTTTTGGAACACCACTGCTTCTAAATAATTTTGCACATGCCATCGCTGCAGCACCTGCACCATTAATAACTATTTTAATTTTTTTTAGGTTTTTTTTTGCAATATCAACTGCGTTAATTAATGCAGCTGTTGTTATGATTGCGGTTCCATGTTGATCATCATGAAACACAGGAATATCTAGAATTTTTTTTAATTCATCTTCAATTATGAAACAGTTTGGAGCTGCAATGTCTTCAAGATTTATACCACCAAAACTTTTTGCTATATGCTTTATAGAATTAATTATTTCTTTTGTATCTTCTGTGTCTATTTCTAAGTCAATCGAGTCAATATCTGCAAACCTTTTAAATAGAACAGCTTTTCCTTCCATCACTGGTTTTGATGCTATTGCGCCCAAATTTCCAAGCCCTAATATTGCTGATCCGTTACTAATTACTGCAACTAAATTTCCTTTTGTAGTGTATTCATATGCTAACTCAGGATTGTCTGCTATTGCTTTCACAGGAGCAGCAACACCAGGAGAATAAGCTAGGGCCAAATCTCTTTTTGTAGTTACAGGCTTGGATGAAATGATCTCTATTTTGCCAGATTTATCATTCGTATGAAAATCCAGAGCTTCTTTATCAGAATAATGTTCAATTTTGTTTTTTTTCATTATTTGTTAGATATACAAAAGGATTAAGTTACTAATATGATTTATGAATTTAATTAAGTCAACAGGCACATTTAGTCTGTTTGTTATTCTAAGCAGAATTTTAGGATATATTAGAGACTTTTTTATAGCTATTTATCTTGGTTCGGGACCAGTCGCTGATGCATTCTTTGTAGCATTTAGAATACCAAACACCTTTAGAAGATTATTTGCAGAAGGTACCTTCAATGCAGCATTTGTTCCATCTTACACATCAGAACTTTTGTCTAGTAAAAAAAAAGCTCAGAAATTTGCAAACTCAGTATTTAATCTATTGGTCCTAGCCCTTTTAAGTCTGACAATACTAGTCGAGATTTTTATGCCAACCTTTATAAAATTGATCGCTCCTGGCTTCTCAGATTTAGATGAAAAATTCAAATTAGCTGTTGATTTAACCAGAATTACTTTTCCATTTTTATTTTTTATAAGTATAGCATCTTTTTTTTCAGCAATTTTAAATTCACATAATAAATTTGCAGCCGCCGCCGCCGCTCCTCTCTTTTTAAATATTATATTAATAATATGTTTCCTTATTATAAAAAATAATACAGATTTAGTTTACTATCTAAGTTATGCCATAACATTTGCTGGTATTATACAATTTATATTTTTAATTATTTTTACTAGAAAATATTTTTATCCTAATTTTAACTTCGATTTCCAAATAGATAAAAAAATTAAATTTTTTTTTAGAAAACTTTTACCGAGCATATTTTCATCTGGGGTCACTCAAATAAATATATTAGTTGGAACTATAATTGCATCTTTTCAAGCAAGTGCAGTCTCATATTTGTATTATGCTGACAGAATATATCAAATAAACTTGGCAATAGCAGGGATTGTAATTGGTATAATTATTCTGCCTAACTTAAGTCGATATGTTAAGAGTAAAAACAAAATAAAATTGGAAATTTTACAAAATAAGTCTTTAGAGTTGAGTCTATTTTTAAGTCTTCCTGCTACACTTGCATTAATTTTTGCATCCGAAGAAATTGTTTCTGCGCTTTTTGGATATGGATCTTTTAACGAAGAAAGTGTTAAAAATTCAGCTCGTGCATTATTTTATTTTGCATTAGGTCTGCCTGCATTCTCGATGATAAAAATATTTTCAAGTTTTATATTTGCAAGAAATGATACTAAAACACCCTTTTACTTTTCATTGATTTCTGTCATTTTAAATATTGTTATTAGTGTGTCATTATTTAGTAAAATAGGGTTTATTATAATTCCTATAGCAACAACTATTTCTTCATGGTTAAATGGACTTTTATTGATGATATTTGTCTTAAATAAAAACTACTTTAATTTTAACAATTCTTTTTTTACACAACTTGTTAAAATATCTGTTGTAAATATAATTTGCCTGGGATTATTTAAACTATTAATAAATTATTTTAGTAATTATTTTATATTTACAAATAGTTATAAATTTTTAGCAATTATATTATTAGTTCTTTTAACTTTTGCTTTTTATTTGTTAATTTCAATACTCATTAAGGCCTTTAAAATATCTGATATTAAATTAAAATATTAAATTATGATTAAAAAAATTTTTTCAGGAGTTCAACCTACGGGAAATTTACATCTTGGTAATTACATAGGTGCAATAAAAAATTTTGTAGATTTACAAAATAATAAAAATAATAATTGTATCTTTTGTGTTGTAGATCTTCATGCAATTACAGTAATGCAAGATCCGACAATTTTAAAAAGTAATATTAGAGAAACAGCAGCAGCATTTATTGCAAGCGGTATTGATCCAAAAAATAGTATAATATTTAATCAATCCTTAGTTCCTGCACATTCTGAGGGTTCGTGGATCTTAGGATGTATTGCCAGAATGGGTTGGTTAAATAGAATGACACAATTCAAAGAGAAAGCAGGAAAAGACAAGGAAAAAGCAAGTGTTGGTTTATATATTTATCCAATTCTAATGGCCTCTGATATTCTTTTATATGATGCTACTCATGTGCCAGTTGGAGATGATCAAAAACAGCATCTAGAACTCTGTAGAGATATAGCTCAAAAATTTAATAACGAATACAAATGTCCAGATTTCTTGAGACCTCCAGAGCCTCTCATACAAAAAAATTTTTCAAGAATAATGAGTTTGAAAGATGGCACAAAAAAAATGAGTAAGTCAGATATTGCTGAAGGAAGTAGGATCAATTTAACAGATACTGAGGATCAAATTATTAACAAAATAAAAAAAGCAAAAACAGATAATTTTACTTTACCTGGTAATGAAAATGGACTTAAAGGAAGACCCGAAGCAGAAAATTTGATGAGTATTTACTCTAGCTTAAGTAATCAAAATATCACTGATACATTAAATGAATTTGAGGGAAAAAATTTTTCTAATTTAAAAAATAAACTATCTGAAATAATTGTGACTAAACTATCACCTATATCAAAAGAAATACAAAAATTGCTGTCAGATAAAAATTATATAGACCATATTTTAGAGGATGGTGCAGCAAAAGCGCATGAAATTTCCTCTAAAAAAGTAAAAAAGATAAAAGAAATAGTCGGTTTTTAATCATTTAATAATTTGAAATAAACATTATATAAAACCAATGTTTATACAAACTGAAAATACACCAAACCCAAATTCATTAAAGTTTCTTCCTGGTAGGAAGGTATCTATGAATGGTTCATTAGAAGTTTTAAATAAAGAAGATACAAATAATTTATTGATAAAAAACTTATTACAGATAAATGGAGTAACTGGAGCATTTTTTGGTGAAGATTTTTTTTCAATAAATAAAGAAGAGAATAAAAGATGGGAAGATATTCAGCATATTGTTATATCTTATGTAAACGAGCATTATGCAAATGGTAATACTTGCATTATTGATAAAACAGTTCAAGAAGAACAAAACAAAAATTATTCAGAGATTGAAAAAAAAATAATAAGTATTCTAGACTCAAAAATAAGACCTGCCGTTGCAAGAGATGGAGGCGATATAAAGTTCCAAGAATTCAAGGATGGAAAAGTTAAAGTTTTATTAAAAGGCAGTTGTTCAGGCTGCCCATCTTCAACTCTTACTTTAAAAAAAGGTGTAGAAAACTTGCTTTGTCATTACATTCCTGAAGTTAAAGAAGTTTTAGCTGTATAAATAATTAATAATAATTATATTGAAACTAATGGTTAGACGTACAAAAAATCAAAATATTAAACAGAAGAGAAAGAAAAATAATATATTTAGATTTTCGGCAATTAGTATTTTTGTAATATTCTCATTCTTTTCTTTACCAACTATAAACAATTTTTTGGATAAAAATTTAAATTTCAAAAAATCTGTAATCTCAAATGCTGGTGTAAATTTTGACCAAGAATTAGAAAAAAGAAAAAAAATTCTTGATGGAGAGAGAGAAACTAAAACAAACAAACTGAATCTGAAAAATATTTTTGCTGATATTGATTTTTTTGGTACAGATGATGAGGGCCAAAATTCAATAAGATTTGATGCAAGAACAATTGAGCAATTGTTTAAAGATACAAATTATAATCTTGAAAGGGTTAAAGAGACTAAATTGGTAAATATAGGTAACAAAATTGACCATCTTCCAAAAGAGATTAAAAGTATTGAGAACTCAAAAAAAAGAAAAAAACTATTTATCCAAATAGTTTTACCATTAATCGTAGAAGAGAATGCTAAAATTCGACTTGATAGAAAAGAATTATTTAGAATATTGGGTAAAAATATTAACACGCAAAAAGAAAAGAATTGGTTAAAAGAAAAATTTAAACAATATGGTTTAAGAGATGGAGATTTTTATTCTCTGAAAGTTAGAATGGATGAAATACCTGTCTCTTTAGCACTTGCTCAAGCTGCTAAAGAAACTGGATGGGGTACATCGAGATTTGCACAAGAGGGCAATGCATTATTTGGACAATGGACATGGAATGGCGAAGGAATTAGGCCAGCAGGTGTAGATAAAGATGCAAAGCATAAAGTTGCAAAATTTGCGGTTCTTAAAGCATCAGTTAGAGCATATCAGCGAAATTTAAATACTCATAGCAGTTATATCGAATTTAGAAAAGAAAGAGCAATTCAAAGGGACAACGATGAAAAATTAGACAGTTTAAAGCTGGTAAATTATTTAGATAAATACGCTGAGACAGGGCAAAAATACATTGACGTGTTAAAGCAAATTATAAAGCAAAATTCTCTTACGGATTTTGATGATGTAAATGTAATGCCTACAAGTAATAAGACTAAAAAATTAATTTAATTTTGAACAAATTGGAAACCTGAAAATCTCCACCCATTCTCATCTTTTAAAGAACAATTAATTCTCCCTCTTCTTTCAATAAATTTTTCTGTAAAATTAATATTTAATACATTGTCAATCAAGACAATTTCTGTTTTTTTCCAATTTGAGCCCTCATTTGAAAAGCAATTAATATTTTCTAAATTTTTTTGATCTTCGAAAAATTCTATCGTCATTTTAGGTGGGTTTTCCCCATCACCCATAAATTTGTTTTCTGGTTTAATAATTTTATACTGAAGTGGCAAATAAGATATTACTTCGTTAAATCTTTTTATTTCACCGTATTTTTCGTTTATAGGGAATCTTGGTAGTTCATATCTATCCTTATTTAAATCAATAACACCTGAGTGTTGGCCAAATGCAAATTCAAAATTGTTTGAAATATAATTTTTCTGCTCTAAATTATATTCTCCAAAGGGATAAGAAAAAAAAATTGGATTATAACCTAACTTATTTTTAAAAATTTTAATTGACTCCTCAATATCTTCTACAAACTTTTGAAAAGTAAATTTAGTTAAATAATCGTGTGAATGTGAATGATTACCAATGTATGCAAAGTTCTCTTTCTCTACTTCTTTTATTTGTTCCCAACTCATATATCCTTTATTTCCAACTGCTTCAGTTGAGACAAATAAAATAAAAGGAATTTTTTCTTCTTTTAAGATTGGCCAGGCATTTTGATAAAAAGAAGTAAATGCATCATCAATAGTTAATAAAATTTTTTTTTGTTCCTTAACTTTTTTAAAACTTATTGAAAATTCACTAGGATTATAAAAATTTAAACCATTTTTATTGATTAAATTAATATGTTTTTTAAATATATCTAATCTAATATTTGTTGATGGATACTTATTTTCTTCAAATCTATGATACATAATAGCCAAAACACCTTGTTCATTTTTAAAATATTTCTTATTTACTACTTCAGCTTTAACGTTTAAAAAAATAATAAAAAAAATGAATACTTTAGTTATTAACGCTGCAGATGATAAAATTTTATTTTCTCTCATAACCAAAGTAGATTCTTATACTACCGCTCATATAAACAGTAGAGAAAATTTTGATAAAATAATGATATTAATTTTGAATTTTCTCAATGAACATGATTCAAATTTAGATAAAATAAGTGAAATATTTGTAAATCAAGGTCCTGGCAAAATCTCAAGTATTAGAAATTCGATAGCAATTGCTAAAGGCATTGCTTTTGCAAAAAATATTGATTTATATGGATTTTTGAGTGAACAACTAACATATAAAGATGTAGATCAGTTAGTAAAAATTGAAAAAAAAAATTTTACAAATATTAATTTGATTAAACCCCTTTACTCGAGTTAAAATATATTATGTTAGAAACTATTGAAGAAAAATGTCAAAAAAATGGTGTTAAACTCACAGATCAAAGAAGGATAATTGCTAGAGTAATATCAGAATCTAAAAAAACATATGGAGAATCTGACCACCCAGATGTTGATGAATTATATAATAGAGTTTCTCAAATAGACTCTAAAATTAGCATTGCTACAGTTTACAGAACTGTTAAACTTTTTGAAGAAGCGGGTATTTTAACCAAGCATGATTTTAAATCCGGAAAGGCAAGATATGAATTAAATGATGATCATAATCATTTAATTGACATAAAAACTGGAGAAATAATAGAATTTGTTGACGAAGAGATCGAAGAATTACAAAAAAAAATTGCTGATAAATACGGCTATAAGCTCGTTGATCATAAATTAGAACTATACGGAATCAAAAAAAAGTAATTCATGCGTAAAAAGGTTTTTATAAAGACATTTGGTTGTCAAATGAATGAGTATGACTCCAACAGGATATACGATGCTGTTAGGGCTATAGGCTATAATAAAACTGAAAATCAGGATGAAGCTGATTGTTATATTTTAAACACTTGTCATATTAGAGATAAAGCTAAAGATAAAGTTTATCATGAGATTGGAAGAGTTAAGAAATTATACAAAGATAAAAAAAAACCAATAATGGTAGTTGCAGGTTGCGTAGCACAAGCCGAAAATACAGAGATGCTAAATAGAGAGAAATATATAGATCTAGTTATAGGTCCACAATCTTATCAAAAATTAAATAATCTTTTAAAGAATTTTGAGGAAAAAAATAAAGTTGAACAAACTGAATTTGACTCAGTTTCTAAGTTTAGGTACTTCGATAATATTAAAAATAATAATACAAATGTTTCATCTTTCTTAACGATCCAAGAAGGTTGTGATAAGTTCTGTCACTTTTGTGTTGTTCCTTATACTAGAGGACCAGAATATTCTCGACCATTCAAAAGTGTTATTGATGAAGCTGAGAGATTGATAAAGAACGGATCGAAAGAAATAACTTTTCTTGGTCAAAACGTAAATGCATATTCCTATATAGATGGATCAAGAGAGTACCGATTGTCAGATCTTATTAATATACTCAGTAAATATAACGAAATAAGTAGAATTAGATATACCACATCTCATCCGAGAGATATGACAGATGACCTTATTGAATGTTACAGAAATTCAAAAAAATTAATGCCTTTTGTTCATTTACCAATTCAAAGTGGTTCTGATAGAATATTAAAAATGATGAATAGAAAGCATACTGTTAATTATTATCTAAATATTTATGAAAAATTAATCAAAATTAACCCTGATATAAAATTTTCTAGTGATTTTATTATTGGATACCCTGGAGAAACGGAAAATGATTTTAAAGAAACTATAAATTTAGTAAATAAAATTAAATTTATAAATTCATTCTCTTTTATTTTTAGTCCTAGACCAGGTACAAAAGCTGCAGAATTGGAGATTACTGACAAAGATAAACTTAAAAATAGGTTGATAACTATTCAAGAAAAATTATTTAGCAATCAAATAGAATTGAATAAATCTTTAGAGGGCAAAACTTTAGAGGTACTTGTAGAAAATAAACTTAAAAACCAGAGCAAATATTTCGGACGAAATAAATTTTTAAATTCAGTAATTTTTGATGGTCATAAAAGTCATATTGGCAAATTAATAAAAGTTAAAATCGAAAAAAGTAATCAAAATTCTTTATTTGGTAAAGTAACAGATGAAATGAAAGCAGCATAATTTGAAAAATTTTGCAAAATCAAAAATTAATCCAGATTTAAAATACGTATATTCAGAAAATAACGCCTTAAGCATTGTATTTCAAAGTAATGAATTACTTCTAGGTGTTTTAGGAGAATTTAATAACAACTTGAAAGAATTAGAAAAAATTACAAATACTAGTATTTACTCTAGAGGAAACTCAATTTTATTAAAAAATACTCCTGAAAAAAATGAAATATTAAAAAATGCAATCCAATTTCTTGTAGATCAATTTTTAAATAATGGAACATTAGAAAAAAAGGATATAGAATCATCAGTAAACAAATTTATGATTGATGAAAAAGTTACAAATAAAAGTGGGAATGTTGAGTACATAATAAAAACTCCTAAAAAATCTGTAATACCAAGATCAGAGAAACAAAAAAAATATATAACAGCTTTAAAAGAGTCAGATATAGTTATTTCCGCAGGACCAGCGGGAACTGGTAAAACATTTTTAGCTGTAGCAGTTTCTTTAACAATGTTACTGGATAAAAAAATAGAGCGAATAATTTTATCAAGACCAGCAGTAGAAGCAGGAGAAAGATTAGGTTTTTTACCAGGTGATATGAGAGAAAAAGTTGATCCTTATTTAAGACCTCTTTATGATTCATTATATGACTTATTAGATTTTGAAAAAATTCAAAAAAAAATAGAAGTTGGAGATATTGAAATTGCACCGCTAGCTTTTATGAGGGGAAGAACTTTAAAAAATTCTTTTGCAATTCTTGATGAAGCACAAAATGCCACTGATACTCAAATAAAAATGTTCTTAACAAGAATTGGTGAAAATTCTAAAATAGTTATTAATGGTGATCCTTCCCAAATAGATTTACCTAATAAATCAATGTCAGGTTTAAATAGATCAAAAAAATTGCTTGGTCATTTAAATGAGATATCTGTAGTAGATTTTGATCATACTGATGTAGTAAGACACCCGCTAGTTTCCAAGATAGTTAAGGCTTATTCTGATAAAAATTCAGATTAATGATTAAAGCCAACATAGTTTTAGACAAAAAAGTTTGGGAAAAAAAATTAAAAAGACCAGAAATCTACTTCAAAAAGAAATTAAATAAATTATCTAAATTAAGCACCTTTAAGAACAAAAACCAAGAATTTACTCTTATGCTTACTAATAATAAAAAAATGAAAGATTTAAATTTAAAATTTAGAAATAAAAATGTTCCAACGGACGTACTTTCTTTCCCATTAAAAGTTAAATTAAAAAATAAATTATATATAGGAGATATAGCAATTTCCTTTGAAATAATTAATAAAAGAGCAGAATCAACGAGTTTCGATCATGAATTAGATAAAATATGGATACATGGTTATTTACATCTCTTAGGACATGATCATAAAAAAAATAAAGATTATTATTTAATGAAGAAAAAAGAAAATTTAATATTTAAAAAATTGAATAAAATAAATTGAAATCTATTTTAGAAAATAAAGCTTATCTACATTTAATATGTTTATTTTTAGGTATAACAACATCATTTAGTTTACCGCCATATAATTTTGTATTTCTTAATTTTTTATCACTTCCGACATTACTTTATATATTAATAAATTATGCCCATAAAAAAATCATGTCATTTTTTATTGGTTGGGTCTTTGGATTTGGTTATTTTATTTCTAACCTTTATTGGATTACAAATTCTTTGACATTTGATGTAAATTTTAAATTTATTATTCCATTTGCATTAATATTAATTCCTTTATTTCTAGGAATATTTTATGGTTTGGCAACTTTTCTAAGTAGCTTTTTTAATCTAAAAAATAAACTTTCTTCAGTTTTTATTTTTTCAATTTTTTTAGCTGGGATTGAATTTCTAAGAAGTTTTGTTTTTGGTGGTTTTCCTTGGAATTTATTAGTCTTTAGTATTTCAAATAACTTACCTTCTCTACAAATTTTATCATATGTGGGGACCTACTCATTAAATCTATTGTCAATAACTATTTTCTTATTGCCAATAATATTCTTTAATAAGTATAAAAGTCCAGCAACAGCTATCATTTTTTGTTTTGGTTTAATTCTAGTAGTAATAAATTATTCCTATGGATATTTTAATATTAAAAATTTTGAAAAAAAAAAATACGACAAGCTAGATTCTGCTATTCGAGTTGTTTCTCCAAATATACCAATTGAAAGATTCTTGACAAATCAGAGTCCAGAAAAAAATATTGATGAATTAATTACTTTAAGTAATCCAAATAAATCTGAAAAAAAAATATTTATTTTTCCTGAGGGTATAATTACTAGTATTTATTTTAAAGATCTAAAATTATTTAAAAATATCTTCAAAAAAAAATTTAAAGCAAACCATAAAGTCATTTTGGGAATTAATAGTGTTAAAGAAAATAAAATTTATAATTCTTTAGTGGTAATAAATTCTGACACAGAATTATTGTATAAATACAACAAGAATAAACTAGTTCCATTTGGAGAATTTTTACCTTTTGAAAATTTCTTTAAAAGAGTAGGTTTAAAAAAAATAACTCAAGGGTATCAATCATTTTCAGCTGATAATAAAAGAGAAATTTTGAACATTGATAAATTAAAATTTATCCCACTAATTTGTTATGAAATTATTTATTCAGGAAAAATTTATCCAAATAAAAAATATTACGATTTTATATTAAATATTTCTGAGGATGGTTGGTTTGGCAAATCTATTGGACCTGCTCAACATTTATCTCATTCGATATTCAGATCAATTGAAGAAGGTAAAAATGTTATTAGATCTACAAACAATGGAGTGTCTGCTTTCGTTAATCCCAAAGGTCAAATTATCAAACAAATTAGTGAAAAAGGATATTTTGATGTTAATAAAATTAAACGTGTTGATAAAACTTATTTTGCTGAACACGGTAATAAGATCTTCTTTTATTTTATCCTAATTTATACTACTTTCATTGTGATTTTAAAAATTAGGGAGAATAAATGAAAAAAAATTACTTATTTACTAGCGAGTCAGTATCCGAAGGTCATCCAGATAAAGTTTGTGATAGAATTTCAGATATGGTTGTAGATACTTATTTGGCTGCCGAACCTCAATCGAGAGTTGCTTGTGAAACTTTAACAACAACAAATAAAGTTGTATTAGCTGGTGAAGTAAGAGGTCCAGAAATAAAAAAAGAGGATTTAATAGAAAAAGTAAGGCATTGCATCAAAGATATTGGTTATGATCAAGAAGGATTTACTTGGAAAGAGGCAACATCAGTCGAAAGTTATTTACATTCTCAATCGGCTGATATTGCTATGGGTGTAGATTCCTCTGGAAATAAAGATGAAGGTGCTGGTGATCAAGGAATTATGTTTGGTTATGCGTGTAATGAAACCGACGTGCTGATGCCCGCTCCAATACATTACTCTCATAAAATATTAAGACTTATGGCTGAGGATAGAAAATCTGGCAAATTAAAAAATATAGAACCAGACTCAAAAAGCCAAATTACAATTGAATATAAAGATGGAAAACCATCATCGGTAAAATCTGTAGTTATATCGACACAACACTCTCAAGATGTCAATCAAGCTCAAGTTAGAGAATTAGTAAAACCTTATATTGAGAGATCAATACCAAAAGAATTATTGAGTTCATTAGATGAAAAGGAAATATATGTGAACCCAACAGGAAATTTCGTAATCGGGGGTCCTGATGGTGATAGTGGTTTGACTGGTAGAAAAATTATTGTTGACACCTATGGTGGAGCAGCACCACATGGAGGAGGTGCATTTTCAGGAAAAGATCCAACCAAAGTTGATAGATCAGCTGCTTATGCGTCCAGATATTTAGCAAAGAATGTTGTTGCATCTAAAATTGCTGATAAATGTCTTATACAATTAGCTTATGCAATTGGAGTATCAAAACCTTTATCTATTTATGTCGATTTGTTCGATAACGATGATGAGAAAAATAAGCATGTTGAAAAGCTTATAAATGAGAATTTTGATCTAAGCCCCAGAGGAATAAGAGAAATGCTTGGTCTGAACAAACCTATCTATGAAAAAACATCAGCCTATGGACATTTTGGAAGAATACCCGATGATATGGGATCTTTTTCATGGGAAAAGACAGATAAATCATACATATTTAGCAAGTAAATAAAGTTGAATATTAAAAAAAAATAAATATATTTCACTCACATTATTGAAATTTCAAAATGGGCCTCGGCCCATTTTTTTTTAGGTTTGATAAAAATGTTAAATAGAAGAGCAGATAAATTAGAATTAATAAGAATAGCGGAAGCTGTAGCTTTAGAAAAATCTATTGATAAAGAATTAATTATTGGATCAATGGAAAACGGTATTGCAAAAGCAGCCAAATCTAAGTTTGGATCTGAAAACGAAATCAAAGTTGAAATTAATAGAGAAAGTGGAGAAATTGGAATCTTTAGAAAACTAGTTATAGTTGAAAAACCTGAAAATTCTAATTTAGAAATAACTCTTAACGATGCAGTAAAGCTTAACGAAAATAATCAAGGAAAGCAAATAGGAGATGAAGTACTTCAACCTTTACCATCATTTGATTTTGGAAGAATAGCAGCACAAACAGCAAAGCAAGTAATTAGTTTTAATGTTAGAGAAGCAGAAAGAGAAAGACAATTTAATGATTTTAAGGATAAAATTGACACTATTTTAAGTGGTATTGTTAAAAGATTAGAATTTGGAAATGTAATTGTTGATTTAGGAAGAACTGAAGCAATAATACAAAAAAACGAAATGATCCCAAGAGAAAATATAAAAGCAGGTGATAGAGTAAAAGCATATTGTTTAGATGTAAGAAGAGAACCAAGAGGACAGCAGATATTTCTTTCAAGAGCACATCCCAAATTTATGGAAAAACTTTTTATTCAAGAAGTTCCAGAAATCTATGATGGTCTAATTGAGATTAAATCATCTTCAAGAGATCCAGGTAGTAGAGCTAAAATATGTGTAAAAGCAATTGATACATCATTAGATCCGGTGGGAGCCTGTGTAGGTATGAGAGGAAGTCGAGTTCAAGCAGTTGTAAATGAACTTCAAGGTGAAAAAATTGATATTGTAAATTGGTCAGAGGATCCAGCTGTTATAGTTGCTAATGCATTATCTCCAGCAGAGGTGCAAAGAGTAAATGTGGATGAAGAAGGAAGAAAACTTGATGTTATTTTAACAGAGGAAAATCTAAGTAAAGCAATTGGTAGGAGGGGTCAAAATGTAAGATTGGCAACAAAATTAATGAACTATGAAATCAATATTATGACTGATCAAGAAGACTCTGAAAGAAGACAAATAGAATTTAAAGAGAAAACAGATAATTTCGTTAAAAATTTAGAATTAGATGAAACATTGGGTCAGTTGCTAGTAGCAGAAGGTTTTTCGTCTATAGACGATATTAAAGATAGTGATCCAGATGCCTTAATGAAAATCGAAGGTATAGAAGATGAGACTGCCAAAGAATTAATTGAAAGAGCAAAGGAATTTTATCAAAAAGACCAAGAAGAAATTGCAAAAAGAATTAAAGATCTTGGATTAGAGAATGATTTAATTAATCATAAAGGTTTAACGCCAGGAATGCTCGTGACACTTGGTGAGCAAAAAATATTAACATTAAACGATTTTGCAGATTTAGCATCTGATGAATTAACAGGCGGATATGATGTTATCAAGGGTGAAAGAGTAAGAATCAAAGGTTATTTAGAAGATTTCGCTCTTTCAAAAAAAGAAGCTGATGATTTAATTATGTCTGCAAGAGATATTGCATATCAAGATTGAGAGATGAAAGATGGAAAAAAAAAAATTAAAGTTATCAATTTCTGGAGCTTCCAAAAAGACAATTAATAGTATTGAACAAGCAAAATCTCAATCAAAGAACACAGTAGTAATAGAAAAAAGATCTCCAAGGTTTGGGAGTAAACCAAATTTTGCTAGAGGTGCTAAATCAAATGAAAATAAATCACAAAGCACTTTTATATCAAAAAAACCTAACTTTTCTAAGCCGCCATCTTCTGCAACTTCTGATTTTGAGAAAAGGAAACTAGCAGAACAAAGAGCTACAAGAAGATTAAAAGGTGAAAATTCTCAAAGGGAGAACAAATCTGCAAAGTCAGGAACTAAAAGAAGAGAATTAAAGCTTACAGTATCTAGAGCCTTAAGTGGAGATGAAATTGGCATAAGATCAAGAAGTCTTGCCTCTTTAAAAAGAGCAAAACAAAAAGAAAATAGATTGCTTAACAAAGAGGAGTCAAAAGATAATTTTAAACCTGTTAAAAGAGATATTAATATACCTGAAGTAATTACAATTAGAGAATTGGCAAATAGAATGGCTGAGCAGTCTAGTAGTATAATAAAACATTTGATGGGTATGGGCGTAACAGTTACTATAAATCATACAATTGATGCAGATACAGCAGAATACTTAGTTAAAGAATTTGGACATAATCCTGTTAAAGAAAAAAAAGCAGAAGAAATATTAGAAAAAATTAAAGAAATAAAAACACAAAACTTAAAGAGCAGAGCACCTATAGTAACAGTTATGGGACATGTTGATCATGGCAAGACATCTGTTTTAGACACATTAAGAAAAGCGAATGTTGTTTCTGGTGAATTTGGAGGTATTACGCAACATATTGGTGCATATCAGATAATACATCAAAAAAATAAAATTACTTTTATCGATACTCCTGGTCACGCAGCTTTTACTGAAATGCGAGCAAGAGGTTCAAAATTAACTGACATAGTCATACTAGTAGTTGCAGCTGATGACGGTGTTAAACCTCAGACAATAGAATCAATTAAACATGCAAAGGCTGCCAAAGTGCCTATTGTTGTTGCAATTAATAAGTGTGATCTTCCAGAAGCAGACCCTCAAAAAATTAAAAATCAACTTTTAGAATATGAACTTATAGCTGAAGATTTATCAGGAGATACTTTAGTGGTTGAAATATCGACTAAAACAAAACAAAATTTGGATAAATTGGTTGAGAGTATTATTTTACAAGCCGAAATATTAGACTTAAAAACTGATTTTGATACTGATGCAAAGGGAATAGTTTTAGAATCTAAAATTGATATTGGGAGAGGACCAATAGCAAATGTAATCATTACTGCGGGAACACTTAAAAAAGGAGATTATTTTGTTAGTGGTTTAAAATGGGGAAAAGTAAGAGCCATAATAAATGATCAGGGAAATCAAATTGATATAGCCGAACCATCAACACCAATTGAGATATTAGGAATTAATGGAGCTGCAAAATCAGGCGATGACTTTATCGTCTTAAAAACTGAAAAAGACGCAAAATCTCTATCAGATGGTAGAATACAAGAGGCAAAAGAGAGCAAAAATCCATTATCCTTTGTTACTCAAGACTCTGCTTTTAAAGATACATCATCAAAAGAACTAAATATTATTATAAAATCAGATGTTCATGGTTCCTCAGAAGCTATAAAAAATGCAATAAATCAAATTAAACACGATGAGGTAAAGCCAAAAATACTTTTATCAGATATTGGGATGGTTACAGAAACTGATGTTACATTAGCAAAAGCTTCTAATGCTGTAATCATAGCATTTAACGTAAAACCTAGTAAAGAAGCTAAAAAAAGATCAGAACAAGAAAAGATTTCTATATCTAGCTTTAACATTATTTACGAAGTTTTAGATTTTATAAAAAATAAAATGTCTGGTCTTTTAACTCCAGAAGTAGACGAAAAAATTATTGGAACTGCAGAAATATTAGAAATATTTAAGGTTTCAAAAGTAGGTAAGGTTGCGGGTTCAAAAGTAACAGATGGAGAAATTACTCAGGACTCTAATGCAAGGGTTATTAGAGATGGAGCTATAATTTTCAATGGAAGAATAGGGTCAATATTTAGAGAGAAAAATCAAACTAAACAGGTATCTGCTGGTTTAGAATGTGGAATAACTTTAAAAGATTTTGTCGATTTCCAGAAAAATGACGTAATTGAGGTGTATAATTCCACAATAACAGAGAGAACAATATAATGACTAGCTTAGGAAAACCAGTTACTCAAAGACAATTAAGAGTTGGAGAAATGATTAAACAAGCGTTAGGAATGCTATTTATCAGAGATGAAGCAAAATTACCCAATTTATCTACAAAAGAGATAACAGTAACTGAAGTTAGAATGTCTCCAGATTTAAAAACAGCAAAAATTTTTGTAATGCCTTTAGGTGGAAAAGACGCTGAAGAAGTCGTCGCTAAATTAAAAGAATTTTCATTTGTAATAAGAAAAGTTTTATCAAAAAAAATAGTAATGAAATTTTTACCAAAGCTATTTTTTGTGAAAGATGATTCTTTCGATTACGCAGAAAAAATTGAAAATTTAATAAAACAAACAAATAAATAAGGAATAGAAAATGGTAAATAAAGTAAAAGAGCTGGCAATCCATGATAAGGATAGAGGTTCTTCAGAAGTTCAAGTTGCTCAACTAACAGAAAAAATTGAGAACTTGTCTAAACATATTAAACAGTTCAAAAAAGATAAACATTCATCTGTTGGACTTTTAAGAGCAGTAAATAAAAGAAAAAAATTATTAGACTATCTAAAGAAAAATAAAGTGGAGTCTTATAAAGAAGTAATATCAAAATTAAATTTAAGGAAGTAAATGTTTAAAGTTGTAAAGAAAGAAATAGAAGTAGCAGGGAAAAAGATCAGTTTAGAAACAGGTAAAATAGCAAGACAAGCAGATGGCGCCATCATAGCACAATGCGGAGAAACAGTTGTATTAGCAACTGCAGTTGGAGCAAAAAAAGTTAATCCGGATATGGATTACTTCCCCTTGTCAGTAAATTATCAAGAAAAATATTACGCAGCTGGTAAAATTCCAGGTGGATATTTTAAAAGAGAGGCGAGACCAACAGATAGTGAAACATTAATTTCAAGATTAATTGATAGACCTATCAGACCACTTTTTCCAGATGAATTTAAAAACGAAGTTCAGGTACTACCAACTGTGATATCTTATGACAAAGAAAACGAAGCAGATATTTTATCAATAATTGCTTCATCAGCAGCTTTGGCAATTTCAGGAATGCCATTTTTGGGTCCTGTAGGCGCGTCTAGAGTTGGCTTTATTAAAGGAGAATACGTTCTAAACCCTACTAAAGCACAACTTAAAGATTCAAAGTTAGATCTTGTGGTGGCTGGAACAAAAGATGCAGTTTTGATGGTTGAGTCCGAAGCAAACGGTCTAACTGAAGAGGAAATGCTAAATGCTGTTAAGTTTGGTCACGAAGGGTTTGTTCCTGTAATCGAGATGATCGAGGATTTAGCGAAAGAATGTAAAAAACCTGATTGGGTTGTTGAGAAAAAAGATCTTTCTGACGTAAAAAATAAATTGGAAAGCGAATTTACTGAGGAACTAAAAAAAGCATTTTCAATAAAAGATAAACAAGAAAGATCGAATTTAATTTCAGAAATAACTGATAAAGCAAAAAAGCTTTATGAAGAAGATGAGAATTATACTGATCTTGATGTAAATTCTGAGCTTAAAAATTTAGAAAAAAGAATTGTCAGAACAGATATTCTAAAAAATAAAAATAGAATTGATGGTAGAGGTCTTGCAGATGTTAGACCAATTATGTGTGAAGTCGGAATTCTTCCAAGAGTACATGGTTCTGCTTTGTTTACTCGAGGAGAAACTCAAGCAATAGTTACAACTACACTTGGCACATCCGATGATGAGCAGAAAATAGAAAGTCTTGAAGGATTACAAAAAGAAAGATTTATGCTCCATTATAATTTTCCGCCTTTCTCTGTTGGAGAAACTGGTAGAATAGGTACTGGAAGAAGAGAAATAGGTCATGGAAAATTAGCTTGGAGAGCAATAAATTCTTCTTTGCCTTCTAAGGAGAGTTTTCCTTATACATTTAGGATCGTATCAGAGATAACCGAGTCAAACGGTTCTTCATCTATGGCAACTGTTTGTGGCTCGTCTTTGGCACTGATGGATGCAGGTGTTCCAATCAAAGAACCAGTTGCTGGTATTGCAATGGGATTAATTAAAGAAGGAGATGATTTTAGCGTTCTTTCAGATATTCTTGGAGATGAAGATCACCTAGGCGATATGGACTTTAAAGTTGCTGGAACTAAAGATGGAATAACATCTCTTCAAATGGATATTAAAATTACAGGAATAACATTTGAAATTATGGAGCAAGCCTTAAAACAGGCAAAAGATGGAAGAATTCATATCTTAGGCGAAATGAACAAAGCTTTATCTAAATCAAGGGATGATGTTGGAAAACATACTCCTAAGATGGAAAAAATTACTGTAGATAAGAAAGATATTGCTACAGTCATTGGAAAAGGTGGAGCAAGTATAAGAGAAATAGTTGAGGTATCTGGTGCCAAAGTTGACATAAATGACGAAGGTGAAGTTACAGTAGCTGCTCCAGATGAGGAGTCTAGAAATAAAGCTATGCAAATGATTAAAGACTTAACTGCTAAAGCTGAACTCAATAAAATTTACATTGGTAAAGTTATGAAAATTATGGAGTTTGGTGCATTTGTTAATTTCCTAGGAAAACAAGATGGTCTCGTTCACATATCAGAGCTTGCTGACAAGAGAGTCGGTAAGGTAACTGATGTAGTAAAAGAAGGTGATGAAGTTAAAGTTAAGGTAATCGGCTTTGATAGAGGAAAAGTTAAGTTATCAATTAAACAAGCTGCAATATAAAATTATAGGAGAAGCATGAAAAAATTTGATGATTTGATGAGTGTAAGAAATAAAATTGAAAATATCAGCGCTAGTGATGCAAAAGAAAAGCTAAATGATCCAAATGTTCAATTTATTGATGTTAGGGATAAAGAGAGCTTTTCTAAAGGCACGATCGGTAACGCAATTCACTTAGATAGAGGTTTATTAGAATTTTATTTAGCAGAAGGAAGTCCTCTAGAAAATGATATGTTTAAAAATAATCCTGATAAAGAATATGTAGTTTTTTGTGGTGTTGGTGGACAAGGAACATTAGCAACCAAAACTATGAAGGATATGGGGGTTAAAAATGTCAAAAATATCACTGGTGGTATGAAAGAGTGGGAAAAGATCAAGTAAAAAATAATTGTAATAAATTATAATAGAATGAAGCTTTTAAAAAACTTTAAGTTAGAACTACAGAAAAATAAATATGGAAGATATTTGTTACTTGGTAGTTTTGCATTTTTTTTTATTAAAGGTTTAATCTGGTTAGGTATTTTTATTACTGTTGGCTTAGGTATTACTAATTCTTTTTAAATTAAGACAATTACCAACAAAATCATTTGCACAAAATTTATCACCACAGAAACAAAGTGTGATTGTTTAAATTTTTTATCCTGCTTTGCATCTCTGAACTTATTTATCAGTGGCATTAGTACAAAATTTGATACAGCAAATAATACCGCAACACTCAAAATTAAATAAAAATCTAAGGAAAAAATTTTCAGAATTATAAAGCAAATTAAAACTGAAATACTTATTGCTAAATTAACAATGTAGTAATAAGGAAATATTTTTCTTATGAATTTTCTAGCATTTTCCTCATCTAATGCAGTGAAAGTTACAGGTGCTACAACAAAAGAAAAGAATAGCATAATTCCTAATATTATACTTGTTAGATAAATACTAATTTGTTGCATTGTTAATTGAGTATTTTTTCTTTTCCTTTCTTGAATTCTTCCTTTGTTATGACACCTGAGTCTAGTAAATTTTTTAATTTATTTATTTGAAAAATTATATCTTCATTCTTTTCAATTTTTTTATCCCCTGAAGGTTCTATAATAAGATGAGTTAAATCCAATTTATGATGATCTTTTGCTTTTACTTCTAATTCAAACTGTTTATGTCTTTTTGCACCTATAGAAACCATCTTTTCCATAATTATTTTATGATCTGGGTAGCTAGAAATATTATATTTATGATATTCTGATCTATCTTCATTTACAAAATTACTCCTTGGAGCACCTAATGTCCCAGGATCAATAAAGTGCTCAACAACAAACCACTTTCCTCCTGTTAGTCTAGAAAAATAACTATGTAAGCTTCCAATAGCTACTCTTGGTAATTCTATTTTATTATTCCTCAACCACGCTTTAAATTGCGTATTCACACCTCTTAATTCTGGATCTTCAGGGTCATTTAATTCTTTATATACATCAAGATGCCTTATCCAAAAACAATTGTGAGAAGAACCTTTAGCAAAATACTCTAATACATAATATTCAGGTCTATCATAGCACCCGTCGTATTTATTTTTAAAAACTACCTCATGCATAGCAGCATTTAGATATCCCTGCCATTTAGCTGGCAATTTTAATTCGGCTACAGAAAAACCTTCTATAACTTTTTTATTTTTAATTTTTAAAATATCATACCCTTTAGAGACAAGGCCATAATAAAAGTATGAAAACCTGTCAGCAATAATCCACTCACCTTTGGGTAATTCGAAAGAATATTTATTATTAAACACTAGTCTATCAGATATTTTATCGCCTATCCTATAACTTTTAGCAAAACAAATAGTTATAAAGAGAAAATAAATTACAATACTAGAAATAAATTTTTTCATTAAAATTTTTTAACTAAATTTTACTATTTTTTTAAATTAATTAATATTCTTAGGATCTGGCATTCCAACTTTATTGTAACCAGCATCCACATAATGAATTTCTCCAGTAACACCACCTGCCATATCGCTTAAAAGATATAATGCTGAATTTCCAACATCAAGATTATCAACATTTCTTTTCAAAAATGAATGATCAGCATTCCACTTGTAAAGAAATTTAGCATCGCCAATGGCAGATGCAGCTAGAGTTTTAATTGGTCCCGCACTTATTGCATTAACTCTAATATTCTTTGCCCCAAGGTCCCTTGCTAGATATTTAACACTAGACTCTAGTGCGGCTTTACATACTCCCATTACATTATAATTAGGTATGGCTTTATTTGCTTCATAACTCAAAGTAATCATACTGCCACCTTGCTTCATTATTTTAGATGCCTCTCTAGCAACTTCAGTAAATGAAAAACAAGATATCAACATACTTCTTAAAAAGTTCTCTCTAGTTGTATTTAAATATTCTCCTGATAACTCGGACTTATCTGAAAATGCAATTGCATGCACAATAAAATCAATTTCTCCCCATTGACTTTTCATGTCTTCAAAAAGTTTTACAACTTCTTCTTTTTTTTCTACATCACAGCTAAATGTTACGTTTGAATTTAGTCTTTCCGCAAGTGGAACAACTCTTTTTTTTAAAGCATCACCCAAATATGTAAAAGCTAACTCTGCTCCAGCTTCTGCTAGTTTTTGCGATATACCCCATGCAATTGACCTCTCATTAGCAACGCCCATGATAAGACCTTTTTTTCCCTTCATTAAACTCATAGATCTAAACTTTCTCAAACACTAATGTTGCATTAGTTCCACCAAAACCAAAGCTGTTAGACATAATTGCATTTAGATTTATGTCCTTTTCAACTTGTGTAACAATTGGATAGTTCTTAGCTTCATCATCCATTTCTGAAATATTCGCTGATGCTGAAATAAAATTGTTTTTCATCATTATCAAACTGTAAATTGCTTCGTGAACTGAAGTTGCACCTAATGAATGGCCCGACAAAGATTTTGTCGAACTTATCTTAGGTTTATATTCTGGAAAAGCCTCACCAACTGCTTTTAATTCTGTAATATCTCCCACAGGTGTTGATGTCCCATGAGTATTAATATAGTCAATTTTATTTTTTGAGGTTGCTAGAGCCATTTTCATACATCTCACCGCTCCCTCACCAGATGGTGCAACCATATCATAGCCATCTGAGGTTGCTCCATATCCAGTTAATTCTGCGTATATTTTAGCACCTCTTGCTTTTGCATGTTCGTATTCTTCTAAAACAAGAACTCCACCTCCACCAGCAATAACAAAACCATCTCTTGTTTTATCATACGGTCTTGAGGCTTTTTCAGGGGTATCGTTATATTTCGACGATAGTGCAGTCATTGCATCAAACATTGCAGTCATTGCAAAGTGAACCTCATCACTGCCACCTGCAAAAATAATATTTTGTTTTCCTAATTGAATAAGTTCCATTGCGTTACCAATACAATGACCACTCGTTGCGCACGCAGAACTTATTGTGTAATTAGTGCCTTTGATTTTAAATGGAACCGCTAGAGTGGCAGAAGCTGTACTTGCCATAGTTCTTGGAACTATAAATGGACCCATTTTTTTTGGATTTTTTTCTCTAGTTTTATCTGATGCTAAAATCACATTTTCAATTGATGGTCCTCCAGATCCCATGACCATACCTGTTGAAATATTACTAACCTCATTTTCTTCTAATCCAGAGTCTTTAACTGCTTCACTCATTGCAACATAATTATATGCTGATCCAGCACCCATAAATCTAATAACTTTTCTATCTATATAATCTTCCAATTTGATATTAGGTTTACCATGAACATGGCTTTTTAAATTATGCTCTTTGTATTCCTCAGAAAATGTTATTCCAGATTTTGTATTGACTAATGATTGATAAACCTCATCTTGATTATTTCCCAAACACGAAACTACACCAAGTCCTGTTACAACTACTCTTTTCATTATTTAAATAATCCTACCTTAAGATTTTCTGCACTATAAATCTTTTTTCCATCAGCAAGCAATATTCCATTCGCAAGACCTACAGTTGTTTCTCCTTTGACAAGAATTCTCTTCATATCTATTTCATATGTTGCCATTTTGACATTTTTAAGAACTTCCCCAGTGAATTTTACAGTGCTTACACCCAATGCTCTGCCTCTTCCTGGTTTTCCAAGCCAACCAAGAAAAAAGCCAACTAGCTGCCACATAGCATCTAAACCAAGACAACCTGGCATAACAGGATCTTCTCTAAAATGACAATCAAAAAACCACATATTATCCTTAATATCAAGTTCGGCTTTCATAGATCCTTTTTTGTAAAAACCCTCACCCTCAGTTATTTCTGTAATTCTATCAAACATTAGCATTGGTGGAGAAGGTAATTTTGCATTACCTGGACCAAATAATTTACCATTAGCGCAATCAATTAATTCGTCGTAATTAAATGAATTTTTTTTCATAATTTTGTAATCTTATTACTTGATTTAGGTACATTATAATATACAAATAGTTTAGAATAGTTTTAAATTGCTAATGACTAGTAAACAAGAATTTATTGAAAAACTAAGAAACTCTAGCTTAAGACCAACTAAACAAAGAATAAATATATGCGAGGTTTTATTTAATAGAGATAAAACTTTCCATTTCACAATAAACGACTTATTCAATTTGATAATAGATAAAACTGGTGAGAAAGTTTCTTTAGCAACTGTTTACAATACAGTTCATGCATTTCATAAAAAAGGGTATCTAAAAGAAATTCCGATAAATTCTAATCAAACCTACTTTGATACAAATGTCACAGATCATCACCATTTCTTTGACGTTAAAGAAGAAAAGCTTATTGACATTAAAAATGAGGATGTAGGACCGATAGAGATACAAAAATCTATACCTGGAAAAAAAATTAAATCAGTTGAAGTTTTAGTAAAATTAGAAGACTAAGTTTCAAAATTAAATCATAATATTCTGACTTATTGACAATCTTCTTTAGAATAATTATAAACAACGAATTAGAATAATTATAATATTAAAGGAGATATATATTAAATGAGTGCAGAATTTCATAAAAGTAAAACATTTAAATCAGCAGAATTAAGTAAGTGCCCTTTTACGGGTGCAGGTACACCAGCAAAATTTAGCGCTGGAAGAGGACAAACAAATAGAGATTTTTGGCCAAACAGTTTGAATTTGAAAATTTTAAGTCAACACTCGAATTTATCAAATCCAATGGAGAAAAAATTTAATTATTCTAAAGAATTTAAAAAACTGAACTACAAAGAACTCAAAAAAGATTTAAACAAATTAATGACAGACTCACAAGATTGGTGGCCGGCAGATTACGGTCATTATGGTCCTTTATTTATTAGATTAGCATGGCACGCAGCAGGTACATACAGAACAGGTGATGGTAGAGGGGGAGCTGGAACAGGCAATCAAAGGTTTGCACCGTTAAATGCTTGGCCTGATAATGTTAATCTAGATAAAGCTAGATTACTTTTGTGGCCAATAAAACAAAAATATGGAAAAAGAATTTCTTGGGCAGATTTATTTATACTGGTTGGAAATGTAGCATTAGAGTCTATGGGCTTTAAAACGTTCGGTTTTGGAGCGGGAAGAACTGATATCTGGGAACCAGAAGATGATATTTACTGGGGTTCAGAAAAAGAAATGTTAGGTGTTAAGAGATACAGCGGAAAAAGAGATCTTGAACAACCTTTGGGGGCTTCTCACATGGGATTAATTTATGTAAATCCACAAGGTCCAGATTTTAATCCAGACCCATTGAAAGCAGCTCATGATATTAGAGAAACATTTGGACGAATGGCAATGAATGATTATGAAACAGTTGCACTAGTTGCTGGTGGTCATACTTTTGGAAAATCTCATGGTGCTGCACCTGAATCACATAAAGGACCTGATCCAGAAGCATCAAGAATTCAAGATCAAGCAACTGGCTGGAATAGTAATTTCAAATCAGGAAAAGGTGTACACGCAATAAGTAGTGGTATTGAAGGGGCATGGACACAAACACCAACACAATGGGATATGGGTTACTTTGATTGTTTATTTAACCATGAATGGGAATTGACAAAAGGACCTGCTGGAGCATTTCAATGGACTCCAAAAAAGAATGGTCAGAGAATTAAAATGGTTCCTGATGCTCATGATAAAAGTAAAATGCATCCTCCAATGATGCAAACAACTGATTTATCTTTGAGAATGGATAAAAGTTATGGACCAATTTCAAAACATTTTTATCAAAATCCAGATGAATTTGCTGATGCATTTGCAAGAGCTTGGTTTAAGCTTACTCATAGAGACATGGGACCAAGAGCGTGCTATTTGGGTAGCGAAGTACCAAGAGAACAATTAATTTGGCAAGATCCTATAGATAAACCAAAATATAAACTTAAATCAAAAGATATAAAAGATTTAAAATCAAAGCTTTCAAAATCAAAAATCTCTGTTTCTGATTTAGTTTCTACGGCTTGGGCTTCTGCTTCTACATACAGAGGTTCTGACAAAAGAGGTGGAGCAAACGGAGCAAGAATTATGCTTGAACCTCAAAGAAGTTGGAAAGTCAATAACCCTAAAAAACTTTCAAAGGTTATTAAAGCTTTACAAAAAATTAAGAAAAAATTTGATAAAAATAAAAAATCAGTCTCAATGGCGGATCTTATAGTATTAGGTGGAAATGTAGGAATAGAGATGGCAGCAAAAAAAGCTGGTCATAAAATTCAGGTTCCATTTACTCCTGGAAGAGGAGATGCAAGACAAGACCAAACAGATGTAAATTCATTTGGATTACTTGAGCCGCAAGCGGATGGTTTTAGAAACTACATGAAAAAAGGTAAATCTAATGTTTCAGCTGAGGAAAAATTAATTGATAAGGCACAATTAATGGGATTAACGGCACCAGAGATGACAGTTCTTGTAGGAGGAATGAGAGTTTTAGATACAAACTATGATAGTTCTAAAAATGGAGTTTTCACAAAAAAACCTGGAACTCTATCAACAGATTATTTTGTAAATCTTCTTGATATGAGTACCACTTGGAAAGAAACTGACAAATCTGAACAATATTTTGTTGGTAAGGATAGAAAGTCTAAAAAAACTAAGTGGAAAGGTTCAAGAGTTGACCTTATTTTTGGTTCAAATTCTCAATTAAGAGCATTAGCCGAAGTATATGCTTGCAAAGACTCATCAGACAAATTTATCAAAGACTTTGTATCCGCATGGGTCAAAGTGATGAATGCAGATAGATTTGATTTAAGATTAAATTAGTATAGAAAAAGGCGGAAAAAAAATGACATCATTAAATTTTGAAGATTTTTATAAAGTTCCTGAAATCAAATTTGATATCTTAAAATTACGTAAAGATCTAGATGCAATATTAGAGAAAAAAAGATTTAATTCACCAGGAGTAACTCACTTTGGTGCAATTCCTTTAAATCAAATCCCTAATGATGAAGAGTCAATTAAGGGAAATAACATTAGAGGAAGATATTGGACTATTGCTGATGAGACAGGAAAAGAAGTTTCAAGAGACATTGATATTGACGAGTCAAAATATACTCAATTAGTGCCTGAATTTGAGAATACTTATTTCAAGGAAGTTTATGAAATCCTGAGCAAAAAATTTAAACTAGGAAGGGTAAGACTCCTGTTAAAAGAACCTAGATCTACACTAAGCTGGCATAAAGACCCAGAATGTAGATTGCATGTTCCAATAGTAACTAATGCTGGTTGTTCAATGGTCATAGAAAATGTTGCAAAACACTTGCCTGCTGATGGTCATGTGTGGATTACCAATAATACAAAATATCATAACTTTTTTAATGGAGGAGAACAGGCTAGAGTTCACTTAGTTGCTTGTGTTCTTGAGAGCCCGTTTAAAGAATAATGGAAGTTACTAACGGTATTTTTAAAGCTGCTGGACAGATTTACACTAATAACAGAGGCTCAATTTTAAGAACAATCGTTTATACGATTGGTCACTTTGCAATTGCCATAACTGTTTTGATATTGGTTGCGGATGTATCATTTATGATAGCCTTAACTGATGCAATAGTAGAACCAATTGCTAATTCTATTTGGTATTTCGTTTTAGATAAGTGGTGGGCAAGTAGATCAAAAAGTTAATAATAATCATTATCAATAAATAAATAGAAAAAATTTTATAAGGATAATTTGTAGTAATAATAATTATTCGCAAAAAAAATGCG
>CACIFV010000012.1 GCA_902586025.1 uncultured Pelagibacteraceae bacterium
ATAATATTCCTTTTATACCATCGTATTTAGTTTCGTCCCAAAAACAACCAATACCACCAATAAAAGTTTTCATAATTTTACAATATATTATTACTTCAAAATTGAAACAGCTTTTATCTCTTCAACTCCTATACCACAACAACCACCAACAATTTTTACACCTTTGCTAACCCATTTTTTTGCAACTTCCAAATAATCATTGGGTGAAAAATTATCTACAAACTTCCAATTTGGTTTTTCGTAATAGCCTTTATTAGGGTAAGCACCAATAACTCCATTATAATTTTTTAATGCAGTATCTAAAGCTGCACTCGTTGTTTTAATATCTGAGTGAGCAATTAAAATTGGCCCCTTATGTAATTTACTAAAATTTTTCAACGATACTTCTAAATCCTCGTAAATTTCAGTTTTATTCTTCACATCATCATAACCAAGTGTAATATTTTTTGTATTCTGATCTATTACACAGGAGATAGAAAGCCAAACAGGTAACTTTATATTTGAAGAACACTCAAGCATAGTCTCCACGATTTCTGCTTGAGATGTCATTGCTTCTAAAATTATTAAATCAACACCCTCATTTGATAAAATTTTAATATGTTCATTAAAACATGGCTTCATGTTCTTTGTTCCAAGTTTAAGAAAACTTCCATAACTCGAAACACTTCCTGCTAAACAGATGTTCTTTTTTGAATTATTAATTGCTTGTTTTGCAATTTGAACTGCTTGTTTATTAAATAATTCAATTGAGTCTTCATATCCGTGTTTTCTAAGAGAAATTGGAGTTGTAGCATAAGTATTTGTTGTAATAACATCAGCACCTGCATCAATATAATTTTCATGAACTTCTTTTAGAAATTCTGGGCTATCTACCGAACATTTTCCACACCAGAGGTTTTGATCCATTTTAGCTCCTTTTTTTTCAAGCTCAGCACCTATACCTCCATCAAGTAAAATAATTTTTCCTTCATTGATTTTTTCTTGAATTAAATTGTAAGACATTAATTGTTTGTGAATGCACAAATTTTATTATTATCAAGATCTCGAATATAAGAATAGTAAACTCCAGAACCTTCTGGTCTTTCACCTCCAGCTCCTTCACTTTTTCCACCTGCCTTAAGTCCAATCTCATGAAACTTATCAACTATATCTCTAGATGATGTAATAAATGAAACTTGCGTTCCATTTCCATTAGTTGCCTCTTTCATATTGACAGGTTTGGTCACATAAAACTCTATAGTTCCGTCGCCATTTTTTTCTGTGTAACCAGCGCAAACTTCATCTTTATAATTTCTTTCTAGATTTAAAACTTTTAAGACTTCATCATAAAAAATTATTGCTTTTTCTAAGTTATTGGTTCCTACCATTACATAACCAAGCATTTTAATTTTTCCATTCAGTAATAGTTTTTACCTCTAGATATTCATGCAATCCCCAGGTTCCACCTTCACGTCCATTTCCAGATTGTCTATACCCACCAAAAGGAGTCCCAGAGTCAGCTGCTTTATGATTTACATACACAATTCCGGACCTTAATTTTTTTGAGACTCTTTTTGCCTTTTCATTATCCTCTGTTTGTAAATAGTTTCCTAATCCATATTCTGTATCATTTGTAATTTGGATAGCTTCCTCTTCATTTTCAAAAGGAATAATCGACAATACTGGTCCAAATATTTCCTCTTTAGCAATTCTCATATTATTATTAACATCAGTGAATACTGTTGGTTTAATAAAATAACCTTTCTTTAGATCTTCAGGTTTGTCAGGACCACCTGCTACTAAAGTAGCACCTTCTTCAATTCCACTATTTATTAAACTTTGAATTTTATCAAATTGAGTTTTTGAAATTACAGGCCCAATATGGTCACCAGCTTTTGAAGCAAGATCAACTTTAATTTTATTTGCTTCATCTGCAGCTTCTTCAACAGCTCTTTTATAAATTGATTTTTCAACAAGCATTCTAGTTGGGGCATCACAGGATTGACCTGAATTACTCATTACGTTTCTAATACCATCTCTGACTGCATCAGGATATGCATCAGCAAAAACAATATTTCCACCTTTACCACCAAGTTCAAGACAAACTCTTTTTATAGTTTCAGCAGCATTCTTTGTAATTAATTTTCCAGCTCTAGTAGATCCTGTAAATGAGACCATATCAACATCAGGATGTCCTGACAGGTCAGTTCCAACACCAGGCCCATCACCATTTACCAAATTAAATACTCCAGCTGGAAATCCAGCCTCATCTATCATCTCTGCAAATAGCATTCCTGACAATGGTGCAATTTCAGATGGTTTAAGTACCATTGTACACCCAGTAGCAAAAGCTGGAATTACTTTTAAAGCAATTTGATTTATAGGCCAATTCCAAGGTGTAATTAATCCGCAAACTCCAATTGGCTCATATACAATATGATTAGTAGATCCTTTATCAAAACCTGGTTCGAATTCGAATTCTTTTAATCTTTTTATAAAGTCTTCGATATGACCTGCGCCAGAAGATGTTTGATTAGCTGAACACCAATCTTTAGGACAACCAAGCTCTGTAGTAATAGCATCAGTCATATCATCCCATCTAGAATTATAAATTTTTAATAATTTTTCTAATAAATTTAACCTTTCTTCTTTTGAAGTTTCTTTCCAAGTCTCAAATGCAGATTTTGCTGCTTTGACTGCAGCATTTGTATCATCAGAACTTCCAAGACTTATAATTGCACAAACTTCTTCTGTTGATGGATTAATAACTTCACATTCATTCTTGTTTACTGGCTCAACCCATTTGCCATTGATATAAAATTTTTTTTTATCGAGCATTTATATTTCAAAATTAATTTTTCTTATTATACGTTTATTTACTATAACCATTCAAGAAATTAGATACAGTTTTTAAATTTTAATGATTAATCAATATGTGGTGGTATATTGTATTTATGAAATCACAAAAAATAGAACCAAAGTTTGAAAATAACCAAAATCCACGTATTGGACTTATCGCTTTAGCAACCGATCTAGTGATTGAAAAAGATTTTATAAGTGTAATTAAAGATAAAAAAATAGATTTTTTTGTAAATAGAATAGAATGTTATAATCCCTTAACCAAAGAGAATTTGATCAAAATGTCAGAGAATATTACTCAAGTAACAAGAGATATCTTGCCAGAGCAAAAATTAGACTGTGTTGTATATGCTTGTACATCAGGAACTATTGCAGCAGGGTACGATAATATTAAAAATAAAATACAAGCAGCAAAACCTGAGGCAAAACTTTCAACACCAAGTACAGCAGCTTTGAAAGCATTGAAAAAATTAAATATTAAAAAACTTTCTATATTCACACCTTATAGTAAAAAAGTTAACGATGATGTTGTTGATTATTTTAAATCATCTGGTTTTGAAATCACCTCAAATTCATACTTTGATATTCATTCTGACATGGAGATTGGTAAAGTAGATCAAAATTATCTATTTGATGTTCTTATAAATTTAGATGTAAGTGAGGCAGATGCTTTATTTGTATCTTGCACCGCTTTACCAGTTCTTCCTCTAATACAAAAATTAGAAGATAAACTTGGAATACCAGTTCTTTCAAGCAATCAGGCTTTAATCTGGGAATCTTTAGAAAACATAGGTGAAAATAAATCTGTAAAAGGATTTGGAAGACTGTTTGATTAATTAATGTCCTTTTCAAAAGAAGAATACAAACAAAGACTATTAAAAGTTCAATCTCTGATGAGAGAGAAAAAAATTGATTTAATCATTTCTCACGACACAAATAATATGAATTATCTTACAGGCTACGATGCTTGGTCTTTTTATTATGCACAATGTGTATTAGTGCACGTTGATTCAAAAGAGCCAATTTGCTTTGTTAGAGATCAGGATGCAGGTGGGGCGTACATAAAGACCTATTTAAATAAAGACAATATTATTGTTTATGATGAGAGTTATATTCATACTTGGCCAAAACATCCCTATGATTACTTGACCAAAGTAATTAAAGAAAAAAAATGGGATAAACTGTCTATTGGAGTTGAAATGGATGCTCATTATTTTACAGCTTTTTGTTATGAAAAGATTAAACAGGGGTTACCAAATGCAAACATTATCGATTCTGATCGACTAGTTAATTGGGCTAGATTAATTAAATCTAATGCAGAGATAAATTATATGAAGTCTGCTGCTTTAATTTCTCAAAAAGGAATGCAAACTGCAATGGAAGTAATTAAACCTGGTACAAGACAATGCGATGCTGTTGGAGAAATTCAAAAGTCTTTATTTTATGGTACAGAAGAATTTGGAGGTGAATATTCTAGTATCGCAACGCTTCTTCCAACTGGAAAAGGTACATCTGCTTCACATTTAACAGCAACCCAAGATAAATTTATTGAAGGTGAAGCAACTATAATTGAACTTTCAGGTGTTTATAAAAGATATCACGCACCTATGGCTCGAACAATTTTATTAGGTAAACCTGATCAATTAAAAATAGATACAATGAATAAAACTATAGAAGCTTTACAAGCTGGAATTAATGCTACAAAACCCGGAAACACAGCAAATGATGTTGCCCAAGCCTTTTGGAAAATTTTAGATAAATATGGTATCGAGAAGAAATCAAGAACGGGTTACTCAATAGGTATTGGATATCCACCAGATTGGGGAGAGCATACTTTAAATATTTATAAAGGCGATATGACAGTACTTGAACCAAATGTTTGTTTTCATATGATTGCAGTAATGCAGTTTGGTGATTGGGGAGTAGAAGCATCTGAAGCAATCCGAGTTACCGACAAAGGTTGTGAATTATTCTGTAAATTTCCAAAAGAGCTACATATTAAGAACTATTAGCTATTGATAATTAACTTCTTAAATGTTTTAAACACCAAATGTCTAAAAATACAGAATTCGTTAAGTTCGATAAAGTTGACAAAAGTTACGATGGTAAAGTCTTAGTAGTAAAAGATTTAAATCTTAATATCTCAGAGGGCGAGTTCATTACTATGCTTGGTCCATCTGGTTCAGGAAAAACAACTTGTCTGATGATGTTGGCTGGATTTGAAACACCAACCAATGGTGAAATCTATTTAGATTCTAATCCTATTTCAAATATTCCACCGCACAAAAGAGGAATTGGAATGGTTTTTCAAAATTATGCATTGTTTCCTCATATGACAGTTTATGAAAATTTAGCATTTCCTTTAAGAGTTAGAAAAGTTCAAAAAGATGAGATTGATAAAAAAGTAGATAAAGCTTTATCAATGGTTTCTTTATCAGGATTTGAAAGTAGAATGCCAGCGCAATTATCTGGTGGTCAGCAACAAAGGGTAGCTGTTGCAAGAGCTCTAGTATTTGATCCAGCAGTAGTTCTAATGGATGAACCTCTTGGAGCTTTAGATAAAAACTTAAGAGAAAGTATGCAATACGAAATTAAACATATTCATGAAAATATTGGTGTTACTGTAGTTTACGTTACACACGATCAAGGAGAAGCATTAACAATGTCAAATAGGATCGCAGTTTTTAATGATGGTAAAGTTCAACAATTATCAAGTCCTGATAAATTGTACGAAGAACCAGTTAATTCTTTCGTTGCAGAGTTTATTGGAGAAAATAATACATTTGGAGGAGAAGTAACTGACATTTCAAAAGATGTTTGTAAAGTTAAACTACAAAATGGAGAAATTTTAGCAAATCCAATTTCAGTAACTTCCAAAGGTGATAAAACAACAGTTTCAATAAGACCTGAGAGGGCATTGATAAATCCAAAAGATAAAATGGATAATAATCAAACGGGAAAAATCGAAGAAGTTATTTACCATGGTGATCACACTAGAGTAAGATTAGATCTTTTAGGTAATAAAGAATTTATTTTAAAAGTTCCAAATAGCTCAAACGAGTTAGATTTAAAATTAGGTAATGAGATTAAAGTAGGATGGAACAGTCAAGACGCAAGAGCTCTAGATCCTAAATAATTTCTTAAATATCTCAGTATTCCTATAACAAAATGGCCTGTTGACTCTGAATATCGTTTTTGTTGTACTTCGCTTATATAAATTAATTTATATTAAACGTTTAAACGGAGGATAAATGAAAAAATTAAGTAAATTATTACTTGCTCTTTCTTTTGCTCTTTCAATAACTTCATCTGCATTTGCGGTTACAGTAGCATCTTGGGGTGGAGCTTATACAGAGTCTCAAAAGCTAGGGTATGGTGATCCAACTGCAAAAGCTCTTGGTGTTGATATCAACTGGGTAGACTATTCAGGTGGATTATCTGAGATTAAAGCTCAAAAAGAAGCAGGTGCAATTACTTGGGATATTATCGATGTATTCGCATTTGATACTATCAACGGATGTGACGAAGGAATTTTTGTCGAATTCGATTTTGACAAAGACTTCCCTGCAGCTCCAGATGGAACTCCTGCAAGTGAAGATTTCTTTGCTCCAATGCCAAGTAAATGTGCTGTAGGAAACATTCTATATTCATGGAACTACGCATACGACACTAGAGCGTTCGATGGAAAAGCTCCAAAAACTATCAAGGACTTTTTCAATACAAAAAGATTTCCAGGAAAAAGAGCTATTTACAAATCTGCTCTAACAAACCTAGAAATAGCATTAGCTGGTGACGGTGTTTATATGGGTAAAGGTGGATCAGAGATCTACAAATTACTAGAAACTGAAGCTGGTGTTAATAGAGCTATGAATAAAATTAAAGAGCTTTGTACAGATCCAAATGGTGGATGTGTATTCTGGTCTGCAGGTGCTCAACCACCAGAATTATTAGTATCTGGTGAAGTTGTTATGGCAACTGGTTGGAATGGAAGATTCTTTAATGCTGAAATCGGTGAAGGTGCTCCAATTAAACAAGTATGGGATGGACAAGGTCTTGACTATGAATATTTCGCACTTGTTAAAGGTGGACCAGATGAAGCAAATGCTAAAAAAGCTTTAGCAATGATGACTAACACTGAAATGTTAGCTGGAAGTGCTAAATATATTGCATATGCTCCATACAGATTATCATCTTTAGAAATTATCAAAGCAAATGAGCCTTGGTACAAAGATGGTAAAACTGAAATGATGCCACAAATGCCAACTGCTCCTTCAAACACTAAAAAATACTTTTTAGTTGATCCATTTTTCTGGGCTGATAACGGTACAGAACTTGGTGAGAAGTGGGAAGCTATGAAAGCTGGTCTATAAAAGAGTATAAAAGACTAGAATAATATAATATATATAGGGCGACTTTTTAAGTCGCCCTTTTTATTTATGAGCAGCGAAACAAAACAAATACTTACAACTGACGGAATTCCTTTAGAGATAAGCTTAAAAAAAGCTGAAAGAAAAAACAAAATTAAAGCATTTCTACTTGTTGCTCCATTATTACTTTTTTTGATTATCACTTATATATTTCCAATTGGGGAAATGTTTACAAGAAGCATTGATGATAAAATGATTACAAACATGCTTCCAAAAACATTTAAATCTATGGAAACATGGGACGGTAAAGAGCTTCCATCCGAAGAGGTATTTGCTTCATTTTTATCTGATTTTAAAATTCTCGTAGAAAAAAAAGAACATGGAAAATTAGCTCAAAGACTTAATAAAGAAAAAAATGGGTTCAACACCATAACAAAAAAATTATTCAGACAGGTAAAAAGAAATAAAATCGACGAGACACAAAGCATTAAAGAACAAATAATGAAAGTTCACAAAAGATGGAGAAATGTAGA
This sequence comes from uncultured Pelagibacteraceae bacterium, assembly GCA_902586025.1. Lineage (GTDB taxonomy): Bacteria > Pseudomonadota > Alphaproteobacteria > Pelagibacterales > Pelagibacteraceae > Pelagibacter. Next base: position 7,739 of record CACIFV010000012.1, read on the forward strand.
ATACTGGCAAGCAATTAAAAGAACTGCACCTCCTTATACTTCAGCTAAATATTTAAAAGCTATGGATATGTATTTAAACGAGGATAACAAAATTACTCAAGTTAGTGAGGATAGAAGAATACATAGAATTTTATGGTTGAGAACTGTAGAAGTTGCTTTCTTTGTTACTGTATTCTGTTTTTTAATGGGTTACCCAATAGCTCATCTACTTGCAACACTCCCAATGAAGTATAGTAATTTATTAATGATTTGTGTCCTTCTTCCATTTTGGACATCATTATTAGTTAGAACAGCTAGCTGGATGATTTTACTTCAACAGCAAGGAGTAGTTAATGATTTCTTTGTATTGATTGGCCTTGTGTCAGACGATAATAGGCCAGAAATGATGTACAACAAAGTCGGAACTTATGTTGCTATGACACAAATTTTATTACCATTTATGGTTTTACCACTTTACAGTGTTATGAAAACTATCTCGCCAAGTTTAATGAGAGCAGGTAAATCTCTTGGCGGAACACCTTTTGTGGCTTTTTGGAAAGTATATTTTCCATTAACCATACCAGGTATCGGGGCAGGGTGTCTTTTAGTTTTTATTTTAGCAATTGGATACTACATCACACCCGCTTTAGTTGGGGGAGCATCAGGAACCTTAATTAGTAACCAAATTGCATATCATATGAAAACTACTTTAGATTGGAGTTTTGCTTCAGCGATGGGTCTTATGTTGCTTGGAGGAGTTTTGGTTATCTATTGGCTTTATAATAAATTAGTTGGAGTTGATAATATTAAGTTAGGTTAGTATGGCATTACCAAAGTATACAGAAACTAGATATAGAATTTGGCACTACTTTTACATTGCCATATGTACTTTTGTTTTTATTTTTTTAATAGCACCTTTGTTTGTAATATTTCCATTATCATTTAATGCAGAAGAGTTTCTTGTTTTTTCAGAAGGAATGAAGAATTTAGACCCAGATGCTTTTTCATTAAGATGGTACAAAGATATGGTTTACGGTACAAAGAACCCATGGGGTCTTGCTGCAAAGAATAGTTTTATTATTGCTATATTTGCAACTTTAGGGTCAGTAATTTTAGGAACGGTTGCTGCATTAGGATTGAGCAGCAGACACATGCCCTTTAAAGGAATAATAATGGCAACTTTGATTTCACCAATGATAGTTCCACTTATTATATCAGGTGTTGCAATATTCTTTTTTATGGCAAAAGCAGGTTTAGCGGCAACTCATACAGGAATAGTTTTAGCTCATATAATTTTGGGAACACCTTTTGTTGTAATTACTGTTACTGCAACATTATCAGGTTTCGATCATAGTGTAACAAGAGCGGCAGCTAGTTTAGGTAGTAACCCAGTAAATACATTTATGAAAGTAACACTTCCGTTGATTTTACCTGGAGTAATATCAGGAGGTTTGTTTGCTTTTGTAACTTCTTTTGATGAAGTTGTAGTCGTTTTATTTTTAGCTGGTCTTGAAAATACAACTATTCCAATTCAAATGTGGACAGGTTTAAGAGAACAATTAAGTCCTACAATTCTAGCAGTTGCTACATGTTTAATTGTTTTATCGACCTTAATATTGATAAGTGCTGAATTATTAAGAAGAAGATCAGAACGTTTAAGAGGAATTAATAGATAATTAATTTACCGACTCGATTACAGTCGCAATACCCATACCTAAACCGATGCATTGAGTAGATAAAGCGTATTTCTTATTTTCACGTCTAAGCAAATCAGCAGCTTTGCCAGTAATTCTGGCTCCTGTTGCTCCTAGAGGGTGTCCTAGAGCTAACGCTCCACCATCCAAATTAGCTTTCTTTTGATCGATACCAAGATCTTTTAAGCATGCTATTGATTGAGAAGCAAAAGCCTCATTAATCTCTACAATATCGATATCATTAATTGATAAATTTGCTCTCTCTAATGCTTTCTTAGTTGCTCCTATAGGTCCAAGTCCCATTACATCTGGTTCACATCCTTTAACTCCAGTTGAAACAATTCTAGCTAAAATCTCTAAACCATTTTCTTTTGCATAGCTTTCTTCACATATCAATGTTGCTGCTGCTCCATCGGTAAGAGGTGAGGATGTTGCTGCAGTAACAGTTCCTTCTTGATCAAATGCAAGTTTTAAACCATCTAAAGTTTCTTGATTACTTTTTGGACGTATGTTTCCATCTTTTGTGCAACCAGCGATTTCAACGATTTCATTTTTAAATTTACCATTAACTTCAGCTTCATTGGCTTTTTGATGACTTTGAATTGCAAACTCTTGTTGCTCAGTTCTTGAAATTTTATATCTCTTCGCAACATTTTCAGCAGTTATACCCATTGAAAAATAAACATTTGGATTTTCTTTATCTGTGTAAGGATAAGGTATTGGTTCAAAGCCAGTTGTAACTCTAGTCATACTTTCAACACCTCCACATACAAAAACTTTTCCTGCGCCCATTGCTATTTTACCTGCTGCAACATGAATAGCTTCCATAGATGAACCACACCATCTATCGACAGTCATTCCAGACGTATGTATTTCCATTCCAGATAAAAATGTTGTGAGTTTCCCAATATTAAAACTCTGCTCTCCAACCTGGAAAGCACACCCAACAACAATATCTTCTATATCAGCAGGATTTACTTTAGTTTTAGATACAAGATTTTTAACAACTTCTGCAAACATATTTACAGGCTTAACATCAATTAGCTCACCTTTTCTTGCCATTGTAAAAGGTGATCTTGAATATCCTGCTATAACTGTTCTTTTCATATAAGACTTATACCTACTAATTATTATTTTGAAAATGGTAAAGAGGACACAATTCCTTTTCTTAATTTATTATCAGGAGTGTGCACTAAAACTTCTGATCCTGTTTTGCAAAAATCATTTAAAATCATAGATAAACCAATATTTTTTTTGAATTTTGGAGAATAAATCCCTGAAGTAATTTTACCAATTAATTTCTTATCTTTTGAATAAAGTGGAAAAGGAATTGAACATGGAGGACAATCTACACCATCAAATAATACTCCTTTTAATTTTTGTTTTACACCTTGTTTCTTAATATTATCTAAAGCATTTTTTCCAATGAAATCATGATCGCTTTCGTAATTACAATATTTTTCTAAGTTACATTCAATTGGATTATTTTCTTTTGTAAAATCATTTCCATATGACATTAATCCTGCTTCTATTCTGTCAATTAAATTTGGGCATCCTGGAGCAATATTAAATTCTTTCCCCGCTTTCCATATTATATCCCAAATTTTTTCTCCCATTTCATTTTTGTCGAAGTAATCTTCAAAGCATTTAAAATAAATCTCAAATCCATCTTGTTTGCTGTATCCTGATCTTGCAATAACTTGTTTAGTTCCTAAAAAATCAAATATTTTAAAATTAAAAAATTTTAATTTTCTAATATCTTCTCCGAATATTGATGCCATCAAATCTTCAGACTTTGGACCTTGTACTGCAAGAGGATATACATCTGGTTCTGTTATGCTCACATTTAGATTTAAACCAACTGCAATACCTTTTGCCCAAAGCAATACATCAGAATCTGCTATTGAAATCCAAAACATATCATCATCTAACTTTAACAACACTGGATCATTTATCATTCCAGCATTTTCATCAATCATAGGAATATAAAAACATTTTCCAGTCTCCATATTTTTTAATGATCTTGGCGTCATTTTTTGTACTAATAAACTAGCGTCTGGACCTGATATCTGAACTTGTCTTTGACAAGAAACATCCCATAGCTGAACATGCTCATTTAAATGCCAATAATCATCCTCAACAGATTTCTGAAATCTTTTTGGTAAGAGCATATGATTTACAACAGTAAAATCAGTTACACCACACTCTTCAACTCTCTTGGTGTAAGGAGTTCTTCTTATTCTCCTAGACATATTTAGTTTTGTGCTAATTTTGCTTTGTATCAATGAAGCCATATATTATTTAGACCACCATACTGTATAGCTGTTAGGAGAAATTATTATTGGCAAATGATAATTTTTTTTATTATCAGTCATTTTAAATTTTATAACTATTTCACCCACAATTTTTTTCTTTTTAAAGTATCTCTTAATATCACAAATCATTTCATAATCGCATTTACAATCTTTATTGCTAAGATTGAATTGCTGATTAATTCTACCATTTCCATCCGTCTTTGTATTCAAAAAAAGCTTTTTTAATTTTGAGGATTGTATTTGATAAATCTTTACTTTGACATTACTTGCATGAGTTCCATCGGAACCATTCAATAAATGTGAGCTAAATTTTGCCATTTTACTCTATTGATGACTTTTCTCTCTTGCTGGCCACAGCAGCAACAATTGGACTTAATACTGGTTTAGCTTTTACATTTACACATGCAGTTTTACCGCTTGCAATAGCTCTTTTTAGTGCTGGACCCAGTTCTTCTCTTTTCGTTACTAATTCTCCATGACCCCCAAAGCCTTCAAATATACTGTGGAAAGGTATATCTCTAAAGTCTGTTGCAACTCTTTTTCCGCTTTCAAATAATCTTTCTTGTTGTTGCCCAATTGATGCTAAGCCACCATTATTGTCAATAACAACAACGATTGGTTTCTTTTCAAAAAATGCAGTTTCTATAGACATGCCTCCAGATAAAAAGGCACCATCTCCACTAATTAAAATTACATTCGATTTAGGGTTATTATTTTTTGCAGATAATGCAAATGATACACCGACACCCAGCATACTAAATGTGCCTGGATGTAAAATTCCACCCAATTTTTTTCCTTGAGCTCCAGCTAAATTTATTGCGATCTCTGACCAGAAATGAGTATTTCCTCCATCAATTATAAGCCAATCTTTCTCATCCATTACGTCTTGAACGTCTAACGCTAATTGCAGTGGATGAATTTTTCCACCATTTTTTTTTGCTTTATCAGCTTCAATCTTTAATTCATTTAAAGATTTATCTACCCAATCTTTCTTTTTATTTTTATTATCTTGAAACCAACTATTTCCTAAATTCCATTTATTATTTTTCTTTAAATTACATAGAGTATCCAAAAATACTCCTGGGTCACATAAAAGGTTATGATCAGCTGCTCTATTAAACTCAAATTCTTCATGAGAACCGTTAATACAAACTAAAGTTGTTGTTTTTGGAATGAAAGGAGGGTTACCAAAATTCATTTGGTTATCTAATCTTGCACCAATCATCAAAACTAAGTCTGAATTATGTAATGCAAATTCCGAGGGTGGATATTGGTGAATATCTGCTAAACCCATATATGTATTTGCCTCTTCTCCTAAAAGTTTTTGATGGTAAGGCACATTAAAAACAGGAATATTTAAACTTTCACCAGCAGTCTCTAAATTTTTTTCTGAGTTTGACCACCAAACACCATGTCCTCCAATTATGACAGGTTTTTTTGCATTACATGCTAACTCAAGTATTTTTGCTAGAGCATTTGGATCTGGCCATGCCTTAGCAACTGGCTTTGCTTTATGTGAAAATGGTCTTTCTTCAAGCCCAACATTTTCTTCAAATGAAGAAAACATTATATCTACTGGCAAACTTAGATGAACAGCTCCAGGATATCCATTCGTTGCAATTCTGTAAGCTTTATCAACAAATTCTCTAATTCTTGTTCCATCTGTAATGCTTGCACTATATTTTGTAAGAGGAGCAGCTATTGAAACATCATCAATTTCTTTAAAGCCACCCGACCCTTGTCTTTTTAAACTACTTGATCCGGTTATATAAATTATTGGTGTTCTTTCTCCCCATGCTTCCATCATTGATGGTACTGCATTTGCAAAACCTTCAGGTCCAACTAAACATACAGATGGTTTTCTTGTAATTCTTGTGTGTCCATCTGCTAAATGTCCAGCTATTTGTTCATGAGGACAATTAACTACATCAATTTGACATTCCATGAAACCTTCAATTGCAGGATTACAAAATCCACCAGATAGAGTAAAAACTTTATTAATACCTTTATCTTTTAATGCTCTTGCAATTAATGCTCCACCTCTTATTTTTTTTTCCATATTAATAAGTTGTATTCATAAATAGTTTCTGTTCAATTATATCAGAAGAAACTTCATTAATATCATTTAATCCAACCAAACCTAGCGTTGTGCTAGTTTCTTCTTTAATTATATCTACAATTCTTCTTAGCCCGCTAGCTCCATCAGCTCCCATTGCATACATTACAGGTCTTCCAATCATTGAAAAATCTGCTCCTAAAGCTAATGATCTTACAATATCACTACCACTTCTTATTCCACTATCAAATATAATTGGAAAATTATTTCCTACTGCTTCTCTAATAAAAGGTAATATATTTATTGCTGCTGAGGCACTATCTAATTGTCTACCTCCATGATTTGAAACTTGTATGGCATCAGCACCCATTTCTTTAATTTTAACTGCATCATCAGATGACATGACACCTTTTACAATTAATTTACCTTTCCATTTATTTCTTACTCTTTTTAGAGTTTCCCAATCTGTTTTTCCTCTACTTTCTTTTCTTTTAAAAATATCCTTTCCACTTTTTGAAGTTTCATAATTCATTGGCTTTGGTATTCCATTAAGCAATGTAGATATTGACCAAACGGGATGAGTTGCAAAATCAAAAAATTGTTTAGGTCCTATTTTAAATGGATATGAAAATCCATTTTTATCATCTCTAGTTCTTCTTGATAAAACCGGAACATCAACAGTAAGTATAGCAACTTCATAGCCAGTTTTTTCTGCTCTATCGAGCAATTCCATTACAAAAGCTTCATCTTGAAAAATATAAAGTTGAAGCCATGAATGACCTTCTGAAAGCTCATACATTTTTTCTAAGGTAGTTGTTGAAGCCATCGATACACAAGTTGGTATATTATTTCTTGCACTTTCTTTTGCCAACATAGAATCTGCACCTGGCCATGAAAGATTTGTCATGCCCATTGGGGCAAATCCAAAAGGATAGTTATAATTAAATCCAAGAATATTTTTTTTTAGTTTTCTTTCTTCTACATTTCTTAGAACTCTTGGCTCAAGACGTATTTGATCTAAAGCAAAACTATTAATTTCTGATAATTTTTCATCTCCTGATGCGCCATCAATAAAATCATAAACTAGCTTTGGCAATCTTTTCTTTGATAGTTTTTTTGCTTCTTCAATGCTAAAAATTTTGTTACTGGCTTTAATATTATCCATCTAATTTCTTTATATATGTTTTTAAACTAATCTTATCACGTTTAGTCACATAATAAGCATCATGATTAATTCTCGAAGAATAAACCTCTGAAGGAACTCCGTCAATAAAAAGCACAGCTACACCATCATCAATAGCTATTCCATCTGGCAAATTTCCATCTTTAATTTCTGAAATAAATTGTCGAAGTCGATTATTATCTGACGAATGAGGTGTGCAACTTCCATCTAAAAAATTTATTCCTTTTAATGGACTCAACTCATTGTTGACTGAATCTGTCAATATCCAATCAAACCAACAAACAGCACCTGCACTTATTCCACTCAGAATTATTCCTTTTTCATATGCATCTTTAAAGACATTGATAAGATTATGTTTTTTCCAAATATTAATCATGTCAGAGGTATTACCACCTCCTACATAAATTATATCTTTGTTCAACAGCCATTCATTAAAACCTTCTACACTTGAACAGAGATTAAAATGAGATAATTTAAATTTTTGTGATTTAAATCTTTTATAAAAAAGATCAGTCTTTTCTTGATTATCATTGCTAGCTGTAGGTAAAAAACCAATATTAATGTTTGATTTATTAACTTGATTTATAACATATTCATCCAAGTCTTCATCAGAAGAATGTGTAAATCCACCACCACCAATTGCTATTATTATTTTTTTATTCCTGACCACGGAGAAGGACCTGTTGGAATATCAATTTTTAAACCTCTTACAATTTCATTTTTAAAGTCATACATTGGTAAGGTGCATATTTCACCTTTGTGAATTTTATTATCATTGCAATTAACATCCACTATTAACCCTGGTTTATATTTTGTAGAATTCATTAAAACAATTCCAACACCACATTTTTGAAAAGGTGACCAAGTACTTGATGTAATTTTTCCAATTATTTCATTATTAAATTTTATATAAGTTCCTTTTAAACCTGTTCCATTTTCTACTCGTATTCCCCAACATCTTTTTTCTTTATCAGCAGTCATCAATGATGATTTTCCAATAAAATAATTTTTTTTTAAATCGACATATTTACCTAAACCAACATCATATGGATTTGTTTCATGATTAAAGTCTTGCCCTGCTGATAATAATCCAGATTCTATTCTTTTACATCTGAAACCAGGGGTACCTGTGAGTATCATTCCCATTTTTTTTCCTTCTTCAAGAATGTAATCTCCAACTTTTTCAGTATTATTATTTTTTCTAAAATAAATTTCCCAACCAAGTTCATTACTAAATCCTGATCTACTTATGATTACTTTTTCATTTAGTATAGCAACTTCTTTCCAATCAAAATATTTCCAATTATCAGGAAAAGTCTCTTTACTTAAAACTTTTAAAAGATCCATAGATTTTGGCCCCTGAATTTGACTAACCCAAACATCTGGGTCAGAAATTTTTACATTAAGATTATCAGTGTGAGCTTTGTACCATGAAAAAAGATCTCCATCAGCTTGAACAAACCAAAATTTATTTTCTTCAAGTCTTAGCAAAACTCCATCTGTCAGCATACCTCCATCATTGTAACAAGCAAATTGGTATGAGCATCTTCCTACTTTTACTTTTGAGATATCTCTTGTGAATATTTTTTGTAAAAGTTTTTCTGCATCGGGACCAGATATTTCATATGGATGTTCACCAGTATGACGAAAAATTACCTCTTGTCTTACTTTCCAATACATTTCATCAGCTGTTGCATGTGAAAGTACTTCTGGATTTAATCTTCCTGCATAAAATGAATACTCAGGGTCGTAGGGAAGTTCTTGATATGCTAGAGGATGTATTCCAATAGTTCGTGCTAGTTCAACAACTTTATTATCATTGGATTTTAAAGGTTTTACAGAAAATCTGACTTTGTTTAATTCGTTTTGCATTTATAAATTTAGAAAAATTGTATATTAATTAAAATATCTATTCAATTAGTAGATGAATCACTACATTTTGCATGTTGTTATCTAGTTCTGGAATTGTTATCTTTTTGATTATTAAACAACTAAAGAAAAAGAGGGAACTTATGAAATACATACTTAAAGTTTTTTCAGCGACTTTTATGTCTCTGATATTATCTTTTTCTATTGCCAATGCATCAAGTGGAGTATTTAAAGTATCACATGATCTTGGATTTGGAAAAGATACTAACTTAGATGCCATAACAAAAGGGCGTTTGTTTCAAGTTGTCATCAAAACACAAAATAGATTAGTAAGACCTGATATGAACGGTGTTCCATCACCTTCATTATCAACTGATTGGAGTGCTAATTCTGATGCAACTGAATGGACATTTAATTTAAGAAAAGGAATATATTTCCATGATGGATCAGCATTTGATGCTCCAGATGTAAAATATTCTCTAATGAGAGCCAAAGATCCTGATATTGGATCTCCGGTAAGAAAAAGTTTAAATGTAGTTGAAGATATTGAAGTAGTTGATCAACACACTGTTAAAATGAAATTATCAACTTCATTTGCTGACTTTCCGTTATTATTAACTGACTACAGATTAAGAATGATACCTGAGGGATCAGGAGATACTATAGGACAAACTGGAGTTGGTACTGGACCATTCATGGTTGATAAATTTGATCCAGAAGGAACTACAATTCTAAAAGCTAATCCAGAATATTGGGAAGGTGCACCAGGAGTTGCGGAAGTTCATGTCATTGCGATCCCAGATGCTCAAGCAAGAATTCAAGCTCTTTTAACTGGTCAAATTGATATGAATAGATATGTACCTTTCAATCAAAAAAAGATATTTGATAGTAATTCTAAATTTACAACAACTGTAATTCCAACTGGAAACTGGAGAGGTGTGGTTATGAGAACAGATACTGCTCCATTTGATAATCCTAAAGTAAGAAAAGCTTTTAGGTTAGCAGTTGATAGACAAGAACTTGTAGACTTAGTGATGGGTGGTGCAGCAACTGTATCTTGTGATACACCTGTAATGCCTTCTGATCAATATCGTTTACAAATGGATTGTCCTCAAAATATCAGTAAAGCAAAAAATTTACTAAGAGAAGCAGGATTTCCAAATGGAATTGAATTGACTGTTTACCCAGCAACTTTAGAACCAACTTGGCCTACGATTGCAGAAGTTGTTCAGCAACAAGTTGCAAAAGCTGGAATTAAAGTTAACATTGAAATGGTACCATCTAAAGGTTATTGGAATGAAGTCTGGATGAAAAAGCCAGTTTCAATGACACGTTGGAACCAAAGACCAGCAGACACAATCTTACATGAAGCATATCATAGTGGAGCAAAATGGAATGAGTCTTATTTCAAAAATGCTGACTTTGATAAAAATTTAGCTGATGCTAGAAGTGAGTTGGATTTCAATAAAAGAAAGAAAGCATATCAAAATGCTCAAATGACTTTATGGGAACAAAGTGGAACAATGATCCCATACCACGTATCTAGACTTGTAGTTACTTCATCAAAAGTTAAAAACCTTGATGCTGTAGATCACTTTTCTATACAGTGGCATAAAGTTAAAGTTGACTAAAAGTATTTAGATAAAGGCCGCATATAAGCGGCCTTTATTTTATTTCTATTTAATTTATTTTTGTTAAAAAGTTCTAGTTAATCTTATGCTTTTATTAATTTTAAAAAGAATTGGACTAGGGCTCATCACTTTATTTATAGTTTCATTGATTACATTTGTAGGTGTTGAAGTTTTACCTGGGGATGCATGCACAACATATTTAGAAAGAGAAGCTTATGGAGCAGCTCTTGATGCTTGCATAAAAAGACTTGGTCTAGATGTTCCTGCTTATGAAAGATACTTAGACTGGGCATCAAATGTTATAAGAGGTGATTTTGGTTACTCTTTAAGTGGAGAAATGCCAATTAATGAAGTACTAGGTCCAAGAGTTAAAAACTCTTTAGTTTTAGCCTCTGTTTCAATACTTATAGGAATTCCTTTAGCAATCGTATTAGGAATAATAACTGCTCTTTGGAGAGATAAGCTCCCGGATATTATGATCTCTACTATCACAATTTTTTCAATGACTATTCCTGAGTTTATTAGTGCTACTTTGCTTATTTTAATTGTTGCAATTTGGCTTGGTTGGCTACCAGGCATTGTGATTATACCATCAGATGCAACTTTTTATGAATTAATCTCAAATATAATTTTACCTGTTGTTGCAATTTCAATGATTATGACCGCGCACATGGCAAGAATGGTACGTTCAAGTGTAATTCAGGTAATGGCTAGTGATTATGTACAAATGGCAATTTTAAAAGGTGTTCCATATTGGAAAATGGTATTTAGACATGTATTGCCAAATGCATTATTACCAGCAATAAATGTAGTAGCGTTAACAATTGCTTGGTTGTTAGGCGGTGTTGTTGTTACAGAAGTTGTCTTTAATTATCCAGGTTTAGGCAGACTGGTAATTGAGTCTATATCAAATAGAGATTTACCTGTTGTTCAAGCATTAGCAATAATATTGGCATCAATCTATGTGGGAATAAATTTAATAGCAGATTTAATGACACTCATGCTTAATCCAAGATTAAAAAGTTTACAGATAAGAAAATAAAATGGAGAATAATTTAATTACAGAAGATAAACAAAAGAATAAGCTAGAAAAGGCTTTTGAGATTTTAAAAACTATGGCCTCTAAGCCTTCTGGATTAATTGGACTTACAATTGTTTTATTTCATGTAGTCTTAGCATTAATCAGCCCTTATATTGTACCATACGATTATAAAGCAATTAGCCCAAATACCATGTTACTTGCACCTTCAGCCGAACATTGGTTTGGAACAGATAGCTTGGGTAGAGATGTTTTCACAAGAACAATACTTGGAGGGCGAACAGCTCTTACGGTAACATTCTTTGGATCACTTATAGCTCTTCTGTGGGGAGGTTTACTTGGAATTTTTTGCGGTTTAGTTGGAGGTAAAATTGACGATGTTGTAATGAGAGTTGTTGATGCGTTTCTTTCTATTCCTTGGATACTTGCAATGTTATTAATTGTTTCTCTTTTAGGAACATCAACAGAGGTTTTAATTCCTGCACTAGGTTTTTTTTATGGTAAAGGAATAGTGAGAGTTGCTAGAGCTGCTACTCACGATGTTATTGCTAAAGACTTTATAGTTTCAGCCAGAGCTAGAGGTCATAGCAACATGTCTATTATTTGGAATGAAATTATTCCAAATGTTAGAGATGCTATATTAGTAGAAGGAGCAATGAGATGGTCTTGGATGTTATTAGGATTTAGCTCATTGTCATTCTTAGGTTTTGGTGTAAGTCCGCCAACGCCTGATTGGGGTTTAATGATATCCAATGCTAGAGGATTGATGTCGTTTGCATACTGGTCTGTAATTGCTCCAATAGTAGGATTAAGTTCGTTAATTATTGGAATAAATTTAACTGCTGATGCATTTGCAAAAGCTTTAGGAATTGATCGTTCAACCAAGGCACCTGTTTAATGAATGAAATAATTGAAAGTGTTAAAAATTTATCAATTGGATTTAACAGTCAGAAGGGCAAACAAATTTCAATACTTAGAAATGTTTCAACTAATATAAAAAAAGGAGAGACTGTAGGAATCGTAGGGGAGTCGGGCTCTGGAAAAAGCACATTAGCACTTGCTATGATGGGCTATATAAAACAAGGCTTATTTCCTCTTAAGGGTGAATGCCTCTTTAAATCTGAGGATTTATTGAAGATGAGCAGTAGACAGCTAGAAAAAATTAGAGGTAGAAAAATAGCCATGATACCTCAAAATGCAGGACAAGCATTAACACCGAATTTAAAAATTGGATACCAAATTGATGAAGCATTAAAATTACATACAGATCTAAACAAAACAGAGAGAGATAAAAAAATTTCAGAGTTACTAAATAAAGTTAGACTTCCTTCACCAGAAACTATGGCTTTTCGTTATCCACACGAGCTTTCTGGAGGGCAGCAACAAAGAGTGGCTGTTGCAATGGCATTGGCTGGCAAACCAGATTTACTTTTATTAGATGAGCCAACTACTGGATTAGACGTTACAACACAAGCGCATGTCTTAGAACTATTAAGATTTATAGCAAAAGATACTGGAACATCTATGATCTATGTTAGTCATGACCTTGGAGCTATAGCACAAGTTAGTGATAGAATAGTTGTAATGTATGCGGGAGAAATTGTTTTAGAAGGACCAGCAAGAAAAATATTAAAGGAACCTATTCATCCTTATACTTATGGATTGTTAAAATCGATACCTAAACTTTCACTAGCTGGACTTCCAGCTTCTATGCCAGGAAGTCAACCTCAGCCTGGAAGCATAAATGAAGGTTGTAGTTTTTATGATAGATGTAACTTAGCAAATGATAATTGCAAAAAAAATTCACCAGATCTGGAACATATTAAAGAATTAGATACCAATGTCAGATGTTTTAATTATAAAGAATTAATAAACCAAAATAATAATTTACAAACTTCAATAACAAAAAAATCAAATAACAGTGAAGCAAATGAAGTTTTAAAATTAAAGGATGTTTCAATTAGTTATGCAAAGCAGAAATTTTTTGATCAATTATTAAATAAAATTTCTGATCAAAACCCAACAGTTAAAGATATAAATATAGATATTAAAAAAGGAGAGACTATTGCCCTGGTTGGTGAGTCTGGAAGTGGTAAGTCTACTATCTTAAAATCAATTGCTGGTTTACTCAAAACAAAAGATGGTCAAATTAAATTTGAAAAAGATCGTATATTATCTTCTGATTTAAAAAAGAGAAATCCAAATGATCTGAGGGCAATACAACTTATATTTCAAAATCCAGACGAGTCATTAAATCCTAACCACACAGTTGAGCAAATACTTTCTCAGCCTCTAAAATTGTATTTTAATTTATCAGGAGACGAATTAAAAAAAAATATAATCGATCTACTAAAAAAAGTAAGGTTGGGAGAATTTTATATGTCAAGATATCCAAGACAATTATCAGGTGGTGAAAAACAAAGAGTTGCAGTTGCAAGAGCATTTGCTGCTAAGCCAGATATAATTTTGTGCGATGAAGTTACATCAGCTTTAGATGTTTCGGTTCAAGCAGCTGTTTTAAACTTATTACAACAATTAAAAGAAGATCTAGGAACAACCTATGTATTTGTTTCTCATGATTTGGCTGTTGTTAGAGCAATTAGTGATAGAGTTGCAGTTTTATATCAAGGAAGATTATGTGAAATTGGTCCTTCTCAAAATGTCTACAAATTTCCATCACATCCATATACTGAAGTATTATTAGGTGCTGTTTTAGAACCAGATCCAGATATAAAACCAAAATTAGTAGCTGAGGATATAGTAGAGGAAAAACCCCCTGAGAAAGGCTGTTCTTTTCAAGGAAGATGCCCTAGGAAAATAGGTGATATTTGTAATTCAGAGGTTCCACCGTGGCAAATAGGTGAAAATGGTAACGCTATTAGATGTCATATTAATATTGATGAATTAGCAAGTTTACAGCAATAGTTATGACATTTATTTTATTCCCTACTCAGTCTCAATTTAATATAAGAAATCTTCTTTATGAAAATAAATAATGTAGTTGTAATTGGTTCTGGAACAATGGGGAGTGGTATAGCTGCACATTTGTGTAACGCAAATGTTCCTGTCACTTTGTTGGATTTAACTACAGAAATTAGTCAAAAGGCTAAAGAGAGAATAGGAAAATCTAGACCTCCTTTATTAATAGATAAATCAAAATTAGATAATATACATGTAGGAAACATTGAGGAAAACTTTGATGTGGTTTCGAATGCAGATTGGATTGTAGAAGCTGTTGTAGAAAGAATAGATATAAAACATAATATTTATGAAAAAATTTTTAAACATAGAAAAAAAGAATCTGTTGTTTCATCTAATACTTCATCTATTCCAATAAGTGTTCTATCAGAAAAATTATCTGATCAAGACAAAAAGGATTTCTGTATAACTCACTTCTTTAATCCTGTTAGATACATGGATTTACTGGAAATAGTAAAAAGCAATGAAAGTGATTTAAATAAAGTTAAACTTTTAAAAGACTTTTGTGAAATAGACTTAGGCAAGGGTGCAATTATCTGTAATGACACTCCAGGTTTTTTAGGTAATAGAATTGGAGTTTATGCAATGCAAATTGCAATGACAGAAGCATTTAATATGAAACTCAGTGTAGAAGAGGCTGACGCTGTCTTTGGCAGACCAATGGGTATACCTAAAACTGGAGTATTTGGATTGTATGACCTAATTGGTATTGATTTAATGGCAGATGTATTAAAAAGTTTTATTAAAGAATTACCCGAAAGCGATCCATTTCAATCTGTAGCAAGAGAAATGCCACTTGTAAAAAAATTAATAGAAACTGGATATACTGGTAGAAAAGGAAAAGGTGGATTTTATAGAATGAATAAGGAGGGTGGTCAGAAAATTTTAGAGGCCATCAATCTTGAAACAGGAGAATATTCTCCCTCAAAAAAAATAGATATTAAATCTGAAAAAGTTGATTTAAAAAAATTAATTAATCGTGGAGATAAATATGGAGATTATGCTTGGTCAGTAATTTCTAAAATAATAAAGTATTCTTCTTCATTAGTTCCAGGTATTACAGATAAGTTTAACGACATCGATGAAGCAATGAGACTTGGCTTCAATTGGTCTAGAGGGCCTTTTGAAATGTTAAAAGAAATTGGAGTAAATAATTTTTTTCAAAAAATCGATAATTATGAGGGAAATAAATTTTTAGAAAATTTATCAAAATCCAAAGATGAAAATTTTTATGGTGAGAGACAACAATATACTGAAATCGAAACTTTAGGAAAAATTAAACCAAGAGCCCTTAAACTTGATAAAAATAATTCTGCTGAAATTTACAGATTTCCTGAATTTAACATTGTTGAATTTACGACTAAAGCAAACGCTTTGGATTATGATTCAATGGACTCTTTAAAAAACGCTACAGACAAACCATTGATAATTATTAATGAAAGTATGCAGTTTTCTGCTGGTGTTAATTTAACATATACTATGAATTTTGCAGATAAAGGTGACTTTAAATCAATAGAAAAATTTGTCGGTTATTTTCAAGAAACATGCAAACACTTAAAATACTCTAAATTTCCAGTAGTTTCAGCACCATCAGGTCTTACTCTTGGAGGGGGTTTTGAAGTTTTAGTTCAAAGTAACTTTGTTGCTTCGCATACAAATATTGTTGTTGGATTAGTTGAAACCTTGGTTGGTTTAGTTCCAGCCGGAGGAGGATGTAAAGAAATGTTATGGAGATGGTCTCAAACAGAAGAGGCAAAAAATGATCCAGATTTTGCGCCTTTAAAAGTTTTTGATATCATCGGTTATGCAAAAACTGCAACATCTCCAGTCGAAGCTGAACCTCTAAAGTACTTAATCCCTGAAAATAAAAAAATTATGAGCAGAAATAGTCTATTAAATGAAGCAAGAAAAATTTTGGATCAAAATAAAGAATTTACTCCTCCTAAAGAATGTACATTTAATTTATCTGGTAAATCTTTAAAAGACAAAATGGTTGGAATGTTAGAAAAACTGTATAATGATAAAATTATATTAGATCATGGAATGATGGTTGGAACAGAGCTAGCAAATGTTTTAAGTGGTGGTGACACAACTATAGATAAAACTCTTACAGAAGATCAGTTATTTAAATTAGAGTTAGATGCTTTCATGAAATTAATTGAGACAAGTAAAACCCAAGATAGAATTAAACACACATTATCTACTGGAAAACCCCTAGTTAACTAGTAACTTTATATTTTTAATATAATCAGGTTTTAATACATAATTTGATTTATTTCCCGCTTTAATTTTTTTTAAAGAGTCCATCCCCGCAATCACTCTTCCAATTGGAGTATATTCACCTTTATATATTGGTATATCGATTAAAGTAATAAAAAATTCACTATCTTCTGTGTCGAATTGATCTTTCCTAGCAAAAGCCACAGAGCCAGCATTAAATAAAAAATTATCACTAAGCTCAGATTTAATTGTTCCTAAACCAGACTTTCCAGTTCCTACTTTAGAATAATTTAGATTAGATACATTTCCATATTCAATATCTCCAGCTTGTATTAAAGTATTTTCTATTACTCGATAAAAAGTCGAACCATTATAAGAACCTCTATTTATTAAATTCTTAAATCGATTTACAGCTTTAGGTGCAATTTTGGGATCTAATTCTATTAGAACCTTGCCGCATTCAACTTCCATAATTGCAATATTCAACTTATCTTTATAATCAATGTTATTTAAATCGATTTTTTTAACAAAAAGACATTTATTATTTAATATATAAAATGAACCTAAAGTTAAGATAATAAGCAGAATCAGAAAAATAAATAATATTTTTTCAGATAGCGATGGTTTTATTTTTTTTATCATTCAAAAAATAAACTTTTCATCTATTTCTTTAAGACCATTAATTAAGAAATTTTTCTTCTTAGTTAAAATATTATCTTCTTTAATTAATAAATCTATTTCTTTAAAGTTTGTTTTTAATAATGAATAAATTTCAGCCATATCTTCTTCAGCTGTGCTCATTGAATATTCTGTTAAAAAGCCTTTCGTAATTTCTAAATCTAAACCTAACAAATCAGTGCATGTAGAACATGATGCGTAAGAAAAATCTTTATTATTAAGTTTGCTCCACTTATTTTTTTTAAAAAGCTCAGGAAAACTGTTATCAATCATATGAAATATTTCATGATGGATCATTCTTTCAAAATAATTTTGGTTAAAAGTTAAGTCTAAAATTAAAGTCCTGAATTTATTATCTGGTATACCTCCTGTATTAATGCCTGAAATTTCTAAGTTTTTGCAAAGAACTACAAATTTCAAATTTATTTTCCTTAAGAAATTTGAGTTATAATCTCTCAGATTATTTTGAATTGTATTAAATTCACGATCCAAATCACTATTATTTATACCGTTACATTTAATATTATTTGTATCACCAATTACAAAACCTCTTTTCGATACCAAATATTTGATACCATTAACATCATCAACTTTATGAACTTCTAAATTTGGGATTTTAATTAAATTATATATTGCATCTGCATTTACATAAGAAAAGTTAAAAAATAATATAAATATTAATATAATATATCTCATTTTAATAATTTTGATGATATTAGATATAATATGAATGTGATAGGATTTATTTAATGAAAAAAAGAAAAAGAAAAAAAAATATTAATAGAGATCATGAGTCAGTGCCCAAGATGTTTGCAAAAAAATACATATATTTCTATTATCCCTTTTTCTGGATCATTCTAATAATATTCTTATTACTAAAATGACAAAGTCTAAAAAACCTATTCAGCCTGTTAGTGGCACAGAAGTGCCAAGATATGCGGGCCCTTCTACATTTGCAAGATTACCTGAGCTAAGAGATGTAGAAAGTTGTGATGTTGCTATTGTCGGAGTTCCATTTGATTCAGGAACAAGTTATAGACCAGGTGCAAGATTTGGACCACAAAGTATTAGACAAGCATCTA
>CACIFV010000013.1 GCA_902586025.1 uncultured Pelagibacteraceae bacterium
TTTCATCGAAAACATTTTTTTGATGAATTTCAGAATTAAGTTTGTATTTTTTTGTCATTTCTTTTAAAAAAATACTTTTATGATAGCTTTTTTCATAAAAAATCGTTTTAAATAGTGGTTTTTTTGGTTTCATCAAAATTCCCAAAACTATACCAGGGAGTCCAGCACCTGATCCAAGATCTGTGCAAATTCTAACATCGTTTTTATCAATAAAATCAATAGTTTGTGCACTATCTTCAATATGTCTTTGTTGTATTGAATTTTCTGTAGATTTACTGATTAAATTTATCTTTTTATTTTTTGATATTATTTCTCTAGAGAATGATTCAAGTTGTATAAGTGTTTCACGTGAAACATTTAACTTCAAAATTTTATCAATTTTTATAATATTCGAATCAATCAAGCTATATGCTTAATAGACTTTCTTTTAAGGTGAGACAACAAAATATATACTGCTGCTGGGGTTATTCCATCTATTCTTAAAGCTTGTCCCATTGTTTTTGGTCTAATTTTTTTAAATTTTGACTTTACTTCGTTAGATAGACCTGGAAAACTGTCATAATTCAAGTTTTCTGGTATAATGAAATTTTCATCTCTTTTAAAAGCTAATATATCAGCGTTTTGCTTCTTCAAATAACCTTTGTAATGAGAGTTAATTTCTAATTGTTCGTCAATTTCACGTGAAAAATATTTGATTTCAGGCCATATTTCCCTTATTTTTTTCATATTAACATATTTTTGGCCTAGAATTTCATTTGCAGATCTGCTAATTCCATCTTTTGCAATATTTACTCCAAATTTAGCTACTTTTGATGGAGTTATCTTTAATTTATCCATTTTTGATTGGATGTTTGACAATTTAAAATGTTTATCTCTATATATTTCTTCTCTTTCTTTAAGGACTAGACCTATATCAATTCCTTTTTTTGTTAATCTGATGTCTGCATTATCAGATCTTAATGATAATCTGTATTCAGCTCTCGAAGTAAACATTCTATAAGGCTCAGCAACACCCTTGGTTACAAGATCATCTATCATAACACCTATATACGCTTCAGATCTGTCTAAAATAAATGGCTCTTTACCTTTAAAAGCCAAAGCTGCATTAGATCCTGCTATCAATCCTTGAGCTGCGGCTTCCTCATAGCCTGTAGTTCCATTAATTTGACCTGCAAGATAAAGATTTCGAATTTTCTTAGTCTCTAAAGTTAAGAAAAGCTCTCTAGGATCAATAAAATCATACTCAATAGCATATCCAGGTCTTAATATTTTTACATTTTCTAAACCATTGATTTTACTACATATTTCTTGCTGTATATCAGCTGGAAGAGATGTTGAAATACCATTTGGATAAATTGTATGACTATTTAAACCCTCTGGCTCTAAAAAAATTTGGTGCCTCTCTTTATCTGCAAATTTTTTTATTTTATCCTCAATAGATGGACAATATCTTGGGCCAACTCCTTGTATG
Source organism: uncultured Pelagibacteraceae bacterium (assembly GCA_902586025.1). Classification (GTDB taxonomy): domain Bacteria; phylum Pseudomonadota; class Alphaproteobacteria; order Pelagibacterales; family Pelagibacteraceae; genus Pelagibacter. Next base: position 1,472 of record CACIFV010000013.1, read on the forward strand.
CTTCCTGAATACATGGCGCTACGTTTTAAATTCTTTGAAATAATTTTATGAACAGCTTGGTTTGTGTAAGTGATACGACAAGAAATTTGTTTATTAAAATTCTTTTGAGTTAAAAAAGAAAAAAATGACGGATCATCATCTGCACGCTGTTCGTCTAGATTTTCAAAATTTATTGTACGAGCATCTAATCTTGGTGGGGTTCCAGTTTTTAACCTCCCTATTTTAAAATTATATTTTCTTAGCTGCTCACTTAAACCTGTGGAAGGTTTCTCATTAAATCTTCCAGCTGGTGTCATTTCTTCACCAATATGGATCAAACCATTTAAAAAAGTGCCAGTGGTTAATATTATCTTAGAAGATTTAACCTGAATACCTGATTGAGTAACTAAGCCAATTATATCATTATTTCTAAAATTAAATTTAATTACAGGATCAGAAAATATGCTTAAATTACAGTAGTTTGCGAGTTTTTTCTGCATAAATTTCTTATATAATGATCTATCACTTTGAGTCCTTGGACCTCTGACAGCTGGACCCCTGCTTCTATTTAAAAGCCTAAATTGAATGCCTGATTTGTCTGCAACTTCGCCCATTAAACCGTCTAAAGCATCAATTTCTCTTACCAAATGTCCTTTACCCAAACCTCCTATAGCTGGGTTACACGACATCTCGCCGATGGTATCAAATTTATGGGTAAATAAGGCAGTATTAACTCCTAATCTTGCAGAAGCAGCTGCTGCTTCACAACCTGCATGACCACCACCTATTATCACTACATCAAAAGATAATTCATTTTTCATAATTGTAATTTATTATTGATCTTAAAATTTACAAGGAAACACTTAAAAGTGCTAAAAAAGCTTTAATTTTCAACACTTATTTTCCTATACAGAAATCATTAAAAATTGATCCCAAAATTTCTTCAACATCAACTTTACCTACGATTGTCCCTAAATATCTAGTTGCCAATCTTAAATCTTCTGCTGCCTTATCAAAATCTTTTATTGAATTTTTTGCTTCAAAATTTTTTAAACTTTTTACACATTTTTCAAGATTTGTTCTATGTCTTTGCCTTGTTATGAAAATATCTTCCGATGAAACAAGTTTTTTTTCTAAATTTTTTTTAATTAATTCTATAAGTTTATCTAAATTTTTTTTTTCTTTTATTGAAATTTTAATTGGATCGTACTTTTTTATTTCATTATTAATTTCCTCGTTTCCTTTATCCATCTTATTTACAACTACTATTGAATTTTTGGATAAAATATCCTTCAGAAAATGGCCAAAATCAACACTTTTTGGCTCTATAACAATTAAATTTAGATCTGCGCTTTCTGCTTTTTTTAGAGCTAATTTTATCCCTTTTTTTTCAATTTCGTCTTTTGATTCTCTTATTCCTGCAGTATCAGATACTACAACTGGGTATCCATCTAGATTTATATTTGCTTCTATAATGTCTCTAGTAGTTCCAGCTATCTCTGAAACAATGGCTACATTTCTCTTTGTTAAATAATTTAAAAGAGAAGATTTACCAACGTTTGTTGGACCTAAAATTGCAATTTTGAAACCTTCTCTAATAATTTCTCCTATTTTTTTATCATTTAAAATTTTTTGTATTTCGGCTTTAATACTATTAGCTTCTGAATGTATATTTTTTAAAATTTCATTTGGAAGGTCTTCTTCCGGAAAGTCAATTTTAGCCTCAACATTAGACAATATTTTTAACAATCGTTCCCTAAGAGAATTAAATTTGTTAGAGCTTGTGCCTGACATAATTTTAAGCGCTTGTTGTCGTTGAATTTCAGTTTCTGATGATATCAGATCTGAAATGCTCTCGGCTTTTAGCAAATTAATTTTTCCATTTTGAAAAGCAATTTTTGTAAATTCACCTGGATCTGCCAACCTACAACCTTCAATTTCAGAAATTGACCTATGAATCGCATTTATTACTGCTTTGCTCCCATGAACGTGAAATTCTGCCATATCTTCACCTGTGTAGCTATTTGGAGCTGGAAACCATATTAAAATTCCCTCGTCTATTATCTCGTTATTATTTGGATTTTTAAATTTTGAAAGAGTGGCAACCTTAGGCTTTGGTAATTTAGCAAAAGTCATGTTTTTCAATACTTTTTTTGTATCAGGTCCAGATATCCTTATAACAGCAACTCCAGATATGCCAGGACCAGATGAAAGAGCAAAGATAGTCATTTTATTCTGGCTACAATATGAATTTAATATAGAAATAATTCAATGATTATTTGGCTTGCATCATATCCAAAAAGTGGAAACACTTGGGTTAGATCTTTTATATCTGCTTATTATTATAGTGAAGATGGAAAATTTGATTTTAATTTATTAAGTAAAATAAAACAATTTCCAAGTAATGATTTTTTCGATAAAAAAATGTTAAGTGTTGAAGAAGCTGCAAATAACTGGATTAAAGCTCAGAGAAAAATAATCGATTTGAAAAAAGTGCATTTCTTAAAGACGCATAATGTTTATGGTGCTTATAAGGGAAATATGTTTACTACACCAGAATTATCATTAGGTGCAATATACATCATAAGGGACCCACGAAATGTTATTACTTCATTAATGAATCATTTTTCTATAAATGAAAATAATGCAATTCAGATGATTAGTAATGCTTATAGAAATTTAAGAGACGAGAATGATGATGATAACTTTGCTAACTATTCATTTATTAGTTCCTGGAATAATAATTATAATTCCTGGAAATTATCAAAACAATTAGATGTGCTTTTTGTAAAATACGAAGAATTAGAAAATAATACGATATTTACTTTTAAAAAAATTGTGAGTTTCATAAATAAGTTGACTGGGGAGAAAAAAGACATTGATATTAAAAAATTAAAGACTTCAATAGAAACTACAGCCTTTGATGTTTTAAAAGAGAGAGAAGAGAAAGAAGGCTTTTCTGAAGCTATTTTTTCAAAAAAAGATAAAAATAAAAGAACTTTTTTCTATCTAGGGAGTAAAAATAACTACAAATTTTTATTAAAAAAAAAAACTTCAAATTATATTGAAAAAATTTTTTATAAAGAAATGAAAGAACTAGGTTATTTGTAATTTAATATATAGAATTTTTATGGTTTACCCAGGTTTATTCATTGAGTTAAAAAATTCTGAATTATTTTTTGTATCTTTTAGCTTCGAATTAATAAATTCAATAGCATCCATGGAACCCATTGGAGCAATTATTCTTCTTAAAACATTCATTTTTTGAAGATCATTTTTTTCAAAAATCAATTCCTCTCTTCTTGTTCCAGATTTTGTAATATCTATAGCTGGAAAAATTCTTTTTTCAGAAATTTTTCTATCAAGTATTGTTTCGCTGTTTCCAGTCCCTTTAAATTCCTCAAAAATAACTTCGTCCATTCTACTTCCTGTATCGATTAGAGCAGTGGCAATAATTGTTAGAGATCCTCCTTCTTCAATATTTCTAGCTGCACCAAAGAATCTTTTTGGTCTTTGTAAAGCATTTGCATCTACACCTCCTGTTAGCACTTTGCCTGAGCTTGGAACAACAGCATTATATGCTCTTCCTAACCTAGTAATAGAGTCTAAAAGAATAACGACATCTTTTTTGTGCTCTGTTAATCTTTTAGCTTTTTCAATGACCATTTCAGCAACAGCGACGTGTCTCTGTGCGGGTTCATCAAAAGTTGAGCTTATTACTTCACCTTTAACTGTCCTTTGCATATCAGTAACTTCTTCTGGTCTTTCGTCTATTAGCAAAACCATTAAATAGCACTCTGGATGATTTGCAGTTATTGAATTTGCAATACTTTGTAAAATCATTGTTTTACCTGCTTTGGGTGGTGAAATGATTAATGATCTTTGTCCTTTTCCTATTGGGCTTACTAAGTCAATTAGCCTTGGAGTTAAGTCAACTTTTTTTTCTAATTTTACTGTCTCAACTTCCATTACTAGCTGTTTGTTTGGGTAAAGGGGTGTTAAGTTGTCAAAAGCGATCTTATGCTTAAATTTCTCAGTATCCTCAAAATTAATTTTGCTGACCTGCAGTAAAGCAAAATATCTTTCCCCTTCTTTTGGCGCTCTAATTGGTCCCTCAACTGTGTCACCGGTTCTTAATCCAAATCGTCTGATTTGATTTGGGCTTACATAAATATCATCAGCGCCAGGTAAATAATTAGACTCTATTGCTCTTAAAAAACCAAACCCATCTTGAAGTAATTGTAAGACTCCACCTCCAGTGATTTCTTCACCTTTTTCAGCAAGTTTTTTTAAAATAGCAAAATAGATCTCTTGTCTTCTGAGTGTGCTAGCATTTTCTATACCTAAATTCTCAGCTTCCTTAATTAACTGTTCTGAGCTTTTTTCTTTTAATTCTTGTATGTTCATATTGGGAGGTTATTAAATAGATAATATTAATATAGTTATGTGTTTACAAAATTTCAACCCTATAATGGCTTAAAAACGACAACAAAAACAATCAAAATAAGTAATAATGTCGGTATTTCATTAATAAATCTGTAAAATTTGTGACTATGTAAATTTTGATCTATTTTAAATTGGGCAAGAATTTTACCAAGGTAAAAATGGTAAATTGTCAAAATAATCACAAAGACAATTTTTAATAACATCCAAGTTTGTACTATTTGTTGAAATCCGATACTGTGAATTAAAATTAAACCAAAAATCCAAGAAAGAATCATAGCTGGATACATTATGTAAAAGAATAATTTTCTTTCCATTGTCTTAAATATTTCTGAAGCTTTTTTTTCCGAACCATTTTCTGCATGATAAACAAAGATTCGAGGTAAATATAAAAGTCCGGCCATCCAAGATATAACCGAGATTAAATGTAAAGATTTAAATAACAAGTAAAAATTCATTATTATGTATTCTTTTCAATCAAATTTTTTAACAAAAGTATATGATCATCATTATCATTGAGGCACGGCACCATGTCGAAATTTTCTCCACCAGATTCGATGAAACTTTCTTTGCCTTGTATAAGTATTTCTTCTAATGTTTCAACACAGTCAGAGGAAAAGCCAGGACATATGGCAAGAACATTTTTTTTTCCAGCTTTAGGAAGTTCCTCGAGAGTCTTGTCTGTGTAAGGCTGCAACCATTCCTGAGGTCCAAATCTTGATTGGAATGTAGTTTTGATTTCAATAGCATTAAATTTTTCCGCAATTAACCTTGTCGTTTTATGACAATAGCAGTGATATGGATCACCTTTATCAAAGTACTTTTTTGGTATGCCATGATAAGATGCTAAAATTAAGTCTGGTTTCCAATTTATTTCATTAATTTTTTTGTGAATAGAATTGACTAACGCTTTAATATATAAAGGGTTAGATTCATAATGAGGAATTATTTTTAGAGACGGTTGCCACCTCATATTCATTAAAGTTCTATAAACTTCATCACATACAGTAGCTGTTGTGGGAGCTGCATATTGAGGGTATAATGGCAATATTACCAAGTTTTCACATCCCTCATCTTGTAATTTTAAAATTTTACTTTTTATGCTTGGGTTCCCGTATCTCATTGCAAAATCAATCACTAAATTTTCAGTTTTAAAAAAACCAGATATTTTCTCAGTTTGTTTTATAGTATAGTAAAGCAACGGCGACATATTCTCTTTCTTCAGCCAAATTTCTTTATAAGCTTTTGCCGTTTTAGATGGTCTAAAGGTGAGGATAAAAAGGTTAAGGATTAATTGCCATACTATAGGATTAACTTCTATCACTCTTTTATCAGATAAAAATTCTTTTAAATATCTTCGAATATCAAACCAATTTGTAGAATCTGGGGTGCCTAAATTGATTAAAAGTATTCCTGTCTTTCCAAATTTAACAGTGGGATGATTTTGTTTCATTTATAATTTCTAACAATTTCTACGAGTTCATAGACCATTTCAACTTGTGTTTCAGGTAAAATACCGTGGCCTAAATTAAATACATAAGGGTGGTCTTTAAATATTTCTAGATATTTTATAATTTGTTTTTTAAGATTTTCTTTATTTGATAAAAGAATTTTAGGATCTAAACCTCCTTGTACTGGTATATCCAAATATTTTATTAAATTTTTAGGATCTACATTATAATCAATATTTATCATACTAGGCTTAACAATTTTAGTAAATTTAACATAATCGGAAATACCTCTTGGAAAACATATGACAGGTACACCTAAACTTTTTACATAATTCACAAGAGATAATGTTGGATTATATAAGAATTTATCAAAATCTTTCTGTATTAAACCTGCCCAACTATCGAAAATTTGAATTATGGTCGCTCCTGCATTTATTTGATTTTGTATATGTATCTTAAGAAATTTATCTAACAAGTTTAGAATTTCATTTATTAAAACCTCATCTTTAAAAAAATCTTGGGATAAACCATTTTTAGGTGAAACTCTATTTATCATATATACTAGTAACGTCCATGGAGCTCCTATAAAACCTATTAAGTCTTTATTTTCAAGATCTTTACTATTTTTAAGATTAGATAATAATTTGTAAATTGATGATAAATTCTCTGTAAAATCATTTTTAGTTATGTTTCCGAGCTTATCTAATTCTAAATTACCTAGACTAGGACCAAAGTTTTTTTTAAATTGAACAGTTTGACCTATTCCATATGGTACCATTAGTATATCTGAGAATATTATCGCAGCATCAAAACCAAATCTTTTTATAGGCTGCAATGTTATTTCCTCAGCAAGTGTCTGATTTAAACATAATTTTATAAAATCTTGATTTGATTTTCTAATCTCTCTAAACTCTGGTAAATATCTACCAGCTTGCCTCATCAACCAAATCGGATTAATATTAGTACTTTTATTTATCAAACATTTTTCTATTGGTGTCATTTATATTAAGATAATTATATTTAGTATTTATTATTAGTATGTATTGTTAATAACGTAAATTACTCAATTTCAACATTTTGTTAACCATTTATTCCTTTTGCGATTAAAAAAACCCTTTAAATTAAAGGCTATTTAATTATTTTACAAAACCTTTAAATTGTTAATAAGATATTCACATTAATTTTAATTGTTAATTAAATGATTACAAAAAATGTTTTTTTCTGGATTTTACTAAATAAAAATTATTTCCTTAATTATAACTAATTTATAAACATTTTATACATGAGAAATACACATCAAATATTTTTAATTTCAGATTCTACAGGAGAGACGTTGGATAGAATTTTTATGGCTTTAAAGGCTCAATTTAACAATTTTAATTATGAACTTAATCAATTTTCTTTTACAAGAACAGAGAGCCAAATAACAACAATTCTTAAAAATGCAAAGGGGCAAGACAGTCCTATTATATTGTATACTGTAGTTAATAGTAAACTTGCGAAGTATTTGGCAGAAGAAGCAAATAAAATTAATATACCTTGTTTCGGTGTTTTGGGGGATCTAATTTTGAATTTCTCAAAAATTCTAAATCAAAAAGCAACCCATAAACCTAGTGGCCAACATGTTCTAGATGAGGAATACTATAAAAGAATTGAAGCAATCCAATTTACTATGAACCATGACGATGGCAATCAGACAGGAAATATACTTGATTCAGATATTATATTAATTGGTGTTAGCAGAACTAGTAAAACGCCAACATCTATCTATTTGGCTAACAAGGGAATAAAAACTGCTAATATACCATTGGTAAATGAAATGCAGATACCGAAAGATGTCTTGGAATCAAAAAACTTGTGTGTAGTTGGTTTAGTAACCGAAGCTGAGAGACTATTTGACATCAGACGCAACAGATTAAATTCGCTTAAGAATAATGAAGCATCTGATTATACAGACCTAGAAAAAATAAAAATTGAAGTTGAACAATCAAAAAAAATTTTTAAAAAGAACAATTGGCCTACAATAGATGTAACAAGAAAATCAGTTGAGGAAACTGCTGCCTCAATTATAAAAATATATGAAATAAAAAATAAAAATGTGTAAGTTGATCTTAGCATCAAGAAGTAAAGTAAGATACGAAATTCTGTCAAAATATAATATTAAATGTATTGTTAATCATTCAAATGTAGACGAAGAGCCAGTAAAACAAAGCTTATTAAATGAAGGTGCAACCCCAGAAATTATTTCAAAAAATCTAGCTGAATTAAAAGCGAACAAAGTAAGCCTAAATTTTTTTGATCATTTAGTTTTGGGAGCTGACAGTGTTATAGATTTAAATGGTGAATTAATTTCTAAACCAGAAAATAGGGAACAGGCATTCAATATTTTAAGAAAATTAAATGGAAAAACGCATCATTTAATAAGTTCTGCATGTATATCAAAAAATGGATCAATGGTATGGAATCATACAGATAAAGCAAGTTTAACGATGAAAGATTTTACCAACAATGATCTAAAAGAATATTTAAGTAAAATAACAGATGAAGCTTTATACTCGTATAATGTCTACCAAATAGAGGGTGAAGGAAGAAGTCTATTCTCTAAAATCGAAGGAGATGAAAATACTATAATGGGCCTTCCTGTTGATGAAATTAAACAATATATTGAGAGTTTGTAGTGAAAAAATATTTAGTTGTTGGAAATCCTATCGATCATACATTATCCCCAAAACTTCAAAATTACTGGTTAAATTGTAATAATATTGATGCAATTTATGGAAAATTACAGGCATACGACAGTGATTTAAAAGAATTATGTAATAGTATTAAAAATGGTCAATTAAACGGTCTTAATATTACAGTTCCTTATAAAAAAAAAATAATACCTCACTTGGAGGTATTAAGTGGCCATGCATTAAGAACCCAGTCTGTTAATACAGTTTGTCTAAATAATGGAAATGTTACTGGTTACAATACTGATATTGATGGATTTGAACTTAGTATAAAAAAATTGAATTATGATGTTAGCAAAAAAAAAATAGTCATTTTAGGAGCAGGAGGAGTTGTTCCTTCAATTATTTATGCTTTAAAAAAAATGAATGCTAATCAAATTTATTTAAGCAACAGAACAAAAGATAAGGCACAAATTTTAAAAAATTTATTTGAAGGACTTGAAGTTATAAATTGGGGAACACTTCCCGATTTTGATATGATTATTAATGCTACTAGCTTAGGATTAAAAGAAAATGATAAATTTGGAATTGATTTTTCAATAGCTGGGAAAAATAAATTATTTTTTGATGTTATCTATAATCCATTCAACACTGATTTTTCAGAAGCTGGGAATAGACAAGGAAACATAATAGAGAATGGTTTAAACATGTTTCTATTTCAAGCACAAAAAGCATTTAGTATATGGCATAACATTGAACCAAAAATTGACCAAGAAGTAGTAAAATTTTTAGAAAGTGAAAATTAATGAGACTTAATAATAAAATTGCAATAATAACTGGTTCAGCATCTGGTTTTGGTAGAGGCATAGCAGAAAAGTTTACCGAAGAAGGGGCTAATTTAATATTGGTAGATTTAAATGCAAAATTATTAAAAAAAGTTTCTAAAAGTCTATCTCAAGATCATTTTGTTGCTGATGTATCTAAAGCATCAGATTTTAATTCTATACTAAAATATGTTTACAAGAAACATAACTCTGTGGATATATTTGTGAATAATGCTGGCATAACCCATAAACCTAAACCTATGGAAAATGTAACTGAAAAAGAATTTGATAAAGTGTTTAATGTAAATGCAAAATCTGTTTATTATTGTGGAAAATACTTTGTGCCAAAAATGAAAAAAATACGTAAAGGTGTTATTTTAAATGTTGCTTCAACAGCAGGTTTATCCCCAAGACCTAAATTAAATTGGTATAATGCCAGTAAAGGTTGGATGATTACAGCAACAAAAGCTATGGCCGTTGAATTGGCACCTTTTAAAATAAGAGTAAATGCTATAGCTCCTGTAGCGGGAAAAACACCATTATTAAAATCATTTATGGGAGGAAACACACCTAAAAAAAAACAAGCTTTTTTATCAACAATCCCCATAGGTAGATTTTCTACCCCTCAAGATATGGGGCATGCTGCATGTTTTTTGTGTTCCGATGAAGCAAGCATGATAACAGGAACAGTTTTGGAAGTTGATGGTGGGAGATGTATTTAATTTTCAATGATTAGAGTTGGAGTTATAGGAGGAATTGGATCAGGTAAATCTTTTATATCAAAACTTTTTAATTCGCCCGTTTTCAATGCAGATAGGGAAGTAAATATCCTATATAAAAGTAGCTTAGAATGTTACAGGAAATTAAGTAAAAAACTTCCTAAATTTGTAAAATCTTTCCCGATATCTAAAAGTCAACTAATAAAAGCAATTAACGATGATAAAGAAAATTTAAAAAAAATCTCTTCTGTAGTTCATCCGTTAATTAGAAAAAAAATGAAATTATTTTTAAATAAAAATAAAAAAAGTAAAATTATAGTTCTAGATATTCCCTTATTAATAGAAAATAAACTCTATAATAAAAGAGATATTTTAATATTTGTGAAATCAAATCATAATAAAGTAGTAAATAGATTGAAAAAAAGAAGAAACTATAACAAAAAAATTATTTCATATTTGATAAATAACCAAGCTAATCTGTTAAAAAAAAGAAAATTGGCAAATTATATTGTCGATAATAATTTTAGTCCAAATATAATGAAAAAAAAAATTAATTCTTTAAAGAAGAAAATTTTGAATGAAAGAAATTGTTCTTGATACTGAAACTACAGGTTTATCATATAAAGAAGGTCATAGAATAGTTGAAATTGGATGTATAGAATTAGATAATTTTATTCCGACAAAGAAAGTATTTCATTGTTATCTTAACCCAGAGAGAAAAGTTTCAGAAAGCGCTTTAAAAGTTCATGGTTATACTGACCAATTTCTTTCAGATAAAAAAAAATTTTCTGATATAGCCGATGATTTTTTAAATTTTATTGATGGAAAAAAAATCGTAATCCATAATGCAGAATTTGACATTGGTCATTTGAATAATGAACTATCACTTATTAAAAAAAAAATTATATCTGAAGAAAACGTTATTGACACTCTTGAAATAGCCAGAAATAAGTTTCCTGGATCAGGTATCAGTTTAGATGCACTTTGTAAACGTTATAGAATTGATAACTCAAGAAGGGAAAAACATACCGCTTTATTAGACTGTGAACTTTTATCAAAAGTATATGTTAATTTATTAGATCAAAAGGAACCAATCTTTCAATTTAAAAATGAAATTAATAAAAAAAGTAAAATTGATGAGGAAAAAATTATTTACTCAAAAAAAATTATATCATTAACTAAAAAAGAGCGGGAAGAGCACAATGAATTCTTAAAAAAAGATTTAAAAAAAAATTTTTATTAATTTGACTTTTGTTTATAAAGTGAATCAAAGTCAATTTTTTTTTCTAACTTAAGCTCAGGAAAGCCAGAAACTTTTATTAAATTGACTAGAATTTTCTCCAGTTCTGGGTATATCTCTTTTTGGACGTCGCATAGAATAATTTTTTCTAATTCTTTTTTATCAATTTTTTCGTTTTTGATTTTAATAACGTTTGCGTATGAAATTTCAAAATGTGACTTTCTTTTACTACTATTAGGGTCTTGGTATAATAGTTTAGTAACAACTTCCAACATTTTATTTTTTAAAGTTTTTGTATTTATATTTATACTTAAGATATATTTTGTTATTAGATCCCTGCTGTATATAAACGTTTCAGCATTAGGAATTTCCACTGATAGATCTTGTATATATTTAAAAATTATTTCATAGTTTTTTGTCATTATCATCGCTTATATCCTCATAATCTCCTTCAATGAAATCTTTATTTCTCTTATCTTTTTGTATTGGTTTTTTAATAAATTTACTTAAAATTATTTTTCTGGTGAAAGGTATTACTAGTAAAATTCCAATTATGTCAGTTGCAAATCCTGGAATTATAAGTAGCAGCGCGGCAAATGCTAAAGTTGCCCCTGAAAATATTTCATAAACTGGCAATTCATTTTTTACTATTTGTTTAATTCCCGACCTTAAAGTATTAAAACCTTCATATCTTGCATAAGTAACTCCAACTATAGCCGTTGTTAATATAAGTAAAACAGTATTAAATGCACCAATTTCTGATCCCACTTTAATAAACAGGTAAATTTCTATCAGCGGAATACCAACAATTAAAACAAGTGCTGTGTTCATTTGTCTATAATTTAATTAGCAGGTTGAAATTTAACAACATAGTAAATATTATATAAGTATGAATTATAGCTTTGAATACATTGATATCATTCTTCTTGCAATGATAGCCGGATTTATTTTTCTAAGATTAAGAGGAATATTAGGAAAAAAAACAGGTTTTGAAGAAGATATCGAATCTAGTTTTGCACACGAAGCTCCACCAACAAAACCAAAGGTTAATTTAAATGCAAATACATTTGATGATAACGCTAAGGAGGAGTTCGTAAAGGGAGCTAAGATTGCTTATGAAAGTATAATAACAAATTTTGCAAAGGGAAAATTAAAAGATATTAAATCACTTTTGGATAAAAGTGTTTATCAGCAATTTGAAGATGCAATCAAGGATAGGGAGAACAAAAAATTTTCATCTGAAACAACATTTATTGGATTAAGTTCTGCAGAGATAAAGCAACACGTGCAAAACAAAAATATGCTTGAGGTTACAGTCGAATTTGTGAGTGAAATAATTTCTTGTGTTAAGGATAAAGATAATAAAGTTATTTCAGGTGATCCAGAAAAAATAAAAAAAGTATTAGATACTTGGAAGTTTTCAAAAGATACTAGATCTTCGAATCCAAACTGGCTATTAATTGATACTCAAGCTTGACGAATAAGCTTTCAGATAAAGATAAAAAAGATTGGCAAAATTTCTTAGATAGTTCTGAAAAACTTAAGACCAAAGATCTAGATCAATCAAATCATCAAATTATTCTAGAAAGATCAATAGATCTTCACGGATACACTTTAGATGAGGCTAATAAAATCATTTCAAAATTTATTGAAAATTGTTATTTGAATCAGGTAAAAAAAATAAATGTTATTACTGGTAAGGGTATGAGATCTAAAAATTTAGATGATCCTTATCAGTCTAAAGACCTAAGTATTTTAAAATATTCTGTACCTGAATATATTAAAAATAATTCTGAATTAATGAATAAAATCAATAGAATTGATTTTGAGTCAGTTAACAGTCCCTCGAAAGGAAATTTTAATATATTTTTGAAAACTATAAAATAAACTTAGATAGATCTGTATCTTTAACTAATTCGCCAATATTATCTTTTATGTATTTACCATCGACAGTAATTTTTTCTCCGGCTCTATCTGTTGCTGTAAAACTAATTTCATCTAATACTCTTTCAATTATAGTATGCAATCTTCTTGCTCCAATATTCTCTACTGATGAATTAACTTCGCTTGCTATATGAGCTATTGTATTAATTCCATCTTCCGTAAATTCTAAATCTACATTTTCAGTTTTCAAAAGTGCCTTGTACTGTTTAATTAAACTATTATCAGGCTCTTTTAATATTCTAATAAAATCCTCACTATTTAGTGCATCAAGCTCAACTCTTATGGGTAATCTTCCTTGTAGTTCCGGCAAAAGATCAGATGGTTTTGCTAATTGAAAGGCACCTGAAGCAATAAATAAAATATGGTCTGTTTTAACAGGTCCGTATTTTGTGCTAACTGTTGTTCCCTCTATTAATGGCAATAAATCTCTTTGAACACCTTCTCTTGATACATCACCACCAACACGGTCTGTTCTTGCTGAAATTTTGTCAATTTCATCTAAGAAAACTATGCCATTATTTTCTGTAGAGTCCTTTGCAGATTTTATAATTTTATCTTGTTCAATTAGTTTGTCAGACTCTTCATTAATTAATATTTCGTGAGACTCTTTAACCGTCATTTTCTTTTTCTTTGGTTTTTGACCCATAGATTTTCCAAGCATGTCCGAAATATTAATCATACCAACATTTGCACCTGGCATGCCTGGTATTTCAAAGGATGGCATCTGATTAGACTCGCTTACAGCAACTTCAATTTCATTATCATCTAAATCTCCGTCTCTCAGTCTTTTTCTAAAACTTTCTCTAGTAGCAACACTTGCCTTATTACCAACTAGAGCATCTAAAACTCTATCTTCTGCAAGTTTTTGAGCTTGAGCGTGAACTTCTTTTCTTTTCTTCACTTTTTCCATTGCAATTGCAATTTCTAAAAGATCCCTTACAATTTGTTCTACATCACGTCCCACATATCCTACTTCTGTAAATCGTGTAGCTTCAACTTTTACAAATGGTGCTTCTGCTAATTTTGAAAGTCTTCTAGAAATTTCTGTTTTACCAACACCTGTTGGTCCGATCATTAAGATATTTTTGGGAAGAACTTCGTCTTTCATGTCATCGTTTAATGCTTGTCTTCTCCATCTATTTCTTAATGCGATTGCAACAGCTCTTTTGGCTTTATTTTGCCCAACAACAAACCTATCTAATTCCGATACAATTTCTCTAGGTGATAATGAATTTGTAATTGTTGTCTTTTCTTTTTCTACTTTTTCTTTAGGAAATGTTGTTACGTTTGAGTTTTCCACTATATTTTCTCCATACTCAAATTATCGTTAGTAAACACACATATGTCAGAAGCAACTTTAATTGATTTTTTCGCAATTTCTTCTGCAGACATTTCTGTATCCATTAAAACTTTTGCTGCTGCTAAAGCATAATTTCCCCCAGAGCCTATTCCTATAACATCACCTTCAGGTTCAAGAACATCTCCAGTTCCTGAAATTATAAAACTTTTTTCTTTATCACCTATTGCCATTAATGCCTCTAATCTTCTTAAATATTTATCAGTACGCCAATCTTTTGCTAACTCAACAGCAGCTCTAGTTAGGTTTCCTGCATGTTTTTCAAGCTTAGACTCTAATCTTTCAAACAAAGTAAGTGCGTCTGCAGTAGATCCCGCAAATCCTGCGATCACATTTCTTTTCTCAATTTTACGAACTTTGTTAGCAGTTTTTTTAATAACAGTATTACCCATACTAACTTGACCGTCACTGGCCACAACTACGTCATTATTTTTTCTTACAAGTACAATTGTTGTCATGGACTATAGATGGATATGAATTTAAATAGTTCAAGCCCAGGTTTAGTGTTATTGATATAATCAAAAATACCTATATACCTAATTTAAATTATGAAAAGAAAAGCAAAAATAGCTAGAAAAACAAAAGAAACCAATATTAGTGTTGACCTTAATATTGATGGTAAAGGTAAGTACAAAGTTGACACAGGAATAGGTTTCTTAGACCACATGCTCGAACAGTTATCTAAACACTCATCAATGGATTTAACTGTTAAAGCTAAAGGTGACACTCACATTGATCTTCACCACACAACCGAAGACACTGGAATTGCTATTGGAGAATGCTTAAAGAAAGCATCAAAAAAATTTGTAGGTATTAAAAGATATGCTCACATACTGTTACCAATGGATGAAACATTAACAAGAGTTGCAATAGATGTTTCAAACAGACCTTATTTGATTTGGAATGTAAAATTAAAAGTTGAAAAACTTGGTGAGATGGACACAGAATTATTTAAAGAATGGTTCCAAGCATTCTCACAAGCTGCAGGAATTACTCTGCACGTTGAAAATATTTACGGCGACAATAGCCACCATATCATAGAGTCTTGTTACAAAGGACTAGCTAGAACTTTAAGAGCTGCATTAGAATTGGATCCAAGGAATAAAAGTACAATTCCATCTACAAAGGGCTCTTTATAATATTAATGGACGTCACAATTGTTGACTATAAATCGGGCAATATTAGCTCTGTAATCAACTCCTTTAAGGAAGTTGCCAAAGATAAAGTTAATATCGAAGTAACTTCAGATTTAAATAAAATTAAATATAGCGATAAAGTAGTTTTACCAGGGCAGGGATCCTTTAAGAGCTGTATAGATGGTTTAAATAGCATAAATGGTTTGATTGATACTTTAAGTGAATTCGCTTTAAATAATAAAAAACCTCTTTTAGGAATTTGTGTAGGCCTTCAAATGTTTGCAGATGTTGGTTATGAAGAAGTTGAGACTAAGGGATTAGGTTGGATTTCTGGTAAAGTTTCTAAAATTGATAATCAAGATGGAAAATATAAACTTCCTCATATTGGTTGGAATCAAATCAATATCGTTAAAGATAATAAAATTTTTAAAGATATAGAAAACAATTCTCATATGTATTTCGTACATAGTTACGAATTCGTCCCAAAGGATAATTCAGTCACAGCTGCAACAACAGATTATTCATCGAAAATAGTTTGTGCAGTAGAAAAAGAAAATATATTTGGTACGCAGTTTCACCCTGAAAAAAGCGATAGAATTGGTCTTAAAATAATTGATAATTTTATAAATTTATAAAATGAAAAAATTTATTTTAGCGATTATTATAAATTTATTGTGTTTTTTAAACTATGGTAATGCAAAAGTTAAATCAGAAAATATAACATTTCCAAAACATTTTTATACTGAACAGATAGAAGTTTGTTTTGCAGCAGGAAATGAAAGATTTAAATCTAGCTATACAAAAAGTAAAATTGAAAGCTTAATTAATTTGGATTGGATGAGTGAGTGGGCAAAAGGAAACTCAAGAAGTGTAAATCACGAAAATTTGACAGGTCCAATGACGTTATTTGCGGTTACCACGCATACAGCAATTGGAAATAATGATAAAAATGAAATTAATTTAGCTAAAAATGTTCTAATTCAAATGGCAAAGGCAAATATCCTGTACAACACAATAGGAAGAGAAGAATTAAAAGAAAAGCCTAGATGTTGGAAAGACGGAAATCCAGAAGCACCTTGTTGGTATCATGCTTATGAATTTGCAAGAGATGCTTTCGCAAATTACATGATTATTGCCACTTATTTAAAAGAATATTTAAGCAAAGAAGAACTAAAGATAGTAAATAAATATATAAAAAAAATGCATAAAAAATTTATAAAACCAGAGGAATTTGCAAATAAAAAAAGAGGTTTTTATGCAATGGGAAATGGAGGAATTCCAAATTTAGTTTATGCGAGCTGGACAAATAATAAAAAATTAGCTGCTAAAGAAATAAATTTTAGATTAAAATATATTGATAAGGTATTTTATGATGATGGATATATTAATAATAATTCATTTAGAGGTTACAGAGGTTTATGGTATCACTCTTATGGATTAAATTCCGCATTAGGATATATTTATTTAGCTCATTTATGGGGTGCAAAAATTCCAAAAAAAATTATTAAAAAGGTAACAAAGGCAGCAGAGGTCCTAAATTTAGGAATTACTGATTACGAGAAATTTGCCTCAAGAAAGTTTGATGGAGATCAAAATAATAACCAATACAAAAAGAAAAATGCAAGAATGCATACTCATCAAGATGCATTGGCAATAGATACTTTAATGGAAATGATAACTGGTATAAAATTAGAAACAGACCAAACTTATTTACGTAAAAGACCCAAGTCAGGTATTGATGATTTGATTGGTTTTAATGCAAATTGTATAAAAAAATGAGATTTATTTATTATGTTTCTTTACTGACAATCCTAATCATTGGTAGTGCAAATTCTAAAAATATTAATATTCAAGATATTAACTTTGATGTTCCTCAAAGTCATATTTACATTGAGTATACGAATGATGAAGTTGAAGATTTTTTCCAGGAGTTTATGAATTCAGCAAATATCAAAATGTATCTTATGGGGCCTAAAAAATATGTTGATTTAGAAAGAGCTATTTTAAATGGTGAAGATGTTATGAATAATCAATATGCAAAATCAATCATGAAAAAAATGGAAAAAAAGAATTTTAAAGATGAGGTCCAAGCCTCTAAGTGGGTAATGTCAGAAGTAAAAAAAATAATGAAAAAAGAGAAAATTGACTTTATATCTTATGTAATATTTTCAGACCAAAATTTAAAAAAAACTTTTTCTGACAACGATTTTTCAGGAATTATAGATGAATTAAATCAGATGAATTCTTCTGAATTGGCTGAACAAACAAAAGAGATTAGAAAAATGATTACAAGTTTATCTGGTAATAATAAAAGTATTCCAATTAATGATGATATGACAATAAATTTATCAAAATTTAAAATATCAAAAAATAAAAATAATCAATTATATTTAAGATCTGCTGGTGATTTTATTTATATATTCGGTCCTATGAGACTAGATATAGATTTAAATCTTTTTTTAACAGAGCATAATGATAAGGCAATTATGCTAGTTTCAGCTTGTTATGTAAATTGCTCAAAATTTAATTCTAATTTTGATAAAATGAAAAAAAACTCTTTCAATAATATTAAAATTAATAAAGTAAAAATAAATAACAGTAATGATATAAATTCTAATATTGTTGAGCAGTTAGAGCAGCTAAATAGTTTATATAAATCAGGTGTCCTAACCAAAGAAGAATTTGAAAAAGCAAAGAAAAAAATCTTAAATTGAAATGAAAATTTTTCCAGCAATAGATATTAAAGATAAAAAATGTGTTAGATTAATTAAAGGAGATTTTGAAAATAAAACTGAATATGAAATGTCTCCTGTAGAGCAAGCTGGAAAATATAAGCAAAATGGATTTAAAAATTTACATATAGTCGATCTGGACGGAGCATTAACCGGGGAGCCAATTAATATTGATATTATTCAAGATATTGTTGGAAAATTTGATCTTAATATTGAAATAGGAGGTGGTGTTAGAAATTTTGAGACTATTCAAAAATACATTGATGCTGGTGTTGAAAAAGTAATTCTAGGAAGCGCTGCCATTAAAGATAGAAGATTTTTAGAAGAGGCTTGTAAAAAATTTTCAAGTCAAATTGCATTAGGTTTAGATGCTAAAGATGGTCATCTTGCAATCTCAGGCTGGACAGAAGAATCGGATAAACTGACAGCCGAATATCTAAAAAAAGTAAATAATTACGGAGTTAGTAGAATTATTTACACAGATATTAATAGAGATGGAACTAAGCAAAGTCCAAATTTTGAAGAAACTCAAAAAGTGGCAAATATTTCAAACTGTCCAGTAGTTATATCTGGCGGTGTTTCTTCAATTAGTGACATTAAAAGAGCTAAAAATTTAAATAATATCGAAGGTGTAATAGTCGGGAAAGCTATATACGATGGAGATATAAAATTAGATGAACTTGCAAAAGAAATAGATGCTTAAAAATAGAATTATACCCTGTTTAGATGTTAAAAATGGTCGTGTTGTAAAAGGTATTAACTTTGTAGATCTTAAAGATGCAGGAGACCCTGTGGAACAAGCTAAAATTTACAGCGATGGCGGTGCCGATGAAATTTGCTTTTTAGACATCACTGCTTCAAATGAAAATAGAGATACTATTTATGAAGTGGTAGAGAAAACTTCTAAGAAATGTTTCGTGCCTTTAACAGTGGGTGGTGGTGTTAGAAGTATTGATGATATTAATAAATTGCTTAATTGCGGAGCCGATAAAGTATCAATCAATACAGCAGCTGTTCAAAATTCTAAAGTTGTCGAAGATAGCTCTAGAAAATTTGGATCACAGTGCATTGTAGTTGCAATTGATGCAAAAAGAAAAGATGACGGATGGGAAATCTTTACTCATGGGGGCAGAAATCCAACGGGCATAAATGCTTTAGAATTTGCATCTAAAATGGAGAATTGTGGTGCTGGAGAGCTTTTAGTTACTTCAATGGATAAAGATGGAACTCAGTCAGGATATGATATTGAATTGATGCAAAAGATATCTTCTATGGTCAATGTTCCAGTTATTGCATCAGGTGGGGTTGGAACTTTAGATCACTTAGTTGATGGAATAAAATCAGGTGCAAGTGCTGTTTTAGCTGCATCTATATTCCATTATGGAACTTATTCAGTAAATGAAGCTAAGCAATATTTGGCCTCAAAAGATATACCTGTTAGGATTTAGAATGTTAAAGATTTTAGAAGACCTCGTAAAACTTGCTAGAGAGAGAAAAAGTAATCCTGTCAAAGGCTCATACACTAATAAGCTTTTAGAAGATAAATCTTTAGCGAAAGAAAAAGTCTTAGAAGAAATAAATGAACTGATAGAAGCTGTAGAGCAAGACTCAAATAAAATCCATGAAGCGGCAGATGTTTTATATCACTTAATCATGTATCTTGAAAAAAGTGGAATAAAAATTGAAGAAGTAATGGAAGAACTGAATAGTCGAAAGAAATAATTATGATTCAAACTTATATAAATTGGGAAAAAAGACAAATTCAGTGGAGGAAGAAAAAACTTTTAGTGATCGCGGTTCTGGGTTTGTTGTGGTGTAATATTGTTAATGCGGGAGTAAAAGAGCCTGGAAAAATAAATAGTCTACAGTGTGCAATAGGAGCTATGGAAGCTTATAAGGATGCTAAAGAATATAGAGAAGCAAATCCAAAAAAAAACACAGTCATTTACGTTTCATGTATGGGCGCAAAATATAGTTGGAATTGGAGAGGACACAAAAATCTAGAAACTGCACATAAAAAAAGTTTTAAAGAATGCACAAAACATTCAAAGAAACAAGATACTGGTGAGTGTTTTTTATTTGCTATTAATGATGAAATAGTTTGGGAATTGTCAGAGGAAAAAGCAAATGCACTAAGCCAAAAACTTTCAAAAACGAATGAACATGATGAAGAAAAATATACTAGTGGTAATCCTTCTTTTAAATTTGTTAACATTAATGATCCAGCGTTTGTTAAATATACAGAACAAAAAAAATTAACTTATAAAAATCGAAAAGACGATATTCCAGGAAGATTTTTATATGATCAAGAAGATGTGACAGACGATTATCAAGTTCATGCAATATATGTTTTAGCTTCTGATTCTAAAGATAAACAATATGATGTTAAAGGTGTTATAGAAAAAATAGTTTTAAAAGGTAATAAACATTTTAAAAATAAAACAAAAGAAAAACAATTTAGATTAGATTTAACTAAAGATGGCAAATTAGATGTTAGTTTTTTAAGATTACCTATAACGAAAAAACAACTTAATAAACATGAAGATGGAACAGTATTTATAGCAGCAGAAACTGTAAGAAATGGTTTTTATCATCCAAAAAAACTTTATACAATATTTTATCAAGATGCCTATAAAAGAGAATGGGGACAGGTTGGAGATGCCATACTTGAAACTCCCACAGGAAAAGTTGAAGTAGTAGGAGGTGTAACTTACTTAGGAAGTGAAATGGGCACCAAAGATGCCATGAACCCGCATCTACATGAATTATTTCATGCATTAGGATTTGTACAGCTGTGTGCTCCAAAAGCTGTAATAGAAAAAAATAGTAGATGGGGTAAAAATGATCACTTAAGTTTTACAAATGATATTATGAGCGATAGAGACAGTGGAAGTAAAAATATAGATATAAAAAGGAAGCAATATTATGGACATTCCAATAAAGATTGTCCCATGGATTTAAGAAAAAGCGTTTTCCTAGAACCAACAGAACAAGATGCTCAACTTGAACCAAGAACAGAAAGCTGTAAAATGACGAGATGGGTCAAAATATATAATCATCAACGCTCGCTTGACTGCAGAGCAAAATTAGATTTTTAATTAAAAAATTATTTGTACAAAACTTTATTTACAATTAATAAAATAAAGATAAATGAAAAAACTTTTAGACAAAGAGATTAATGACAAAAAAGCAAAAATTAATTTCTAATGTTTTATTATTGTTTATTATTTTAATTACAATTTATAGAGTAGTTATTGTAAAGCAAAAAACTGGAGATCAGACCATTGAGTATAAACCAAATACTAATATTAAAGAATTTAAGGAAAA
>CACIFV010000014.1 GCA_902586025.1 uncultured Pelagibacteraceae bacterium
TAATTTTTTGTTTGATATAGGATTTTCTAACTTATCTAACATTTCTTTTGGACAAACTTGGACAAAATTATTTATTTCATTTTCAAAATTCTCAACAATTTTTTTCGAGATAGTTGAATTTGTTTCTATCGCGTGCTCTTGAATTAATTTCCTTAAATGCTCAATCCAAAATTTAGTTTCTGGAGTTTGCCAAACTACACTTTCAGGATTTACTTTTTTATCAAATTGATTTTCAGGGTCATAAATAAATGCCATACCTCCTGTCATGCCAGCTCCAAAATTATCACCAATATCTCCTAATATAATAATGTTTCCGCCTGTCATATATTCACAACCATTTGAATCACAACCTTCTACTACTGCGGTTGCACCTGAATTTCTAACAGCAAATCTCTCTCCTGCTTGTCCTGCAGCTAATAATTTTCCTGAAGTAGCTCCATACAAAACAGTATTTCCAATAATAGTATTTTCATTTGAAACAAGGTTGCTTTCATCTTGTAATTTAATCACAATAGTTCCACCTGATAATCCTTTAGCAACATAATCATTTGCATCCCCTTTTAAAATTAGTTTTAATCCTTTAATAGCAAAAGCACCAAAGGATTGGCCTGCTGAACCTTTAAAATTTAATTCGATTGAATTTTCATCAAGATTGTTATTTCCAAATTTTTTGTACAAATGATAAGAAATTCTAGTTCCAACTGCTCTATCGGTATTTTGAATTTCAAATTCTTGATTTATTTTTTCTTTTTTATCTATTTTGTTTTCTATTTCTGGCCATAATTTTTGGTCTAAAGTATCTGGAACAGGATTAATTTCAGGTTTCTCACAATATCTTTTATTTTTTCCAGGATCTGCCTGAACAAAAAGAGGATTTAAGTCTAGATCATCCAAGTTTGGTGATCCTTTGCTTACTTGCCTCAGTAAGTCAGTTCTTCCAATTACTTCATTTAAAGATTTGAAACCAAGATCAGCAAGTATTTCTCTTACTTCTTCTGCTATAAATGTAAAAAGGTTTACTACTTTTTCAGGAGTTCCAGTAAATTTCTCTCTTAATTTATCATCTTGTGTGCAAACACCCACTGGACATGTATTTGAATGACATTGTCTGACCATTATACATCCCATTGCGACTAAAGCAGTTGTTGCTACGCCAAATTCTTCTGCTCCCATCATAGCTGCAATTACAACATCTCTTCCTGTTTTTATTCCACCGTCTGTTCTAAGCGTCACTTGATGTCTCAAGTTATTTAAAGTCAATACCTGATTTGCCTCTGTTAATCCCATCTCCCAAGGAACTCCAACATACTTAACGCTTGTCTGTGGAGTGGCTCCTGTACCTCCAGAGTGCCCTGAGATTAAAATTATGTCTGCTTTAGCTTTCGCAACTCCAGCAGCTATCGTTCCAATTCCTGATGAAGCAACTAATTTAACTCCAACCCTAGCCTTAGGATTTATTTGTTTTAAATCATAAATTAATTGAGCTAGATCTTCTATTGAGTAAATATCATGATGTGGTGGAGGTGATATTAGAGTAACTCCTGGCGTTGAGTGTCTCAATCTCGCAATTTCATCCGTAACTTTAAAACCTGGTAATTGTCCACCTTCACCTGGTTTAGCGCCCTGTGCAATTTTGATTTCAATCTCATTACAATTATTTAAGTAGTTAATGGTTACTCCAAATCTAGCTGATGCAATTTGTTTAACCCTTGAATTTGCACTATCTCCATTCTCCATAATCTTAAATCTTTTTTCATCCTCTCCACCTTCACCACTACAAGATGCGCCTTTAATTCTGTTCATACCAACAGCAAGAGTTTCATGTGCTTCTTTTGATAAAGCTCCATGGGACATACTTCCACTTCCAAATCTTTTTAATATATTAGATGCAGGCTCAACATTAGATATATCGATGGGATTTTTAGATTTAAAATCCACTAAATCTCTTAAACTTATTGGATTTAGATTATAAATACCTTTTGTGTATTTTTTATATATTTCATAAGATCCTTGTCCAACCGCAGTTTGCAGTAAATGAATTAGTTTACCTTGATACTGATGTGTTTCACCATTTTTTCTATATCTGTAAATACCTCCAATAGGTAAAATATTTGAATTATTGAAAAATGCTTCTTTGTGTATAGTTCTGATTTTCTTTTCTATTCCTTTTAAACCAATTCCAGAAATCTTTGATAACATCCCGGGAAAGTAATCTTTCACAATTGTTCTGCTTAGTCCCACAGTTTCAAAATTACATCCACCTCTATAAGAACTTAAAACAGAAATTCCCATTTTAGACATTATTTTAAGAAGACCGAGATTGACTGATTTAATGTATCTTGAAACACATTCATCAAAAGTGAAATTTCCAAACAATTTCTTAGAATGTCTTTGATATAAGCTATCAAAAGCTAAATAAGGGTTGACTGTAGTAGCACCAACACCAATTAATGTTGCAAAAGAGTGAGTATCTAAAGCATCTCCAGTTTGAACATTAATAGAAACATAACCTCTTAAACCTAATTTAACTAAATGTGTATTTATTGCCCCTATACATAAAAGCATAGGCATTGGCATTCTATTTTCTGAAATATTTTTATCTGATAGTATTATTTGTTTAATTCCCTCTCTAACAGCTTGTTCAGACTTAACTTTGAGTAAATTTATTGATGTCTCTAAATCATCATTTTTGCTGAATGTACAATCTAAAACTTTATTATTATTTCCAAAGAATTTCAAAAATTTTTCAAATTGTGCATTTGATAATATAGGGCTATTTAAGACATAAATATTGTCTTTAGTTAATTTACTAAAATCTAAAATATTACCAAGATTTCCAAATCTTGTCTTTAAACTCATAACTTTATTTTCTCTTAGAGAGTCAATTGGTGGATTTGTAACCTGACTAAAGTTTTGTCTAAAGTAATGATATAGTGGTCTATATTTGTCAGATAAAACTGCTAAAGGCGTGTCATCACCCATTGAGCCTGTTGCTTCTTTAGCATCTTCTGCCATTGGATGAAGAATTAATTCTAAATCTTCTATGCTATATCCAAAACAATGTTGAAAATTTCTCAAACTTTGGCCTTCTAGCTCTACTTTTTCAGTTTCTGCCTCTAATTTTTTATCAAGATCAATAATCTGATTGTTGTAATGCTTATATTCTTTTGAAAGGTAGTTTTTTATTTCATCATTTGAATATACTTTGCCTTTTTCTATTCTTACTCCTAATATTTCTCCAGGTCCCAATCTTCCTTTAGATACAATTTTTTTTTCATTTAAATCTATCATTCCTGTTTCACTTCCTGCAAAAAGAAGTTTGTCTCTTGTCACTGTATATCTAAGTGGTCTTAATCCATTTCTGTCGGTTGCAACAATTACCCATTCATTATCTGTTGCAGCTATAGCAGCTGGCCCATCCCAAGGCTCCATGGTACTATTTAAAAAATTGAATAGTTGTTGATGATCTTTTTTTAATACCTTATTTTTTTTTGACCAAGCGTCTGGTATTAACATTAATTTTGCTAGAGGAGCAGGCTGTCCAGAAATATTTAATAACTCAAAAACATTATCTAATGATGCAGAGTCAGAATTTCCAGCTGGTATTACAGGCTTAAGATTCTCTATATCTTCGAAAACTGGACTAAACATCTCTTCTTCGTGAACCTTCATCCAATTAACATTTCCTTTAAGGGTATTTATTTCACCATTATGCGCTATAGATCGAAACGGTTGAGCTAAGTCCCAACTAGGCGCAGTATTGGTTGAAAATCTTTGGTGAAATATTGCATACCTAGATATAAATCTTTCATCTTTTAAGTCGGTATAAAAATCTGACAAAGCTTCTGCTAAAAACATTCCTTTATAAATGATAGATTTAGAACTAAATGAACATATATAAAAATTATTTAATTGATTATTGAGAGCTTCTTTTTCAATTACTCTTCTAGTTTCATACAATTTTTGTTCCAGAGATTTATTGAGAACTTTTTTGTCATTGTATGTGAACAATACTTGAGTAATTTCAGGTCTTGTTTGTTCAGCTTTTTCTCCTAAGACAGAGGGATCAACAGGAACTTGTCTCCAGCCATAGATACTAAAATTTCTCTTTGTTAGTTCACTTTCAACAATAGTTCTACATTGCTCTTGAGCGCTATAATCATTTCTTGGTAAGAAAATCATGCCCACGCATAGTTCAGAATTATCATGTTTATGACCAGTGACCTCAATTTTTTCCTCAAAGAAATCTTTAGGAATTTCAATATGGATTCCAGCACCATCTCCTGTTTTTCCGTCTGCATCGATTGCACCCCTATGCCAAACAGCTTTTAAGGCATCGATTCCATATTCTACGACTTTTCTTGATTTTAGACCTTCAGTAGATGCTACTAAACCTACACCACATGCATCATGTTCCATTTCTTCCGAGTAAACATGATTACTTTTTAAAATTTTCAAATTTTTATTTCTTAACTTCATTAAGCAACTCTAAGTTTTTGTTTACTTTGTAAATAATTATCAATTGATGTTGCAGCATCTCTTCCGTCTTTGATGCCCCAAACCACTAAAGATGCTCCACGAACTATATCTCCGGCTGCAAAAACTCCCTCTATACTAGTTTCCATTGTATCAAAATCCGCTTTTATTGTTCCCCATCTTGATACTTTTAATTTTTCTTCATTAAATAATTTTGGAAGATCTTCTGGATCAAATCCAAGTGCTTTGATTACAAGATCAGCTTTAATTTCAAAATCTGAATTTTCTTCAACAACTGGTTTTCTTCTACCGCTATCATCTGGCTCACCCAATTTCATTTTATTAACAACTACACTTTCAATTTTATTTGTTCCCTTAAACTCTTTGGGGCTTGTTAACCAAATGAATTCAACACCTTCTTCTTCTGCATTGCCAACTTCTCTCGCTGATCCTGGCATATTTTCTCTATCTCTTCTATATAAACATTTTACAGATTTAGCATTCTGTCTCACTGAAGTCCTTAAACAGTCCATTGCTGTATCGCCACCTCCAATTACTACAACATCTTTGCCTTCAGCATTTAAAGTTCCGTTATCAAACAGCTCAACTTTATCACCTAGTCCTTTTTTATTTGATGCTGTCAAAAATTCCATTGCAGGAAAAATATTACTCAAATCGTTACCAGGTAGATTAACTTCTCTAGCTTTATAAACTCCTGTAGCTATTAAAATTGCATCATGTTTATCTCTTAACTCCGTCAAGCTGGAATCTTTTCCAACTTCAAAGTTTAAGACAAATTTAATTCCACTTTCCTCTAAAAGTTTTATTCTTCTTTGAACAACATGCTTTTCTAATTTAAATCCTGGGATACCATATATTAGTAGCCCTCCAGCTCTGTCATAACGATCATATATAGTTACCTTGTATCCTTTTTTTCTGAGTTGTTCTCCACAAGCAAGTCCAGCAGGACCAGAACCTATAATTCCTATACTCTCATTTTTTTCACTATTTATTTCTATTGGTTTAACCCAACCATTTTCCCAAGCTTTCTCTGTGATATATTTTTCTATTGATCCAATAGTAACTGTTCCATGACCCGATTGCTCTATTACACAATTTCCTTCACACAGTCTATCCTGGGGGCAAATTCTTCCACAAACTTCTGGCATGTTGTTTGTGCTTTGTGATAATTGATAAGCTTCCTCATATCTTCCTTCAGCAGTTAGTTTAAGCCAATCTGGTATATTGTTACTTAATGGACAATGAACTTGGCAAAATGGTACTCCACATTGGGAACATCTGCTTGACTGCTGAACAGCTCTATCTTTTAGAAATTCTTGATATATTTCATCAAAATCCTCTTTTCGGTCTGATATATCTCTTTTAGGTGGATTTTGTTGACCTATATCAACAAATTTAAGCATTTTTTCTGACATGGTGGACGCTGTATATACGATAAAAATTTAATAATAAACAATTACAAGGTCATAAATATTGACTAATATTTCACAAAACTTAAGTAAATCAGAGGTTTTTTCTTATTATGCATAGATGATATGCAAATATGTAATTGCTTTAATTTGGTTACAATTTCATTATGAAGTATTGGATCTAATGATTTCAAAATATGTAGAGACGCTAATTTTATCAATTATTCAAGGAATATCTGAGTTTATTCCAGTTAGCTCGTCTGCACATCTTTTAATTATATCAAGATTGAGTGACTTCAATGTTAGCAACCTACAATTAGATATTAGTCTGCATTTAGGTTCTTTGTTAGCAATTATTTTATTTTTTAGAAAAGAGTTAATAAATATTATTAATAATAAAAATATATTCCTACTAATAATTCTTGGGTCTATACCATTAGTTATTGTTGGTTATATTTTTTACTCCACAAATTTAATTGATCAATTTAGAAACTTAAAAGTTGTCGCTTGGACAACTTTGATTTTTGGAATTTTATTATACGTTTCAGATAAGTTTGAATTGAAAAATAAAATTTCTTCAGAATTAAATATTAAAAGTATTATTATAATAGGGTTATTTCAGATTTTAGCTATTATTCCAGGAGTCAGTAGATCAGGTATAGTAATTACAGCTTCAAGATTTTTAAAATTTGACAGAGTGGAATCATCAAAGATAGCTTTTTATTTGTCTATTCCAGCTTTAGCAGGTGCAAGTGTTTTAGGATTTAAAGATGTTATTGATGATCAAATAAATTTTGATGCTGTATTTATTTTTTCTACTTCAGCTTCATTTTTATTTTCTTATTTTACAATTAAATATTTTCTTATTTATGTTAAAATGTTTAGTTTGAGTTTTTTTGTTATTTATAGAATAGTTTTAAGTATTATTCTTTTTTCAATTATTTACTTCTGATTTTTTGGACGTTGGAGCAATTTGAGAAAATACTACAGCAATAAGAATTAATATACATCCTATAATATTATTTATGTTAAGAACTTGACTTAAAATAATCCATCCAGCAATTGTTGCAAAGACACCTTCAAGAGAGTAAATTATTGCTGCTGGAGCTTCTTCAATATTTTTTTGTGCAAACATTTGTAAAGTAAAAGCAATTCCTCCAGATAAGACGCCTGCATATAATATTGAACTATACTCAGTTAAAATTTTTGTAAAAACTACTTCCTCTAGAATAAAAGCAAATATAAGAGATAAACCAAAAACAAGAGCTGCTTGTAATGCTGCATAAAAAATTGGTATATTAAATCTCTCCATAAATTTTCCAGCAAAAATTATATGTAAAGCCCAAAAAAGTGAGCATAGAATAACTAAAGCATCACCTATCATAATTTCTGAGTTTGAAAAATCACTTAATAGGTAAACACCTATTATACATAAACCTATTGAAGGCCAAAGACTCCAATGGACTTTAATAGAATAAATAAAAAATAATAAAATTGGAACTAATGGAACGTAAAAAACTGTAAAAAAAGCTGCATTAGCTATATTCGTGTATTGTAATGCGGCTTGCTGCAAGTAGGTGCCCAAAAATAATGATATACCCATTAAAAATAAATATTTTAAAAATAATTTTTTATTAGAATTGATTTCATAATTAATTTTTTTTCTTTCTAAAATTAAAGCAATGGGTAGGACTGTAAGAAACCCAACAAAAAATCTAGATGCATTGAATGTTAATGGACCAATATTGTCCATACCTGTGTCTTGAGCAATGAAAGCAGTGCCCCAAATAAATGTTGTTATCAAAGCGCATATAAGCGATGTAGTTTTGGACATTAATTTAATTTAACTTAGATAATATTATTCATTCTACAACAGCTATCAAAATCTTCTTTATTGATATAGCAACCAGCCATTTTTCTTATACCTGAAAATGCACCTCTACCATGCATTACTCTCCAATTATTAAAAATTAGTAATTCACCAGGTTTTAAAATATGCCTCCACTGGTATTGCTTTTGGTTAGCCATCGTATCAAATACTTTAATTGCTTTATAAAAATTAATTGTTTTCTGATTAGTTTCTCTAAAAGGTGCTCTATCGTAATTGTTAAAACTAATTTGATCAAAATTATTTTTTTCATTTAATTTTATTATTGGTCTTTTTGCTTCAAGGCGAACACCATCACCAATATAAGAACCTTTAACTTTTGTATTTGTTAAAGTTTTAAAATGTTTTTTATATTTTCGTTTGATTTCATTTGCCAATTTAAATCCATCTACCATTATAGAATCTCCACCTTTAGCATCATACTTACAACAAAGCAGTAATTGTAAACCCGGAGCATCATTACTATATGTAGAGTCTGTATGCGGTCTCAGTTCTTGATTTGAATATGCACTGTCTGCTTTTTTATTATTTGATTCAAAAGTCCACAATCCTCCAAAAATTGAATTTCTGACATAGCCTATTTTTTTAGCTATATATTCAACAGAATTTAAATTCTTTGAACAATTTCTTACGACTGCAAAACCATATATGTGGATTTTTTTTAATAAATCTTTAAATCCAACTTTAGTTTGTAATTGCTTATAGTTAATGAAAATTTGATTTTTTATGTCTTTATCTTTCCAGAATTGAGTATCACTTTTTGTTTCTTCTTTTTTTAAAGAATTTTTTTTTAAAAATTCATATGAATATTTGGTTGGTTTATTTTCATCAGACCATAATATTTCAATGAATTTCCCTTTTTTTAATAATTTTGCTTTTTTAACTTTGATATTAATGTCTAAATTTGCAGTATAAGTTATTCTTTGATTGGTTTTAAAATCCCAATTTTCTTTATTTTTAATATGATCTCTTAACCAAATATTGGGAAATGTTTCAAACTTATTGTCATTAAAGTAAAATACAGTTTTATTATTTAAAAGTTTAAAATTTTTAATCATTGCTTAGCTAATTTGTAGGCAAAGT
This sequence comes from uncultured Pelagibacteraceae bacterium, assembly GCA_902586025.1. Classification (GTDB taxonomy): domain Bacteria; phylum Pseudomonadota; class Alphaproteobacteria; order Pelagibacterales; family Pelagibacteraceae; genus Pelagibacter. The sequence goes on from CACIFV010000014.1 coordinate 8,878, forward strand.
TTTTACCAAGGTTATTTTTTAATTCATTATTAAATCTTGAACCCTCAGCACCGTCAATAATTCTATGATCGTAAGAGAGCGATAAAGGCAACATTGTTCTAGGTTTAAATTGTCCATCAATATAAACAGGTTTAATATAAGTCCTTCCAATTCCTAAAATAGCAACCTCAGGATAATTTATTATAGGAGTAAAATAAGTTCCTCCAATGCCACCTAGACTTGTTATAGTTATGGATCCTCCATAAAACTCTTTTTTATCTATCTTCAGATTTCGGCAATCATCACTAACTTTTTTTAGATCCTTGCTTATTTGGTCTATATTCTTTTGATTAGCATTTCTTATTTTTGGCACCATTAAACCATTGGGAGTATCAACTGCAATTCCTACATGGAAATATTTTTTTAATGTTATTTTTCCATTTTCAATATTGTCAATAGAACTATTAAATCTTGGAAAAACTTTCAAAGCTTCCACAACTGCCTTTATAATAAATGCCAATGGAGTAATTTTCTTTTTTTCTCCAGTAAAAGTATCAGTCAAATTTTGTCTAAATTCTTCTAACTCAGTAATATCTGCTTCATCACAACTAGTTACATGCGGTATTGTTTGCCACGAATTTGATAAATGTGGGGCAGCAATTCTTTTAATTCTTGGTATATCTTGAATTTCTACATCTCCAAAATCAGCGTGATCATATTCTGAGGGCTTTAAAGATGGAGCCTTCTTTTCTTCCTGAGGTTTATTAAAATTAGAAGATACGAATTTTTTTATATCCTCTTCTATAATTCTTCCTGATCTTTGTGATCCAATAACATTATTAATATCAACACCAAGTTCTCTTGCAAATTTTCTAGTTTTTGGGCTAGCAAGCGCTTTGCTTGATTTGAATACACTAACTCTATTATTTTGTAATATTTCTTTTGGTTTTGAAGTTACTGTTTCAAGAGGTTTTTGTATAATAGTTTCTTTTTTAACTTCTTTCATCTCTTCTTCGATTTGAACATCTGGTTTTTGTTCTTCAGAACCAATTATTAATATTGAGGAACCCTCTGAAACCTTATCACCAACTTTTAAGTTAACTTTTTTAACACTACCTGAGTATGGGCTTGGGATCTCAACACTTGATTTATCGCTTTCTATTGTAATTATCGGATCATCTTTATTAATATTTGATCCTGCCTCTATTAATACCTCAATTACTTCAACATCTTTAAAATCACCAATGTTAGGAACTAATACTTCTTTCTCGCTCATTATAATTTTGTGGGCATAGGCTTATCTTTATCAATTTTATATTTTCTAATTGCATCTACAGCATGTTTAGAAGCAATTAATTGTTCATTAGATAAAATACTTAAGCCATATGCAACTATATGCTCTTTATCGACTTCAAAAAATTTTCTTAGATTTTTTCTTGTATCACTTCTACCAAATCCATCTGTACCCAATGAATAAAAACTTTTATTTATATAAGGTCTAATTTGGTCAGAATTCATTCTCATGTAATCTGAAGCTGCTAGGATAGGACCTTCGGTTTTTCCAAGACATTTTTCAACGTAAGAGATTTTTTTCTCACCTCCTGGATTAAGCAAATTATACCTTTCTGTTTCAAGTCCATCTCTTCTTAATTCATTAAAACTGGTAACGCTCCATACTTCACTATCAAGTTGATATTCATTTTGTAAAATTTCTGCTGCTTCAATCATCTCTCTTAAAATTGTTCCTGAACCCAATAATTGAATCTTATTTTTTTTATTCTTGCTGAAATCTTTTATTTTATACATCCCTTTTAATATGCCTTCTTCACAATCTTTGGGCATCTCTGGATGAGAATAATTTTCATTCATTGTTGTAATGTAGTAAAAAATATTTTCATGTTTTTCATGCATTCTTCTTAAACCTTCTTTAAAAATTGTAGCTAATTCATAATGAAAGGTTGGATCATAAGAAACACAATTTGGAATTGTTGATGCTAATAAATGACTGTGACCATCTTGGTGTTGAAGACCTTCTCCAGCCAAAGTTGTTCTTCCAGCTGTAGCTCCAATTAGAAATCCTCTTGTTTGACTATCTCCAGCCGCCCAAGCAAAATCTCCAGTTCTTTGAAAACCAAACATAGAGTAAAAAAGATAAATTGGTATCATTTCTATATCATGATTAGAATACGAAGTTCCAGCAGCTATCCATGATGCCATGGATCCTGCCTCATTTATTCCTTCCTCTAAAACTTGACCACTTTTCTCTTCCTTGTAAGAGCTTAATTGAGCTGAGTCCTCTGGCTCATATTTTTGACCTTCATGCGCGTATATACCTATTTTTTGGAAAAAACCTTCCATACCAAAGGTTCTTGCTTCATCAGGGATTATTGGAACAAGTCTTGGAGCAACATTTTTATCTCTTAGCAAATTCGTCAACATCCTAACAAGTGCCATAGTAGTTGACATTTCTTTTTCACCGGTAGATTTTTTCATAAAGTCAAAAATATCATTACTTGGTGTTTTGATTGGTTTCGAAAAAGACGATCTCTCAGGAATATATCCTCCCAAAGCTAATCTTCTTTTTTTTAGGTATTTTATTTCCTCTGAATTTTCATCAGGTCTAAAGTATTCTATATTTTTAACTTGTTCGTCTGTTAATGGAACATCAAATCTATCTCTATAATATAGTAAATCATCTACACCTAATTTTTTTTGCTGGTGGGTTGTATTTATACTTTCACCAGATTTTCCCATACCGTATCCTTTAATTGTTTTAGCTAATATGACTGTTGGTCTGTCTTTTGTATTAATAGCTTTATGATAGGCAGCATAAACTTTATGCGGGTCGTGACCGCCTCTATTTAATTTCCAAATATCGCTATCTGTATAACTTGCAACTAAATTTTTAAGTTCAGGGTATTTCCCAAAGAAGTTATCTCTAACGTATAAACCGCCTTTTGCTTTAAAGGCTTGGTATTCTCCATCAACTGCTTCGTTCATTCTTTTTACGAGTAAACCTGATTTATCATTTGCAAGTAAAGGATCCCAATATGACCCCCAAATGACTTTTATTACATTCCAACCAGCTCCTCTAAAAATTCCCTCTAATTCTTGAATTATTTTACCATTACCTCTTACTGGACCATCTAATCTTTGTAGGTTGCAGTTCACAACATAAATCAAGTTATCTAACTTTTCTCTTGCTGCTAAACCAATAGATCCTAAAGCTTCTGGCTCGTCTATTTCACCATCTCCTAAGAAAGACCAAACTTTTCTATTCTCATCTTTTATTAATTTTCTATTAATAAGATATTTCATAAATCTTGCCTGATAGGTTGCCATCATTGGTCCAAGACCCATAGAAACAGTTGGAAACTGCCAAAACTTAGGCATCAGCCATGGATGGGGATAAGATGATAAACCTCCAGGGTAAACTTCCTGTCTGAATCTATCTAATTGCTTTTCGTCTAGTCTTCCTTCCAAAAAAGCTCTAGCGTAAATACCTGGCGCTGAATGTCCTTGGAAATAAATTAAATCTCCACCAAATTTATTGCTTTTAGCTCTCCAAAAATGATTCATTCCTATATCATAAAGAGTTGCTGCTGAAGCAAATGTCCCAATGTGACCTCCTAATGAAGGATCTCTCATGTTTGCTCTAACAACCATCACTGCCGAATTCCATCGAATTAGTGCTCTGATTTTTCTTTCGATATTTTGATCGCCTGGAGATTTTATCTCTTCATCTGCTGGTATAGTATTTATGTATGGTGTATTTTGGGTGTAGGGTATATTTGATCCCTCTTTATATGCCTGATCAATTAATTGTTTAATTAAAAAATGAGCTCTCTCAGGTCCTTCAGAATGTACTACAGCAGACAAAGATTCTAACCATTCTTTTGTCTCTTGAGGATCAATATCATTATTATTTTCAACTATTTCTAATCTTTCATTATGTTCGTCAACTTGTGTATTTTCTATTTTGATCTCTTTATGTGCACTCGTATCTAATTCAGAATTATTATATCCATTAGAATTTTCTGCTTCCGCAATTATTTTTTCCGTTGCGGGTGGTATCTTTTCAATAGTTTCTTGTTTTTGCTGAGTTCCATTCTCAGAGGATAATGTTAGTATCAAATCTCCTTTAGAAACTTTATCACCAATCTTTATGTTAATGCTATCTACAACACCCTCAAAAGTAGATGGCACTTCAACACTTGATTTATCACTTTCTAAAGTTATTACAGGGTCATTTTTAGAGATTTTATCTCCTTCTTTTACAAGAATTTCTATGATTTCTACTTCTTCAAAATCTCCAATATCTGGAACTAGTAATTTTTCACTCATTTCGCTATTTGTATATATATATATTATTTACTTTTAATAGATGTATATTTTTGACCATTATTAAAATTTAGTAAAATTAATAATAAATGTTAAAAGAATGGATTAAATTTAGCGCCTGTAGCTCAATTGGATAGAGCGCTTGGCTACGGACCAGGAGGTTCTGGGTTCGACTCCTAGCAGGCGCACCAAAAAGAAGGAAAAATGAAAATATCTTTGCAAAAATCTGTAATTTATTTTTTTGTAATAGTGTTAATAATAATATTTTTAATAACTTTAATAATTTAATGAAAAAATTTAAACAAATTAGTGTTAAAAAAGGTTTCATGAGACACAATGGTGGTTTGCTACTTAGAGATATCTCAAAAACTAAATATGAATTTAAAACTAAAATAAAAAAAAACCATCTTAACAGAGCTGGCATTACTCATGGTGGGTACATAGCATCAATTATAGATACCGGATGTGGATCTGGAGCCCATAGAATTTCAGGTAATCAGCCTTGTGTAACTATAACACTTAATATTAACTTTATCGGACCTTCAACTATTGGTGATGAAATTTTTGGATATGTAAAAATTAAAAAAAAAACAAAAAGCATGGTTTTTTTAGAGTGCTATTTAGAATGTAAAGGTAAAATAATTGCATCTGCTACAGGTATTTGGAAAATACTTCAACGTAAGTTACCCCATGCAGGTCTAAGCTAAATTCTTCTTCTTATATTTAAATAACCAAAGATTGATAAAAGAATAAGAGCTATAGGATAAATTATTTCTTTTTTTGGTCTATTCTGATTTTCAATTTTAAATTCATTAATGATATCTCCCATATCTAAACCAGATTTTTTTGCAATTCCATTCCATTTTAAAGTATCAATTACGGTTTTATTATCTTCTACAAGTAAGCTCATTCCATAATCATCTAAACTGAAATTTTCATCAAAACTATTTTTTTCAATTACAAATAATTTATATCTTTCGCCGTACTCTGTAAGTCTAGTAATTTTAATTCGTATCTCTTTATTATAATCAAACTGTTTTTTGTTTATTTCTTCAATACTTAAATAGTTATATTTTGGGTAAAATTTATTTAGAATAAATTCTGGAGATAATAATGATATTGAAATTATTAAAAAAATAATAATCTCATACCATCTCAGTTTATTTATAAACCATCCCTGAGTAGCAGAAGTAAATACTAAAATCCCAATCAATGAGGTTGCTATGACCATTAAGCCATGCCATATACTTTCAATACCAATTAATAATAACTCGCTGTTAAATAAGAATACAATAGGAAGTATTCCTGTTCTCAGACTGTACCAAAATGCCTGTGCTCCTGTTCTTAATGGGTCTCCACCAGAAATAGCTGCTGCTGCGTAAGATGCTAAGCCAACCGGAGGTGTTACGTCTGCCATTAGACCAAAATAGAATACGAATAAATGAACCGCAATTAAAGGAAAAATAAATCCTGACGCGTTTCCAACATCTACAAGAACAGTTGCCATTAGAGACGCTACAACAACATAGTTTGCCGTAGTTGGTAAACCCATACCCAGCAGTAAACACAAAATAATAGTCAAAAATAAAAGAATAATAACATTATCTTTTGCAATCGACTCGATTACAATTATTAAATTAGTGCTCAAACCTGTAGATCCAACTGCACCAACTATAATACCTGCTGTTGCAATTGCTATTCCGACACTAACCATATTCAAGGCGCCTTTTTCGAAACCAACAACAGTTTGGTTATACCAATATATTAAAGCATTCTTAAAGTTCTTTTCTTTAAAAAATTTATTTAATAGATTGACTATAATTAATGTTATTGTTGCAAAAAAAATAGAGTAAGAAGCTGTAAGCCTCATATAAACCAGTAGATATATGAGAACGAATATGGGAACTAAAAAATGTATTCCTTCAAAAAATGTTTTTTTTAATTTTGGAATATCGTTTTCATCCATACCTTTTAAATTTAATTTAAGAGCTTCAAGGTGAGATATATAAAATAGTGCAATGTAAGAAATTATTGCTGGTAAAAAAGCATGTTTGACAACTTCAAAATATGTAACTCCAATAAAACTTGCCATCACAAAAGCTGCTGCTCCCATAACTGGAGGCATTATTTGACCATTAACTGATGAAGATACTTCGATTGCACCCGCTTTTTCTTTTGAAAAACCTGTTTTTTTCATAATTGGAATTGTAAATGTTCCAGTTGTAACTGTATTAGCAATTGATGATCCTGAGATTAATCCTGTCATACCAGATCCAAGAATAGCTGCTTTGGCAGGACCACCTCGCATTTTTCCAACCATTGCAAAAGCTAAATCTAAAAAATATTTGCCTCCTCCAGCAGTTTCTAAAAGTGCTCCAAAAAGTACAAAGAGAAAAATGAAATCAACAGAAACACCTATTGGGATTCCAAAAATTGCTTCTTGATCAAACCATTGAAAACCAACTAAACGTTTTAATGATAATCCACCATGTGAAATTATATCTGGTGCATATTGACCAAAATAAGAAAATAATAAAAAGCAAACCGCAATAACGACTAATGGGATGCCTATTACTCTGCGTGTAGCCTCTAGAAGAATTAATATTCCAATTATTCCAAGTATTAACTCAATTGGAATAGTAAAATTATCGGAAAGATTTATTTTAAGTAATATTCCACCCCTATCTACTAATTGATCATAAAAAAAATAAATATATAAACAACAAACCGCACCTGTTATCGCAATTAATATATCTATAAAATTTACTTTTTTACCCCGTGCATATGGAAATATTAAAAAAGCTAACAAAAGTGCAAAACCAAGATGAATTGCTCTAGCAGGTAAACCTTTAAACATTCCAAAATTAAGCCAAAATGGAAATGGAGAAGCATACCAAAGCTGAAATAAAGACCAGGTTATTGCAATAACTGCAACTAACTTTAAATGAAATCCTGATAGGTTTCTTGTAGGAGAAAGATCTTCTTTAATCTTATTTTCAATTTTTTTTTCTATGTCTGCTGACATTCAGCTTAATATATAAAAAAAAAGGCCCAATAGATATATTGGGCCTCAATTTTTTTTTATATAGATTTAATTACATTAAACCAGCTTCTTTGTAGTATTTAACAGCTCCAGGATGAAGTGGTGCTGATAAACCATCAGCTATCATATTTTTTTTCTCTAAAGGAGCAAAAGCTGGATGTTGTTTTCTAAAATCATCAAAATTTTCAAAAACAGCTTTTGTAACTTGATAAACTAAATCTTCAGATACATCTACACTTGTTACTACAGTAGCTTTAACACCGAATGTAGTCACATCTTTTTTCTGTTTAGTATAAGTACCTTTTGGAATTGTTGCAGATGCATAATAATCAGCTCCACTAATAATTCCATCAATTACATCACCTGTTAAATTGATCGGCATAGCTTTAGCTGCACATGTTGCCGCTTGTTCCATTGCCCCATTTGGAAAACCTACTGAATATCCAAACGCATCAATTTTACCATCACATAGAGCTTTCACTTGCTCTGAAGATGTCAGCTCAGTAACTGATTTAAAGAAACTGTTATCAACTCCCATAGCTTTCATTAATTCTTCCATTGTTCCTCTTTGACCAGAACCTGGGTTCCCAATGTTTACTACTTTTCCTTTAAGACCCATAAAATCTTTGACTTTTGCTTTTTTTCTAGCCCAGATTTGAAATGGCTCGTTATGTACTGAGAAAACAGCTCTTAAATTTTTGAATTGTTTTCCTTCCCATTTGCTTGATCCATTGTAAGCATGATATTGCCAGTCAGATTGTGCTACACCAAATTGAAACTCGCCATCTTTTATTTGTCCGATGTTATAATTTGAGCCTCCAGTTGAAGGAGCGGTACATCTGTAAGCTTTATCTTTCATACCTTTTTTTCTACCATGTTCAGCACTAATTGCTGATTTGTGTAACATTTTGCAAATGGCATTTCCTGTCTGAAAATAAACTCCAGTTGGTCCTCCTGTGCCTATTGTAAAAAACTCCGCTGATTTTGCTATTGATCCAAATGAAAATATTGCAGCAAAAATAATCAGAGAGCTTGATATTGTTGATAATATTTTTTTCATATACCCTCTCTTAAGTTTTAAAATCAAATCTAACTATTTATTCCTTCTAGTGTCTAGTAAATTCATTAGATATAAGTGCAGCTAATTAAGGTATTTTTTAACTTAATATTAATTTTCAACCCAAGATTTTAATTTATGTACTCCTTCTACAACCTTTGGTGCGTACAATTTTATTAGCTCATCATTAATATTGGTTTTTTCATTAATATTTTTCATAAATGTATCTCCATCAAAGTCTGTAAAACTTAAACGAACTATCATCCTTTTTTGATCAAATCCAAAATCACTTCCTGGAAGTAAAGCAATATTTAAATTAGTTAAAATTTCATCACATAACTTAGAAGAACTTTCAAATTTTTTGCTCAAAAATTCTGGCAATAAATAAAAGCCTCCCATTGGTTTGTTCATAATAATTTTATTAGACGATAAATTTCTATATACGTACTCTCCAACAGCTTTAAGAATTTTTTTTGATTTTAAAATGTAGCTCTCATGATTGGCATTAAAAGCGGATATTGCAGCAAACTGAATGGGTGAACTTACTGCAGAAAATGTTTCACTTGCTAGAACTTTCATAGATTTAAGCAATTCAATTTTTTTTTTTGGAATTATAAAATAACCAAGTCTCCATCCTCCAGCGCCACACCATTTACTAAGTCCGTTACTTATTATAACATTATCTGGGCATTGATCAAAAATTGAAATATAATTTTCATCAAATGTTAGTTCAGAATAAATTTCATCTGATAGAACTAAAATATTATTTTTTTTGATTATTAAGGAAATTTCTTTTAAATTTTTGCATACTTGTCCTGATGGATTATTTGGAGAATTAAGAAACAAAACATATTTTTTATCTGGTTTTTTTAAAATAATTTTTTCTATCTCTTGAGCTTTAGGAAACCAATTATTTTCGGCAGATGTTTGTATCCAATGATAGTGATTTTTAGCTATAATTGATTGTGGTCTATAAGATACCCAACTTGGAGCAGGTAACAAAACTTCTCCTTCAAATGCCAAATGCATCAAGAACATTAGTTCTTTGGTTCC
>CACIFV010000015.1 GCA_902586025.1 uncultured Pelagibacteraceae bacterium
AGAAACAGATAAAAGAATTGATCAAATAGCAAGAACTCAAAAAAACTTTAAAGATGCTGAAGAAAGTTACGCAGCTAAAGTGGGTGATTTAGTTGTTTTTGATTATAAAGCCACAGTTGATGGTAAAGTTTTTAAAGGAAATGAAGGAAAGAATACTCAACTAGAACTTGGAAAAGATTTATTTATTAAAGGATTTGATAAGCAATTAGAAGGTGTCAAAAATAAACAAGATAAAAAAGTAGAAGTTAAACTACCAGAAAACTTTCCAGAAAAAGATGTTGCTAATAAATCTGCAGTGTTTGAATGCAAGATAACAGCTGTAAAAAAACCAGAAGAAACAAAAATTGATGATAATTTTGCGAAAAATTTAGGAGCAAAAGACTTAAATAATTTAAAAGAATTAATATCTAAACAAATCAATGATGAATTTAAAAACTCATTAGAAATGATTTCAAAAAAGCAAATTCTTGAACAGATAGAAAAACAGAAACTAGATCAATTACCAGCTAATCTTATTGAACAAGAAGTAAATTTATTAGCTCAAGGTATGAAAGATGAAGAAAAGAAAAAAAATATGAAATACTTTGAAGAACAAGCAAAAAAAAGAATTAAAACTGGTTTAATTTTAAATGCATTTGGTGAGAAAAATAAAATTAAAGTTTCTCAAGAAGAGTTAAATGCAGAAATACAAAAACAATTTAGAATGATGCCTGGACAAGAAAAAATGGTTAAAGAGTATTATGAGAAAAATCCAGGGGCTATAGAGAGTTTAAGAGGTTCTATTTATGAAGAAAAAATAATAGGTGAACTTAAAAAAATTGCAAAAGTAAATAAAAAGGAAATTAGTAAAGAAGAAGCTGAAAAAATATTAAAGGAAGAGAATGAAAAAAATTTAAAAGAGCAAGAGAAATTAGCAAAATTATCTGAAGGTACTAATGATAAAGCAAAAGAGAAAAAAGAAGTTAAGTCTGAAGATAAAAAAGAAAAGAAAACAGCTAAACCAACTAAAGCTCCAAAAAAAGTAGCAAAAAAAACTAAATCAACAAAAAAAGTTAGCAAAAAGTAATCACAAGTTGTATAAGTAAATCGAATCACTTATGACAACAAAAATTCCAGAACATCTAAGTACTTTAATCCCAATGGTTGTTGAGCAATCAAGCCGCGGTGAACGAGCCTATGATATTTATTCAAGATTATTAAAAGAGAGAATTGTTTTTGTAGTTGGACCAATTAATGATGCAGTTGCATCTTTGGTTACTGCTCAATTATTATTTTTAGAGTCTGAAGATCCAAAAAAAGAAATTTCTTTATACATAAATAGTCCAGGCGGATTAGTAACAGCTGGTTTAGGAATTTATGACACGATGCAATATATTAAACCTGAGGTCAGCACATTATGTATCGGTCAAGCTGCAAGCATGGGATCATTTTTATTAGCTGCAGGATCAAAAGGAAAAAGATTATCTTTGCCTAATTCAAGAATAATGGTTCATCAACCATCTGCAGGTTTTCAAGGTCAAGCAACTGATATAGAAATTCATGCTAATGAGGTTATGTCTTTGAAAAAAAGATTAAATGAAATTTATTCTAAACACACAGGTAAGTCTGTTGATCAAATTAAAGAAGCTTTGGAGAGAGATAATTTTATGACTCCAGATAATGCCAAAGATTTTGGTTTGATCGATAAAGTAGTAGAAAAAAGAGACTAAACAACAATATATAGTTTATTCACAACCTATACTTGATTAAGAAGTAATCTTTGTAATAAAGTATTCAAATTGATTCGTTATAAAAAACTATGAGCAACAATAATAAAAATATTCTTTACTGTTCTTTCTGTGGAAAGAGTCAACATGAAGTCAGAAAATTAATTGCTGGACCAACTGTTTTTATTTGTGATGAGTGTGTTGAATTATGTATGGACATCATCAAAGAAGAAAGCAAAGACACATTTGTAAAACATCAAGATGGATTACCATCACCAAAAGAGATTTGTGCCGTTCTAGATGATTATGTAATCGGCCAAGATCATGCAAAAAAAGTTTTATCAGTTGCAGTTCACAATCATTACAAAAGATTAAACTACGAAAATAAAACTAGTAAAAATGTTGAACTTTCAAAATCAAATATTTTGTTAGTTGGACCAACAGGATGTGGAAAAACATTATTAGCACAAACTTTAGCAAGAATTTTAGATGTACCTTTCACAATGGCAGATGCAACTACATTAACAGAAGCTGGTTATGTTGGTGAAGATGTTGAAAATATAATATTAAAACTATTACAAGCAGCGGATTATAATGTTGAAAAAGCACAAAGAGGAATTGTTTACATTGATGAGGTAGATAAAATTAGCAGGAAATCAGAAAATCCATCAATTACAAGAGATGTTTCGGGTGAAGGAGTTCAACAAGCTTTATTAAAAATAATGGAAGGAACAGTTGCTAGTGTTCCACCACAAGGAGGAAGAAAACATCCTCAACAAGAATTTTTACAAGTAGATACTACTAATATTTTATTTATATGCGGTGGTGCGTTTGCAGGTTTAGATAAAATAATTTCTCAGAGAGACAAAGGTTCATCTATTGGTTTTGGAGCTGAGGTTAAAAGTTTAGAAGATAAAAAAGTAGGTGAGTGGATGAAGAACCTTGAGCCAGAAGACTTATTAAAATATGGACTGATACCAGAATTTATAGGAAGATTACCTATAACTGCTACTTTAGATGATCTTGATGAAAAATCTTTAGTTAAAATTTTATTAGAGCCAAAAAATTCTTTAATCAAACAATATCAAGAGCTATTTAAATTAGAGGGAGTAAAACTTACTTTTAAAGATCAATCAGTAAAAGATATTGCTAATAAGGCTATATCTAAAAAAACTGGAGCAAGAGGACTTAGATCGATTCTAGAAAGCATATTATTAAAAACAATGTTTGATCTACCAAGTCAAGATAACATTGAAGAAGTTATAATTGATTCTGGTGCGGCGAAAGGTGTATCAGCGCCAGTTATTGTTCATTCGAAGAACAAAACTAAAACTGATAAGACTTCAGCAGCATAATTTCGCGTTAATAAACCATAATTTCCTATTGCATTATAAAATATAATATCCATATTTCTCTGATGGATATAAAAGTAACATTGCCGTTATTACCATTAAGAGACATAGTTGTTTTCCCAAGTATGGTTATTCCTTTATTTGTTGGAAGAGATAAATCCATCACTGCATTAAATGAAGTAATGAAAGGTGATAAAAAAATTGTTCTTGTCACGCAAAAAAATTCTGAAGTAGATGACCCAAAGAAAAATGACGTTTTTACTTATGGATGTGAAAGCAACATATTGCAACTTCTTAAGCTTCCAGATGGAACGGTTAAAGTTTTAGTAGAGGGCACCAAAAGAGTAAAAATAGTAGATTTTAAGGATGACGAAAAATTTATTAAATGTTCATTTGAGTATCAAAAGGATATTTCATCAAAAGAAGATGATCTACTTCCTTTAAGCTTAACAGCCATAAAAAGATTAGAAAAGTTAACTAGTGTAAATAAGAAAATATCTTCAGAGACAATCAATAATATAAAGCAATTAAAAGATCCATCTAAAATAGCCGATAATATAATTTCACACATCAATGCAAGCATCTCAGAAAAACAACAAATATTTGAAACCTTAGATGTTAAGAAAAGATTAAATAGTGTCATTAAAATAATGGAAAATGAGGCAAGCATAATTGGTGTTGAGAAAAGAATAAGAGGAAGAGTTAAAACTCAAATGGAGAAAACCCAAAGAGAATATTATTTAAATGAACAATTAAAAGCTATTCAAAAAGAATTAGGTGAAATTGAAGACGGTAAAGATGAGACAACAAGTTTAAAGAAATCGATTTTAAAAGCAAAGATGCCAAAAGAAGTCGAAAAGAAATGCATGTCAGAATTAAAAAAATTAAAAAATATGAGTCCGATGTCAGCAGAGGCTACTGTTGTTAGAAACTATCTTGATTGGATGATAGATTTACCTTGGTTTAAAAAAGATAAAGTAGATATAGATTTAAACAAAGCTTTAAAAATTTTAGAAGAAGATCATTTTGGTTTAGAAAAAGTTAAAGAAAGAATTATAGAGTTCTTAGCTGTACAAAAAAGGATGGATAAAATCAAAGGTCCTATATTATGTTTAGTAGGTCCTCCAGGTGTAGGAAAAACATCTTTAGGTAAATCAATAGCTAAGGCAACCAACAGGCAATTTGTAAGAATGTCTTTAGGTGGAGTGAGAGATGAAGCAGAAGTAAGAGGTCACAGACGAACTTATATCGGTTCACTCCCTGGAAAAATTATTCAAATGATGAAAAAAGCAGGGACTAAAAATCCTTTATTTTTATTAGACGAAATTGATAAAGTTGGAAACGATTATAGAGGTGATCCATCGTCAGCTTTATTAGAGGCTTTGGATCCTGAGCAGAATACAACATTTAATGATCATTACTTAGAAGTTGATTATGATTTATCAGATGTTATGTTTGTAACAACAGCAAACACTCTAAATATTCTTCCCCCACTTTTAGATAGAATGGAAGTCATAAGAATTCCAGGATATACAGAAGATGAGAAGATTAATATTGCGAACAAATATTTGCTTCCTAAACAAATCAAAGATAATGGTGTTAAAGAAGGTGAGATGAAGTTAGCTGATGATACAATTAAAGAAATTATTAGAAGTTATACAAGAGAAAGTGGTGTTAGAAATTTAGAGAGAGAAATATCAAAAGTAACAAGAAAAGTTGTAAAAAAAGTAGTCAATAATGAAGAAAAGAGTGTTGAAGTTAATGAAAAAAATATACCTGACTTTCTAGGAATTAAGAAATTTAAATTTGGTGAATTAGAAGCAAAAGACAAAGTTGGAATAGTTATAGGTTTGGCTTGGACAGAGTTTGGAGGAGAAATATTAAAAGTTGAAACAGTTAATATGCCAGGTAAAGGCAGAATGCAAATAACTGGTAAGCTAGGTGATGTAATGCAAGAATCTGTAAAAGCTGCAAAATCTTATGTAAGATCAAAATGTTTAGAATTTGGAGTAACCCCACCACTATTTGAGAAAAAAGATTTTCATATACATGTACCTGAAGGCGCGACACCAAAAGATGGTCCTTCAGCAGGTATAGCTATGGTTACATCAATAGTATCCTCAATAACAAAAGTTCCAGTCAAAAGAGAAATAGCAATGACGGGTGAGGTAACAATCACAGGCCAGGTTTTACCAATTGGTGGACTTAAAGAAAAACTATTAGCAGCTCATAGAGCTGGTGTTAAAAAAGTTTTAATACCTAAAGAGAATGAAAAAGATTTAGTTGATGTACCAAAAAAAGTGAGAGACGATATTGAGATAGTACCAGTAGAAACTGCTGATGAAGTAATTAAAATAGCTTTAATTAAAGAATTGAAGCCAACTGAATGGACTGAAGTAGATAAGTTAACAGAGACTAAAAAAGAAGATAAATCTCAAGCTAGTATTCAGTAATAAACAATTTACATTATAATAACCTTGATGTAATAGTACCATGTTTTGGGCGGTTAGCTCAGTTGGTAGAGCATCTCGTTTACACCGAGGGGGTCAAAGGTTCGAGTCCTTTACTGCCCACCAGAACACGGGGGTGTAGCTCAGTTGGTTAGAGCGATCGCCTGTCACGCGATAGGTCGAGGGTTCGAGTCCCTTCACTCCCGCCACCAAATAAGTGAATAAAATAGAGCCTTAAAATGTGACCTATCTGCTCTTTTAGTTGATCTAAAAGGTGCTATATAGACTCATCATGCTTGCGGAATTTTTAAAAGATTATTTGCCAATAATTGTATTTTTACTAGTTGCACTTGTATTGAGTGTAGCTTTTGTGGCGGTCAATTATTTAGCATCTCCAAAAAATCCTGATCCAGAGAAACTATCAGCATATGAGTGTGGTTTCGAACCATTTAATGATTCTAGAATGGAATTTGATGTTAGATTTTATCTTGTTGCAATATTATTTATTATTTTTGATTTAGAAATCGCTTTTCTATTTCCCTGGGCAATATCTCTAGGCAAAATCGGAATATTTGGATTTACATCAATGATGATTTTCTTATTTATACTTACTATTGGTTTTATATATGAATGGAAAAAAGGAGCATTAGACTGGGAATAAAATGAATTTAGAAGAAAGAAAAAAAAATATTCCAGAAGAATTTAAGCAATTAGCACAAGATTTCAGTGATAATGGTTTTATAACAACATCACTTGATAATCTAGTTAACTGGGCTAGAACTGGATCTTTACATTGGATGACTTTTGGTCTTGCTTGTTGTGCAGTCGAAATGATGCAAACTTCAATGCCAAGATATGATTTAGAAAGATTTGGTGCCGCCCCTAGAGCTTCACCTAGACAATCAGATGTTATGATTGTTGCTGGAACTCTTACAAACAAAATGGCTCCAGCACTAAGAAAAGTTTATGACCAAATGCCAGAACCAAGATATGTAATTTCCATGGGAAGTTGTGCAAATGGTGGGGGATATTATCATTACTCTTATTCTGTAGTAAGAGGATGCGATCGTATTGTGCCAGTTGATGTATATGTTCCTGGGTGCCCTCCTTCTGCTGAAGCACTTTTATATGGGATAATGCAACTTCAAAAGAAAATCAGGAACAAAGGTTCTCTGGAAAGATAAACAATGCAGAACATCCAGGATTTAGAAAAAATTTTGAATTCAGAACTAAATACTAAAATAAAAAGTTCTTTAATAAAACATAATCAAATTTACATAAAAATTAATGAAACGGATTTAACAGAAGTTATTTTGTTCTTAAAAACAAATCCAAAAACTAAATTTAGACAATTGATAGATATCACAGCTGTAGATTTTCCTGAAAATGAAATTAGATTTAAATTGGTTTATCTATTATTAAGTCATGAATTTAATCAAAGAATTATCATAGAGATAGATGTAAAAGAAAAAGAATTTGTTGGTTCAATAACATCTATATTTCCAGCTGCAAATTGGATGGAAAGAGAAGTATTTGACATGTATGGAATAGATTTTAAAGATCATCCTGACCTGAGAAGAATACTTACAGATTATGGTTTTGAAGGACATCCATTAAGGAAAGATTTTCCTTTAACAGGTCATAATGAAGTTAGATACAGTCATGAAACTAAAAAAGTTATTTATGAACCAGTAAAATTAGAGCAAAATTATAGAAACTTTGATTATGAAAGTCCTTGGGAAGGAACCAAGTACATAAAAGAACAAACAAAAGAATAATGGCTAAAGAAACTAAAACTTTAAATCTAAATTTTGGACCTCAACATCCAGCAGCTCATGGAGTTTTGCGATTAATATTGCAGTTAGATGGTGAAATTGTTGAAAAAGCAGACCCACACATTGGTTTATTGCATAGGGGCACAGAAAAATTAATTGAAAATAAAACTTATACCCAAGCTGTTCCGTATTTTGATCGACTAGATTATGTTGCACCAATGAACCAAGAACACGCTTTTGCTTTAGCAATTGAAAAAATTCTAAAAATAGAAGTTCCGATAAGAGCTCAATACATAAGAGTAATGTTTTGTGAGATTGGAAGAATACTTAGTCATATTTTAAATGTCACAACACAAGCAATGGATGTTGGTGCATTAACTCCAACTTTATGGGGATTTGAAGAGAGAGAAATATTAATGGGTTTTTATGAAAAAGTTTCTGGATCTAGATTGCATGCTAATTATTTTAGAGCTGGAGGAGTACATCAAGATCTACCAAAAGGATTGGATAAAGAGATTGGAAAATTCTGCGAAAGGTTTCCAAAAATAATAAATGATTTAGAGTTACTTTTAACTGATAACCGAATATTTAAGCAAAGGAACGTTGATATAGGAGTGGTATCAAAACAAGATGCTCTCGATTATTCTTTTTCTGGTGTTATGTTGAGAGGATCTGGCGTTCCCTGGGATTTAAGAAAATCCCAGCCTTACGATTGTTATGAACAATTCGAATTCAAAATTCCAGTAGGTAAAAACGGTGATTGTTACGACAGATATCTATGCAGAATTGAAGAAATGAAAGAAAGTGTAAATATAATAAATCAATGCTTGGCAAATTTACCTGTAGGACCAATTAAAACTGATGATGGAAAAATCAGTCCACCACCAAAAAAAGATATAAAACAATCTATGGAAGCATTGATCCATCATTTCAAGTTGTATACCGAAGGTTATAGGGTTGATAAAGATGAAATATATACAGCTGTAGAGGCTCCTAAAGGAGAATTTGGTGTTTACTTAATTTCTGATGGCTCAAGCAAACCTTACAAATGTAAAATCAGAGCTCCAGGATTTTCTCATTTGCAAGCGATGGATTACTTAATTAAAGGTCATATGTTAGCTGATGTTCCTGCAGTTTTAGGCTCAATGGATATTGTTTTTGGAGAGGTAGATAGATAATGGCTGTTAAAAAAATATCAAAAATGCAACCTGAAAAATTTGAGTTTAGTAAAAAAAACAAAGAAACTGCTGATAGTATTATTAAAAATTATCCCTCTGGAAAACAACAAAGTGCAGTTATGGCTTTATTGTATTTAGCACAAAAACAAAATGATAATTGGATACCTTTAAGTGCAATGAAATACATAGCAAAGTATTTAGATATGCCATATATAAAAGTATACGAAGTGGCTACATTTTACAGCATGTATAATTTAACTCCAGTTGGTAAATATTTCTTTCAAGTATGTACTACAACGCCATGTATGTTAAGGGGAGCGTACAATTTAGTAGATGTTTGTAAACGAAAAATTTCTGAAGAAGAAAATCGTTTGTCTGAGGACGGAAAAACTTCTTGGTTAGAAGTAGAATGTTTAGGTGCTTGTGTGAATGCTCCAATGCTTCAATTAAATGAGGACTATTATGAAGATTTAGATCCAACAAAACTTGAGCAAATTATTGATAAAATAAGTAATGATGAAGTTCCCCAACCAGGATCATATAGGGGCAGATTAAGTTCTGAACCAGAAAATACTAGAAAAACATTAATAGGTAATAAAAATGCTTGAAGATAAAGATAGAATTTTTCAAAATTTATATAATGATTTTGGTGCTGATTTAACATCTGCAAAACAGAGGGGAGACTGGCAGGATACAAAAGAAATTTGTGGCAAAGGAAGAGAGTGGATAATTAATGAAATTAAAGCATCAGAACTTAGAGGAAGAGGTGGCGCTGGATTTCCTACAGGATTGAAATGGTCTTTTGCTCCAAAAGAAGTTGGATCAAGACCACATTATTTAGTAATTAATGCTGATGAGTCTGAACCTGGCACATGTAAAGATAGAGATATTCTAAGATTTGAACCTCATAAATTAATAGAAGGCTGCTTAATTGCATCTTACGCAGTTAATGCACACAAGTGTTATATTTATATAAGAGGAGAATATTTTAATGAAGGACAAAAGCTTCAGACAGCTATCGATGAAGCTTACAAGGATGGTCTCTTAGGAAAAAATTCTGCAGGGACAGATTGGGAATTAGATATATATATTCATTATGGTGCTGGGGCTTATATCTGTGGTGAGGAAACTGCTTTGCTTGAGAGTATTGAAGGAAAAAAAGGTCAACCAAGATTAAAACCTCCATTTCCAGCTTTAATAGGCCTTTATGGTTGCCCAACAATAATAAACAATGTTGAAACAATTTCAGTGGTGCCAACTATATTAAGAAGAGGTGGAAAATGGTTTTCATCCCTTGGTAGACCAAAAAATACTGGTTCTAAAATATATTGTATTTCAGGAAATGTAAATAATCCCTGCAACGTAGAAGAAGAAATGGGAATTCCTCTAAAAGAATTAATTGAAAAACATGCAGGTGGAGTAATAGGTGGATGGGATAATTTAAAAGCAGTTATACCTGGCGGTTCGTCAATGCCATTACTACCAAAAGAGACATGTGAAACAATTAAAATGGACTTTGATGCATGTGTTGAGAACAAAACTGGTTTAGGAACAGCTGGTATAGTGGTTATAAATAAAGATCAAGACATTATTAAGTGTATGGCTAGAATTGCAAGATTTTATAAACACGAGAGCTGTGGCCAATGCACACCATGTAGAGAAGGCTCTGGTTGGATGTGGAGAATGTTAGAAAGAATGGCAAAAGGCGAAGCCACAAGAGATGAAGTAGATATGTTATTAGATGTAACAAAACAAATTGAAGGTCATACTATTTGCGCTTTTGGAGAAGGATCTTCATGGCCTGTTCAGGGATTAATCAGAAATTTTAAAGAAGAAATAATTGAAAGAAATAAATTTGACCCAATTGTTAAAAAACAAAAAGATATACCTTATTTAGTTGATCAACATTTATTAGAAAAAGAAAATGCTTAAACTTAAAGTAAATGACATTGATGTAGAGGTAGAAGAAGGTACAACTGTTCTACAAGCATGCGAACAAGCTGGAGCAGAGATACCAAGGTTCTGTTATCATGAAAAATTATCTATAGCTGGAAATTGTAGAATGTGTTTAGTTGAAATGGAAAAATCTCCTAAGCCAATAGCATCTTGCGCTATGCCTGCAGCAGAGGGGATGGTACTTAAAACTAATACTGAAAAAGTGAAAAAAGCAAGAAAAGGTGTAATGGAATTTTTACTAGCAAACCATCCACTTGATTGTCCAGTATGTGATCAAGGTGGGGAATGTGATTTACAAGATCAATCTATGTATTACGGAATTGATAAATCAAGATTTAAAGAAAATAAAAGATATGTACCCGAAAAATATATGGGTCCATTAATTAAAACTCAAATGACAAGATGCATTCATTGCACAAGATGTATTAGATTTGCGACCGAAGTTGCGGGAGTTCCTGAACTTGGAGCAATTGGTAGAGGTGAGAATATGCAAATTACTACTTATTTAGAAAAGGCAATGGAGTCTGAACTCTCAGCTAATGTTATTGATTTATGTCCTGTCGGTGCACTTACATCAAAGCCTTATGTATTTGAAGCTAGACCATGGGAACTTAAAAAAACGGAGACAATTGATGTAATGGATGCCGTTGGATCAAATATAAGAGTTGATACATACGGATGGGAAGTCAAGAGAGTTCTACCAAGAATTAATGAAGAAATAAATGAAGAATGGATATCTGATAAAACAAGATATGCATGTGACGGCTTAAAAAATCAAAGATTAGATACACCTTATGTAAAGATTAATAATAAATTAAAGTCATCAAGTTGGGACGAAGCTTTTAAAGCTGTATCTGAAAGAATTTCAAAAACAAAGTCTGAAAAAATTGCTGGATTTATAGGTGATATGACAAATATGGAAACTACTTATGCAGCAAAAGATTTTTTTGAAAAAACGATTAAGTCTGAAAATTTGGAATCTAGATATGAAAAATTATATATTAATACAAATTTAAGAAGTAATTATCTATTCAACAGTTCTATTGAAGGAATAGAAAAAAGCGATTTAATAATTCTAATAGGTACAAATCCAAGATTTGAAGCAACTATATTAAACTCACGAATTAGAAAAAATTATTTAAAAAATAAGACCGAAGTTATATCTTTAGGTGATGTTGGTGATTTAACTTATCCATACCAAGTTATAGTGAATAAAACCGACACTATAAAAGATATTATTGATAATAAACACGAAATTTCCGAAAAAATTAAAAAATCAAAATATCCGTGTGTAATTTTTGGACAATCAGTTCTCAAACTTAAGTCGGCACCTTATATTTTTGAAGAATTCAAAAAATTATTTATTAAAAAATGATAAAATTTCTGATGATTGGAATGCATTAAATATATTATCAAAAAATTCATCTACGGTTGGCTCATATGACTTAAATGTATTGTCAAAAAATTCTAGCTTTGAAATATTGGACAAATTAGAAAATAATAGCTTTGAAGTTTTAATTTTATTTGGCCAAGATAATTTAAAATTTGAGAAAAAAAATGAATTTATAATTTATATTGGTAGTCACGGTGATAAAGGTGCAAATATTGCTGATGTGATTCTGCCTGGTGCTGCTTACACAGAGCAAGATGGTTATTTTACAAATTTAGAGGGAAAATTGCAAAAAGCCTACAAGGCATCATATCCACCAGGTGAAGCTAAAGAGGATTGGCAAATAATAAATGAACTTTCTTCATTCATTAAAAGAAAAAATTTATATAAAGATAAAAATCAACTTATAGACTCATTAGTTAATTATTTAAATCTTAATAAAAAAAATGAAATAGACTTTAAAGTACCTGAATATAATTTTAAATCAGAAAAAATTATTACTGAAGAGATTGATTATTATCACTCCAATGTAATAGCAAGAGCATCAAAAACAATGTCAGAGTGTAAAAATATTAGAATGAGTTTACCAAAAACGGGAACCGATAATTAATGGCTGAATTGTTTATATTTTTTGAACAAATTTATAAAATTTTGTTTCTATTGATCCCAGTTTTAGTATCTGTTGCAATGATTGTTTGGTTAGATAGAAGAGTTTGGGCATTTGTTCAAAAAAGGAGAGGTCCTAACGTTGTTGGTCCATTTGGATTATTTCAAACATTAGCTGACGCATTAAAATATGTTTTTAAAGAAATAATCATCCCAGCGAGTTCAAATAAAGTTATATTTATATTAGCGCCAATAGTTACAATGACTTTGGCTTTAATTGCTTGGGCGGTAATTCCTTTTAGTGAAACATTTGTATTAGCAGATATCAATGTTGGTATTTTATATCTTTTTGCAGTTTCATCTTTAGGTGTTTATGGAATAATTATGGGTGGATGGGCATCTAATTCAAAGTATCCTTTTCTAGGAGCAATTAGATCAGCTGCTCAAATGGTTTCTTATGAAGTTTCCATAGGTGTAATAATTATAAACGTTTTACTTTGTGTAGGTTCATTAAATCTAAGTGACATCGTTTTAGCTCAAAAAGATCTATGGCTTGTAATACCTCTATTCCCGATGTTTATAATATTTTTTATTTCAGCCTTAGCAGAAACAAACAGACCACCTTTTGATTTGCCCGAAGCTGAAGCAGAGTTAGTTGCAGGTTACCAGACAGAATACTCTGGTATGATGTATGCAATGTTTTGGTTAGGGGAGTATGCTAATATTTTACTAATGTGTGCAATGGGATCTATTTTATTTCTTGGTGGCTGGTTATCTCCGATAGATTTATTTCCTTTTAATGTTATTCCAGCACCTATATGGTTAATCTTAAAAATACTATTTTTATTTATCTTATTTGCTCTGATAAAAGCAATAGTACCCAGATACAGGTATGATCAATTAATGAAACTTGGATGGAAAATTTTTCTACCATTTTCATTAATTTATGTAGTATTAACTGCAAGTTTTTTAATGTATTTTGATTTATTACCGGGGAATTAATATGAGCTTAATAAGATTTTTCAAAACAGTTTTTATGATTGATTTTTTAACAGGATTAATCATGGCAATAAAAGAAATATTTAAACCAAAAAAAACAATTAATTATCCATTTGAAAAAGGTTCGATTAGCCCAAGAGCTAGAGGAGAACATGCACTAAGAAGATATCCAAATGGTGAGGAGAGATGTATTGCTTGTAAACTATGTGAAGCTGTTTGTCCTGCTCAGGCTATAACAATAGAGTCTAGCGAGAGAGAAGACGGAAGTAGAAAAACTACTCGTTATGATATTGATATGTTAAAATGTATTTATTGTGGTTTGTGTGAACAATCTTGTCCAGTTGATGCGATTGTGCAAGGTCCAAATTTTGAATTTGCTACAGAAACAAGAGAAGAACTTTACTATAACAAAGAAAAGTTGTTAGAGAATGGAGATAGATGGGAGAATATTTTAGCAGCAAATATTAATGCTGATAGCTCCCACAGATAATCAATGATTGCTCACGCAATAGTCTTTTATATATTTTCACTGATTGCAATTGTCTCTGCAATTATGGTAACTGTTTCGAAAAACACAGTTAATTCAGTTTTTTTTTTAATATTGGACTTTATTAGTATTTCTTGCTTATTCATCATGATTGGTGCCGAATTTTTAGGAATGATAATGCTTATTGTGTACGTTGGAGCAGTGGCAGTATTATTTTTATTTGTTGTTATGATGTTAAATGTGGCTCAACAAAAAAATGAATGGTTTAATTCTAGTGTAAGAAGTTCCCATATTCCAGTTGGTCTATTAGTAAGTATAATTATATTTTTTGAATTAATTATTGTTATAGGTGGATGGAAATATAAACCAGATTTGTTAGATTCAATTGCGATTGAAATAAATACTGACTTAACGAATACTCAATCTTTAGGAAGCGTTATATATACTGATTATATTCATTTGTTTCAATTATCTGGAATGGTTTTATTGGTAGCCATGATCGGAGCAATTGTATTGACCTTCAGACAAAGATCTGGAGTAAAAAGACAAAGTTATTTCAAACAAATATCTAGAGATAGAAAAGATGGTATTGAATTAGTTGATGTTGAAAATAATAAAGGAGTTAAAATAGATGCTTAGTATTGGTCTTGGACATTACTTAACTCTCGCTGCTATTATATTCACAATTGGTATTGTGGGTATTTTTCTAAATAGAAAAAATATTATTGTTATATTGATGAGCATTGAATTAATACTTTTAGCTGTAAATATAAATTTAGTATCTTTTTCTATTTTTATTAACGATCTAAGTGGCCAGGTTTTCACATTATTCATATTAACAGTGGCTGCAGCTGAGGCCGCAATAGGACTTGCAATTATTGTAGTTTACTACAGAAATTCTGGAACAATAAGAGTTGAAGAAATCGACAAATTGAAAGGGTAAATGGAATACTTAATATTATTTTTACCTTTGCTAGGTTCGATCATATCGGGTTTCTTTGGCAAAACTATTGGTGATAGATTATCGCAATTAATCACGTGTATTTTGGTTTCTATTTCGGCATTATTATCTTTATTCATATTTTTTAAAGTTGTTTCATCAGGATATGAGCATAATGCAATTATCGCAACTTGGATAAATTCAGGATCTTTAAATGTAAATTGGTCAATTAAAGTTGATGCTCTTTCTGCAGTAATGTTAGTTGTAGTTACTTTAGTTTCATCCTTAGTTCATATCTATTCTGTTGGTTACATGTCTCATGACCCACATAAACCAAGATTCATGTCCTATCTATCATTATTTACATTCGCTATGTTAAC
Source organism: uncultured Pelagibacteraceae bacterium (assembly GCA_902586025.1). Classification (GTDB taxonomy): domain Bacteria; phylum Pseudomonadota; class Alphaproteobacteria; order Pelagibacterales; family Pelagibacteraceae; genus Pelagibacter. The sequence continues at coordinate 15,220 of CACIFV010000015.1, forward strand.
CTTAGTAACATCAGATAATTTTTTGCAATTATTTTTTGGATGGGAAGGAGTTGGTCTTTGCTCGTACTTTTTAATTGGTTTTTGGTATAAAAAAGAAACTGCTAATGCTGCTGCTATTAAGGCTTTTATAGTAAATAGAGTTGGGGACTTTGGTTTTGCATTGGGAATTTTTTTAATATTTTATATTTTTGGTACAGTAAATTACGACGAAGTTTTTCTCAAAATACCTGAAATTATAGATCAAAAAATAAATTTTCTATCTTTTGAATTTAATACAATAGATTTAATTTGTTTATTACTTTTTATTGGAGCAATGGGAAAGTCAGCTCAATTTTTGCTTCATACATGGTTACCAGATGCTATGGAAGGTCCAACACCAGTATCCGCATTAATTCATGCAGCCACAATGGTAACTGCAGGAGTTTTTTTAGTAGTTAGATGTTCTCCAATTTATGAGTACTCAGAATTAGCTTTGTCAGTAATCACATTAGTTGGAATGACCACAGCTTTTTTCGCAGCTACAGTTGCATTAGTGCAAACAGATATAAAAAAAATTATCGCTTATTCAACATGTAGTCAATTAGGATATATGTTTTTTGCAGCAGGCGTAGGTGCATATAATGTTGCAATGTTTCATTTATTTACACATGCTTTTTTTAAAGCTCTACTTTTCTTAGGCTCTGGATCAGTAATTCATTCATTTAAAGATGAACAAGATATTACTAAGATGGGAGGAGTATTTAAAAAATTACCCTACACTTATGCATTAATGGTTGTTGGTACTTTAGCTTTAACAGGATTTCCTTTCTTATCAGGTTTTTATTCTAAAGATGCAATAATTGAATTTGCTTATATAAGTGAAACAAAATTTGGAATTTATGCTGCTGGTATAGGTGTATTAACTGCTGTAATGACTTCTATATACTCATGGAGATTAATATTTAAAACTTTTCATGGAGATTACAAAAATAAAGATCTTAGTATTGATACAATGCACGAGTCCCCTTTAAGTATGATGTTACCTCTAGTATTATTAGCTGTTGGTGCTGTTTTTTCAGGATTTTTATTTAAAGAATTATTTATCGGTAATGATACGATGTATAACTTTTGGGGAGAGTCTATAAAATTTCTAGAACCATTAGGAAAAGAACATCCTCCAACTTGGTTTTTGGTTTTAACTCCTACATTAGTAGTTCTAACAATTCCATTGTCTTATTATCTATTTGTTAAAAATACTAAAATTGTAAATGAAATAGTTTCCATAAACATGCCAGTTTACATTTTTCTCCAAAAAAAATGGTATTTTGACGAATTGTATGATCAAATTTTTATTAAACCTTCAAAAAGTTTTGGAATATTTCTTTGGAAAAAAATTGATGGATTAATAATCGATAAATTTGGACCAGATGGAATTTCAAATTTGGTAAAACTTTTTTCTTTTAAAGCAGTAAAGTTTCAATCAGGTTATATTTATCAGTATGCCTTTATAATGCTTTTAGGTTTTTCAATTTTATTAACTTTATTAATAGTAAAATAATATGAATTTCCCAATTCTATCATCATTAATTTTACTTCCAACAATAGGAGCCTTATTTATTTTTTTTGTTAGATCGTCTACTTCCCAATATCAAAGTAGCAAATATGTTGCCCTTTTTATAACTTTAGCTAATTTTTTCTTGTCTTTATATTTATGGATTGTTTTTGATAAATCTATAGTTGACTTTCAGTTTGTTGAAGAAAGAGAGTGGATTTCAGGATTTGTTAATTACAAAGTTGGAGTAGACGGGATATCAATTTTATTTATTTTACTTACATCATTCATTACTCCAATTTGTATAATAACTGTAAATGCAACTATCAAAAATAGATTAAAAGATTTTTTAATAGCAATCTTGATACTTGAAACATTTATGATTGGTGTCTTTTGCTCGTTGGACTTAGTTGTATTTTATTTATTTTTTGAAGCTGGTCTTATCCCAATGTTTTTAATTATTGGTATATGGGGTGGAGAAAGAAGAGTTTATTCAGCATTTAAATTCTTTTTATTTACTTTGCTAGGTTCAGTTTTAATGCTGGTTGCTATTATATCAATATATTGGATAACTGGTACAACAGATGTAATTAAGTTATACGAATTGGGTATCGACGCCAAGTATCAAAATTTATTATGGCTAGCATTTTTTAGTTCCTTTGCTGTTAAAACACCAATGTGGCCAGTGCATACATGGTTACCAGATGCTCATGTAGAGGCACCAACTGCTGGTTCAGTTTTACTAGCTGCAATACTTTTAAAAATGGCTGGATATGGATTTATAAGGTTTTCTCTAGGTCTGTTTCCAGATGCTTCATTATATTTTGTTCCTTTAGTTTACACACTTAGTTTGATAGCGATTATTTATACGTCACTAGTAGCCTTAATGCAGGAAGATATGAAAAAACTAATAGCTTATTCGTCAGTAGCTCATATGGGATTTGTAACACTAGGTATTTTCACAATGACACAGCAAGGAATAGAAGGAAGTATTTTTCAAATGATAAGCCATGGTTTGGTATCTGCAGCACTATTTTTATGTGTTGGAGTTGTTTACGATAGACTTCATACAAGACTTATAAATAGATATGGAGGCTTAGTTTCTATAATGCCAAAGTACGCAATAGTTTTTATGGTTTTTACTTTAGGAGCCCTTGGATTACCTGGAACAAGTGGCTTTATTGGTGAATTTTTAGTTTTAATGGGTGCATTTAAAAAGAATATATTAGTAGCAACGATTGCAAGTCTAGGAGTAATCTTGGGGGCGGCATA
>CACIFV010000016.1 GCA_902586025.1 uncultured Pelagibacteraceae bacterium
ACTTAAAATAACTGACTTTTTTGAGTAATAAAATTGTAGGTTTTGGAATACATTTCTAAATAGGTTTGATGCCTTAACTTGATCAATTGAACTTATTGTTGGTATTGAAAAAATTATAAGAACTAACAAACCTACAATAAATATTTTTATAAAATTAATTAAAGAGAATTTTGGATAAACATTTAATCCCAACCCATCAGATAAATATTTGTCTGCAATTGGTACAATTAAAAAACTTGAGCCATAAGAAATTACAGTAATAATAAATAATAATATAAATAATTGAAGATAATAAAGTGTTTTTATATTCCCTGAATAAAATCCTACAGCTTTTCTTACAGCTATAGACATATTGTTCTGGTTTATAAATGACAACAATGTATTAGCGATACCTATTCCAGCAATTAACATTGCACTAATTGAAACTAAAGAGAGAAATTGGGAAAAATTATTAATTATCCTTTTTAAGCCACTTGCTGAATTTTCTGGAAATCTAAGTTTTACTTTTTGGTCATCTTTAAAAATACCTTTGATCTTACTTTCTATTTTTTCTGGATCATCACTTGGATTAAATTTTACTTTATATTCATAATTTAAAAAACTACCTATTCCATTTAGTTTTAGTATCTCCAAAGTTTGTTTTCCTGCTAATGCCCAATCTCCAAAAGCTACAAACCCACTGACATCAGGTACAGATTTTATAATTCCAACAACTATGAAACTTTGATCTTGTACCTTAACTTTGTCATTTATTTTTATCTTTAAAGTTTTTGATAAACTTTCATTAATCAAAATTGTCTTTGGTTCCTTTTGCATTCTTTCATAAGCATCTTCTGGCTCATAAACAACTTCACCGTAAAGTGGATATTTTTCATCAACTGTTTTAATCCTTGTAAATAATGATTTATTTTTTTCTCTGCCTGTCGTAGAAAGCATTGTACTGAACTCTATCATTTGTGAGACAGTTGAAAATTCCTTTACTTTATTGACTAAATTAAGATCCCCCTGATTACGGTTATAATCGATTTCGAGATCTCCACCCAAAAGAACTTTTGCATTATCATTAAGCTCTTTTTTTAAACTATCTTCGATTGTAAAGATGGCACTTAAAATAAAAAGACTGATAAACAGCGTTACAATAATGCTTGAAATTTTTTTATAATTTCTGCTTAAATCCTTTAAAGCATACTTGAATATTAAACTTAACTCCGAAGAATTATTTAATTTTTCCATCTTTGATTTTAATTTTTCGTTTTGCTTTGTCTGCTAATTTTGGATCATGTGTGACCATTATTAAAGAAGACCCTTCTTCTTTGACGTATTTAAATAAAATTTCAGAGATCATTATTGAGTTTTCGGTATCTAGATTACCAGTTGGTTCATCAGCTAAAATCAAATCTGGTTTCATTGCAATAGCTCTTGCAATAGCCACACGTTGTTGCTCTCCGCCAGATAATTGACTTGGAAGATTATTGTGTCTATGTTTTAGACCAAATCGATCTAATAAACTTTTTGCTTCTTTCTCTGGATTTTTAAATTCATTAAGTTCAAGTGTTAAAGCTACATTTTCAACAGCTGTATAATTTGGAATTAAATAGAAAGATTGAAATATAATTCCTATATTTTGCTTTCTAATTTCAGATACTTCGTCTTCATTAAGATTTGTTATTTCCCTGTCTTGAAATATAATTTTTCCTGAGGTTGGACGTTCTAGTCCACCAATAAGCATAATCAAGCTTGTTTTTCCTGACCCACTTTCTCCAACCACAGATACAGTTTCTTTTTTTTTTATAGTTAAATCAATATTTTTTAAAACATTGATATTGTCCTTCCCAGTTTGGTATTTGAGATTTATTTTTTTTAATTTAAGAAGTGTGTTCATGAATAAAAGTTTATTTATAAAAATATTGTTATTCTTTCTAGTGCACATAAATGCAAGTGCAATAGAAAAGGTTATATTATTCGGCGATAGTTTAATGGCGGGTTATGGTCTACCTAAAGAGCAACACTTATCTTTGGTTTTAGAAAGTAATCTCGTTAGGAGTGGTTTAAATATTAAGGTAATAAATGGAAGTGTATCAGGTAGTACTTCTTCTGGTGGATTGAATAGAGCAGAATGGAGTTTATCAGAACCCGGTATTGATCTAATCATCCTTGGTCTTGGGGCAAATGATATGCTTAGAGGAATTCAACCAGATGAAACCGAGAGAAATTTAGAAGAAATAATTAAAATCGCTAACAGTAAAAAAATAAAAATTATAATAGCTGGGATGGTTGCGCCAACAACTCATGGAACTAAGTATAAAAAAAATTTTGATGCTATTTATCCTAAATTGTCAAAAAAATATAATTTACCCTTAATTCCATTTTTGCTAGAGGGTGTTGCTCTTGATCCAAATCTAAATCAACAGGATGGCATACATCCTAACAAAGCTGGAACAATAGTTATAAGTAATACAATTCAAGATATTATTTCAAAAAATTATTAATCGGATATGAAAAAAAAATATCATCATTTAGCAAATGGCACATTTCGTAATCCTGAAGGATCAAAGGTGATTGATATGAATTTCAATTGGTCGTTTAAGGTCTTTAATCAAGAAAAAAAAAAATTAGATATGACTTTTCCTGAAAGTAATATCATTAAAAAAGAAAAAGTTTTATTGGATTTAAATAATTTCCAAAAAGAAGATTATGTAGCGTGGATAGGTCATGCAACATTTTTATTAAAATTAGGGGGAATAACAATAATAACAGATCCAGTTTTTTCAAAAAATGCAGGACCTTTATTTTTTGGGCCAAAGAGATTTACCGAACCAGCATTAAAACTTAATGAGATACCAAGAACAGATATTTTTCTACTAACTCACAATCACTACGATCATCAAGATATGAAAACAATAATGAGATTTCCTTATAAAGAATCTAAAGTCCTGTTACCTTTAGGACTAAAAAAATATTTTAAAATTAATAGATTTAAAGATGTAAATGAAATGGATTGGTATGATCAAATAAGAATAAATCAGAATTTAAATATTACTTTTTTGCCATCAGTCCACTGGTCAAAAAGGAGTTTAACGGATACTAACAAAACTTTATGGGGCAGCTATTTGATTGAATACAAAGGAAAAAAAATATTATTTTCATGTGATACTGGTGTTGGAAAAATATATAAAGAATTGGGAGATAAGTATGGTCCAATTGATTTAACATTTATTAACATTGGCGCATATAATTTTTATCCTATGGCTTCAATTAAAGATTCTTCTGCTTACCACACTAACCCTGAAGAAGCCCTTGGACTTGCTAAAGATTTAAAAAGTAAAAAAATAATTGGAATGCATTGGGGAACTTTTGTCTTATCACTTGAACCAATATTAGAGCCCCCTTTAAGGTTTAAGCAAAATGCAGAAAAATTTGGATTTAAAAAAGATGATGCAATTATTTTTAAAATTGGTGAATTTAAATTATTTAAAGAGCTTTTTGATACTAACTAGAATTTTCCATCAACCACAATCCATCTTGATTTAAAAAATATAGTTTACCATTTATAGGATGAATTTGTATGTCTCTGATTCTTCCAATTTTATCTTTAAATATTATTTCCTCTTTTACGTTTGATAAATCATTAAACTCTAATTTTCTTAAAGACTTATCTTTAAGAGAAGTAATTAATGCATGACCATTCCAATCTTTAAATTCATTACCTTTATAAATTGTGATTGCACTTGTGGCTATTGATGGAACCCAATATTGAATGGCTTTTGTAAAGCCAGGTTTCCATTTTGGCCCTATTGGTATACCTGAATAATTTGTGCCACCCCATCCAAGAATTTTCCAACCATAATTTTCACCTTTCTTTGCTTCACCAAACCAATCGCCTCCTTTTGCACCATGATTGCTCATATAAATTTTTCCATCAAAAGGTGATAAAGCTAAACCTTGAGGATTTCTTACACCAATTTGATATATTTCAGGTAGCCAGTCTGATTTCCCCTCAAAACGAGGATTGTCTTTTGGAATGCCACCATCTAGATAAATTCTAATTATACTTCCTGGATGTTTATTTCCATCTTGAGCAATCATTCCCCCGCCTCTTTCACCTGCAGAAGCAAATAAATAGTTGTCTTTAATTGCAAGTCTTGAACCAAAATGATAAGGCGAGTCAATTGGTGGATTGGCTTGAAAAATATTTTTAAAATTTAATTTGTTTTTATTAAATTTTGCACGTGCAATTGAAGTACTAGTCTTCCAATTATTTCTATTTTCTGTGTATGAGATGTAAATGTAATCTTCATGATACAGAATATCCAATAGTCCTCCCTGTCCATATTCTACAAAATTTAAGTTATGATCAATTTCATTTATCTCTCTTGTAGAAATGTTTACAAATTTAATTTTTCCACCTTTCTCGGTAACAATCATTTCATTTTCATTAACGAACGACGAACCCCAAGGTGCTTCTAATTCAATAATTTTATTAAAATTAAAATTTTTACTAAATGAATTAGTTGATAATAGTATTAATGATAAAAGAAATAATAATTTCTTCACTCTATGAAAGTTTCGATCTACCACCATCGACAGCAATAATTTGTCCTGTAACCCAAGAACTTTCTTCAGTTATTAGAAATTTTGCAAGCGAAGCTGAGTCTTTACCTTCTCCAAGTCTTTTTAATGGATGGGCTTTTGCTATACCATCAGCTAAAACTTTATTTTTAAGCATTGGCTCTGCAATTTTTGAATTAGTTAAACTTGGAGCAATGCAATTTACTCTTATATTAGGAGCAAATTCTGCTGCTAAAGAAACAGTTAATCCTTCAACAGCTGCTTTAGTTGAAGCTATAATTGCATGATTTGTAAAACCCCTTTGAGCAGCAACAGTTGAAAACAAAACAATCGATCCTTTATTTTTTTTTAAACTTTCTTGATAACCTTTAATTAAATCTACTGCAGAATATAAATTTAGTTTCATACATTTTGTAAAATCTTGTTCTGAAACCATTCTCAAAGGCTTTAAATCAATTGAACCAACACAATAAGCTATACCTTTGATATCATCTATTTCGGACTTAATCTTTTCAACAAAACCATTTTCTAAAACATCAGAGACTGTATATTTACAATTTAGTTTTTCAGACAAAGATTTTGTTCTTTCTTCATCCCTACCAATTAAATGTACTTCTTTACCGGCCGCATGTAACTGTTCAGCTAAATTAGATCCGATAGATCCTGTCGCACCTACTACTAAATATTTTTCTGACATAAATTTTTAAAGAGTTATATATAGTTAATGAAATTATTTTTTCTACTTGGAAATCAGCTTTTCTCAGAGAAATATCTAGAAAAGTACAAAAAAAACCACTTTTTCTTTATGGCTGAAGATTATCAGCTTTGTACATACGAAAAGCATCATAAACAAAAGATATTATTGTTCTTATCTTGCATGCGATCTCACGCAGACAGACTAAAAAAAAATAAATTTAAATTAGAATATTCTTCGATCGAGGATAAATCTTTCAAGCTGGATTACACAGAAAAATTAAAAAAAATAATTAAAGCAAAAAAAATTAAAGAAATTTCAAGTTTCGAAATTGAGGATAAGTTTTTTGAAAATAAAATTGCCAATTTTTTAAAAAAGGAAAAAATTAAATGGAATATTATTCAAACACCAATGTTTTTAAATTCTAGAGAAAAATTTAAAAACTATTTATCGAAATCAAAAAAACCTTTTATGGCAGTTTTTTATAAAGAGACTAGAAGAGATTTGGATATACTCATGAAAAAAGATGGTAATCCAGAAGGAGGCAAATGGAGTTTTGACGAAGAAAATCGAAATAAACTTCCAAAAAATATATCTATACCCAAATTTCCTAAAATTACTGAGACTGTTCATACGAAAAAACTAAAAATTTTAATTGATAAAAATTTTAAAAGTCACCCAGGTAATACGAAAGACTTTTGGTTTGCTACGGAATATGATGATGTAATTAAATTATTAAATTTTTTTATTAAAGAGAAATCAAATTTATTTGGGGATTATGAAGATGCAGTTGATCAGAAAGACAATATATTATTTCATAGTGCTTTAAGTCCTTACATCAATTTAGGTCTTATCACTCCAGAATTTATCATTAAAAAAGTTTTAGATTTTCACAACAAAAATAAAATAAGATTGAATTCCTTAGAAGGTTATATTCGTCAAGTAATTGGGTGGAGAGAATTTATGAGGGGAATATATCAAAGCTATTCAAAAGAAATGGAAACTAGAAATTTTTTTAAACAAAATAGAAAAATGAAAAACTCATGGTACGAAGGAACAACAGGATTACCACCTTTAGATTATGCTATTAAAAATGCATTGAATTATGGTTGGTCACATCATATTGAAAGGTTAATGATCTTATCAAACATAATGAATTTATGTGAAGTTAAGCCAACATATGTTTACAAATGGTTTATGGAAATGTTTGTGGATTCCTCTGACTGGGTAATGGTCCCGAATGTTTATGGAATGGGGCTTTTCAGTGATGGGGGAATATTTGCAACAAAACCATATATTTGCGGCTCCGCTTATTTCATGAAAATGATGGATTTTAAAAAAGGAGAATGGTGCAATACCATGGATGGTCTTTATTGGAGATTCATAAATAGAAATAGAGCCTTCTTTTTAAAAAATCCCAGACTTTCTATGATGGTTAGAATTTTCGATAAAATGAAACCTGATAGAAAAAAATTAATTTTAGCTGAGGCAGAAAAATTTATTAAACAAAATACTGCATAGTGAGAAAAGAAAATTTACCCACAAAAATTTGCCCTGTATGTAAGAGACCTTTTACTTGGAGAAAAAAATGGAAATTAAACTGGGATAAAGTGAAATATTGTTCTAAGAAATGTTCAAAGAACAACTAAGAATTTAATTTTAATAATTATTTAATCTTTCTGAAATAATTTTGTATCTTATTTAAATTATAAATTTTTCATGCAAAGAAATTTAGTACTAATTCTATTATTAATACTTTTCAACAGTTCACAATCTCTAGCAAAAACATTTAATGTCAAAAATTCAAAAGATTCTGGTCCTGAAAGTCTAAGGCATGCACTTTTAAAGGCATCTAAAAGTAAAGAATCATCAAAAATATTAATTACAACTGAAGATGAAATAATTATTAATTCAACTTTAGAATATACAGGACTACAACCCCTAGATATAGTAGGGTCAGGACAGTCTATTAAAACTACCCAAAATCAAACACTCCTCTTTATTTCAAATGGTGCTGACCTTACAATATCTAATTTAAATTTTTATGGAGTAGGTGGATTTAGTATTAAAAAAGGAGGATGGGGCAAAGGTATATTTGTAGATGTTAGAGACGACCAAAAAGGTTTAGTAAATGTAATTTTAAATAACGTTTCTGTTAACGATGTTGCCAGTCATGGAATTCATATTTCTGACTGCAGTCTAGCCGATGACTGTGGTGGTGGACAAGGCGGTGGGGGAGAAGGTTCAGATGCTTCCATTAAAGTTGTAGTTGATAATTTAACAATTAGTAATGTAGGAAATGGAAGATTTGATGCGGATGGATTTAGGATTGATGAAAGAGGCATTGGTGATATCGATTTCAAAGCAAGTAACTCTCTGTTTACTCTTGTTGGTGCGGATGGAGTTGAGTTAGATGAAGGTAATGCTGGAAATGTTAATGCTACAGTAAATAATTCATCTTTTGTTTTAAATGGAGCATATTGTGATCCAAAACTTTTAAAACCATTTATGCCCAAACAAGATGAAGGTGAATTTGATGATAATGTGAGAAAAGAAGACAGTATACCTGGAAAGATTAAGGGTACCCCAGATGATAGATGTTTTGAGAGAGAAGTTGATTTGTATGACTCTGGTTTTGTTAAAGAATTTGAATTTGGCATAGATTTAGATGATGGTTTTGATATTGATGAAGCTGGTCCCGGAAATTTAGTTGTTACCATTAATAACTCATTTATAAATGGAAATTTAGACGAAGGTTTAGATTTTGATGAAGCAAATAATGGTGATATATTTTTAACTATCAACAACACTATTTCTATAAATAACACAGACGATGGTTTTAAAAATTCTGAAGAAGATGATGGTTCAGTTATAGCAAGTATTGATGGTGTAATTGCTGTAAAAAATGGTGGTAAAGGAATTGTGCTTGAAGAGGAAGGTGTAGGTGATGTGAGAGCGTTTATTGAAAGTACAATTACAAACACCAATGATGATAGTGATAAAACTGGATTAGAGGCAGTGCAAGAAGATGTTGGATCTGGTATTATAAAAATTGTTAATTCTCAGTTGTTTGATGGTATTGATGCTGAAGGTGTCCAGCTAAAATAGATTAACAACAAGAACAACTTGTCTTTTTCTCTGATTTTTTTTCTTCAATTACTTCTTCCATAGCTGCTGATTGTTCAAGAATTTTTGCTGCTTCAGCTTCTTTCTCTTTTAATATTTTATTTTCAATGTATGCGTAAAGAGAGTTGAAACCTAATTTTGAAGCTTTCTTATCTTCGTAATTCCTTCTGCCTTTAAGATTTTCAATAATTTCAAGAACTTGCGGGTTATTCATATTATTGTTATCTCATAATTTTGATAATTTACAATAGTTCTTTAAAAAAATTCTTTAATTATAGTTGGTATATACTTTTTGAAATTAAAAAAACCTTTATTGCAATATTTCCAAGAACTCCGGTCTAAATTACGATAAAGAAATTTTATATTATTTATTCCTTGAGAAGTTAAAAAATCTAAGTTTTCTCCAACACAAGGATATAAAAAATAACTATTCTCAATTGTTTTAAGCTTACCAATATCAATAACTCCACAATCCAAAGATTTTTCATCCAACCTTCTTTTTTGATCTTGAATTAAATTAGTCTTAAATTTCACTGTTTTTTCACTAAGTTTAATATTTCTACTGTCGTTATTATTATTAACTAAATAAATCTTTTTAAATTTATGGTCTTTGAAATCAGTCAACTCAAAAGAAAGATTATTATCAAAAATAATTAAATTTTGCTCATCCAAACTTACTGGATTACTAAAATCTTTTAAGACAGCCTTGTATATTTTCTTGCTAACTTTAGGTGGCGCATTCTCATTTAAATTAATGTTATTAAATCTGTTATTAGTAAATTTTTTTATATTCCATTCACTTGCCAAATAATGCTTACCTTGTGTTTGTATCCCAGCAACCCATCTCCATCCTAATGTATTAGATGCTGCATCTCCATCATAGAGATGCTTCATAAAAAATTCAGCTCCTAATTGCCAAGGTAAATTTAAAGTAAAAATCCAGATACTGGCAAACCACATTCTTGTATGATTATGAAGGTAATTAAATTCTTTTAATTCTTTAACCCATTCATTAAAACATTCTATATTTGTATTTCCATCAATGGCATTTAAATAATCTTTACTATCTTTGTATTTTTCTCTTATAATTTTTAGTTCTATTATATAATCTGTCCATACATTAGGTCTTAATTCTAACCATCCTTTCCAATAAGTACGCCACAAAACCTCCTGAATAAATTTTTCATTTTTAGAAAATGAAAATTTCTTTAAGGCTTTATCTATAACTTCTAACTCATTTAATATTCCATGAGATATATATGGAGAAATACAAGATATATTTGATCTTTTATCTGGACCAAAATCAAAATTTCTCAATCTTGAATATTCAGAAAGATTATTTTCAACAAAATTATCTAGTTTATTAGTGGCTTGCGCCCGACTTGGTTCAAAATTCATGATATTTTATTTTAATTTTTTCTTGTGAAAATTAATAAATCTTTCAACATTTGATTTATTAAAAGTTTTATTTTCCTCAAATGAAACTTTTTTCATAGAATAAGCTGAACTTTTAGTTATTCTCGAATGAATAATAACATTCCCTTTATATAACCTCAATTTAACTGATCCATTAACTTTAGTTCTCTTAAGATCTACAATTCTTTGTATTTTAAATCTCTCTTTAGAAAACCAATATCCATTGTAAATAAGTTCCGCATACCTAGGCATAACTTTCTCTTTCTTATGCATTGTATCTTTGTCAAGTGTAACAGACTCTATGGCCCTATGAGCATGCATTAATAAAGTTCCGCCTGGTGTTTCGTATACACCTCTTGATTTAATACCGATAAATCTATTTTCTACTAGATCAACTCTTCCAACAGCATTTTTTCCAGCTATGTCGTTTAATTTTCCAAGCAATTTAGATGGAGATAATTTTTTCCCATTCACTGCAATCGGGTCTCCACCTTTAAAGTCTATTTTTACAATTGAAGATTTATTAGGTGCTTTTTCTGGAGATACCGTTCTTTGAAAGATAAAGTCAGGTGCAGAGTTTTTTGGATTTTCTAAAAACTTTCCTTCTGTTGATGTATGAAAAATATTATCGTCTACTGAAAAAGGTGGCGCTCCTTTCTTGTCTTTAGGTATTTCAATTTTATTTTTTTTTGCATAATTAATTAGATCTGATCTAGATTTCAGCTTCCAAATTCTCCAAGGCGCAATAATTTTTATTTTAGGACCAAAATAATGATAACCTAATTCAAACCTTACTTGATCATTTCCTTTTCCTGTTGATCCATGAGACACAGCATAGGCTTTAAATTTTTTAGCAATTCTAATTTGATCTTTGGCTATTAAAGGTCTAGCAATTGAGGTCCCAAGCAAATAAACACCCTCATATATTGCATGGCCCCTAATCATTGGATAAACATAATCTTTTACAAAAATATCTTTTAGATCTTGAATAATAATATTTTTTACACCAAGTTTTTTTGCGTTTCTGAAAATTTTATTTCTATCTATTTCTTGACCAATGTCTGCAGTATAACAAATTACTTCTGCATCATAATTTTCCTGTAACCATTTTAATATGATTGATGTGTCCAGACCGCCAGAATAGGCAAGAACTATCTTTTTCTTAGATTTCATTATTTAACTGCAGCTTTTTTTAGCTGCGTTGTATGCTTTAGTGAAGCCCATCAAGGAATAGTGATCAATTGTTTGAGAACCAGATTTATTATATCCAGTAACCATTAATCTAGAGGCCTTTTTCATTCTTTTAACAACTTTTTTTTCAATTTTATTGCTTGAAATCCATGCAAAATTATCTTGAGCTATATCAAATTTATATTTTGATTTACCAGAGCTAGCTGTAATTGAATTTTGACTGTTGTATTCATAGCCTGACGTTGTGCTTACTTCGTCTTTAATTTTATCAGATGGTCTGAAAGTCACAAATAATCTTGCATCTCTATCATTTTTTTTTGGAGATTGAAGAACAGGTTTAGATTGAGCAAAACATACTTTACTATCCCCATTAGTAACAACAATTGCATCCCAGTCTTTAAATGTTCCTATTTTATTTAATTCTTCTGAATAAGAAGTTGATCCTAATAAGAGAATAAAAAAAATTATCTTAAAAATTATGGACATGGATTTGGATATTTTTTTTGAATTTCATTAATTTCATTAATTATTTCTTTATCAAGATTCACTTTTACACTTTCTATGTTTGTTTTCAACTGCTCCATTGTTGTTGCACCAATAATAACGCTAGACATAAAATCCTGTATCTCACAAAATTTTATACACATTTGACTCATATCAATGTTGTATTTTTCACTAATTTTAAAATATTCTTCAACAGCTTCATTAGTATTTGGTTTTCGATATCTTGTCCAAAAATCCCAATCTCTTTCCATCCGAGATCCTTTTGGAAATTGCTTATTTCTATATTTGCCACTTAAAAAACCACTGGCTAAAGGAGAATAAGATAAGCAGCCAATATTTTCTCTTATAGACACTTCAGCTAATCCAACTTCATATGACCTATTTAATAAACTATAGGGATTTTGTATGGACATCATTCTAGGCAAACTCCTTTCCTTTGAAAGTTTGAGATAATTCATAACACCCCAAGGAGTTTCATTAGATAAACCTACATGTCTTATTTTACCTTGCTCAATATACTTTTGTAATTCAACCAACACGTCTTCGAATTTATTCCATTCATTTTCTTTATGCACGTAACCCAGTCTTCCAAAATTGTTTACATTTCTTTCTGGCCAGTGAAGCTGATATAAATCTATATAATCAGTTTTAAGTCTTTTAAGGCTGTTATGAAGTGCAGTTTCGAGATTCTTCCCTACAAAACTATTTTCACCATTTCTAATATAATCTCTCGCAGGACCACAAACTTTAGTTGCAAGTATCACATCTTTTCTTTTTTTTGTTTTTTCAAACCAATTTCCAATGATCGTTTCTGTATGACCAAAAGTTTCAGCTTTAGGAGGTACCGCATAAAGTTCTGCTGTATCCCAAAAATTAACCCCATTTTCTAGTGAGAAATCCATTTGTTCGAAGGCCTCCTCTTGGCTATTTTGTTCACCCCAAGTCATAGTGCCGAGACAAATTGTGCTAATATCTATATCAGTTGTTCCTAATTTTTTATAATTCATTAAATATTAAGTATTTGTTACCTATATTTTGACTGCTTGAAAAATTTAAAATTTATTACTATATATTTAATTATGGAATTCAATAGAGACAATATCCTAAATAGATCAACGACTGCAAAAAAAGCTGTTGTGATGGATGAAGGCCTTAGAGCCTACATGCTTAAAGTTTACAACTACATGGCAACTGGAGTTTTGTTAACAGGAATAATAGCATTGCTATCTTTTAAAATGTCAGTAGTTACAGATGCAAGTGGATCAATAGTTGCTTTAACTGAGTTCGGAAATGCAATTTATCTATCAGGATTGAAATGGGTGGTTATGTTAGCTCCTCTAGGAATTGTTTTTTATATGAGTTTTGGGATAAATAAAATGAGTTCTTCAAAAGCTCAAACGACTTTTTGGATTTTTGCAGCCTTGATGGGTTTATCACTATCATCAATTTTATTAGTTTACACAGGACTTAGTGTGACGAGAGTATTTTTCATATCTTCAGCAACATTTGGAGCTATGAGTATATATGGTTACACAACTAAAAGAGACCTCACAAAATTTGGATCATTCCTAATGATGGGTTTGATCGGTATTATAATCGCGTCTTTAGTAAATATTTTCTTAAAATCTTCAATGATGTACTTTGCTATTTCAATCATTGGAGTTCTTATATTTGTTGGATTAACTGCATACGATACACAAAAAATTAAGAATATGTACGTAGCATCAGATTCAGGTGAAGTAATTGGCAAGAAAGCTGTTATGGGAGCTTTAACATTATACTTAGATTTTATAAATTTATTTATAATGCTTTTAAGATTGTTCGGTCAAAGAAGATAATCAAAAACTATAGTTTTTTCCAATTTGTTTTTTTTAGAAGTATTTCTAAATCATAAGCATTATTTAAAATTTTACCATTTCTATCAGTTATTAAATATTTCAAATTCTTATTAGAAGGTTTAAAATTTTTACAAATGTTGTAGATAGCTTTTTCTGCTGCATTTTTAAAAATACTAAAACTTACTCTTTTACTTGATATTGAGAGGCCATAGTCTTTCCAAGATCCTTCAGATACCATTTTAGCATATAGGTCTAATATAATTTTTAGTTCTTTTTTTTCAAAAAAATACCTTTGGTTTTGTTCTTTATTTGAATTATTTATTACTAATTTTAAATTACTCATTTAATTTGTGTTTATTAATCAACCCAACCTGTGAAGCAGTAAAAATGAATGTAATTGGTAGCATTCCCCAAACTTTAAAGTTAACCCAAAATTCCTCTGTTTGAGTTCTCCAAACAATTTCATTTAATATAGCTAAAAAAATAAAAAAATAAGTCCATCTGTTATTTAAAATTTTCCAACCTTCATCAGACATTGGCAGTGTTTTTCCAAGTATTAATTTTAAAACTGGTTCATTGGTGAAGTATTTTCCAAAGAATAAAGCTAAGGCAAATAAAATATTTATAATAGTGGGTTTCATATAAATAAAAATTGGATTATCAAAATAAATTGTTAAACCTCCAAATAGAGTAATTAAAATTCCTCCTAACAAAGGAACCATCGGAACTTTTTTTTCCAGTATCCAAACCAATAAAACAGAAATTATTGTTGCGACAATTAGAGGTGGTATTGCAACTTTTAAATTTTTATCACTGTTATAATAAAAGAAGAAAAAAATAGCTAAAGGCCCAACGTCTGTAATGAATTTTAGAAGTGATTTATTCACTGCTACATATTAACAGATTAATAAAACATTTATATTTTTTTTATTGATTTTTTTCATCAAATATCCATATTTAATATCGTGAGTACTCAAAAAGCTAAATTTTCAATTGGAGACGTTGTAAAACATAGACACTTCGATTTTAGAGGTGTGATTTACGATGTTGACTTTGAATTTAATAACTCAGAGGAGTGGTATCAATCAATTCCAAAAAACGTGAGACCTAGAAAGGATCAGCCATTTTATCATTTACTAGCGGAGAATGACGAAATTACTTACGAGGCTTATGTGTCTGAGCAAAATTTATTATTTGATGACTCTGAAGAGCCTATAAAACACCCTCTAATTAATGAAATTTTTTCAGGTAAGCGTGGATCAAGCTACTTCAAGCCTTCAAATTAACTAATAGCCAATATTTAAACACAATTGTCCCAAATCTCTGTCATATCTGTTTATTATAAAATATTTAATTCTGATCAAGAGTACTGTTTTTCCTCATCTCCCTCTGTATTCTTGGTCAGAAAATTTTGAACAATTTTAATCTAAAATTTATGTGTTATAAAAAATTATGATTAATTATTTCAATCCAAATAATACTTTAAAGATAATTAATAAAATACAAAAGTTTGTATTTGCGCTATTTATAATTGTATTGTTGCTTGGATTAGTTGAAGCTTTAGTTCTTTCTCCCGAGGATTATAAGCAGAGTGACTCAGTTAGGATTATGTATGTCCATGTTCCATCAGCTTGGATATCACTCGGAATATTTTCATTTATTTCCATTCTTTCTTTTGGAGTTTTTATTTTTAAAAATAAGAATTTCTCTTTAATAACAAAAAGTTTAGCACCTTCTGGTTTTGTTTTTAGCATAATAGCTTTAGTTACAGGATCAATTTGGGGAAAACCAACCTGGGGAACTTGGTGGGCTTGGGATGCAAGAATAACTTCAATGCTCTTACTTTCAATTTTTTATTTATTGTTCATTACTTCTTGGAAGATTACGACAGACACTAGTAAAGCAGAAAAAATTAGCTCAATAATAGCAATTATTGGTCTTATAAATATTCCAGTTATAAAATTTTCAGTAGAATGGTGGAATACTTTACACCAACCTGCGTCAGTAAAAATTTTGGAAGAAACAACAATTCATTCTTCAATGTTGACACCATTAGCTATAATGACTGCGGCATTTGCTCTATTTTCACTTTTGATATTTTTAATGAAATATAATACAGAACTGTTAAAGATTAAAAATAAAGGCCTTAATAGATTATGATTAGTGAACTACTAAATATGAATGGATACGGTGTATACGTTTGGTCATCATTTATATTTACTCTATTTTCTTTTAGCTTCTTGTACGCGATAATAAAATTAAATTTAATTAAAGAGAAAAAGAAATTTGAGGAAAATTATAAATCACTAGATGAAAAGAAACTTGCATCAGTAGCTAAGCAAAAAACGTACAGAGAGATATTAGCAAACACTTCCACATCTAAAGTTTAACTAAAATTCACATGTACGGAAAAAAAGTTAAATTTAGAGCTCTTTTTATTTTTTTAATTTTAATTTCATTAGTTCTTACAATTTTTTTGGTGGTTAAATCTCTTGAGGAAAACGTAGTATATTTTAAGTCTCCAACAGACATTAAAAACCTTAATGAAATAAAAAATGCTCAAAAAATAAGAGTTGGTGGAATGGTGAAAAAAAATTCTATTAAAATAAACGATAAAGAAATTTTTTTTGTAATTACGGATTTCAAAAATGAATTATTAGTTAACTTTAATGGATCGGTACCTAATTTGTTTGAAGAGGGTAAGGGTGTAGTTGCTGAAGGTTTCTTAAAGGATAAAAGTTTTCTAAATGCTGACAAGATTTTAGCAAAACATGATGAAAATTATATGCCTCCTGAAGTCAGCGAAGCTATGAAAAATAATTAATTTGTATGTCTAATTATTTAGGAAATTATTCTTTATATATAGCTTTAATTGCATCTGTTTATTTAATTTTTAAGTCATACTTGGATGCAAATTCAGAAAATAAATATTTAGATAAAAACTTTATTTTAATTACTTCAATACAAACTTTAATGATTACAGTAAGTTTTTTTAGTCTAGTTGCAGCTTTTGTAATTTCAGATTTTAGTAATGAAACTGTTTTTAACAATTCTCATACTTTAAAACCCTTATTTTATAAAGTTTCAGGTACTTGGGGAAATCATGAGGGAAGTTTATTATTGTGGTTATTAGTTCTTTCAATTTTTCTATTTATTTTTTTATTAAATTCAAGATCACAAGATACTAAATACAAACTTCTAACGATACTATTTCAACAAATTATTATTTCAGGTTTTCTAGTTTTTATTTTATTAACTTCCAACCCATTCAAAACGCTATATCCAATTCCTAGCGAGGGATTAGGTTTGAACCCTATTTTACAAGACCCTGCTTTAGCTATTCATCCTCCAATTTTATATTTAGGTTACGTCGGAACATCTATTATCTTTTCAGCTTCACTTGCCTCAATGATTAGCGGAAATATTGGAGATAAGTGGGCAAGGCATATTAAAAAATGGGTTTTGGTATCTTGGGTATTTTTAACAATTGGTATTTTGCTTGGATCTATATGGGCATATTATGAGCTGGGCTGGGGAGGTTTTTGGTTTTGGGATCCTGTAGAAAATGTTTCATTGATGCCATGGTTTTGCTTAACAGCACTCCTGCATACAGTAATTGTATTACAGAAAAGAAATTCTTTTAAAGAGTGGACTATTATTTTGTCAATTACAACTTTTTCACTGAGCATGAGTGGCACCTTTCTTGTTAGGTCTGGAATTTTAAATTCAATTCATACTTTTGCAAACGATCCATCAAGAGGGTTATTTATATTAAGTTTTCTCTTTATCCTAATATTGATGTCTATATTAATTTTCTTTTTTAATCAGAATAAAATATCAAACGCAGCAAAAGAGAATTTTATTTTAAGTAAAGAGACTGCAATATTAGTGAATAACTGGTTTATGATGTTTTTTTTATCCGTTGTTCTTGTTGGTACAATTTATCCAATTTTTCTAGAAGTTTTAAATGGTTCAAAAATTTCTGTTGGCCCACCTTTTTATCATAATCTTTTAATACCTTTCTTAATTCCTTTTTTAATATTCATGAGCTTTGGCCCAAGTTTGAAATGGATTAAAGATAAATTAAAAAAGTTTAACTATAATATTTTAATTATTTTTTTTGTTTCACTACTTATTTCGTATGTCATTTTAATAAAAACAGAAAATTCATTTTTGTTATCAATTCCTATGATAATTTTGAGCATCTATCTTTTATTAGTAACAATTAAGGATTTTTTTGTTGGTAGATCCTCTATTAGCCAAAAAATTTCGCATTTTGGTTTTAGTTTATTAATTACAAGTATCTTATTGAATGGCCTTTTTTCTAGTGAATTCAATTCAAATATGAAAGTAGGAGATGAAAGAATATTCAATGAAAAAGTTGTAAAATTAAAAGAAGTCAATGTTACAGATGTAGATAATTATAAATCTCTTAAAGCTAGTTTTGAAGTTACAAATAAAAATTCCTCTTTTGCTTTATACCCAGAAGTCAGGATTTACCAGCAGCCTTTAACTATTACGAGTGAAGCAGATATTAAGACAACATTATTTTCAGATAATTTTTTAGTATTTAATATTCTAAAAAATGATGGTTATTATAACGTAAGATATCAATATAAACCTTTAATGATTTGGATATGGATCTCAACTATATTTATTAGTTT
>CACIFV010000017.1 GCA_902586025.1 uncultured Pelagibacteraceae bacterium
AAATAGTCCTTCTGTAGTAAATATTTGGGCATCTTGGTGTGCACCATGTAGAGAAGAGCATCAGTTTTTAATGAAATTAAAAGATATGAAAATAAATATAATTGGAATCAATTATAAAGACAGTCCAAAAAATGCGAAAAATTTTTTAAGCTCACTTGGAAATCCTTATTCAGAAGTTATTACCGATAATGATGGAACAAAATCAATAGAATTCGGAGCTATTGGTGTTCCTGAAACTTTTATTATAAGTGGTAAAACAAATGAGATAATAAAAAAGTATATTGGTCCATTGACAAGCGAAAATTTAATAGAAATAAAAAATTTATTAGAAAAAAATGCTTAAAATTTTAAAATTAATATTGCTGCTATATTTTAGTTTTAATTTTTCCTATGCTAATGAAATAAATACCAAAGTAGATCAAATTACAAAAAACTTAAGGTGTTTGATATGCCAAGGTCAATCTGTTTACGACTCTCAGTCAGATTTTGCTATAAGTATGAAGCTTGTTGTAAAAAATAAGATTGATGAAGGTAAAGAAGAAGATGAAATATATGATTATTTAAAAAATAAATATGGAGAATGGATTGTATATGAACCAGAATTAAACCAAAATACATTTTTACTCTGGTCAATACCTTTGATTTTGTTCGCTTTTGGCGGCCTTTTAATTATTAGAAAAGTATCTATAAAGTAACGAGGATTTTTAATATGAAGATTTTAATTAAAACTTTAATAATTTCATTTCTTACTGTCTCACTTTCTAATGCAGAAAACAAATGGAGTTTTTACACTGGCATGTTTGATTTCAGCGATGATGGTAAGAGAGCAAATCTTTTTGGTGCCGAATATATTAATTTTAATGCCAGCAAAGATATTTTCTTAGGAAATGTTCAACCTGTTACAGGCGCGATGATAACGACTGATGACGCAATATATATTTATACAGGTTATCAACTAAATCGAAAATCTAATTCAACTACCTTTTCCCCTAGTTTTGCAATTGGATATTACGACGAAGGAGATGGCAAGGACTTAGGTCACGAAATTGAATTTAAGACACAAATACAGATATTATTTGATATTTCATCCAATTCTGAATTAGGTATTTCTTATAATCATATTTCTAATGCGAGTCTTGGAGATAAAAATCCTGGGGCAAATAGTTATATGTTTAATTTTACAAAAAAATTTTAACTTAAGATATGAGATTAAAAGATTGTCATAACTTTTATGACTTTAGAAAACTGGCAAAACAAAAGCTTCCTTCTCCAATATTTCATTATATTGATGGGGCTGCGGATGACGAAATAACTTATGCAAGAAATAGTAGTGCATTTAATGACGTTGACTTAGTTCCAAATGTCTTAAGAGGTGTTGAAAATGTGGATTTGTCGACAACTATTTTTGGAAAAAAACTAGATTTACCTTTTTATTGTTCTCCAACAGCTCTGCAAAGGCTATTCCACTACGAAGGAGAAAGAGCGGTTGGAAAAGCTGCAAAGAAGTTTAACACGATGTTTGGTGTTTCGGCATTGGCTACAGTTAGTGTTGAGGAAATTTCATCTTTAATAGACACACCAAAAATGTTTCAATTTTATTTTCATAAAGATAGAGGATTAAATGACTCTTGTTTAGAACGAGCAAAAGCAGCAAAATTTGATGTGATGGCTTTAACTGTTGATACGATAACAGGAGGAAATCGTGAAAGAGATTTAAGAACTGGATTTACATCACCTCCAAAATTAACACTTTCGAGTTTGTTTAGTTTTGCTACAAAACCAATGTGGGGAATAAATTATTTAACCAAAGGAAAATTTGAACTACCACATCTTCAAGATTTCGTTAAAGAAGGCACTGACACAAATACTTCAATTGGTAATTATTTTTCTACTATGTTGGATCAATCTATGAACTGGGACGACGCTGAAAAATTGTGCTCTCAGTGGGGTGGCCATTTTGCGCTTAAGGGTGTTATGAGTGTTGAAGATGCTAAAAGAGCGGTTGATATCGGATGCACTGGTATAATGGTATCAAATCATGGAGGAAGACAACTTGATGGATCTAGATCACCTTTCGATCAATTAGCTGAAATTGTTGATGCAGTTGGTGATAAGTTAGATGTTATTTGTGAAGGTGGATTTCAAAGAGGAACTCATATGTTAAAAGCTTTATCTATGGGTGCAAAAGCTTGTGCTGGTGGAAGATTATATCTTTATGCTTTAGCTGCAGCAGGTCAAGAAGGTGTTGAGAGAGCACTTAACTTATATAAAACTGAATTAGTAAGAGACATGAAATTAATGGGCTGCACAAAGATCAGTGATCTTAATCGAAATAATTTAAGATTCCGAAATGCATGAGCTTAAAGAATTGTTATAATTTTGAAGATTTTAGAAAGCTAGCCAAAAAAAAACTTCCAGCTCCAATTTTTCATTACATTGATGGTGGTGCAGATGATGAAACCACTTTAAAAAGAAATACAAATTCATTTGATGATTGTGACTTAATCCCTAATATTCTTAGAAGCGTAGGAGAACCAGATTTATCAACCACAGTTTTTGGTAGAAAAATAGATATGCCAATTTTTTTATCACCTACTGCTATGCAAAGTTTATATCATCCTGATGGAGATAAAGCTTCAGCTAGAGCTGCAGAAAAATTTGGTACAATGTATAGCATGTCAACAATGGCTTCATTTTCGATTGAAGAAATTGCTAACATATCAAGTGGACCAAAATTATTTCAACTTTATATCCATAAAGATAAATCATTTACTGATGATTTGATTGATAGGTGTAAAAGAGCAAACTTTGATGGTTTATGTTTAACAGTTGATACTTTGGTTGCAGGAAATAGAGAAAGAGATCACAGAACTGGTTTTACAACTCCTCCTAAATTCACATTAGAAAGTATAATGAATTTCGCGATGAGACCAGGATGGTTATTCAGATATTTTACGAATAAGAAATTTGAACTTGCAAATATTAAACACAAAACTGACAAGGGAACTAACATTACAAAATCCGTAATAGACTATGTTAATGAACAGTATGATCCACAAATGAATTGGGAAGATGCTGAATACTGTATAAAAAAGTGGGACGGACCTTTTGCCTTGAAGGGTGTAATGTCTGTAGAGGATGCAAAGAGAGCAGTTGACATTGGTTGTACAGCAATAATAATATCAAATCATGGAGGAAGACAACTTGATGGATCTAGAACTCCTTTTGATCAACTAAAGGCTATTTCAGATGCTGTGGGTGATAAACTTGAGATAATTTTAGATGGAGGTATTAGACGGGGGACTCATGTTCTCAAGGCTTTAGCCGCAGGTGCTACTGCTTGTAGTTTTGGTAAAGCTTTTTTGTTCAGTTTAGGAGCAGGTGGTCAGCAAGGAGTAGAGAGGCTGCTTCAAAATATGCACGATGAAATTAGAAGAAATATGATCCTAATGGGCTGCAAAAGTGTAAAAGAGTTAGATAGATCAAAGATAATTTACCGAAATTAAATATTTTTTATAAATAATTTTTATTATTATTTTCACTTTAAATAAATAGACATGAAGTTGCTTTTCAGTTAGTTTGTCGACGAAAAATTATGATTGAATTAGCAAAAGCATTAGATCGTTTAGGAACTGAAAGTGCATTTTCTGTTCTAGCAGAAGCAAAAAAATTAGAAGCACAAGGCAAACCTATGATCCATTTAGGTCTAGGACAACCCGACTTTAAAACTCCAAAACATGTCGTTGAGGCTGCGAAAAAAGCTCTAGATGACGGTCATCATGGTTATGTTTTATCAAATGGAATTCCAGAATGTCGAGAAGCTGTCGTAAGATGGGTCAAGAGACTTTACAAAGCTGATATTGATCCAAATAGAGTTTTAATAATGCCAGGTGGTAAACCTACAATGTATTATGCAATTACTTGTTATGGTGAACCAGGTGTTGAAATAATTCATCCTACTCCAGCTTTCCCAATTTATGAGTCAATGATTAATTACTCTGGAGCAAAAGCCGTTCCATATGATTTAACTGAGGATAAAGATTTAAAATTTGATCCAGACAAAATTCTGTCTTTAATAACTGACAAAACTAGACTTTTAATTCTAATTAATCCAAACAACCCAACCGGAAGCTTTGTTGAAAAACCTGCAATTGACTACTTAGCAAAAGAATTAGAAAAACATCCCCAGGTCACAATTTTAAGTGATGAAATTTATAGTAGACAAATTTTTGATTATAAAGAAATGCCGACTTTCTTTAATTATCCTAACTTAAGAGATAGATTAATTGTTCTTGAGGGTTGGAGTAAAGCATATTCTATGACTGGATGGAGACTTGGTTGGAGTTACTGGCCAGAGCATTTGGTTGAACATGTAAACAAACTTTTGATTAATAGTGTATCATGTGTAAATGCAGCAGCCCAATATGCTGGTATAGCAGCATTAGATGGTCCAGAGGATTCTATTAAAGATATGTTAGACAAATTTACATTAAGAAGAAATTTAATTCACAAAGGATTAAATGATTTACCAGGAGTTGAGTGTAGTTTGCCGGGAGGAGCTTTCTATGCTTTTCCGAACATAAAAGGGACTGGCATGAATGGATCTGAGTTTTGCAAAAAAGCTATGCATGAAGCTGGAGTTGCGATTGTTCCTGGCACTGCGTTTGGTAAAACTTGTAATGATTACGTTAGATTTAGTTTTGCCGCATCTAGAGATAATATAATGCAAGCCTTAGAAAATATAGGCAAGATGCTTTCTAAATAAACTGTATTTTTAATTAATATTTTTGTATTATTAAAGAATGAACGAGACTGTCCAAGCAGAATTAAAAAAGATATTTAACGGAAGATTTTCTACCTCAGAGTCTACTCGTGCAAATTATGCAAGAGGGGAAGATACCTATAACCCAATATTATCGAAGGCAGTTGTATTTCCAGAAACTAATGAAGAAGTTTCAAAAATTCTAAAAATTTGTAACGAGCATAAAATTCCAGTGGTTCCATTTGGAACCGGCACATCTCTTGAAGGCCATGTTGTTGGAAATCAAAATGGTATTACAATTTCTCTAGAAAAAATGAATAAAGTTTTAAGTGTAAATGCCGAGGATTTTGACTGCAGAGTGCAAGCAAATGTAACAAGAAAACAATTAAATGAATACTTAAGAGAAGACGGGGTATTTTTTCCAATAGATCCTGGTGCGGATGCTGCACTCGGTGGTATGGCATCTACTTCAGCTTCAGGAACAATGGCAGTGAAATATGGAACAATGAGAACAGTTATTTCTGGCTTAACGGTTGTTTTACCAAATGGAGACATAATTAAAACCGGTGCAAGAACTAAAAAAACTTCTGCGGGATATAATTTAACTAATTTGTTTATTGGATCTGAGGGAACATTAGGAATTATTACAGAAGTTCAATTAAGACTATCACCAATACCTGAAAGCATTATGAGTGCAGTTTGCTATTTTCCAGATTTAGACTCAGCAGTAAAGACAGCGCAAGAAGTTATTCAGTATGGTGTTCCAATTGCAAGAATTGAAATGTTAAACAAAGACCAAATGGAAATTAGCATTAAATATTCAAAGTTAGAAAACATTAAAGCATCACCAACTTTATTCTTTGAATTTCATGGAAGTGAGCTATCGAACAATGAGTCTATTAAAATTGTAGAAGAATTATCAAAAAATAATGGTGGAAGTGATTTTCAATGGGCATCTTCTCCCGAAGAACAAAAAATACTGTGGAAAGCAAGACATGATGTTTATTATTCAGTAAAAGCTTTAGGTCATGATATGAAAGTTTACTCTACAGATGTTTGTGTACCAATTTCAAAGTTAGTAGAGTGTATTTCATGGGCAGAAAAAGAAGTTAAAAAGTTAGGTCTAACTGCACCGATGGTTGGTCATGTCGGAGACGGAAATTTTCATTCTATAATATTGTATGATCCTGATGATGAAGAAAAACAAAAAAAAATTAGGCAGTACAGCGATGATTTAATTAACAAAGCTTTAGAGTTAGAGGGAACAATTACAGGAGAACATGGAATTGGTCTTCAAAAAAAACATTACTTATTAAGAGAGCATCCAGATAATTTGCCAGTGATGAAAGCTATTAAAAGAAGTATTGATGTAAACAATATCATGAATCCTGGTAAGGTTTTTGATCTAAATTAATCCAAAACAAAATGAAAAAAATTTTAATCACGAGAAGGCTTTTAAGATCTTGTGAGGATAAAGCTAAAGAATTATTTGATGCTAACTTTAATTTAAATGATGAACTCTACTCTCAAAAGAAGCTAATAGAGATGAGTGCAGGCTGTGATGGTATTTTATCAGCTCTAACAGATAAGCTTGATGCAGAAACAATTAATCAATTACCTGATAGTGTTAAAATTATATCAAATTTTGCTGTAGGTTTTGGAAATATAGATTTAGAAGCTGCAAAGAAAAGAGGTATCGCTGTCACAAATACACCAGATGTTTTAACTGATGCCACTGCAGAAATTGGGGTTTTGTTGATATTAGGTGCATGCAGAAGAGCATCTGAAGGAATTGAGAAAGCTAGAGAAGGCGGCTGGGTTTGGTCAGCAGATATGTTGATTGGCAAACAATTAACAGGCACTAGACTTGGAATACTTGGCATGGGTAGAATTGGTCAAAAAATAGCGAAAATAGCTAAATCTTTAGGTATGATAATTCATTATCACAATCGTTCAAAATTAAGCGAAGAAAAAGAACAAGGCGCAACTTACCACGACAACTTAAATGATTTGATGAAAGTCTCTGATGTCCTTTCGGTATGTTGTCCTGCATCTAAAGAGACAATTAATTTAATTAATAAAGATTCACTAGAACTATTACCAAAAGGTGCAGTTGTGACAAATGTTGCAAGAGGAGATATTATTGAAGATGAAGCTTTAATAGATGCTTTGGAAAGAAGAAAAGTTTATGCAGTTGGGCTAGATGTATACAAAAATGAACCAAATTTAAATCCAGGATATCTTAAACACAAAAGTGCTTTTATTCTTCCTCATTTGGGTAGCGCAACTAAAGAGACTAGAACCGCAATGGCTAATCTAGCTATAGATAATATTGATGAGTTTTTCAAAACAGGCGGGTGCAAAAACAAAGTTAATTAACAATCTCAAGTTGTAATTGGTATTTAAAATTATTCTAACTTTCTAGACATATTTTTTATTTCAATTTAAGATTTATTTATAAAAAATTAATTTAGAGAGGAATAAAAGCACAGGTTTTACATAAGTACGATCCAGAAATGAAAGAGGGAACTTGGGTCACAAATCAAGAAATGCCTGATCCAAAAATAGAAAAGGCTTCTGATGTAATAGTTAAAATTGGTGCAGCTGGTGTTTGTAGAACTGATCTACACATAATTGAAGGAGTTTGGAAACATATACAAGATCCAGACGGAAAACTACTTCCTTGCGTTATGGGTCACGAAAATGCTGGTTGGATAGAAGATGTTGGAAAAGACGTTACAGAATTTAAAAAGGGAGATCCAGTAATTTTGCACCCGCTTATATCTGGAACAGATGGAACGTGTCTTGACTGTAGACGAGGTAACGACATGCATGCCGCCGCTGGAGCTTTCCCAGGGTTAAGTATTAAAGAAGGTGGATATTCAGAACTTTTAAAAACAAGTGTGAGGAATTTAATTAAATTGCCAACAGTATTGGCACCTAAAGATGTTGCTCCATTTTCTGATGCTGGTTTAACAGCTTATAGAGTTGTGAAAAAAGCTACTAGGCATTTACTTCCTGGTCAAAGTTGTACAATCATTGGCGCTGGAGGTTTAGGACATATTGCTATTCAATGTTTAAAAGCAATGTGTGCAGCAGATATAATTATTGTAGAGAAATC
Organism: uncultured Pelagibacteraceae bacterium; assembly: GCA_902586025.1. Taxonomy (GTDB): domain Bacteria; phylum Pseudomonadota; class Alphaproteobacteria; order Pelagibacterales; family Pelagibacteraceae; genus Pelagibacter. The sequence goes on from CACIFV010000017.1 coordinate 7,884, forward strand.
AGAAAAAGCTCTTAAACATGCAATGGAGCTAGGTGGAGATCATGGAGTTTTGATTGATGGAAACGAAATTGAAAAAGTCCAAGAGTTAACTAAGGGAAAAGGTTCTGAGGCTGTAATAGATTTTGTTGGTGAAAAAGGATCGACTGCAATGGGAATTCAAATGACTTCAAATGGAGGGTTTTATTACATCGTGGGCTATGGAGAAGAAATTAAATCTTTAGCCGTAGATTTAATAATATCTGAAAAAACAATAGTCGGAAATTTAGTAGGAACGTGGTCTGAATTATACGAACTCATGGAATTAGCTGATAGAGGAAAAGTCAAGCTATCTATGCAGGAATATAAATTAGATGATGCTAACAAGGCGCTACATGATCTTAATGACGGAAAAGTCAAAGGTCGTGCAGTGTTAGTTCCATAATTAACAACAAAGAGAGGAAAAAAGATGAAGACAATAAAAACTTGCGTAACCGCTCTAATATCAGCTTTGTTGGTATTTAGCCCTGTTGCGTATGCTGATAAGTGGAGTGATCAGTTTCCACATATCAAAGCAACTGGAGATATTCCAGGTGATTGTTCTTACGAGTCTATGTCTAAGAAAAATTATAAAGGCAAGACGCTTAAGATTAATACACATGCTGTACCAGTGATGGGAGAGCCAACAGCTCTACATGCTGAGCAGTTCGCTAAACTTACTGGAGCAAAAGTTGATGTTACTCATACACCAGCAGGTGACTTATATGCGAAAGCAATGGTACCATTTCAAGCTGGACAAGCTCCATATGACATCGTTTTTGGATTTTCAAACTTCATTAACGATTGGAGAAGATACTTAGAGCCAGTTCCAAAGAAATACGTTGAGATGAAACAAATGAAAGACGTTACTCCGTCTCACATTGGTGTAGCATCTTGGGATGGTGTTATGTATCAGTTTCCGGTTGATGGAGACAGACATTATCTGAAATATAGAAAAGATGTAATTGATAATCCTGAGTACCAAAAACAATATAAGGAAGCTACTGGTAAAGAACTAAGAGTTCCTCAAACTTGGAAAGAGTATGGAGAAATGGCAGCTTACTTTAATAATTGGGACTGGGATGGAGATGGCGAGAAAGAATACGGATCTGCTGAAGTAATGAAAAAAGACGATCTAATGTATGCTGCTTTCTATTCAAGATCTGCTGCTTACTCAAAAAATCCTAAAACACCTGGTGGTTTTTTCTTTGATTTAGAAACTATGAAACCACTAATTAACAATCCAGGTTTTGTTGAAGCTTTAACTGACTGGGTTGAGGCAACTAAATATGTTCCTCCAGGAGGAATAAATTTTGGTTTAGGTGATGAAATTGGATCATTTGGTGGAGGACAAACTTTGTTTAGTTTTTCATGGGATGATGCATTTGTTGCTGCTATGCAACCAGATAGTCCAATAAACAATAAAGTTGGTGCTGCACAGTTACCAGGAGCAATGAAAGTTTGGAATAGAAAAACTAACTCTTGGGATGAAGGCTTTAACCAAGCTCCTTTCTTCGTATGGGGATGGGCAGTTGGAGTAGCTAAGAAAAGTAAAGAGAAAGAAATGGCTTTCGATTACCTATGTTTCTTTGCTAACGAAGCTAACCACCAAGCAGATATTGGAATTGGTAGATTTGGTGTAAACCCATTTAGAAATGATGACTTTAAAGTTGATGTATGGACACAAATTGGTTGGGATAAAGATATTGCTCAATCATATGTTGATACTCTTGCACAAATGGAACAAAGTAAAAATAGAGTATTTCCATTAAGAGTTCCTGGAACTTTTGAGTTTAATGCTGCATTGGCTACTGCTGCTGCAAAAGCTTTAGCTGGTCAATTATCTCCACAAGCTGCTTTAGACGAAGCTGCTAAACAGTGGGAAGATATACTTAACAGAGTAGGAAAAGATAACGTAAGAAAAGCCTATGCTGTTGGTGTAGCAATGGAAGATAATAAGCAATAATTTTGTAAAACTTGTGGCCGTTTTTTAACGGCCACACTTTAAAATAATCCAAAAAAAAAATTATGAATTTTAAACACAAATTTGTTTTTTTATTCCCAGGATTGTTTGTACTTATTGGAATTTTAATATTTCCAATTATTTTTACTATTAGATTAAGTCTTTCTGGATGGAATAGTTATACACCAGAAATGAACTTTATAGGTATTACGAATTATATAAGGTTATTTACTGATGACCCGAGGTTTTGGGAGTCTTTTTTTAGGCTAAGTTTTTTATCGGTTACCACAGTTATTCTCCAATATGTTATCGGATTTGCTCTAGCGATGATGGTTTGGAGAGAAATAAAATTTAAAAGATTTTTTAGAGTAATTTTTCTAGTACCAATGATGACAACTCCAGTAATAATGACAGTTATTTGGAGAACATTTTTTCATGAGTCACTAGGTCCTGTAAATGATTTGTTAGGTGGATTAGGAGTAAAACCTATTTTATGGTTGAGTGATCCAGTTATTGCAAAGTTTACTGTAATAATTGTTGAGGTTTGGCAATGGACACCGTTTATGTTTTTACTACTACTAGCTGGACTTTTGTCACTTCCAAAAGAACCTTTTTTGGCAGCTGCTATAGATGGAGCAAGTCCATTTAGAAAATTTGTTTATGTAACTTTTCCTTTGATGGCTCCAATATCAATTGGAGCAATAATAATAAGACTTATCGAGGCTTCAAAAATAATGGATACAGTATTTGTTTTGACTTCAGGAGGACCAGGGACTGCAACTGAGACGTCAAGTTTTTATATTTATATTAAAGGATTAAGAGAATTTCAGATGGGTTATGCAGCAACCTTATCTTTCACTTATCTTGTCATAATGATTATCAGTTTAACGATAATAGCTAAAGTTTTAACCAAACTAATGATCAAAGAATAAATATGAGCAAACTTTACACTTTTCTTAAATATTTCTTTATTACATTTTGGACTGTATTTGTTGTTGCACCATTTCTGTGGGCTGTATCAACATCTTTTAAAGACTTCCAATCTGTAAATAGTAAAGTAACTTATATTCCTTGGTTAGATTTCGAACCAACATTGGAGGGTTGGAGAGTTTTAATTAAGTCTCCTGCGAAAGGTGGAGTAGATATTGTTGAGCCCTATTTTAATAGTATTTTTGTAACTTGTACTGCTAGTTTAATAAGTATTGTTCTTGGAACACTTGCTGCTTATGCACTATCAAGATTTACTTTTAAAGCTGGATTTGTAAGAAACAACGATATTACTTTTTTCTTCATTTCACAAAGAATCATGCCTCCAATTGTATTATCAATTCCTTTCTTTATTTTTCTAAGCACAATAGGATTGCTTGATAGTTTATTAGGTCTAGTGGTCGTATATATCGTTTTATTAATGCCAATTGCTGTTTGGATTATGGTAGATTTTTTTAATAGAGTTCCAAAAGAATTAGATGAGACTGCATTAATTGATGGGTGTAATCCTTATCAAGCTTTCTATAAAGTTGTTTTACCAAATTCAATACCTGGTTTAATTGTTGCAGGAATGTTTTGTATTATTTTTGGATG
>CACIFV010000018.1 GCA_902586025.1 uncultured Pelagibacteraceae bacterium
ATGTATCTACGAAGAATTATAGTTATGTTCCTTTGTTAACTATGGCTGGTTATTCAATTATGATTAAAGAAATTTCAAAACAAACTACGCATTATATTACACATATATTCCTTCAAGCTGGTGTTGGTGGCATGGCAGCAGGTGTAGTTGCTGGAGTTGCAAAATATTTCAAGAGAATTCCTAAAATAATAATAGTTGAACCTGATGGAGCTGATTGTGTACTTCAAAGCATAAAAAGCAAAAGTTTAAAAAAAATTAAAATAAAAAAAGAAAGTATAATGGGTGGTATGTCATGCAATGAAATGTCTCTCATACCTTGGCATGTATTAAAAAAGGTCAGTGATTGTTGTGTCACTGTAAATGACTCAAAAGTTCCTAAAACTGTTGCAATGCTTAAAGACAAGAAACTGAGTAAAAGATCAATAATAGGTGGTGAATGTGCAACACCAGGAATTATCAGTCTTATAAGTCTCTGTAATAATCCTAAAACAAAGAAATTAATAAATCTTAACGAAAAATCTAACGTTTTAGTTATTGGATGCGAAGGTAATGCAGATGTAAAACTTTACAAACAATTGCTATCTAAAGGCAGAAAGTAAATTATATGTCAAAAAAAGCTGTTGTTTGGATAAGAGATGATTTTAGAATAAAAAATAATTCTGCATTATCTTATGCAACAAATAATTATGATACTGTCACAGCATTATATATTTATAATAAGGAAAATTTCGATGATGTTAGAGAAGCACAAAAATGGTGGGTAAGTAAATCATTAATAAATTTTAAAGATGAATTAATTAAATACAATATTGAATTAGAATTAGTATTTTCTGATGAGATAACTTTTTTTAGTAAAATCAAAGATAAACAAGAAATTTCTATATTTTGGAATAAAATATATGAGCCATCTCAATTAAAGTTGGATGATAATCTCATTAAAATTTTTGAAAAAAACAAAATACTCTCAAAATGCTTTAAAGGAAATGTTCTTAATGAATATAATAATGTTACAAAAGATGATGGAAGCCCTTATAAAGTTTATAGTCCATTTTGGAGAGTTGGAGAGCAAATTTACTTGGATAGTATCCCAAACAAATCATTAAACGTAAAAAAAGTTAAGAGCAAAATAAAATTATTCAAAAATAATAATGTTCCAGATCAAATTTTACCAAAGAAAAATTGGCATAAAAAATTTGAAAAATATTGGGACCCAACAGAAAAACAATCCGAAAAATATTTAAATGAGTTTGTTGAAAATAGAATGTTGAAATATGGAGTTGATAGAGATTATCCAGCTATAAACGGTTCGTCAAAACTTTCGCCATTCATTAGAAATGGACAAATACATGTAAGTAACATTTGGGACAAATGTTATAAATATAAATCAAAAAATATTAGTGTTAAAAAATATCTAAATGAATTAGGCTGGAGAGAATTTTCACATAGTTTAATTAATTATTTCCCTCAAATGCTAAAAGGTAATTTAAGAAAAGAATTTGATAAATTTCCATGGGATAAAAATGCAAAAAATTTGAAAGCTTGGAAAAATGGTATGACTGGATACCCAATTGTTGATGCTGGGATGAGACAACTTTATGAAACAGGTTGGATGCATAATAGAATTAGAATGGTAGTTGGTTCTTTTCTTGTAAAACATTTAAGAATTAATTGGAAAGAGGGTGAAAAACATTTTAGAAATTGTTTGTTAGATTTTAATGAAGCAAACAATGTTGCACAATGGCAATGGGTTGCTGGCTGTGGTGCAGATGCAGCCCCTTATTTTAGAATTTTTAATCCTATATTGCAGGGTGAAAAATTTGATAAACAAGGTTTGTATGTAAAAAAATGGGTACCTGAACTTGAGAAAGTTCCAAGTAAATTTATTCATAAACCATGGGAGATGGAAACAAAATATCAAGAAGCTATAAAAACTAAAATTGGTTCTGATTACCCTTCTCCAATAGTTGTACATGAAGAAGCTAGAAATGCAGCTCTCAAAGCATTTCAAACTTTAAAAAATTAATTAATCTCCAATAAAATGATGAATAATCAGCCTTTTTGTAGAAGCTAACCTATGTTCAAAAAGGTAAATTCCTTGCCAAGTACCTAACAAAAGTTGTTTGTTTTTTATACTGAGGGATATTTGATTGTTAGTTAAAGCTGACTTTATATGAGCTGGCATGTCGTCCTTACCTTCTATTGTATGAATATATAATTTATTATCCATTGGAGCAATTTTATTAAAATAATTAATTAAATCTGATTGAACATCAGGATCAGCATTTTCTTGAACAATTAAAGATGCACTAGTGTGCTGTATGCTTAAATTTAAAATACCATTATTAAAATTATTTTTATTTATCCAGTCTATCGTTTGATCGGTAAATTCATATAATTTTTGACCATTTGTTTTAATTTCAAGATTAAAAAATTCTTGTCTCATAAATACTTTTTAGATGTTAGTTCATATAATCGGCTAATGGTACGCTTAAATGGTTTTTCCAATAATCTTGATGATGTAAGTTTATCAATATTTTGTTCTGCACTAATAGCAATAGGTATATTTTGATCATACACGATATCTAAAAAAGTAATATATCTTTGTTGTTGATTTGAATTCAAATCATTAAATGCTGGTACATTTTCCATAACTATAAAAAGACAATTTTTTACTATTTTAATATAATCTTCTGATCCTAAATTTTTATCACATACTTCTTTAAAAGTTAATCGAACGATTCCATCATAAAAATTTTTTAAAATAAATTTTCTTCCTTTGATGTTTAAAATCTTTTCTTTTAAAACCTTATCTTTAGTCATCACTCTAAATAATTTGTTTATTTTAAAATTATTTTCTTGATTTAAAGGTGAGTAATATCTTTGAGTTTTATTGCCTTCGGACTTTCTATAATCATCATCTATATTTAATTGATATTCAAATGATTGCTTTTGCATTATTTTTATAAAAGGTTTGAATTGATCTCTTTGCAACCCATCTTTATACAAATTTTCAATTTTTATATTAGACGTTACAATAATTTTTAAATCTTCTTTAAATATTTCATCAAATAATTTTCCAAGTATCATTGCATCTACTATATTTGTAACTTGAAACTCGTCAAAATATATTAATTTTGCTTTCGATTTTAATTTTTTAACAAATTTACTTAATTTATTTTTATCATTTTTATCTTTGGATTGGTGTACAAAGTCATGAAAGCTAAGCATAAACTCATTGAAGTGAAGTTTTAATTTTTTACCTTCAACTAAGTTGAAAAAAAAATCTAATATCATGGTTTTGCCGACACCAACATCTCCATAAAGATAAAAGCCTTTTTTATAATTTTTTTTTGATAAAATTTTTGAGATAAATGATTTATAGTTTAATTTATAATATTCTTCTAATGTTTTTATGAGTTTTATCTGATGAGAATTAACATCTAAATTTTTTTTTTTGCAGTAAAGTTTAAACTCTTTAACAAAACTTTTTTGCATTAATTCTTTTTTGAATTAAAATCGATACCGTATTCTGATCTTGGTCCTTTTCTTAATCCAAAAGGTCCAGAGATAAAAATTGTCATTGGCCTTGTTCCTGGCTCAAGGTCTACTCTATGGTATGCATTGGCTGATCTAAATCCAATGTATCCAGGTTTTCTCCAATACTTACCTTTTTTAGTAGTTTCCCAATAACCGCCTCTCAAAATTATTGTAATATATGGGAATAGATGATTATGAACTCCATCCCCATGATCATCATCCAACATTTCATGAATTAATATATTAAATGGAAACCATTTTGGTCTATTCCTAAATAATAAATAATATCTATTCATCCATGGTTTGGCTTCATTAAATTTTGGGTGAGAAGGCCCCCTATCTAAAACTACCTTTTTTCTTCCAATTTTTTCTAAAAATTTTAATAACATTAATTTGATCTTATAATTCCATTATTTTTAATTAAAAAAATATTAGCATTATTAATAAATGGCCTCGATATTTTTTCATTATTAAATTTAATTACTTTCTCTGTTTCAGAATTAGTTAAATTAATAATCAAAATTCGTCCATTATCTGTTGACAAATAAATTTTATTTTTTGCAATAACAAAACCTATTGGCTTAATTTTTTCTCTTTTTTTAAAAGTTGAGAAAACATCAGTGATCCTGATTATATTTCCAGTCTCAGTATCAATGACAAATAAATATCCTTCCTCAGAAATATTAAAAATATAATTTTCAGAAATCGTAGGCTTTAAACTGGAATTTACAGTTTGTTTCCATTTTACTATTCCAGTTCTTATGTCAATTGAAAATAACTCATTTTTGTTATTTGAAAAATATATTGTTTCATTATTTAAAATCATTTCTGAATTTTTTAGACTAAAAGCATTTAATAATATTTCGTTGCTCTGAGTAGGTGTTTGCCAAACTAAACTTCCATCATTAATATTTAATGCTGTAAGATCACCCAAATTATTAAGTGAATAGACAATGTTGTCTTTAATAATTACAGATAATTTTTTTTGAGATTTAATAAATGTGTTTTCTGTTTTAAAATTCCATAATTCACTTCCATCTACTATTGAGAAACATCTAATAACATTATCAAAATCAACAGTAACAAATTTATCATTTTTTATAGCAATATTTGAATTAAATGGAGATAGACTGTCCTTCTTCCAGTTAAGTTCCCCATTATCTAAATTTAATGAAAAAATATTTGAAAGAGTATCAACAGCAATAATTTTATTCTCTATATAATTAAAATATAATATTGGATTAAGTTTTTTCTCTTTCTTTGAGTAATGATTTGCTTTCCACAAAGTTTCAAAATTTTCATTAATTCTAAAAATTGTGCCCTTATTATCGAAATAAATTAAATCATTATTTTCAATAAATAAAATATCTGTATCGATTGAATTAAACTGTTTAATCTTTGAAAATTTAAACGTTTTCTTTTTTTCAAATGTTGGCTCAAAGTTTATATGTCCATTATTATTTGTATTATTATTTATAAAACTATTGTCTTTAACTAATTTAGAAAGATTTATTTGTATATTTGGATTTAATTGTTCTTGAATTGGTTTAATTTCTTCAAATAAAATTTTAGAATTAGTATTTTCTAAAGATTTATCACTTTGACCACAACTTGATAATAAAAATAAAAAGACGAAATATAATACTATCTTAATCACTGAAACTAGATCTTAGCCTTTTTTGAGCTTTGGTTTTTATTTTAGAGTTATTATTTTCAAGATTAACTATTTGCTCAAAAAATTCTTTTGATTTTTGCATTTGATTTTTTGATAAATAATATTCTGCCATAATATAAAGACTATGTGGTTTCCATATACTATCTGCTTTAATTAAAGGATTAAAAATAGCTAACAATTCATTTTCATCTGAAAAATCTGAATTATACAGGCCTTTTTTAAAGATTGTTAGCTCTTTAAACTTTTTATCCAAACCAATATCATTAATTAAAATATCAAAATAATTGTTAATTTCATCTTTTGAATTTATCAAATCTTTATCTAGCAAAAAATAAAAGGCTAGAGGAGAATATGTTTTATCTTTAGCATTAATCACCTCTTTAAGATCTGGGATCACATTATATTTATTATCAGCTTCATATCTTATTACAGCTAAGTCGTATTTATCAGCTAATTTTTCTCTTTTGCTAGATTGATATTCCTCAAAAGAAAAGTAGCCAATTAAAGCCAAAATAATTATAACTAATATCGAAATTAAAGAATTTTTATTATTTATGAAAAAGTTTTTAATTTTTTCATTACGTGTTTGGGTATTTATTATTTCAATATCTTCATCCATTAAATCATGTTCCTAAGTACATATTGTAAAATTCCACCATTTTTGTAATACTCTAATTCGTTCTTAGTATCTATTCTACTTAACATTTTAATTCTCTTGATGTCTCCAGAGACATATTTGATTTCAACATCAACTTCATCTCTAGGATCTATCCCTTTTTCTAAGTCAATAATAGAAAATAGTTCTGAGCCATCTAATTTTAGATTAGATCTATTTATTCCATCTTTAAACTGTAATGGTAGTATACCCATTCCTATAAGATTTGATCTATGAATTCTCTCAAAACTTTCTGCAAAAACAGCTTTTACACCTAAAAGTTTGGTTCCTTTAGCCGCCCAATCTCTTGAAGAACCAGTTCCATACTCTTTACCACCAATTACAACTAAATCGGTACCTCTTTTTTTATATTCAACTACTGCATCATATACTGGCATTACTTTTTCCTCAGGGTACAACTTTGTAAAACCACCTTCGGTGCCAGGTGCCATTTCATTTCTAATTCTTATATTTGCAAAAGTTCCCCTCATCATAACCTCATGATTCCCTCTTCTTGCTCCATAGGAATTATAGTCTTTTGGGAGTATTTGATGTTTCATAAAATATTCTCCGGTTGGACTATCTTTTTGAATTGATCCAGCGGGTGAAATATGATCGGTGGTAATGCTATCACCCAATATTAATAGTGGTCTTGCATCCTTAATTTCTTTAAATCCTTCTGGTTTATCAGGAAGGTTGTCAAAAAACGGAGGTTTTTTTACGTAAGTTGAATTATCTTCCCAATTATAAATATTGGTTTCCTCTGTTTTAATTTTTTGCCATTGTTCTGGTCCTTGAGAAACATTTGAGTATCTTTTTATAAACATTTCTGCATTTAACGAATTTCTCAATGTTTCTTCTATTTCTTTGTTAGATGGCCATATATCTTTTAAAAAAACATCTTTACCATCTTTATCTTTACCCAACGGATCATTATACAAATCAAATCTCATAGTTCCTGCTATTGCATAAGCAACAACTAATGGCGGAGACGCTAAATAGTTTGCTTTTATTAGGGGTGAAATCCTTCCTTCAAAGTTTCTGTTTCCAGATAAAACTGAAACAGCATAAATATTATTATTTTTTATGGAGTCCGATATATTATCAGCTAATGGACCTGAATTACCAATACAAGTAGTACATCCATAACCAACTAAATTAAATCCTAACTTATCTAAATAAATATTTAGCCCAGCTTTTTCTAGATAATCTGTAACTACTTGAGATCCAGGTGCTAAAGATGTTTTCACCCAGGGCTTAGTCATTAAACCTTTTTCAATTGCATTTTTTGCAAGTAAACCTGCTCCAATTAGTACACTTGGATTTGAAGTATTAGTGCAAGAAGTGATTGCAGCAATTAAAACATCCCCATCAGTTATTTTAAATTCTTCTTTTTCAACATTATAAACGTTTGGTTCTTCTTTTTTAGTAACCTCTGAAAACACTTTTTTAAAATTTGATGATGCATTAGTTAGCAAAACCTTATCTTGGGGACGTTTTGGTCCTGAAATAGTCGGCACTATAGTTGACATATCTAAAGATAGATTGTCTGTAAATTCTACATCTAAACTTGCCCAAAGTCCTTGTTCTTGAGCATACTGTTTTACAATTTCAACATTTTGATCATCTCTTCCTGAGAATTTTAAATATTTTAAAGTCTCGTCATCTATTGGGAAAAAACCACAAGTTGCACCATACTCAGGTGCCATATTTGCTATAGTAGCTCTATCTGCTAAAGTAAGATTTTTTAGTCCTTCACCATAGAATTCGACGAACTTTCCCACAACTCCTTTGTCTCTCAACATTTTAACTACAGTTAAAACAAGATCAGTTGCTGTTGTACCTTCTGGCATTTTTGATTTCATTTCAAACCCAATAACTTCAGGTATTAACATCGAAATAGGTTGACCTAACATTCCAGCTTCGGCTTCAATTCCACCTACGCCCCAGCCCAAAACCGATAGGCCGTTTACCATAGTTGTATGACTATCTGTTCCAACTAAAGTATCTGGAAATATATATTCTTCACCTTTATATTTTTCATTCCAAACAACTTTTGAAAGGTATTCCAAATTAACTTGATGACATATTCCAGTTCCCGGTGGAACTATTCTAAAATTATTGAATGCTTGTTGCCCCCATTTAAGAAAAGAATATCTTTCAGCATTTCGATTAAATTCAATATCAACATTTTCTTTTAATGAATTTTTATTTGCAAATTTATCTACTTGTACAGAGTGATCAATTACCAAATCAACCGATGATAATGGATTGATAGTGCTTGGATCTTTATTTTTTTCTTTTACAGCCTCTCTCATTGCAGCTAAATCTGCAACCGCAGGAATTCCAGTATAATCTTGAAGTAAAACTCTCGCAGGCCTATATGCAATTTCTGTATTAGAACTTTTAGATTTTAACCAATCTTTAATAGCTTCAATTTGATTTTTATTAACTGTTAAATCGTCTTCAAATCTTAACAAATTCTCAAGTAAGACCTTCAATGATTTTGGAAGCTTTGAAATACCTGATAAACCATTTTTCTCAGCCTCTTTTAGTGAGTAAAAATTATAACTTTTGCCGTTAACTGAAATTTTAGTTAACGAATTGAACGAGTTTTTGTCTCCTGGTTTCATATTTAATAATAAAATGTAGCTATGCAGCCTAATAAAAGCGCTGACATAACATAATTGAACCATTTAATAAATTTCTCATTTGTCGCGAATTTTCTCATAAATTTACCAATTAAAGTCCAAAATAAGATACTAAATATAGCAAAGAAAAAGGCAGAAGTTAGTAGCCAGAAAGAATAAGTAAAAAAGTTATCTCCAGATTCGATATAAGTTGATACTGCAATAATAGCAACTATTACTCCTTTAGGATTTAAGAATTGAAAAAGAAATGTTTCTATAAATTTAACAGGTTCTAATTTTTCTTTTTGATTTGATGATTTGGAAAATGAAATTCTGTAAGCCAAATAAACTAAAAATGCAGACCCTGTAAAAACTAAAATCTTTTGAATTATTGGATATAATTTAAAAACATTAATTAACCCAAAATTGACTAAAGATAGCATTGAGGTAAAACCAAATATAACACCTAACATTAGAGGTATAGTTTTTTTTACTCCATGATTAAAACCTGAATGAGATGCAACAATATTATTTGGGCCAGGTGAGCAACTGGTAACAAAAAAAAATAAACTTAATGATAAAAGTTCTGGATGCATTTAAGCAATTGGTAATCCATTCTCTGCTTCTTGAGATGGATGAACTAAAGTTACTCTACCTTCTGCATCTATAGATCCGAGAATTAATACTTGTGATACAACTCCTGCAATATTTTTTTCTGCAAAATTACAAACACCAATTACTTGTTTTCCTTTAAGATTCTCTTCATTATAATAATGAGTAATTTGAGCTGAAGATTGTTTTATCCCTATCTTTTCTCCAAAATCAACTTCTACAACTAATGAAGGTTTTCTGGCTTTTTCATTTTTTCTTACAGAGATAACTGTTCCCAATCTAATATCGACTTTATCAAAGTCTTCATACGTAATTTGTTCTTTCATAAATTTAATATATAATGATTTGTAAATGAGTACAGAAAATAATCCTGATAAAATTTATAAAGATTCAATAAGAATATTGACAGATTTGATTGCTTTCAAAACTATTTCTGGAAACGATAATAATAGTCTCATTAATTATTGTGATGATATTTTAAAAAATTTAGGAGCTACTTCATTTAGAATTTTTGATGGTGATAAAAAAAGAGTTAATCTTTTTGCTTCTTTAAAATCTAAAAACGGAAATGTTAAAAAACCTATTATTCTTTCAGGTCATACAGATGTAGTCCCTGTTTCAAAAGGCTGGTCTACCGATCCATTTGTTGCAACTATAAAAAATGAGAAATTATTTGGGAGAGGTTCTTGTGATATGAAAGGTTTTATTGCATGTGCTCTAGCATATGCTCCTGTATTTAAAGAAAATAATTTAGATAGAGACATTCACTTTTCATTTACATTCGATGAAGAAACCGCATGCATCGGCGCACCATTATTAATAAAAGAATTAAAAAAAAGAGATATTAAAGATGGAATTTGTATTATTGGTGAACCAACCAATATGAAAATCATTGATGCTCATAAAGGTATGAATGAATATACAGTTCACTTTGGAGGTTTAGCGGGTCATAGTTCTAAACCAGGCCAAGGTGTTAATGCAGTTGAATATGCATCGAGGTATGTAAACAAATTACTAGAAATTAGATCAAAACTAAAAGATAGAGCTCCTAAAGATTGTATATTTAATCCACCATATTCTACGTTATCAGTTGGTGGAGTTTCAGGCGGTATAGCTCATAATGTTATTGCTGATAAATGTAAAGTTGAATGGGAAACTAGACCTGTGGTAAGAGAAGATGGAGATTTTGTAAATCAAATAATAGACGATTATGTTGATAAAGAATTATTGCCAGAAATGAAAAAAGTTTTTTCAGATGCTTATATTAAAAAAGAAATTATAGGTGAAGTAGTTGGATTTAATAGATTGAACGATTCCGAGGCTTGTGAATTTGTTT
>CACIFV010000019.1 GCA_902586025.1 uncultured Pelagibacteraceae bacterium
TTCTTCTTTTGCAGTTGGTTTATCGTCGTTAGAATTATAAGTCGGCATCAATGGATTGTTGTAAAAAATATTTTTAATATCCATTAACATTAATTCTTGATGCTGTTGTTCGTGATTTGAACCTAGTTCAACTAAAAATGATGTTCTGTTATTTTTTGTTTTTTTTAAAAAATCAATAATATTTTCAGTTACATAATATCTGTAATTAACTACATCTTTTAAGAGCGGTCTATTTAGTGAACCTCTCTTATTTCTAGGATTGTACTCACCTACAGAATTATAATACGAATTAAATATATAATTATAATCTTTGTTGAAAGGTTTGTAACCTTCATTCAATTCAGACAAAATGAATTTTTCAAAAAACCATGTGGTGTGACCAAGATGCCACTTAAGTGGGCTTACATTTTTGCTGGGCTGTATGACCATATCCTCGGCCTCTAAATTCTCGCACAAGGATAGAGTTTGCTGTCTTGTTTTGGAGAATAATTCTGTAATTTTAGATATTTTATTTTCCATAACTAAATTTAATTAAATTTTCAGATCATGACAATGGGTTACAATGTGTTCAGCTGTTTAATATTTTTATAGACACGGAATATAAAATAATTAAGAATTTAATTATGAATTTTTCTTTAGAAATAGGTCCTAAAACTGATTTAAGCACGTTGCCAAAGGTAAAAGATGTTTATGTTACAATGCTACCTGGAGGTGATTATAAAGAGACTGCTCAACAGTCTGGAGAGTTAGTTAAAGAGGGATTTAATCCAGTTCCTCACTTCCCAGCAAGGTCAATTAATGATGAAAATCAGCTGAAAGATTATGTTTCTATATGTAAAGATTTAGGTGTTAAGCAGGTCTTGGTGATAGGTGGAAGTCGTGACCCGATCGGAAAATTTGATAGCTCATATCAAATGTTAGAGACAGGGTTTTTTGATGGTATCAAGATTGGAATTGCTGGACATCCAGAGGGGAGTCCTGATATATCCGACTCTGATTTAGAAAAAGCTATGATAGATAAAAAGCCTTATGCTGATTATATAGTTACACAGTGGCTAATGGATACTCAGCCTATTATAGATTTTATTTCAAAACAAACAATACCAGTTCATGTTGGAATAACTGGGCCAATGAAAATATCTAGCTTAATTAAATTTGCTAATATTGTAGGGGCAAAAAATTCCATTAACTTTCTTAAATCTAATTTTAGTAAGGCGTTAGATTTATTGAAACCTAAAGACCCTAATGATTTAATTGGGAAAGTTAAATCGCATACAGATTATTTCCACATTTATACATTCGGCGGCTTGAAGGAAACTAACAAGTGGTTGAAGGAGAATAACTATGTCTAATGAATTTGACTATAGTAAACTAAGACATACAACATCAGTAGATCAGTCTGACAGAAAAGTACCATACAATTTAAGACAAAGCGGACCTACTAAAGTTGAGATGCTAATATCAACAAGAGTAAGGAAGTCTCCATACTGGCATTTATCAATGAAAGCAGGATGTTGGAGAGCAACTGTATATAACAGAATTTACCATCCAAGAGGCTATGTTAAACCTGAAGATGGTGGTGCAATGGTTGAGTACGAAGCAATTAAAAACCATGTAACAATGTGGAATGTTGCAGTTGAAAGACAAATACAAATTAAAGGACCAGATGCAGAAAAATTTGTTGATTATGTAATAACAAGGGATGCTACAAAAATTTCTCCAATGAGAGGAAGATATGTAATTTTGTGTAATGCATATGGAGGAGTATTAAATGATCCTATTCTTTTAAGAATATCTAAAGATGAATTTTGGTTTAGTTTATCAGATAGTGATATTGGATTATATCTGCAAGGAGTAAATGCAGATGAAAGGTTTAATGTTCAGATTAATGAAATAGACACTTGTCCTGTACAAATTCAAGGTCCTAAAGCAAAAGCTTTAATGAAAGATCTTTGTGGAAGTGAAGTTGATATAGACAACATGCCTTTTTACGGTTTGGCGTCTGCAAAAGTTGGTGGAAGAAGTTGTATTATTTCTCAAACAGGTTTTTCAGGAGAGTCTGGATTTGAAATATATTTAAGAGAAGCAACTTTATATGCTGAAGATATGTGGAATGCTGTTCTTGAGGCAGGTAAAAAACATAATTTAATGGTAATTGCTCCTGCACACCATAGAAGGATCCAAGCTGGAATTCTTTCATGGGGACAAGATATGGATCATGAACATAATCCATTTCAATGTAATCTTGGTTATCAAGTTTCTTTATCTGGCAAAGGTGAATGGAACAAAAAAGGCGATTATGTTGGAAAAAAAGCTCTCGAGAAAATGAAAGCTGATTTAAAAGCAGGTCATAAACCTTACAAACTTCAATTAGTTGGACTTGAACTAGGAGGAAAACCTATTGAAGAATACGCTCCAGATTTTTGGTTAATTTCAGAAAATGGCAGTGAACCTGTAGGATTTATAACTTCTCCTTGGTATCACCCAGAAAAAGGGAAAAATATTGCTATGGGATACGTTCCATTTGATGGAACGCTAAATGCAAATGGTTTTCCAAAAGGTAAGGTTGGATCGAAATTTAAAGTCCATCTACCAGAAAAATATTCTGATAAACCTGGAGAACCGGTCGATGCAGTTGTAGTTGATATTCCATTTACAGAATCTTACAACGCAAATACAAGAGAAGTAGTCAGTAAGTGATAAAAAATTTTTTAGGGGGAATTTAACTCCCCCTAAATATGACGAAAACCTTTTTCATAGTTGTTTGCATTATAATCGCTATTGCACTAATAATATTCCCATTAATCGTTTCATATAAGGCGCAAAAAAAAAATAAAGATAATTAATGTTTGCTCAGTTTTTAGATATTGTTTTTAAATCGTTAAAGCTTGATAAAACTCTTTATAAAACTCCAAGATATTATGGAGAAGCTGGAATTTATTTTGCAATTCTAATTATGATTTTAGATGGGGTTGCGGGTGCTATTGCAGCTAATACGATTGTAAAAACATCAGTTGGGATATCTGGTTTAACAGCATTATTAACATGGCTGGTGTGGGCAATTTTTATATTTGTAATTGGAGTTAAAATTTTTCCTGATAAAGATAGAAAAATTCCATTTAAAAGAGTTCTTATAGCTATTGGGTACGCACACGCTCCAGGCCTGATAAGATTTTTTGCAGTTACACCAGAACTGGTTCTTTTAATTATTTTTCTTACCCAATTTTGGATTTTTGCTTCATTAATCATTGCAACACGACATATTTTAAATTTAAAATCAAATTTAAAAGCATTTGGAATTGTATTTTTGTCTTTTTTAATTATTTCTTTTTTGACAATTTCATTTGTAATGACAAAAATTAATTCATTACCTATAAGTACAAATATTTAAAGCGGAAATAAAGTTTTAGATGTTCTGCAGGAGTTACAAAGTTTATATCCTGTGAGTATTAAATTTTGAGTCACTGTCTGATCTTCTTTTTTACATTCATCACAAATATCATTTAATTCATTATTATCTGATTTGTCTGATTTATATTCAAAGTTATCAGTCATTATCTGTTAATCCTGCTCCTGCAGTTTTTTGTTTTAACTCATCAGTTTCTTCAACAAATATGTTTTCTGATAATTTTGTTAATTCTTTCCAATCTTCTTCAGAAAAATTATTCTTGTTTTCTAAGAATTGAATTTTAATTACATTAGCTTTTTCTACAATCTCACTACTTAAGTAATTCGAATAAATTGATTGATTGAAATTTAATAAAAATTCTTTTTGATCTATCTTTAAAAAAATTCTCTTTCCCGTTATTTCCGAAGATCTGCTGACAAACGGCAAAAATATCAATGGGTAAGCCATTTTTTCTATTTCTATATCATTTAGTTCTTGGATAGAGATAGATTGATCAAAAAAACTTAATCCAAGTTTAATCGGACAGTAAAAGTTTTGAGGTCTGTTGCTTTTATTAAAAGATTGGCAATTTTCAAAATTCTCATTATTAAAAATCTTAAAATATTGGTTTATGTTTTTTATTCCTGGTAAACCAAATAACTCAAGTTGTTTAATGTTCTTTCCTATTTCTTCGGCAACACCCCAAGAGAAACCTTTTGCTTTAGTTGAACGTTTAACAATTGTATCGATTTCACTATAACTTCTCATTAATTACTTTAATTATATATCCAATATTGATTAAATGAATTAAGTTCATTTGGTAATGGAGCTCCTTGAAACATACAAATCCTTAACCATTTGTCAGATCTTGGATCAAACTTTACTGCCCCAAAAAAAGATAGTTTAAGTCTTAACATATCAATAGGAACTAATTTTGAGCCAATAGTGTTATCTTGAATTTCTGAATAAGGGTATTTCTCAGATATAAACACTCTTCTTACAATATGTCTTAAATCATTGTTCCGTACTAGAAAATTGCCAATCTTTAAGCTGTTTTTTAATGTAAAAATAGTTTCATAAAGTTTTTTTATATCTCTAGCAATAGCTGTAGGCTGCTCAAGTTCTGAACCATTATCTTCAAACCGATCTCCAATTCTAGGCTCTTCTTTATTTTTTGAAATGAACCAAAATTTTTTATTATTTTCATTTTTTGAAAAATCAATTTTTAAAATATCTGAATAATTTTTTTCAATTATTTCTCTTAGGTCATTTATAGTTCTGTCTACAGGTATATTAAAACTACTATCCTCATCTGAACTCATTTGAGAAATTAAAGGATCAGTTATTTCATTATATGGCTCCATCATTATAGAAACCAAATACTCAACTCCCTCTTCAGATAAATTTTCCTCTGCCCAGTTATATAATTTATCAAATATATAAAAATTTGATTTATCAATATTATCTTTCAAATAATTAATTAAATTTTGTAAATCATTAATTAAATTGTTTATTTTTTTCTTTTGGTATTCGCTGTCAGTATTCCATGAAGTTACATTTTTTAAAGATTTTGTTAAACAGTTGTAAAAAATTTTAAACTCTTCTTCTGATACTTTTTCTATTTCCCTTATTTTTTTTAAAGCTGTCTCTTTAGCTAGAATCCAATTATTTAACAATGAAGGGTGGTTAACGATGAATGGTGCCATTCCTAATCCAGTTGAATTTCCAATTCCTAAATTTCTGCAAATATCCAAGTTTAATTCTACAGCGTCTTTAGGATTTTTATGTTTAGCTATATGATTGACTTGATCGAAAGTGAATTGTCTCACAAGGTAAACTAACATCATTTCCAATCTAAAAGGACCATTTATTTCATCTCTATTTTTAATTCTAAATCTGTCTGCTAATCCAAATTTTCCTGAGCCGTATACTGCAGTTGTTCTGTACAAGTATCCAACTTTTGAAAGCTCATTAGTATTTGGCTGGATACCTTTTGATAAACACTCAACCACATAATTAAATGCTCTAACTGACCTATTTGCTCTTGAGAGAGTTAGTTCTTTATAAGAAAGTCTACCTACTTCTTGTTTAGGAACATTTTGTGAAAGTCTATCAATATCAATTTTTGAAGGAATGCCATCATACAAAGTAAATGCAGCATCCCATTTAGTTGCTATTACTCTATCAGATCTTTCCTCATCTTTAAGTTCATTGGCAAAACAAACTAGAGAATATGTTTTTTTATCTTTTGAAAATGAATAAATTGCAACTCCATACCCCCTATCATTCAAGTCGAACAAATCTCTGTTATATTTCCAATTTTTGAACTCATTTAAAAATGATCTTAGAAAAGATAATTTAGATTGATGAAACGATCCAAGTCTAGAGAGTTTCATTACAATTTTAGGATCTCTTAGTGGAACTTGCATTAATTAATTCCTTTATAAAAATTAAACCAGTTATTGCCAAGTATCTTATTTATCTCTTCTTCATTAAAACCTTTATTTTTTAGTTCTGTGTTTATATTATTAAATCCTCTTGCATCCAAAAACCAATCTGGTTGTTTTGGAAAACCAGGTTTATCTTTACTGCCTTCACCAAAATTTTTTGATTTTGACCATGTTCCATTTCTCATCCACTCAACTACACTGTCTGGTTGGTTCAAACATAAGTCTGATCCTATACCAACATTATCAATACCCATAATTTCAACTGTTCTTGCAACCATTTCACAAAAACTTTCTAATTTACAATTCGTTCCATCTTTTAAATGGTGAGCATACAATGATAACCCTAACATTCCTCCACTATCGGATAAGACTTTTAATAATTCTGTAGATTTATTTCTTTTCGCTTCAAACCAAAAAGTTGGATTTGCATGAGTGATCGCAATAGGTTTTTGGCTAATTTCAATTGCATCAAGTGTACTTTTCTCTGCTGAATGAGACATGTCAACGACGATACCTACTCTATTCATTTCTTTAATAGCCTCTTTTCCAAAATTAGTAACTCCGCTATCATTTTTTTCATAACATCCAGTGGCTAACAATGATTGGTTGTTATAAGTTAATTGCATAAATCGACAACCTTGTGAGTGTACTTTTTCTATAAGACCTATGTCATCTTCAATTGGAGAACAATTTTGAAATCCAAAAAAAATTGCAGTTTTGTTTTCTTCTTTTGCTTTTGTAATATCATTGTAGTTATTGCCTAGAAATATAAGATCTTTATTTTCTTCAAAGTGTTTATTCCACTCATTTATTCTTTGTTGTAATTCATCATAGTCTTCATGATAAACTAACGTTACATGAACCGCATTTAATCCAGCTTTATTATTTATTTCAAAGATTTCTCTAGACCATTTACAATACTGAAGATTATCAATTCGATAATTCATATTTGTTATACACTATTATTATTATTATGATTGTCACTAACTTAAACTGTCCTTAGCTAAAAATTGCAATTTAAGGGAAATATCTGTAAATTGATATTGGTTTCATGAAATACAAAAAAAAATCACATAAAGTATCAATTGTAATGGGCAGTCAGTCTGATTACAAAACAATGAAAAATTGTGAAAAAGTTCTTAAGATTTTAAAAGTTAATTATGAGACAAATATCGTCTCTGCGCACAGAACGCCTGATAGACTTTATACCTACGCAAAGAAAGCAGAAAACAATAATACTTCTATTATTATTGCTGGGGCCGGAGGATCAGCACATTTACCTGGAATGATTGCTGCTATAACTAGAATTCCAGTCATAGGTGTTCCCATTGAAAGTAAAAAGTTAAAAGGTTTAGATAGTCTACTATCAATTGCTCAAATGCCAAAAGGAATTCCTGTTGGTACAGTTGCTATTGGGGAAGATGGTGCAATCAATGCTGGTTTATATGCTGCTTCAATTATAGCTACGTATGATAACAATGTAAAAAAAACACTTTCAAATTGGCGAAAAAAACAAACATCAAAAGTAAAAAAAAAACCAAAGTAATTAATGTCTAAACCTGATCTAGGAATAATAGGTGGAGGGCAATTAGGAAGTCTATTAGCATCCGCAGCGAAAAAACTTAATATTAAAACGGTTATTTTATCAGATGATAAAGATGCACCCGCAATCAATTTTGCAGATGAATTTATTTATGGAGACTACCAAGACATAAATATTATCAATAACTTTTTAGAAAAAGTTGATCTTGTTACTTATGAGTTTGAAAATATCCCATATGATATATTGAAAAAAATTAATGAAACCAAATCTGTATTACCAAGCCCCGAAATAAATAAATTAATTCAAAATAGAATGACTGAAAAAGAGTTTTTAAATAAAAATAATATAACTACAACACAGTTTGTAAGTATTAACGATTTAGATGATATAAAAATAAACGATAGATTAATACCTGGTTTATTGAAAACTTGTACACTTGGTTATGATGGAAAGGGCCAATATAAAATAAATAATGCAAATGATTTAAATGAAGATTTTGATTTTTCAAAAGGCTACATCTTAGAAAAGATAGTAAATTTAAAAAAAGAAATTTCAGTAGTGGTTACAAGATTTGGTCATCAAAAATATGAAATTTATGATCCAATTGAAAATTATCATGAAGACCAGATTTTAAAACACTCCAAAATTCCCGCTGATATAGGTGATGAAATTAAAAATAAAGCATTGGACTGGGCAAAAACAGTGGCTGAAGAGCTTGATTATATTGGTACAATGTGCGTTGAATTCTTTATAGATAAAAATAATAATTTATATGCTAATGAAGTTGCACCAAGAGTACATAATTCTGGACACCTAACTATAAATTCACACAACATTAGCCAATTTGAAAATCA
>CACIFV010000020.1 GCA_902586025.1 uncultured Pelagibacteraceae bacterium
ACAAGAATATGATTGATAGATTGGCAAAATTTAATGAGCTCGTTCCGAGTAGCCTTCCTTTTGTAGAGGGTAGATTAGAAGGTCATAAAGAGAGAAAAAATTATACAATTATTGGACGTGGTGTCGCTGAAGACACCAAACAACTAATAAAAATACAGTCTTTACATGGGTATAATTTAGGAGCAGTGAGTGCTATGCCAAAAAATGGATCTGGTCTTCACAGTCATACTACGGCTGAAGTATTTGTAATTTACTCAGGTAAATGGAGATTTTATTGGGGTGCTGATGGAAAACAAGAAACAATATTAGAAGCTGGCGATATAATTTCAATGCCTACAAATATGTTCAGAGCATTTGAAAATGTTGGAGATAAAGAAAGTTTGATGTTTGTTGTATTAGGCGGAGATGATCCTGGTATAATAACATGGGTTCCAGAAATTTTAAAAAAGGCAAAAGAGACCGGTATGGCATTGCTTGATGATAATTCGTTAATAGATTTAAAAAAGGTTGAAGTGCCTAACGGTAGAAAGATGATAGAGCCTATCACTAAAGATGAATTAGAAAGATTTGATAATTATTTGCCAGAAGAATTAGAAAAAAATATTTATAGAAATAAACAAAACAATATTAGCGATGAAGTTAATGGTATTAAATTATATCAAGTATTAGGAAACAATTTTAATAAAAAAACTTATAAACCTTTAATCAAACAAGATACTGGATTTAATTTAACAACATTAAATTCTATATCTGGTGAAATTAAAGGTATTGAATGTATAAAGCCTACCGTTCTTTTTGCTCAAAAGGGTAATTGGAAAATAGTAATAGGAAATTCAAATATAAAATTAGAAAAAGGAGACACTTTTTCAGTTCCTTTGAGTAGCAAAATAGATATCTCTTGTAATAATTCAGAAAATAGTATTTTAAATTTTGTTAGTCAGATCTAATGAAAGGATTTGATAGTATTTATAAAAATTTAACTGATTACATTTTAAAAATTACTAAACAAATTTGGGAAGGGAAAGATGTCGAGTCGATATCTAAATATTATTCAGAGAATATCCCTGTAAGATCACCCTTTGGAGTAACCTATGGTTTTAAACCTGTTATTGATGCAACTTATAAAACTTTAGACGAATTTCCAGACAGACAATTATTAGGTGAAGATGTAATTTGGAGTGGAAATGACGATGAAGGATATCATTCATCTCACAGAATTCTGAGCAAAGCTACACATTTAAATGACGGGTATTATGGAAAAAAAACAGGAAACAAAATTGTTTATAGAGTTATTGCTGACTGTGCATGTAAAAATAATCAGGTTTATGATGAGTGGATTGTGAGAGATCAAGGTGCAATGGTTCGACAGCTAGGTTATACACCTGAGCAATTTGCAAGGTATTTAATTGATAAAGAAGGTGGCACATCTAAAGCTATCAAAGTTTTTAATAGATCTTCTGATAAAAAGTCAGAGTATACTCCAGTAAAAGTTGATGAAGATTCATCAGGTTATATATATTCCAATATTTTAAAGAAAATATTTAATAATGATTATGATTTTGAAGATTATGATAGAGCAGCTAGTCTATTTTGGCCAAGTAATAAAGTTGGAAATGGCAGTGAAGATATAATTAAATATTGGAGCTCTTTAAAAAATATATTTTCTGAAATAAAGTTTACAATCGAACATGTTGCATCATTGGATGAAAAAAATAACAATCAAAAAGCTACGATCAGATGGTTTTTAAGTGGTATGCACTCTAAAGACAGTGAAGAATTTGGGAAAAAGACTGACAAAGATTTATTTATAATGGGTATAAATCATGCAGAATTAAGAGATGATAAAATAATAAGAGAATGGGTATTGTTTGATGAAGTGGCTATTTGGAAACAAATATTAATGTAAAAACTATGGATAAAATTAAAACCACACATGTTGGAAGTCTACCAAGATCAAAAAGGCTATCTGAGATACTATTTAAAAAAGATAAAAATGATTTATTTGATCAAGGAGAACTTGATAAGATAATTGAGGAAGATGTAAACAAAATTGTAAAAAAACAAATTGATATCGGAATTGACATTATAAGTGATGGTGAAATGTCAAAAATAAGTTACGCTACTTATGTCAAGGATCGATTACATGGCTTTAGTGGTGAAAGTGAGAGAAGAGCTCCTAAAGACTTAGATGATTTTCCATCATATAAAGAAAAAATTGCAAAATCGGGGGGTACGCCTACTTATACAAGACCATGTTGTACTGCTGATTTAAAAATCAAAGATACTAAGTCTCTTACTAAAGATATCAGTAATTTAAAATCAGCGTTAAAAAAAAATAACCATTCTCAAGGATTTATTAACTCTGCTTCACCAGGAGTAATTTCAAATTTCCTTCCAAACAAATTTTATAAAAATGATGATGATTATTTAGAGGCATTATCAAAAATGATGAAAACTGAATACGATGAAATAACAAGGAATGATTTATTATTGCAAATTGATTGCCCAGATCTTGCGCTAGCAAGACATATGACTTTTAAAAATGTATCAGATGAAGAATTTTTGGTTAGAGCTGAAAAACAAATCGAATGTCTCAATGAAGCAATCAAAGATATCGATGGCTCTAAGTTGAGAATGCATATCTGCTGGGGAAATTATGAAGGACCACATATTCACGATATTAGATTAGAAAAAATATTACCTATTGCTTTAAAAGCAAATATCCAAACTTATTTAATTGAAGCCTCGAATCCAAGACATGCTCATGAATGGCAGGTTTTTGAGAATATAAAACTTCCTAGTGATAAAGTAATAGTTCCTGGTGTGATAGACTCAACATCAAACTTTGTAGAGCATGAAGAGTTAGTAAAAAATAGAATAATTCAGTATTCAAAAGTAATTGATAAAAATCAATTAATGGCTGGAAGTGATTGTGGATTTAGTACTTTTGCTGGCTTTGGAAATGTGGATGAAAGTATTGTTTACAAAAAATTTGAATCTTTGGTCGCAGGTGCAGAGCTTGCGTCAAATGCGATTTAAAAACATCTTTTAAATTCCCCAGGGAATATATATCCTTCAACGCATAAATTTAAATTTAATGAGGGAAACAAATATGAAAAAAATATTAATATCTTTATTGTTTCTTCTTTTTGGAACTTCTGCTTACGCAGATTGTAACATTAAGAGTGGATCAATAAATATTTTAGCTAATGATTTTCCAGCTTTAAGAACTTTCGTGGAAACAGCTAAAGGATGTAAAGGAAGTGCAGATTTTAAAGTCACACACTCATCTGAGCACAATAAAATTGCTGTGCCAGCTCTTACTGCAAATCCATCAGAGTTTTCTGCAAGAATTGCAGCAAATAGCTCTATAGTTCCTTTGATGAACCAAGACTTAATTAGACCACTTGATGATCTTGTTAAGAAATATGGAAAAGGAATACAAGACTCTCAATTGATAACAATTGACGGAAAAATAATGGCAGTTGCTTTTATGGCAAACACTCAACACTTATATTACAGAGAAGATGTTTTAAAAGAATTGGGTATAGCTGTTCCTAAAACATATGAGGATGTAGTTGCGGCATCAGAAAAAATAAGAGCATCTGGTAAAATGCAATATCCTTACGCAGCAGCATACAAAGCTGGTTGGAATTTAGCAGAAGAATTCGTTAACATGTACATTGGACATGGAGGAGAATTCTTTAAAGCAGGAACTGCTCAGCCAAGCATTAACAATGCAAAAGGTGTAGCAACATTAAATATGCTAAAAAAATTAGCAGGTTTAAGTAACCCAGATTATTTAACTCACGATAGTGAAGCAATTAAAGTCGAATGGGAATCTGGAAATGTTGCATTAATGACTCTTTGGGCATCAAGATCAGGAACATTGCTTGATGATGACGGTGATGCAAAAATTACAGCTGCAACTAAATTAACTGGACCAGCAACGGTAGCTGGAGGAAACATACCAGCGGCGACTTTATGGTGGGACGGTTTCACATTAGCAAAAAATAGATCTGACGCTGATGCTGAAGCAACATTTAGAGCTTTGGCACACGCAGCTGCTAACAAAAAGATGGTTGCAGATGCAGCGGATCAAGCTGTTTGGTTAATTGAAGGTTTTAAACCTGGACCAAAATCAATTGGTGTTATCGAAGCTGTTAAAATGAAAGCTAAACCATATCCAATGTTACCTCAAATGGGTTTAATGCATGGTGCATTAGGAAGTGAGATTGTTGAATTTTTACAAGGTAAAGAGTCAGCAGAACAAGCTTTAAAAGATGTGGAAGCAGCTTACATGAGTAAAGCAAAAGAACAAGGCTTTCTATAATCTATAAATTTTAAGTGGGGATGAAAATCCCCACTTATTACATTAATGCCTAACAAAACTTTTTTTTGGTTTTTCTTGCCAACTGGATTGGCAATGATTTTATTTATAGGTCTTCCTATTATTTCAACAGGGATACAATCATTTTATGCGCAGCATGACCAAGTTGTTAAGGAAGTAAAAAAATGTGATCCTTTTGGATGTACTGTTTCTATAGTTGTTGACCAAGAAAAAACCTCTAAAATTCGAGAAGAAAAGCCTTTAGGAAAATTCAATGGATTTGGGACTTATGTAGATAGAAATCATCTTGCAATAGAAGAAATTGGAAAATTTTGGAATGAAACAAATAGTTTTGGGGAATTTGTAGATCAAGTTACCAACCTACCCTTTTACAAGGCTCTAATTTTTACTTTAACTTATTGCTTGTTTGTAACGCCTAACGTCTTACTCTTAGGTTTTATAATTGCTTTAAGTCTAAATGCAGTAACTAGAGGAATTAGGGGACCATTAATATTTGGAACCATATTACCGATGATTGTGACTCCATTGGTGGGTTCTTTAGTTCTATTTTGGATGATTGATGCAGAAGGAATTATTGGTGCAAATTTGCAGATGTTAATGAATGACCCTTATTTATCCTTAAAATCCTCAAAAACTCTTACTTGGATAACTATAATAATATATGGAATTTGGCATCATTCACCATTTGCTTTTGTAGTATTTTATGCAGCTTTACAAACTGTTCCCCAAGAACCTGTTGAAGCAGCTATTATTGATGGAGCATCAAGATGGCAGAGAGTAAGACACATTGTTTTGCCTCATATTTATCCCGTAGTTACATTTGTTGCTCTTATTTCATTAATGGATAATTTTAGAGTTTTTGAGCCTATAATTGGTTTCAGTGCTGAAGGAAGCGCTCAGTCTTTGTCTTGGTTGATTTATGACAACCTCGTAAATGAGGAAGTAATATTATTTGGTTCAGCCGCTGCCACTTCAATGATGACAATTGTTGGGATAGCGATACTTTTAGCACCAGTTTTAATAAGAACTTGGAAAGAATTTAGGACAGCGAGATAAATGGAATACGGACTTGATAAAAGATCGAATGCTTTAAAAATTTTTAATACAACCTTTATAATAGTTTGGTTGTTGGTTGCATGCTTTCCCTTTATTTGGACTTTCTGGGGGTCATTTAAAGTAAGAGCTGATTTTTTTTCAAGAGCTGACTGGTGGTATGCTATTACAGCATTCAATACGTTGCTAGAAACTGGAGGAAAGTTTACAACAGATGCTTATAGTCAAGCATGGACTGAAGGAGAGTTTTGGAAAGCATCTAGGAATACAGTTATAGTTACATTTTTTGTTGTAACCATTTCTCTGTTCCTCGGGACCTTAGGAGCTTATGCTTTATCAAGATCAACAAGAAATTATGCATTTTGGATTTTAATTGCAGCATTAATTTTTAGAGCGATGCCGCATATTACACTAGTCTCTGGTTATTTATTTCCGTTTTTTCAATTACAAATTTGGGGAATACTACCGACGACCATCGTTGTTCTTGTTGCAATAAATCAACCATTTACTTTGTGGTTATTGTATTCATTTTTTAAAACTGTTCCTAAAGAACTTGATGAAAGTGCTTTAATTGATGGCTGTTCTTATTTTCAAGCATTTAGACATATCATTATGCCAGTTATGTGGCCTGGAGTAATAACAGCTGGATTATTTAGTTTAATGCTTGCGTATAACGATTTTACAGTGACTGCTCTTTTATTGAATCAGGAAAATCATACTATGGTTCCTAAAATACAAAGTTATCTTGGAACAAATCAACATGAAGGTAATTTAATGTGGGCTGTTTCAGCAGTTGTTTCAGCTACTGCTCCTTTATTTATGTTAGTTATGTTTTTCCAAAGACAAGTAATCAGTGGATTAACAGCTGGTGCTGTGAAGGGATAATGAGTTACAAAGCTGTTTTATTTGGTTCTATTGGAACTTTAGCTGAGACATCAGATCTTCAAAGAGATGCATTTAATGAAGCTTTTAAAATAAGTGGATTAGACTGGTTTTGGGATGAAGATATATACAGAAAACTATTGTCAAAATCAGGCGGAACTACGAGAATCAATGATTACGCAAAAGATACTAGTGTTGAAATAGACGGAAAAAAAATAAGAAATTTAAAAACCAAAATTTTTAATGAATATTTAAATAAACACAAAGTTGAGCCTAGAGACGGTGTAAAAGAAATAATTCAATTTTGCAAAAAGAACAAAATAAAAATTGGGCTTGCTAGCTCAACAACGAGTAACAATATCAATTCTATTTTTAACTCGTTAAGAGGAAGAATTGAAAAAAAAGATTTTGATTTCATCGGCAATAATGAATTCATATTAAGAGAAAAACCATATCCCGATATTTATAATTATGCTTTAAAATACTTGAATATTAACTCAGATGAATGTGTGGCTATTGAAGATACAGAAGAAAGTTTAAATTCTGCTTTAAGTGCAGACATAAAATGTGTTGCATTTCCTGGAAAATATCACACTCAATACGGATTTGATGGTAACCATTTAAAGGA
>CACIFV010000021.1 GCA_902586025.1 uncultured Pelagibacteraceae bacterium
GAATTTTTAAGAATGTATATAAATATAAATCCAGTTATATACATTATTAAGGCATAAGCAGCTGTGGGAACCATGTAAGCGACATCATTGAAAATTTGTGTTGCTACAAATACAGCTAAAGTTCCATTTTGTAATCCACATTCTAAAGAAATACATTTTCTCTGTGGTATTCCAGTTGCAAAACCTTTTGCAATGTAAAATGCCAAAGTCATCATGACTACGTTTAATATCAAAACAGCTAAACCCGCTTGACCTAAGTATGATATTATATTTTCTCTTTCCTCAATCCATATTGCTGCAAATACAACAATAAATAAAATACCTGTAATTCTATTTACAATATTAATATTAGAGGAAATAAAGTTTTCAGCGAATCTTCTAATTATCATTCCTAGAATTACTGGCACAGATACAACTAGTGCCATTTTAAGAGCAATACCAGTCATTGTAATATCTGAGGATAAATCAGTTACACCTAATAATTTTGCTGAAGTAAAAACAATAAATGGAACAGAAAAAATACTAATTAAACTACCTATTGCTGTTAACGAAATAGATAATGCAACATCTCCATTCGCAAATTTTGTTAAAACATTTGATGTTACTCCTCCAGGAGCTGTAGCAATAATCATTAATCCTAATGCTAATTCAACTGGTAATCTTAATATTAAAAGTAAAATATAAGCGACGATTGGGAGAAGGATTAATTGACAAATTATTCCGACTGTAAAATCTTTTGGATTATTTATAACTCTTAAAAAATCTCTAGTTGATAAGCCCAATCCCAGACCTAACATTATAAGTGCTAACGCTATAGGTGCAATTTTTGTAACTATCTCCATCGTTTATTCAATTTTAAACTATTTTTATATCGAACGTAATAAAAAATATTGATATTTAGAACCATAACAAATATTTAAACTCATATGTTATCTGATAAATCTACAGTTTGCCCTGTTAATCTACTTAATATAGCCCATCAAAAAAGGGGTGTAAAAGCAGCCATTGTAAATGCAGGCAAAAAATTACCAATGATGTCGGTAATGGATGCTGTCTCTGAAAAATTGATCACCCCAATATTAATAGGTGATAAACAAAAAATACAAGAATGCGCAGATGAGCTTAAATTTGATATATCAAATTTTGAAATAATTAATGAGCCAGTTGAAAATAATACAGCAAGTATTGCAACAAAACTTGCATCGGAAGATAAAGTAAAAATTATTGTGAAAGGACATATTCATACTGATATATTGATGAAAGAAGTTCTTAAAAGAGAATATAAATTAATTGGAAAAACAAGACTAAGTCATATTTGGCATATGACATTACAAAAAGATGATAAACCATTAATCATAACCGATGGAGCATTAAATGTTTCTCCTAACCTAAAAACTAAAATGCATATTTTAAGAAATGTTATAGATTTTAGTCATAGAATTAATATTCCAAGACCAAAGATTTCTGTTCTTTCAGCAACAGAGGAAGTTATTGATAGTGTACAAAGTTCAATTGAAGCTAAAGAATTAACTGAATTGGCAAGTAAAGAAAATTTTAATGCTGATATATTTGGACCCTTAGCATTTGACAATAGTATTTCAAAAAAATCTGCTTCTATTAAGGGAATAGATAATATAGTTGCTGGAGAAGCTGATGTATTATTAGTTCCAAATGTCGAAACTGGAAATGCGCTTGTAAAAATGATGATTTATTTTATGGGAGCATGTGCAGCAGGCGTTGTTGTTGGAGGTAAAGTGCCTGTTGTTATAACAAGTAGATCAGATGATGCGACAGCAAGACTTGCTTCAATAGCTGCAGCTGTTGTTGCTTTAGATTAAACTTCTGTTGAATAAACATCTTTTATAATTTAAACATTTATAAAATTAGAGGAAAGATAATGGCAATTACTTATATTAAAAAAGCTGAAAAAACTGCATTTACAGGTGAAGATGAAACAAGAACTAAAGTAAGTTCAATTTTAAAAGATTTAGAAAAAACAAAGGACCAAGGGGTTAAAGATATTTTAAAAAAATTTGATAATTATGAAGGTGATATAATTGTTAGCAAAGAAAAAATTGAAGAAATAAACAAAACTTTAGATCAAAAGATTAAAGATGATATTCAGTTTTCTCATGAAAGAGTAAGGAAGTTTGCAGAACATCAACTAGAAAATCTTGGAAAAGACTCAGAAGTTGAATTATCACCAGGTTTAATAGCAGGACAAAAATTAATACCTGTAAATACCGTTGGGTGTTACGTGCCTGGTGGAAGATATAACAATATCGCCTCTGCTATAATGAGTGTGACGACTGCAAAAGTTGCTGGAGTAAATAATGTAATTGCAACAAGTCCACCAAAAGATTCAAATGGTGCAAACCCAATTATAATTTATACAGCTAACCTTTGTGGTGCAGATGTAATTATGAATATAGGTGGAATAGGAGCAATTGGTGCACTAGCTTATGGTTGCTTTGGTAATCCAGAGGTAGATATGATTGTTGGACCTGGAAATAAATTTGTAGCAGAGTCTAAAAGAATTTTATTTGGAAAAGTTGGAATTGATTTATTTGCAGGACCAACCGAAATAGGCATTATTGCAGATCATACAGCTGACAAAGAAATAATCGCTTATGATTTAGTTGGACAGGCTGAACATGGTCCTGACTCTCCTGCTTGGTTATACACGACAGATAAATCTTTATGTGATTATGTTATGAAAAGAGTTCCAGAAATTATTCAAGAACTACCTGAACATAACAGAAATAATGCTGATGCTGCATGGAGAGATTATGGAGAAGTAATTATGTGTGATACCAAAGAAGAAATGATGAAAGTAAGTGATGAATATGCACCTGAACATTTAGAGGTTCAGGCTGAAAACTTAGATTGGTATTTAAAAAATTTAAAAAATTATGGTTCATTATTTTTAGGTGAGGAAACAACAGTTGCATATGGTGACAAATGTTCTGGACCAAATCACATTTTACCAACAAAGGGAGCAGGAAAATATACTGGCGGCTTATACGTTGGAAAATTTATAAAAACTGTTACTTACCAAAAAATGAATAAAGAATCTAACAAAGAAGTCGGTGCTGCTGCAGCTCGAATTTCTAGGTACGAGGGTATGGAAGCGCATGCTAGAACTGGTGATGTTAGACTTCGAAAATATGGTTTTTCAAATTAAAAGAATGATGTAGTCTTTCCTCTATATGAGTAAAGAAAAAACAGTAAAAAACTCATTCAAAGATTTTGCCCAACAAAACGGCGAATATTACAGTAAAGTTTTCAGTTTAATTCAAAGAAACCAATTAAAATTATATCATATAAACTACTCGGCTCTTTTAGGAGGTTTTTTTTGGTGTGCTCTAAGAGGGAACTGGTTTCTTTTTTTTCTGAGTTCATTTTTAGATTTAATAGCTGCAGTAAATATAACTTTATATTTTAGATATGGTGCTGGTATTGAGCAAGCAATATTAGATAAAAAAGATTTTTTGGTCGATAGATACTCAAGCTGGCAAGATAGTTCTTTAATTTATGCAATTTTAACTATTATCTTAGGTCGAATATTAATTGGTTGGTTAGCAGATAGAGTTTACATCAAACAATTTGATAAGTGGCAAATAAGTAAAAAAACATCATCAGGTGTTAACTTCTCGAGACTTATAAACGTTTTTTTAGTTCTAGCATTAATTTGGCCTTTAACATTATATAGATCATCACAATTCGCTCCTGATGAAAGAACTTGTATCAAACAACATAGAGCAATGGAAAAAGGTGCTGAGGTATCTTTTAAAAAAAGGTTTGATTGTTTTTTTATATCTGAATTTCCTATTTTAATTTGGATTGATAGACCTGTTAAAGTTAGCTATCCAAGAAATGAAGATGGCACAAGATATGTAAAGAAAAAACCTCCCAGAGAAGGAATGCCTACAATTACTCTTAATAAATTTGTTTCACAAAAAATTGAAGAAAAAGTTGGTTATTTAACTGCATTTCATGGATATGTTTTTGATGCAGCAACCGATGGAATAAGGTCATTATTAAAAGGAATATCTGCTTTATTTGTTGGAACACCGTGGATAATAACGTGTGGAATATTTTTACTTGTAGCTCATAAGATTGCAGGATTTAGAGTTACCATGTTTGTGGCTTTTGCATTGATCTATCTCGCCTTGTTTGGTTTTTGGAATACAGCAATGGATACTATGGCTTTAGTATTAACCGCTACTTTAATTTGTTGTGCTATTGGACTGCCTTTAGGGGTTTTGGTTGGAAAATCAAATCGAGCTGAAACAATTACAAGGCCTATTCTAGATGTTATGCAGACGATTCCTTCATTTGTATATTTGATACCAGCAGTTGCTTTTTTCTCTGTTGGAAAACCTCCAGGAATTATTGCAACTGTAATATTTGCAATGCCTCCTATAGTAAGATTAACAGCTTTAGGAATTAGACAAGTTCCATCAGAAATTAAAGAAGCAGCTCTTGCTTTTGGTTCTACAGAAAGACAGCTACTATATAGTGTTGAGTTACCACTTGCCCTTCCTTCTATTATGGCTGGTATCAATCAAGTAGTCATGATGTGTTTATCAATGGTTGTTATTGCTGCTTTAATTGGTGCAGGAGGAATGGGTCTAATAGTTGTTGAGGCTTTAGCGAACACAAAAATTGGAAGAGGAATTTTGGCAGGTCTTGCAATTGCATTTATAGCTATGATCATTGATAGAGTGGTACAGAAAGCTACAAAATAATAGAAAAATAGTATTTGATTATCACTTTTAAAAATTAGATAATTCTTTCATTAAATTACAAGAGAGGGAAAAATGAAAAAACTAATATTAGGTTTAATATTTTCTTCAATAATGCTTGTTACGACTTCAGCTAAAGCTGCGGGTGAGAAAGTAATGATCTCAGACTTAAGTTGGACTGGTGCAAAAGTTATTGGACACATAATTAAAGCTGTCATTAATGGACCTCTGAATTCTGAAGCAGAAATTGTTCAGGGATTATCAGACGGTAACTTGATAATGGCTGGAATGGACAAAGGAGATGGAAAAATCGATGTTTATACAGATTTGTGGATGCCAAATAGACAAGGTATTTGGGATCAATATATTGATGGAAACAAAACTGTAGCTGTCAACACTCCTTATAAAGGAACTCAAGATATGTATGTTCCTGCATTTTTAAAAAGCAAAGTTCCAGATGTTGCAGCAATGAAAGATCCAAACGTTGCAGCGATGTTTGATACAGACGGTAATGGTAAAGGTGAGTACTGGGCTGGTGATGCTGGATGGAAATCTACAAAAATGTGGCAAGTTAAATTTAAAAGTTATGGTTTAACTGACCTTTGGGAACCAAATATTATTCCACAAGATACTTTTAAAGCACAATTAAAAGATGCAATTGATAATCAAAAGCCAATATTATTTTATTACTGGACACCAGAATGGTTACATGCAGCTTATGACTTACATGAAATTGGTGAGCCTGCTTACACTGAAGGATGTGATTCAAATATGAACTTAGATGCTGAAGATTGGTTAGAAGTATCAGAGTTTCCTTGCAAAAGTAGACAAGCGACTATTTATGTAGCTTATTCAAAATCTTTGGAAAAAAGAAATCCAAAAGCTGCTAAGTTTTTAAGTCAAATGGCTATGGATCCTAAAGTAATCAACCAATGGATATTAAAAGTTGGAAGAGATGAAATGGATGCTGACGATATGGCAGAAGAATGGGTTAAAAATAATATGGCTACAGTTAATAAGTGGATTAACTAATAAATTTACTATGAGGTCGTGAAAACGGCCTCATAACTTTCAATCATTTTTAATTTTTTCAAATACATCTATACCTATTTGCTTTAAAATATGAACTATATCAATAGGCACCCAGTTCTCTCTAATTAATCCTTCATCGTGATGATAAAAATCCATTACTCTCATTACAACATCTTGGTTGTCAGCTGTATATCCAAGCCAATCATTTGATCCATACTTTGCCTTTAAACTATGCCATCCACCACATAGAGAAAATTTTCCGTCTCCAATTTCGCAATAATGTCCTAATTCCCAATAATTTCTCTCAGAAAATGATTTTCTAAAAGGTAGCTGATGCATATCTACAAATCCTTCTAATGACCTCGATGTTCCAATTCCACAAGGACCGTACCAAATCATATCTTTGTGCCAAAACTCTTTTTGAGGATGATTTATTAACCTTTGTCTTAATTCGTCTTTAGAAATATTTTCTTTCTCAGGTTTAATATCTAAACTTCTATTCATGCTCAAAGCCTGTTGTAATGAATTTTTAGATTTACTCATGTCTTCTTCAAAAAAATTAACTCCATCTGTATTAAACGGAGGTAACCATGCTCCTTCAGATCCTCTTGATGGATTAATAACCCATCTGTCAGCTTGTCTTAAAAAATCCATCACATCAATTAAGATATGACTTTCAATAATTCTTTCATTTTTAATTTCATGAATTTCACAACATTTAAGATTAATCATTTTAAAATTTGGTTTTATACCTAACCAAGGCTTTAAAAAGAAACCTGATAAAGTAGAATAAGAACCAACTTGGACTTTGTCTCTAAAAGAGCCTCCAAGGATGATATTTTCTCTTCTTTCGATGTCTGGAAATGCATC
>CACIFV010000022.1 GCA_902586025.1 uncultured Pelagibacteraceae bacterium
CAATTGGAAATTGATATTTTAATCCTAGTAAAGACTCGTTTATTTTTGCGACCTGACATAATTCATTTGCTGATTTTGGATAAAATCCTTTTGCAATATCCCAAGAATAATAAAGCCAAACTAACAATATTGCACTACTTCCGACAATTATCCAATGAGTTCCACCTTTTGCTCTTTCTGGATTTCCAAAAACTGCATCAACTTTTTCAGTTTTTATTAAACGTCTTCCATAAAGTATGCACCCGATAATTGATACGACAATTAATATTGTTATTATTTGAGTAAACATTTAATTTTCTTTTCCCATAATTTCTTCCTCCATGTTCCAAATCATGGATAAAATTTCTTCTCTTTTTGACGAAAAATCTTTATTTTTTTTTATTTCTCTTAAATCTTCTTTTAAACCCATCTCTGCAAATGGAAGATTATATTCTTTATGTATCCTACCTGGTCTTGGTGCCATTACGTACAACCTTTCACCAAGCAGTAGTGCTTCCTCAACCGAGTGTGTAATTAAAATAATTGTTTTTCCAGTTTCTTTCCAAATTTTCAAAACTAAAGATTGCATTTTTTCTCTTGTTAGAGCATCAAGAGCACCTAAAGGCTCATCCATTAAAATCAAATCAGGATCATTGATTAAACACCTTGCAAGAGCTACTCTTTGCTGCATTCCTCCAGACAATTGATATGTTGGGGTATTTCCAAATCCTTTTAAGCCAACAATCTCTAGCCACTCATCAACTTTTTTTGAAGTTTCTATAGGATCTTTTTTTTTCATTCTAAGACCAAAGTTTACGTTCTCTGCAACAGTCAACCATTCAAATAATGCACCTTGTTGAAAAACCATGCCTCTTTCAACTCCAGGTCCATCAATTTCTTTACCATTCAAAGTTATATTTCCAGATGTTGGTCTTAAGAAACCAGCTGCAATATTTAACAAAGTTGTTTTTCCACAACCAGAAGGCCCAAGAACTGTTAGAAGTTCTCCTTTTTTTAATTTGAAATTTAAATCTTTTAAAGCATGAACAGTCTCTCCTTTTGGAGTTTTGAAAATCATGTTTAGATTTTGAGATATCAAATCACTCATTAGCTGACTTTATATAAAATATTTACTTAAAAAAATAGGCACCAATAAAATTGGCGCCTATTTAATTATTCTAATCTTTAAATTATAAAGGTAAGAAACTAGTGTCTACTGCTCCACCTGGAGTTCCCATTCCTTTTAAGAATGCATCTAAGTTTCCGCTTTCCATAGATTTTTTAGTTTCTTCTGGAGTTAAGAATTTAAAACCACTTAAAGTGTCTTTCATATCAGCAATTTTCATCTCTGAAGCTTTTGACATAGAATTCATATCACTTTTTCCATTTCTATATCTTTCATTTGCTTCATGAGTTACTTCAATAAAAGTTCTCAACATTCCAGGATTTTCCTTCATAAACTTGTCTGTTACAGAAGTAATATCTATTCCTAAAATACCTGCATCTCTTGCTTCTTGAACAGTTAAAAGTCTTGATCCTACAGCAACTGCAGCTTTGATAGAATTACCACCAAATAGACATGCCATTACTACATCTCCACTTACTAATGCAGCCGCACCTTCTTCAGGGTCCATTTGAATTATATCCATTTTGCTTCTGTCAGCTCCGACAACTTTCATACTTTCGTCGAAAACGTACTCAGCCATAGTACCTAACGGAACAGCAACTTTTTTACCTTCTAATTCTGTTGCATTAGCTTTTGTTATTCCTGAAGCATTAGATGTTACACAAGTTGTTCCACCCATTCCGTACTCCATTGCAATATCAACTAATTTGATAGGTGCATTTGATTTTACAGCATTAATAAATGGTACTAAACCTTGTGAGTAAGAAATATCAATATCTCCTGCTAACATAGCATCTGTCATTGCCCCACCATTTGTGAAGTTTGTCCATTTTACTGGAACTCCTAAAGCTTTAGCAAAATTCTTTTTTTGCATGTCCTCTAAATTTGGACTTGGCCACTCTAGAAAGTATGCAACTCTAACCTCGTTCGCAGCAGAGTTTGCTGCTGTGATTGTTAAGTTTAGAGCAAATAAACTTCCTAAAATGAAACTAATTATTTTTTTCATTTCATCTCCTGTTAATTAAATTTAATTATCGATATTTAAGTTTAAATTTTCTTTTAAGTAAATGATGAATAAATTACACAGGCTTCAAAAGTTATTAGTTACAACCTATAGTTGCGGTCATTTAACATAGCAAGTATGACTAAAATTTACTGGTTAATTTATATAATTAGTCTATGAATCGAAACATAATTATGAGTTCAGAAAAACCTCAAATACCAAATTCTTTAAATGAACATTGGATGCCATTTACATCTAATAGAGATTTTAAAGAGTCTCCAAGATTAATTGTAGAAGCAAAAGGTGTTTATTTAAAAAATCATCAAGGCCAAACTCAGATAGATGCAAGCTCAGGATTATTTTGCAATCCATTAGGACACGGAAGAGAAGAAATTATTAATGCAATTACAAATCAGTTAAAAAAATTAGATTATGCTCAACCATTTCAACAAGGTTTTGGTGGTTCATTTGAACTTGCAACAAAAATTTCAAAACATACACCAGGAAATTTAAATAGAATTTTTTATACAATTTGTGGATCTACTGCTGTTGAGACTGCAATTAAAATTGCAGTTGCATATCATAAAGCAAGAGGTGAAGGACATAGATTTAGGTTTGTTGGAAGAGAAAGAGGTTATCACGGCATGAATATCGGAGCTACTTCTGTTGGTGGAATGATTAACAACGTGAAAACATTTGCCAATGTTTTGATGCCAGGTGTTCTTCACATGAGACATACACATTTACCAGAACATAAATTTGTTTCAGGTCAACCTGAAACTGGTGCAGAGATGGCAGAAGATCTAGAGAGAATTTGTACAAATTTTGGTTCAGAAAATATAGCAGCTTGTATTGTTGAACCAATTGCTGGATCGACAGGAACTTTAGTTCCACCAAAAGGATATTTACAAAGACTAAGAGAAATTTGCGATAAGCATGGAATTTTATTAGTTTTTGATGAAGTTATTACTGGATGGGGAAGAACAGGTTCACCATTTGCATCACAGGAATACGGAGTTACACCTGATATTATAACAATGGCTAAAGCTACAACAAATGGAATAAGTCCTTTAGGTGCAGTTGCATGTAAAGAAGAAATATACGACACGGTTATGGATGGATCTCCAAAAGGAACAATAGAACTGTTTCATGGTTATACTTATTCAGGAATTCCAGTGTCAGTAGCTGCAGGCTTAGCGGTTCAAGATATTTTTGAGAAAGATGACATCTTTAATAGAGCAAAAAATTTATCTCCATATTTCCAAGAAGGTTTAATGTCTTTAAAAGATATTGATGTTGTTGATAACATAAGAGGATATGGAATGATGGGTGGTATTGATATTAAAATGCATAAAAAACCCGGCGCAGCAGGATTTACATGTTTCAAACACTGTTATGATGCTGGGGTTAACTTTAAAGCGACTGGAGATTGTTTAATTATTGCTCCAATGTTTATCTGTGAAAAAAAACATATTGATGAAATTATCGAGAAACTAAGAACTGGTATAACCAACTATTCAAAAAGCAAAAAAAATTAATTTAATTCTATGAAAATAGGGGTTCCAAAAGAAATAAAGCCTCAGGAAAATAGAATTGGACTCACTCCCGAAAGTGTTAAGACATTGACTTCAAACGGCCACGAAGTTTTAATTGAAAACAATGGAGGGTTTGAAGCAGGATTTGAAAACGATCATTATGTATCAAGTGGTGCAAAAATAGTTAATGCAGCTGAAGATATATTTAACGACTCTGACATCATTGTTAAAGTTAAAGAGCCACAATCTAGTGAGGTAAAAATGATAAGAGAAAATCAAGTTGTCTTTACTTATCTTCATCTTGCTGCAGCCAAGAAACTGACACAAGGTTTAATAGACAACAAATCAATATGTATTGCTTATGAAACAGTTACAGATAATAATGGAAGACTTCCTTTGTTAGCACCAATGAGTGCAGTAGCTGGAAGAATGTCAGTACAAGCAGGTGCACATTGTTTAGAAAAAAATCAAAAAGGTCGTGGTCTTTTGTTAGGAGGAGCTCCTGGTGTAGAGCCTGGAAATGTTGTTATACTTGGAGGTGGAGTAGTAGGAGAAAATGCTGCTATAATTGCAACAGGAATGAAAGCCAAAGTTAATATTGTAGATAAATCTGAAAAAAGATTAAACGAACTTACCCAAATGTTTGGAGATAAAATAATACCTAATTTAAGTGATAAAACTGATTTAGAAAAATTAATTTCCGAATGTGATTTGTTAGTAGGTGGAGTTTTGATACCAGGTGCTGAGGCACCAAAATTAGTTACAAAGAATATGTTAAAAAAAATGAAAAGAGGTTCGGTAATTGTAGATGTTGCAATTGATCAAGGAGGATGTGTTGAAACCAGCAAACCAACTACTTTTGCAGAACCAACTTTTATAATAGATGATATAATTCATTATTGCGTTGCAAACATGCCTGGTGGTGTTCCTAGAACATCAACAATTGCCTTAAATAAAGCAACACTTCCTTTTTTATCTAAATTAGCAAAAGATGGTTACTTAAAAGCTTTAAATGATGATCAAAATTTTCAAGCAGGATTAAATGTATTTAAAGGAGGCGTTACTCACAAAGCTGTAGCAGATGTATTTGGCCACGATTATTTACCAGCTCACAAAGCTTTGCTTAACTAAAATCCCTAATTTTTCTTGCTTTTTCATAATTTGACAAAAAAAAAATTAATTCTATATAGCAGTCATAATTTAAAAAATTATTCCTGAATTTAACATTCATTTATTTCTCTCTTTTTTGTTGAATTCACCTCCTCTAAAGGGGAGGTAAAAAGGAATTATATTCCTTTGTTTATTAAATTATATATTTGGTCTTTGTCAGTTAAACCAACTGCTTTTTGACTTAATTCCACCTCTTTAAAAAGTCTTTTTTTAATAGCTAAACTGCCACCCATAACATCTGAATGACCAGAGTAATATTTTGTCGCTGAAACTATAGACATATCAAAACCTAAGTCTAAAGGCTTGATTAAATAAGGTGTTCCCCAAGTGTTATC
>CACIFV010000023.1 GCA_902586025.1 uncultured Pelagibacteraceae bacterium
CAAATAATTTTAAACTAGCAATAAAAATGGATTTAGATGGTACTTATATACCATCATTCAATAAATGTTTTAGACATTTAAACTATACTATGAAAAAGAAGTTTTTAATCTTAGGGTCTGCGCACAATTTAAAAGAAATAAGGCATAAGGAGAAACAAAAGATAAATTTAATTTTTTTGTCATCAATATTTAAAAAAAATAAAAATTACCTAGGCTTATATAAATTTAAGAATTTAAAGATCTTAACTAAAAGAAAAGTAATAGCTCTAGGTGGAATAAATAAATATAACAAAAAAATGTTAAGATTAATTGATTGCTACGGGTTTAGCGGAATATCGTACTTTGAATAGAAAAAGGCCCCTCTAAAGGGGCCTCTTTAATAAATTTTAATCTTTCAATTAAAATGCAAATGATACAGAAACTTCGTATGCGTTTCTGTCGTCAGTTGCTGTATTAGCAATGTTGTCTACTGAATGGTATGATCCACTAATTGACATAGATCCCATTGTGTAAGCAATACCGATTGCTGATGCTTCTTGGTCATCACCTGAGTTATACTCAGTGTTATGAGCTCCGTAAGAAACAGATAGATCATCATTTACTTGGTAAGAAACACCAAAACCATTAGTATCTCTTTTAGTTGTTCCTGACTCTGGATCAAATTCAGATGATTGTACACCAACTGTAAATCCACCCATAGCGTATGTTGCATACATTGTACTTTCATCAGACTCTACAGCTGTATCATGAACAGTACCTGCAGCATACCCAATTGTTAAACCTTCAACACCTGTGTATGAAACAGCATAATCACTGTATGATTCTACTGAAGTTGTTGCTGCAGCATTATGATATGCTAATGCAACTGAAACACCTGATTCATGTGAATAGCTGTATTTGAACATATTGTTCTCAGCATCACCGTTTACAACAGCAGCAGATGCTCCTGTTACAACAGCCCATGGCTCTTCGTAAGCTGCTGGCATCATGTCATCAACTGCGCTTAATGCAGATGATCCTCCGTGACCAGCAAATACTAAAGTACCAGCGTCACCTAGATCAAATGTAATTGAATGATCATCAAGTCCACTTGTGTTTTCTGCACCATCCATCTCGTATGATACAGTAACACCGATATCATTAACATCACCTGATGCAGTGAAAGTAACAGAGTCACCCATTGACCAACCGTTACCAGTCATTTTTTTGTCATCTCCACCACCGAATGTGATAGACGCACCACCAGTTACAGCAAGATCTGCTGCACTTACTGAACCAGCTACTAGGGTACTAGCAAGTGCTGTTAACCCTATTTTTGTTAGTTTGTTCATATTTAATACTCCTTCTTATTGTGTTAATATTAATATTAAACATGTTTGTTTTACCAAAAAGGTTAGAAATTTCTGGCCATTTTAAAATTCAACTATAAATAAATCTTAAAGTGTTGCATATTTGCATCATAAAAATACCAATAAAATAAGGAATTCTGGGTTATTATATTATAAAAAATAAAATTACATGTTAATTAATATCATGAAAGTTCAAAAGCTTCTTAAAATTATATTTATTACATTCACAAGTTCATTAATTCTTATTTCGTGTAACCCAGGGGATGCAAGAAAAATTCCACCTAACGCTAAAGATAGAGTTCAAAAAAATTTGGAAGAAGGAAGAGGATTTAGGTTGATGGACAGCATAGATAAAAAAAAAGGTGGTGAATTTGATTTTGCAAGTTCAAATGAGCTTTGGAGAGCTTCTTTAGACACATTAGATTTCATGCCACTAGCACTTGCGAATTACAGTGGGGGAATTATTGTTACCGATTGGTATAGTGACAGTAATAATAATCAAGAGGCTGTAAAAATTTCTATAAGATTTTTAAGCAATGAAATAAGATCGGATGCTATAAAAATAAAAGTTTTTTACAAAAACTGCTCGCTACAAGAAAATTGCAAAATTACTGATAAATCTAATGATTTATCATCAGATTTAAAAGGAAAAATTTTAACAACAGCAGCTATTTATGAACAAGAAAACAAGTCTAAAACAAAGAAAAAAAAGTACATAAATAACAGGTTAAAAGATTAATCTAAATAAAATCATTAAAGTGGAAAGATATAATTTCAAAAGTATCGAAGAGAAGTGGCAAAAATATTGGGAGGATAAAGATACATTTGTCACAAAGCTAGATAAAAGTAAAAAAAAATTTTATTGCCTTGAAATGTTCCCTTACCCTTCTGGTAAAATTCACATGGGACATGTAAGAAATTATACAATCGGAGATGTATTATCTAGGTATAAGAAATTGAAAGGTTTCAATGTACTTCATCCCATGGGATGGGATGCATTTGGAATGCCTGCTGAAAATGCTGCTAGAGATAATAATTTGAGACCAAAAGATTGGACAAATTCAAATATTAAAAATATGAAAAACCAATTAAAAAAGCTTGGACTTTCTATAGATTGGAACAGAGAAATTTCTACATGTTCAGAAGATTATTATAAACACCAACAAACATTTTTCTTGGAGTTGCTTGAAAAAAAACTTGTTTATAGAAAAGAGAATTATGTTAACTGGGATCCTGTTGATGAAACTGTTCTTGCTAATGAGCAAGTAATTGACGGCAAAGGGTGGAGATCTGGAGCAGTCGTTGAAAGAAAGAAATTAAGTCAGTGGTTTTTTAATATATCAAAGTTTTCTCAAGACCTTCTTGATGGTCTAGAAAAGTTAGA
Source organism: uncultured Pelagibacteraceae bacterium (assembly GCA_902586025.1). Taxonomy (GTDB): domain Bacteria; phylum Pseudomonadota; class Alphaproteobacteria; order Pelagibacterales; family Pelagibacteraceae; genus Pelagibacter. The sequence continues at coordinate 2,734 of CACIFV010000023.1, forward strand.
TGCTTGGCCTAATAAAGTAAAAGTAATGCAGAAAAATTGGATAGGTAAGTCATTTGGATGTGAGATTGATTTTAAAATAGAAGGTGATTTACCAGTTAATAATATAAAATGCTTTACAACAAGACCCGACACCTTATTTGGTTTCTCTTTTCTGGCTGTATCTGTGGATCATGAAATTTCAAAATACTTCAAAAATGATATTGCTTTTGAAAAGTTTAAAGATGACTGCTCTAAAACAGGCACAACAGAGGAAGCTATTGCAGTAGGGGATAAAATAGGTTTCAGAACTAATCTTATGGCAATAAATCCAATAAAACCAGATGAAAAAGTCCCAGTTTATTTTGCAAATTTTGTTTTAATGGATTACGGTTTTGGAGCTGTGTTTGGATGTCCAGCTCATGATCAAAGAGATTTTGATTTTGCAAAAAAATACAATCTAAATATTAAAACCGTAGTAAGACCATTTGATAAAGACAAATCTTTTAAAGTAGAAAATGAGGCATACTCTGGTCCAGGTGTAATCATAAATTCAGAATTTTTAGACGGATTAGAGGCTCCCAACAATTCTGTAATAGAAACGATTAAAATTTTAGAGAAAAAAAAACTTGGGAAAAAACAAATCAATTATAGATTAAAAGATTGGGGAGTATCGCGACAAAGATATTGGGGATGTCCAATACCAATTATGTATGATGAAAAAGGAACACCTTATCCTATACCTAAATCAATGTTACCAGTTAAATTACCAGACAATATTAATCTAAATGTTAATGGAAATCCTTTAAGTGTTAAAAAAGATTGGAAAGAAATAACAATTGAAGGAAAAAAATACGTTAGAGAAACTGACACATTAGATACATTCGTTTGTTCGTCTTGGTATTACTTGAGATTTTGTTCGCCAAATAAAAAGGAATATGGATTTGATAAAGAAGATGTTGATTATTGGATGCCGGTTGATCAATATATTGGTGGAGTCGAGCATGCAATATTACATTTACTTTACTCAAGATTTTTTATGAGAGCAATTAATCATGAAAATAGTGATTTTAATATAAAAGAACCTTTTGAAAGCTTATTTACCCAGGGGATGGTATGCCATGAAACTTATAAAGATAATAAAAACAATTGGTTAAGCCCAGAAGAAATAGAAAAAGTTGGAGACAATGTAGTCAAGAAAAGTAACAAAAAAGAAATCATAAAAGTTGGTCCCTCAGAATCTATGTCAAAATCAAAAAAAAATGTTGTAGACCCTGAGTTTATAATGAAGAACTATGGTGCTGATTCTGTTAGATTATTTATTTTATCTGATAGCCCTCCTGAAAAAGATGTTCAATGGTCCGAGCAAGGAATGGTCTCGTCCTATAAATTTATTCAAAAACTTTGGACACTACATAAAGAGATAGTGATCAAAATAAAAAATGAAAAAGAAGAAAAAATTGAACATGAATTAAGAAAATTTACCAATGAAATGATTGCAAAGATAACTAATAATGTAGAAAAATTTAATTACAACGTTATCGTTGCTAATATGTATGAAACTTATAATTATTTAATTAATTATATTAAGACAAATAGTGACATAAAAAATTTAGAACAAGATTACAAAAAAATATTAATTTGTTTTTCACCTGTTATACCTCACTTCACAAGCGAATGTTTAGATGATCTTAATAGTTATAATTCCCAATTAAACTGGCCTTCCTACGATCAAACTCTTTTAAATGAAAAAGAAGTAAATTTTGTCGTCCAAATTAATGGCAAAAAGAGAGCTTTATTGAGTATTAAGAAGGATATTGAAGAAAAAGATTTATTATTAATTATAAAATAGTAGATAAATATCTAGGAAAAAAAGAAATTAAAAAAATTGTATTTGTTAAAAATCGATTAATAAATATTTTAGTTAATGAATAAGAATTTTATATTATTGTTTTTTTTATTTTTAATACAAGGC
>CACIFV010000024.1 GCA_902586025.1 uncultured Pelagibacteraceae bacterium
TATCAACTTGTTCAGATTAATTGATTTAATAAATATTCGTTTTCTTAAAATCAAATATGATCAACAAGATAAAGTTAAAATCGGAAAGTATTTTATCAACATAAATTCAAGAAAAATGAGAAATCATTCTAATTCAAACGCTTTATCTTTAACTGAAAAAGAAACTGAGATAATTATTTTTTTAAGCAATTCAGATAAACCTAAATCTATTCAGGAATTACAAACTGAAGTCTGGGGGTATAAATCTAAATTGGAAACACATACAGTTGAGACACATGTATATAGATTAAGAAAAAAAATTCATAAATTTTTCCGAGATGATAATTTCATTATAAGTTCTAAAATGGGTTACCAGTTAAAGTGAAAAAGAAAAAAAATCAAATAGCTAAAGATTTATTTTCTAAAAAATATAAGCAGAAAATTGTAAAACCAAAGAAAGGCAAAGGAAGCTATAGTAGAAAAAATACTAAAGTCTAGCTCCCATTTGTTGAATAATTTTCGAAGACATCTCTCTTCCTTTGTTTAAACATTCTATTTGTTCTGAATTATTCAAATATTCATGCAAAAAACCAGAAGCAAATAAATCTCCAGCACCTGTGAGATCTACAATATTCAAATTCTTCTCAATTCCATTTTCAACTACCTTTTCTCCATCAATTGATATAGCTCCTTTTTCTCCTCTAGTAATCACAAGTATTTTTCTCAAACTTTTTCCAAAATTAATAACTTCACCAAAATCTTTAGCATCGATCAGTGACATTATTTCTTGCTCATTCGCAAATGTGATATCTAATTTATTTTTAACTAAATCTAAAAAATGTGTTTTATGTCTATCTACGCAAAATTGATCTGAAAGGGACATGGCAACTTTATTTGCGTTATTAATTGCTTTTTCAAAAGCTTTTTTAGGTTCACCTTCATCCCACAAATATCCTTCTAAAAAAATAATTTCAGAATTTTTAACAACATCTGCATTTACGTCATTTTCATTAATTTTGCCTGCTGTTCCTAGAAACGTACACATTGTTCTCTCTGAGTCTGGAGTTACTAAAATTAAACAAGTTCCTGTTGGCAGTTCTTCTTTCTTTTTAGAGTAAAAATATTCTACTTTCTCGGATTTTAATCCATCTTCATATTTTCTTCCTAAGTTATCATCACTCACTTTACCTATAAAACCTACTTTATTTCCTAGTTGAGATAACCCAACAATAGAATTTGCTACTGATCCACCTGATATAGTTTTTTCAATTTTTAGATTTGATAGTATCGATTGAAATTCCTTATCATCGAAAATAAGCTTCATTGTACCTTTTGTTAATTTATTATTATTGATAAAGTTTTCATCAACTCTGCAAATTACATCTACGATTGCATTACCTATTCCCAAAATTTTCATTTTACGCTTTTTTTGTTTTAATTGGTTTTTTTCTTTTAGGATAACAAGAAGTACAAATTTTACAAGAAATACCGTAGCACTCACGTGCCTTGCAGTATTCTCTACCATAGTAAATTATTTGAAGATGTAGTTTGTTCCAATATTTTTTTGGGAATAAACGTTTTAAATCTTCCTCAGTTTGAACAACATTTTTTCCATTAGTTAAACCCCATCGTTGAGCAAGTCTATGTATGTGTGTATCAATCGGAAATGCAGGGTACCCGAAACCTTGGGACATAACTACACTTGCTGTTTTATGTCCAACTCCAGGCAATTCCTCTAATTGTTCAAATGTCCTGGGAACTTTTCCATGGTATTTTTCAACTAATGTTTTTGATAGATTATAAACACTTTTGGCTTTAATTCTAAAAATACCTATGCTTCTAATCAATTTTTCGATTTTCTTTCTACCGAGTTTAACAAAATGTTCAGGCTTGTTGTATTTTGGATAAATATTTTTGGTAACATTATTTACATTTACATCTGTACATTGAGCTGAAAGTAGTACAGATATTAAAAGTGTAAATATATTTCTATGTTTTAATGGTATGGGTGTTGTTGGATAAGTTTTGTTAAGTATCTTTAAAACTATTTTAGCTCTTTGAACTTCATTCATTATTTAAAATTCAGAAGATTTCTCATTGAATAAAGACCAGGTTTTTTATTCATTATCCATTTAGCAGCTGTTATTGCACCTTCAGAATATAATGCTCTATCAAAAGCTTCGTGGTTAAGTGTAATTATCTCTTTTCCACTTGAAAAAGTTACCTCATGTTCACCTATAATTTCACCTTTTCTTATTGAATTGAAGTTTATTTTCTTTCCATAAGGAAATTTTTTTTTATTTAAATATTTTTTTCCCATCATTTTATAAAAGTCTTTATTTTTGCCTACAGCAATTCCTCTTCCTAGCATTAAAGCTGTTCCAGATGGATAATCTTTCTTGTGTTTGTGATGTATTTCAAAGACTTTGCTTAGGTAATTATTACCGAGAGTTTCTGATGTGATTTCAGTCAGATACATAAGCAAATTAATACCAAGGCTCATGTTTCCTGCTTTTAAAATTGGAATTTTTTTAGAAAAATTCTTTATTAAACTCTCTTCTTTTTTTGTAAAACCTGTTGTGCCAATTACTACTTTTTTCTTTAGTTTTGCTGCTATATTTAAAACCTCGAATGTACATTTTGGTATTGTAAAATCTATTATTACATCCACTTTGCTTAGAGTTTTTTCAGTATTTAATTCAGGTTTAATCCCACTAATCTTTTTATTAATTGTCCTATTTTCAGTAAGAGCAACTAAATTAACAGACTTATCCTTATTTGCAGATTTAATGAGCTGTTGGCCCATTCTTCCCATGCATCCAGTTATGGCTAAGTTAATTTTACCCATTATTTGAGTTTAGATTAGCACTATTGGCTAGTTTTTCCAGAAACTTTTGGCTTTTTGAAAAAATTTTTTAATACTTGGATTTGATTTTTCGTTTTCAATCTCTCTAAATTTTTCTAGCAAATCTTTTTGTTCTTTATTCAAAGATATTGGGACTTCAGTATTTACTTGAACATAAAGATCTCCAAATTCGTTTCCTCTCATATACGGCATGCCTTTACCTCTCAATCTAAACTGTTTTCCACTTTGCGTTCCTGCGGGAATTTTTATTTTAGCCTTACCACCATCGATTGTTGGTATTTCAATTGAAGTGCCAAGTGCAGCATCAGCTATAGAGACTGGACATTCAAAAAATAAGTTTTCATCGGATCTTTTAAATAAGTCATGAGAATGAACATTAATAAATAAGTATAAATCACCACTACTAGCTCCTCTTGACCCAGCCTCACCTTTGCCAGATAATCTTATTCTAGTACCATCGTCTACACCTTTCGGAATAGTAACTGATAATTTTTTTGAAGCCTGTGTTTTACCTTGTCCATTACAACTAGAACAAGGATGAGTGATTTCTTCTCCTGCACCTGCACATTGAGGACAAGTTTGTTGTACAGTAAAAAAACCTTGGCTAGATCTTACCTGTCCGTGACCACCACACATAGAACATTTCCCAGCTTGATGCCCAGGTTTAGAGCCTGATCCACTACAAATATTACATTTTTCAGACGTAGAGAATTTTATATTTTGTTTCTTTCCAAAAAAGGCTTCCTCTAAAGATATAGATAAATCATATCTCAGATCCGATCCTCTAGTATTTGACCTTCTTGACCTCCGGCCTCCACCAAAACCCTCTCCAAAAAAGTCTTCAAAAATATCAGAAAAATGGTTAGAGAAATCAAAATTTCCAAATCCACCTCTTCCTCCACCACCATTTTCAAAAGCTGCGTGACCGAAATTATCGTAGTTTTGTTTTCTCTCAGAATTTGAGAGTACATGGTAAGCTTCTGATGCTTCCTTAAATTTTTCTTCAGCACCCTTATCATCTTTATTTTTGTCCGGGTGATATTTAACTGCAAGTTTTCTATAGGCTGATTTAATCTGATCTGCTGAAGCGCTCTTATTTACACCTAAAACTTCGTAATAATCTCTTTTTGCCATAACTTGTTAGAGATAATCGGTTGTATATTAGGCGCTTTTTTCTTTATTCTCGTCTTTTACTTCTTCAAAATCTGCATCAACAACGTTATCGTCTTTTGTATCTTCTTTCTTTGCGTCTTTTGGAGCATCTTCAGGTTTTGCACCTTGTTGTGATTTATAAATTGCCTCACCTAATTTCATAGATGCCTGAACCAAATCTTGTGTTTTTTTCTTAATTTCTTCAACATCAGTTCCTTTTAGTGCATTTCTTAAGTTAGCTGATGCCTCTTCAATAGCTTTTTTATCTGCATCTGAAACCTTACTTCCGTGTTCCTTTAAATTTTTTTCAGTTGAATGAATTAATGTATCTGCCTGATTTCTTGAATCTACAGCTTCTCTTTTCTTTTTATCTTCCTCTTTATTTGACTCTGCATCTTTTACCATTTGATTAATTTCTTCATCGCTTA
>CACIFV010000025.1 GCA_902586025.1 uncultured Pelagibacteraceae bacterium
AGATATGGTGTTGGTGTAACAGATTTTTCGATAGGTTTTGGTCGAGAATTATTTGGATGGAATGATAAATCAGGGACAAGATGGAAAGTTTGTTGGATACCACTAGGCGGTTATGTAAAATTTTTTGGAGATAGGAATGTATTTTCACAAGCAGATCAAGAGGAGCTACTAAAAAAATATAGCAAAGAAGACCAACATAAATTATTTGTAACAAAACCTCTTTACCAAAGAGCATTAATTGTTGCTGGAGGACCATTGGCTAATTTTATATTAGCTTTAGTCATTTTTACTTTCATATACATGTTTGCAGGTAAAGATTTTACACCAGCAGTAATTGATGAAGTATTAAAAGATAGTCCAGCAGAAGTTGCTGGTATGCAAAAAAATGATGTTATTATTGAAATAGATAATACAAAAGTAGAAAGTATTCTTGATGTTTCTAAATTAATAGCAATGTCAACATCAGAATTTATCGATTTTAAAGTTTCAAGATATGACCAGGAGATAATTTTAAAAGTTAAGCCAAATTTTGTTGATAGCGTTGATGAATTAGGAAACAAATTAAAGAAAAGGATGGTAGGTATTAAACTTAGTCCTTATAACAATCAAATAACACACAAAAAACTTGGACCTGCTCAAGCTTTACTTCAATCATTTAATGAAGTTTATTTTGTAACAACTTCTTCACTTAAATATCTTGGGTCAATGCTTACAGGAGCAGGGGATAGTTCTCAATTGGGTGGTCCAATTAGAATAGCAAAAATTTCTGGTCAAGTAGCAGAATTTGGAATTATACCTTTTGTCAGTATGATGGCATATATTTCTATAAGTTTAGGATTAATTAACTTATTTCCCATACCTTTATTAGATGGAGGACATCTGATGTTTTATGCATTTGAAAAAGTATTAGGTCGTCCTTTAAGTCAAAAAACACAAGAAGGTTTTTTTCGAATCGGAATGTTTTTGTTGCTATCTTTGATGTTTTTCGCCACATTTAACGACCTTAAAGATTTAGGCTTATTTTAAGGCTTTTTTAATAACTAAAAAAGCCCTGTAATTACTTACTTTTTTAACCACTATATATTGTACTATAAAAATAAATATATACTAAAAAAGAGCTTGAATTATCAATGATTTTGTTAAGTATAGCTCCATAAACCTTTAAAACCGGAGCTAAAATGAACAAAAAACAATTAGTAGCAAAGCTAGCTGGTTCGTTAAATCAAAGTAAAGCTGATGCAGAGCGTACTTTTGATACTATTACGAATACCATACTAGATGCGTTGAAAAACGACGATTCTGTAAAGATTGCAGGTTTTGGTACATATAAAGTCGCTAAAAGAAAAGCCCGAATTGGACGTAATCCAAGAACTGGAGAGCAAATCCAAATCGCTGCTTCTCAAAAGGTAAAGTTTTTACCTGCTAAAGCACTTAAAGAAGTATTTAACAAGTAACACTCATTTAACAGCCTTTATTAGGAATAGTAAAAATCTTAATAAAGGCTGTTTCTACATGCAAAAACTGCATACCTATTTTTAAGAACAATCATTAGTTTTTATTTATTTTAAAATTATAAGAACCTCTTTTTAACATTGGAGGTTAAATGACAAAACATTTAAAAAAACTTGTTAGTCCTTTAGTAAGTTTAATTTTCTTACTAAGTATGACAAGTACGGGTTTCGCTGAAACTACAGTCTCCGCAGAAGTTCAAGCAATTTTTAACTCATTTTTATTTTTAGTTTGTGGTTTTCTAGTCATGTTTATGGCTTGTGGATTTGCAATGCTAGAATCAGGAATGGTAACTTCTAAGAGTGTATCTGTAATTTGTGCGAAAAATATCGGTTTATATTCAATAGCTGGAATTATGTTCTGGATGGTTGGATACAACCTAGCTTACGGAATTCCAGAAGGTGGATATATAGGAACATTCACACCATGGTCTGACGCGAGTGCTGTTGATACTGGATATGCTGATGGATCAGATTGGTATTTCCAAATGGTATTTTGTGCTACAACAGTTTCAATCGTATCAGGAACATTGGCAGAAAGAATTAAATTATGGCCATTCTTCTTATTCGCAGCAATTTTATCAGGAATTATTTATCCAATTGTCATGGGATGGCAGTGGGGTGGTGGCTGGTTAGCTACTTTAGGTTTCTCTGACTTTGCTGGTTCAACTCTCGTACACTCTACTGGTGGAGCGGCTGCATTAGCAGGAGCAATACTATTAGGTGCGAGAACAGGAAGATTTGATAAATCAGGTGCAGCAAAACCAATGAAACCATTTGCAGCTTCATCTATACCTTTAGTTACAGTTGGAGTATTCATTTTATGGTTAGGTTGGTTTGGTTTCAATGGTGGTTCACAGCTTGCTATGGGAACTTTCGATGATGCAGTTGCTGTATCAAATATCTTTATTAATACTAACTTAGCAGCGTGTGGTGGTGTTTTAGCTGCAGCAGTTATGACTAGATTACTAGCTGGCAAAACTGATGTAGTACAAATGCTTAATGGTGCAATTGGTGGACTAGTAGCAATTACTGCTGAACCATTAGCTCCAGCACCTATTGCAGCAATATTCATTGGTGCTATTGGAGGAATTATAGTTGTGTTTGGAACTAAACTTCTTTTCAATTTCAAAATTGATGATGTAGTTGGTGCAGTACCTGCTCACTTGTTTGCTGGAATTTGGGGAACACTTGCAGTTCCATTAACAAATTCTGATGCAAACTTTAGTGCACAGTTAATCGGTGTATTATCAATTAATGCATTTGTATTTGTGGTTGCCTATATTGTTTGGGCAATTATGAAAAATACAATGGGTATAAGATTGAGTAAAGAAGCCGAGCTAAAAGGTACTGATGTTACCGAAACTGGTGTTATCGCTTACGCAATAAGAGACTAAATTTAACTCCCTTAAGTTAAAATAAAAAGGCCCCGTAAATGGGGCCTTTTTTTATTAAACTGTTTTTAAAAATTCTAACACTTCTTTTGCGTGGTCTTTAACTTTTACTGAACGCCATTCTTTAATAATTTTGTCATCTTTTAATAAAAATGTGCTTCTTATTAATCCCATAAATTCTCTACCCATGAATTTTTTTTTACCCCAAACTTTGTATGCTTTAATCGCTTCTTTTTTTACGTCTGCTACCAAATCAAACTTAATTTTAAATTTATCTCTAAATTTTTCATGACTTTCCATACTATCTTTAGAAATACCAATAACTTCACAGTCTAATTTTTTAAATTGTGAAAGTAGAGAATTGAAGTCTTTTGTTTCAGTTGTGCACCCTGGTGTATTATCTTTTGGATAGAAATATAAAACTTTATATTTACTTTTGATTTTCTTTAGCTCTAAAAGTTTTGAATTGGTTGATGGGATTTTGAAATTAGGAGCTTTATTTGGCATATTTTTTCGTAGATTAAAATTTATAATGATGTATTAAACCTTTATGAGTATTAAATCAGCACAAACATTGGTCGCAGAAGCTTTGACAGAAATCAAGACACTTTCCCCAGCGGAAGCATTAGAGATGGTAAACAGTGATAAATGCAATTTAATTGATATAAGAGATATTCGAGAACTTGAGAAAATGGGAAGAATAGAAAATTCTCATCACATTCCTAGAGGAATGTTGGAGTTTTGGATGGATCCAGATAGTCCTTACTTTAAAGAAGGCAAGATAGATATGAACAAAGAAATGGTTTTATTTTGTGCAGGTGGATTAAGATCTGCACTAGCTACAAAATCATTGAAAGACATGGGGTTTGAAAAAATTTCACATATAGACGGAGGCTTTTCTCAAATGAAGAACAGTGGCTTTAAAGTAGAGAAATAAAAATTAATCAAATAAACTTATTCTCTTTGCGAAAAAAATTCTTATCACCCAGTATATAAATAATCCTAAAGGACCAATAAAATATGTGATTATTAAAGGAAAAAAGAC
>CACIFV010000026.1 GCA_902586025.1 uncultured Pelagibacteraceae bacterium
TAAAATTAAAAATATTGCAGGAATTATTTGATCAACAGTCAAATTAGTTTTTTATATTATAACCCTTTTTTAATATGGCTGCCACCAGTGTCACACAAACAATTAAAAATAAAATCATTGTTGATATACTTATCCATATATTAAAATCTGATACTCCATAAAATGAAAACCTTAGTCCATTAACTAAATATACAACAGGATTAAAATATGTGACTGTCTGCCAAAAACTTGGGAGCATGTCTAGAGAGTACAAACTACCACCAAGGAAAACCATTGGCGTTATAACTATTGTAGGAATTATAGACATTTGCTCGAAATTTTTGCTTAAGAGTCCAATCAAAAATCCAAACAATGCAAAAGTAAAAGCTACTAAGATTAATAGAAAAACCATTAGTAAAGGAAACTTTACATTTACCTCAGCAAAAAAAAGTGATGTAAAAAAAATCACTGCTGCTACTAATAATGTTTTTGTTGCCCCTGCTCCAACATAAGCTATAACAATCTCAGTTGTTGAAATTGGTGCAGCTAGTATTTCATAAATCGTTCCATTAAACTTTGGAAAAAATATTCCAAAAGAAGTGTTACTTATTGATTGAGTTAATAAGGTTAACATCAATAAACCAGGTACAATATAAGAACCGTAACTAATTCCATCAATGTTTTCGACATAATCACCAATTACTGAACCAAAAACTATAAAGTATAAAGACGTTGATAAAACTGGCGAAAGAAGAGATTGAATTAATGTTCTTCTAAATCTATCCATTTCATGAAAATAAATTGCTTTTAACGCATGAAAGTTAATCGTCATTGTTTTCCTTTACCAATGTAACAAAAATTTTCTCAAGGTTATTTTGCTCTGTCTTTAAATCTCTCATTCGTAAACCTGCATTTTTTAGATCCTGAAGCATTTTAGTAATACCTGTTCTTTCTGCATGTAAATTATAATTATATATTAAAGAATATTTATCATTTGAAATTGAGAGATTATACTCATCAAGCTCACTCGGAATACATTCAACTTTATCTTGTAATTCAATTGTTAATTTTTTATGTCCCATTTTTTTCAATAAATCAATTTTATTATCTACGACGATAATTTCACCTTGATTGATAACTGCTACTCTATCAGCAATAGCTTCTGCTTCTTCGATATAGTGTGTTGTTAAAATTATAGTTACACCAGTTTTTCTTAATCCCTCTACGACCTTCCACATATCTTTTCTTAACTCAACATCTACACCAGCTGTTGGTTCATCAAGAAATAAGATTGAAGGTTCGTGTGATAAGGCTTTGGCAATCATCACTCTTCTTTTCATACCACCAGATAATTGGTTTAATCTTAAATCTTTCTTATCCCATAGACTGAAATCTTTTAATATTTTTTCTATATGCTTAGGATTAGGTCCTTTGCCATATAATCCTCTTGAGTAAGAAACATTATTAAAAACTGTTTCAAATTGCTCAAGTGAAATTTCCTGTGGAACCAAACCTATTCTAGATCTTGTCTCTCTATAATCTTTTATTATATCATATCCATCTACGGTTATTTCACCAGAACTAGGTTTTACAATTCCACAAACAATACTAATTAATGTAGTTTTGCCAGCACCATTAGGTCCTAGCATTGCAATTATCTCACCTTGTTTTATTTTTAAATCTACAGATTTTAAAGCATTAAAACCATTGTCATATACTTTAGATAAATTGTTTATTGTGATTAAATCTTTTGACATTTTTGAAAATCAAATTTGATATAGTGGTATTTTTAGTGACAAGCAATGTTATATTTTTTTAATCTCCAGTAATTGTAAGGCCATGGAGTTAAAAAACCAGCAATAAGCATTATTGGTACTACCCACCAATTTAAAATAGCTCCACCTGTTAAAATTACATCTGTGAGGTTCATGGCTATTTCCATACTGACCATTGATATAAAGCTCATACCAAGCGCAGTCTTTAATGCTTTGAAAAAATCAAGTTTTTGTCTTAGTAAAATTATAGTTTCTAAAATAATACTTGTAATCAAACCATTTATAATTGCTAAAGTCATGATGGCTAAAACAGGCCAGGGAATTCCTGTTATCTGAAAATACAATATAGTTCCAAAGTCACCAATTGCACAGCCTAGTAAACACCATGCAGTATTTTTTGCGCTTCTTTTCCAAGTATGCTTGCATGACCAATTAAAATTAATTGCTTCTGAACTCATTGTTTGCTCATTTCTAAATGATATTCATAAATATCATCTTTCCAATAAGATTTAATGTACGAAAGAATGTTATCAATACCTTCATCACTTATTTTATCACCAAAACCCATCATCTTGCCTTCATAATTTTTTATCAATTTAGCAAATCCATACTTTATCATTCTATGTAGTAACTCATCTGTATGATGCCAAGTATGACCAGTTCCATTTAAAGGCGGTGCTTTTCTATGCCCATCCTCATCTAAACCTTGCCAATTTGTAGCTCCAGCTAAATTTGCTTGGTGACAAGAAACACAATATTGATTGTATAATATCTTGCCATTTTTAATTGCTTCTAATGAATCTCTAGTTATGGGGTAGTGCGAATGAGAGAAAGCAGTATCTGCATAAAATAAAACAATAAAAATGAAAAAATACTTTTTCATTAGTGTGGAGCCCTATATCTGCTATGACAAGCTTTACAGCTCGACCACATATATTGTTTCAAAGCTGCTCTAAAATCATCTTGGTCTTCGATAATTGAGGCTAGCTTTATCATTTGATCTGATGATTTTTTCATTAGAGCATTAAATTCATCTTTTTCTTCCCAAATAATTGGTAAAGCCTCTGTTCCGTGTCCCTCTTTTGTATTTTCTGGAAATAAATTTAGTAATTCTAAATAATTATCACTCATTCTAATCATCAGTTTTTTTGAGTCCTCAATTTCAACTTCGTTAAGCAAAATACTAATTCTTTTTGCTAGTTTATAATTTTGACTGAATAAAGATTTTCTTTTCTTTATAATGTCTTTTGCGCTTTCTTCTGATAAAACATTAGAATTAAATGAAAAAGAAAGTGCTACAATAAACATAATTTTGAAAATACAATTTATTTTTATGAAATAGCTCATGTCAGATAGTATAACATTACAATATAGTTGGTTAGCTAAATTTTTCCATTGGTTCACTTTGCTCCTTCTAAT
>CACIFV010000027.1 GCA_902586025.1 uncultured Pelagibacteraceae bacterium
TAATTTTATTATCTGTTACAGGATTAACAGGAAAAACTTTGTAACCTGTATTTCTTAAATATTTCATTATTATATTGGAAGTTTTTTTTGAGTCTGGGCTAGCTCCAACAATTGCTATCGTCCGATAACTTAAATAAAGTTCTTTTATCTTTTCATCTACAAGTGTTGTATCCATAATTTAATTTAAATTTTAAGATCAAGTCGAGGTTTCCAAAATGGTCTGAAGAGTTCAATTTTTGGACATCTATTCATAACTACTTTTAAACCTGCATCTTCAGCAATTTTTGCTGCATCATGATTAATTACACCTATTTGTCCCCATAATACTTTTGCTCTAATTGATATTGCCTCTTCAGCAATTCCATAAAGATCCTCGGATTTTCTAAATACTTCGACCATATCAACAGGTCTATCGATAGCAGATAAATTTGGATAAACTTTTAAATTTCTAATTTCCTTTATGCCTGGTTTAGGATTCACAGGTATCATGTCATAACCAGTTTCGTGCAAAACTCTTAATACACCATAGCTAAATTTGGTTTTGTCTGGGCTAGCACCAACCATAGCAATTGTCTTAACTGAGCTTAAAATATCTTTTAAATATTCAGCGCTATAAGGTTCATTGTGGTTCATCTTTATTTTTTTTCTTCCTTTTTACTCGCGATATCTTCTTTTAATTCGTGTGGCTCTAAAGGATCAAGGAAAGGATTTCGGTATAATTTATCATGACTTTCAACTCCTATCTCAATTGTGCAATCTGTTTTTGCTTTAGCAACACATAAAATAATATATCCATCATTTATTTGTCTATTATTTAAAGCAACTTGAGAACGTTGATCCACTTCTCCATTAATTAGTTTAGCTGCACATGTAATACATCCTCCATACTGGCATCCGTAAGGAAGATCAACCCCTTGATCTCTTAATTCATTTAATAAAGGTTTTTTTCCACTTACTTCAAATGCACTATTATTTCTGTTTGAGATTGTAATCTTTGTCATAGCCAGATATCACTTGTGCAATCTCCACCTGGATATCTACTTTCATGGCATCTACTAGGTCCATTTGGTTCTTTACCAAAATCAACAATAAAATCTTTATTAATTTTCATTCCCCCATTTTCAACATCGCAATCAATCATAATCATTGCTCCACCCTGCTTTCTTATTTCAGGATAAAATTGATTATCCCAAGTAGAAAATAATGATGTTGTTACATACATCCTTTTACCATCTAAAGATAATTGGTACATTTGAGGTCCACCAGCAATTTTAACACCATTTACTTCTGGAGCCTTTCCTAACAATCCACCCATCCAAACTTGACCAGTTAATTTAGGTTTGTGCGGATCTGAAATATCGTATTGCCTCATATCTCCATGAAGCCAATTATTTATATAGAGATATTTATCATCCATAGAAACCAATATCGCCGACATAACTCCAGGTACAGGGATTGGCCAATCAGGATGTGGTTCATTTTCAACATCAATTATTTTTTCCCATTCCCATTTTCCCTCTTTTGATTTCCAAAAATGAATTACATTTGCACTTAGCGCTGCACCACAAAATCCATGACTACTGTCAGGATTATGCATAAATTTAACTTCTAATGGTATTAAACCATCTTCACCTAAATACATTGTTTGAACTGGTTCTTTTTTTTTAAAATCCCAAACATGAAGTCGTCTACCATATTTCAAATGACCAACTTCCTCTAAATCAAATCCGGGCATAAAAGTATTAGGAGCAGCCCATTCAGAACTAACCATTACATTATGTCTTGGCTGATACCAGAAGTCATAACTAAAAGGTATGTCTCCCATTGAATTTTCCCACCTACCGACAATTTCAAAATCCTTATTTAAATGTAAATACCCTCCTGGCGCTTCTCCTCGAGCATCTCCTAGAAAAGAAATGATAATTTCAGAACCTAGGCAATGAACTGTGTGTGGTCCTGATAAATTAGTTTTTTTCTTGATTTCAGATCCATCTACTACTTTATGTATTTTTGGAGCTCTAGGATCAGATGCAGTATCAACAACATAAATATTATTTGATCTAACGCCTGGAACTAACAAATATTTTCTGCTCATATTTGAGTCACCATGACAAGAAGAACAAGCATTCCATCCCATATGATGCAATTCATCACCAATACCTGGCATTTCAAGTCTATGAATTACTTTAGAGTATGTGGGGCTTTGAGAGTCAACATCGACTGTTGCTAAATAGTCTGGCTTTTGAATTCCTGTCCCAGTGTAGATAGCTATTGTATATAAAAGCTTTTCTTTCGGTGCTTTTATTGCTTCAGCAGGACTAGCATATCCAGGACCACAGCATCCATCCATGATTGATTTTCTCCTTTGAATACAACTTAATCTTTTTTTTAAGTGACATCAACTTAATGCTTATTTGTTTTTCCAACTCGGATTTCTTTTTTCGATAAAAGCACTTATGCCCTCTTTAGCATCATAAGATGACATATTAAGTGTCATCATCTTACTTGTATAATCATAGGCTTTGTTAAGAGGCATTTCTAATTGTTTATAAAAACCTTTTTTGCCTATTTTGATAGTTAAATTTGATTTTGAGGATATTTTTTTTGCAACATCTAACACTTTCTTATTTAAAGTTTTTGGACTGTAATGATCATTAATCAGACCTATCTCCTTTGCATATTTTGCGCTAATCGGATCTCCAGTCAAAAGCATTTCCATCATTCTTTTTCTGCTAATTTTTCGGCTGACAGCAACCATTGGAGTACTACAAAATAATCCAATTTTTACTCCAGGTGTAGCAAATGTTGCTGAATTTGTACTGTATGCAAGATCACAACTTGCTGCTAATTGACACCCGGCTGCGTAGGCTGCTCCA
>CACIFV010000028.1 GCA_902586025.1 uncultured Pelagibacteraceae bacterium
GTTTTAACTGAATTAACCATAAAAAAATTGATTAGTTATATTGACAATGCTATATCCCTCAAATAAGTCAATAAAATTGTAAAACTAAGGAGATTATGGGATACCCTAAAAAGCATAGAGGCCGAAGAAAAATGGGCTCTAAAAAAAGAAGAGCAAGAAAAAAGAATAAGAAAAAGTAAAATTAATTATTCTTTAATCCATCCACCACCAAGAACTTTGTGACCATATTGGTCTTTTTTATAAAAGACACATGCTTGTCCAGGTGAAATACCATCTTCAGAATTATCTAAATTTACCTCAGCATCATTCTCGTTTATAAAATTTACATTGGCGCTTAATAACTTTCCTGTAGACCTAACTTTGACTAGTATATTTTCATTTAATTCATTTTTATCCGATAGAAGATTAATATTTTTTAAATTAATTTTCTTTTTTCCTAGATGTTCTCTTCCTCCAACAATTATTTCATTATTTTCTGCATCAATTTTAATTACATATAATGCCTCTTTGTCAGCTACTTTAATTCCTTTTCTTTGACCAATAGTAAAATTTATAATTCCATCATGAACACCTATTACTTCACCATTTAGATTTTTAATGTTACCTTTTTTTAAAGAATCTGGCTTAAACTTTTTTATTACTGATGAATAGTCTCCGTTAGGAACAAAACATATATCTTGACTATCTGGCTTATCTGCAACATTTAAATTTAGTTTTTTAGCAATATCTCTAGTTTCATTTTTTAACATTCCACCTAATGGAAATCGTAAATAATTTAATTGCTCTCTAGTAGTATTAAATAGAAAATAACTCTGATCTCTATTTTCATCTACTGCTCTATACATATTATTTTTTTCATTTATTGTTATATTTTTTACATAATGACCTGTAATCAAAGCATCAGCATTTAAATCTTTAGCAACTTCATACAAATCTTTAAATTTGACAGTTTGATTACACTGTACGCATGGTATTGGAGTTTCTCCTTTTAAGTAACTTTCTACAAAATTATCAATAACTCCTTGCTTAAATTTATCTTGGTAATAAAGAATTTTATGATCAATATCTAATTTATGAGCAACTCTTTTTGCATCAATAACATCTTGTCCCGAACAACATACTTTTGATTTAACTACTTCCTGGCTATCGTTGTATAGTTTTAACGTTATACCAGTAACATTATAACCTTCCATTTTCATCAAACCAGCAACTGTAGATGAGTCTACACCACCAGACATAGCTACAATTACTTTTGTATCAGAGGGTTTTTTATTTAATCCAATTGAGTTCAACTCTAAATTCATGTGGTGGTATTTATACTCATTTCTATTATAAGTAAAATCAAATGATTTTAGATTTTGAACCAGGTGATAAAGTTATAAATCCTAATAATAAAGATTGGGGAATAGGACAAGTACAGTCAATTATTAAGGAAAAAGTAACTGTGAATTTCGAAAATGTAGGAAAAAAAGTTATCAATGCTAAAAATATCGAATTAGAAAAGTTAGAATAAATGAAACAAATCGAAATAAAAGCGACAATTGAAAAACTGATTGATACTTTTTTATATGCGGGAAAAGTTTCAATAGAATTAAGGGAAAAAGGGTTAATAAAAGAAATTAAGGAAGATAACACACCTGTTAGCAATGGTGATCTCGAAGTTAATAGAATATTAACTGATAAAATAAATGATTTAACTCCTCAAATACCGATTGTATCAGAAGAAACAAGTCATAATAAATCCAAGAAAGATTTAAAAAATTTTTGGCTAATAGATCCAATTGATGGTACTTATGATTACATTAATGATCTTGACGAATTTACTCTAAATGCTGGTTTAATAATTAATAATCGAGCAGTAGCAGGTATAATATATGCACCTGCTAAAAACAGATTATTTTATTCTTATGACAAAGGTTGCTCATTTGAAATAATTAATAATAATAGTGTAAAATTAGACTGTTCAAAAATTTCAAATAATAAACTCAAATTTGTATCATATTCAAATAAACTAAAACCTGAAATTAACAAAATATATAAATCAATGAATGTTAGCGAATTTAAAAGTATGAAAAGTTCTTTAAAATTTTGTGTAATAGCTTCAAATGAATATGACGGATATGTTGCTGAGCCTAGAGCGTGTGAATGGGATATAGCAGCCGGACATGCTATACTTGAAAATGCAGGGGGCATAGTTACAGATTTTGAGGGAAATGAGATACTTTACGGAAAAGAAAATTTTAAAAATCCCAGTATAATTTTGAAAAGAAATAAAAATATATAATGAGTGAACAATTAAGAATAATATTAATTATAATAGTTTCTGTATCAATTTTTGGATTAATAGTATTTGTGATGGTA